>NZ_CP157823.1:2125715-2834287 GCF_041898185.1 Corynebacterium belfantii | reverse complement strand
GGATGGCGTTTCCGACACTGTACTTCCTTTATAAGGTCAAGCGAATGATTGACGACGATGTGTGCCAGCTGTGGCAGCTACACAGAGATTGCATTCGCAGAACAATCTCCACATAGCGCGGGGATGTGGAGGAAAATCCGTGGTGGATAAAATTTTGTAATTTCCACAAGACGTCCACCGGAACTCCACTGAACTTTCCACAACTGGTTTGCGGCTTTGACCGCGTATTCCACAGAGTTTTCCACAGCTGTGGAAAAAATCCACGTTGACTCACTGTGAAAAGTTATCCACATTTTATTTTTCACACTGTGGATAAAATCTCATTCCCAAAAGTGTGCTTCTACCTGCGGGAATGTAATTTTTGTGGAAAACTTGGTGGAGAAATAAAAAAGTTATCCACAGCTACGGTTTTTCACAGTATGTGATTTTTTCTTACACGTAGTGTTACTCGGTTGTCTTTTTCGATGTCCAACTTGTGAAAAACGCTACGTGGGGTGTGGGGGTGATTGCGGCTGGATTACTGACGGCAGAAAACGTTGATTTTTGTCTTTTTCATCGTCGATGACCGGCCAGCGCTAGGAAAGCCAAAGGTGAAATTACATATTTGCGATTACAGGGGTAAGTGTGACTCGTTGGCGTGTCGATTTGTTGAAGTAGGGCAAGCTCACGTACTCTATTCGTTGTCTGTCACTGCAACGGGCGTACCATATACGTCAATCGCAAGTGCTTTAACGAGAGTGCCGCCAGGAACGAAGGGACTCAGCACACACATCGTGTTCATCGGTGTGGCCCTGTTGAGGTCAAGACTTTCACCGCTAGTGAGACTGTGACTAGCGCGGCGTGTGACTCTCTATGTTTTGATAATCATCCAATTCAAGGGTGATATCGCATCCGGTCACCGGTGGCGATATCACCTTGTAACAATTTAGAGGAGTGTTCACCGTGGCTAAGGGTAAGCGGACGTTCCAGCCGAACAACCGTCGTCGCGCACGTAAGCACGGCTTCCGTATCCGTATGCGTACCCGTGCCGGTCGCGCAATTGTGGCTGCACGTCGTAACAAGGGTCGTAAGAGCCTGACCGCTTAAGGTCACTCTTACAAGCTCGAAAAGAACGACGGTGCTACCTTCACAGCACAAGCTCAGCAATTCCGAACAGTTCCGTGCAACGATTCGGAAGGGCAAGCGTGCTGGAAGGAGCACCGTCGTTCTTCATTTTTATGCTGAGGCGACCGCGGGCAACCTTGCAACCGTAGGCGGCCCGCGATTCGGCCTCGTTGTGTCCAAGGCTGTTGGAAATGCTGTGACTCGTCACCGTGTTTCGCGGCAGTTAAGGCACGTAGTAATCGCTATGAAAGACCAGTTCCCAGCGTCATCCCATGTTGTTGTGAGGGCGTTACCGCCAGCGGCGACAGCAAGTTCTGAGGAGTTGAGGGCAGATGTGCAGGCATCACTCGACAAGCTCAACCGTAAGCGATAAGGCGGTTACTCGCCCTCGTGGGCTGGTTAGTCGTGCATTGTTTGATGCGGTGCGGTTCTACCAAAAGTATTTATCACCCCTTAAAATGGGTTCCACCTGTCGTTTCGACCCAACCTGCAGCGCTTATGCGCTGGGAGCTTTTTCGCACCATGGGGCTGTGAAAGGTCTGGTGTTGACGGTCGTGCGACTTGCCAAGTGCGGACCATGGCATCCCGGCGGCTACGATCCTGTGCCGGCGCGACGATCTGAGGTTCCACGTACCACTTCGACCACCAAGGAGTTCTGACTCACAGTGCTCAACTTCATTTATTGGCCAATCTCGGCCATCTTGTGGTTCTGGCATAAAGTTGCGAGCTTTGTGCTTGACCCAGGTTCTGGCCTGTCATGGGTCTTGGCCATCGTGTTGCTGACCTTCACCATCCGAGCTTTGTTGGTCAAGCCGATGCTCAACCAGATGCGTTCCATGCGCAAGGTGCAGGAACTGCAGCCGTTGATGCAGGAGATTCGTAAAAAGTATCCCAATGATCAGCAAAAGCTGATGGAGGAAACCCGCAAGCTGCAAAAGGAAATGGGTGTTAACCCAGTTGCTGGCTGCTTGCCGGTTTTGGTTCAGATGCCAGTGTTCATTGGCCTGTTCCATGTGCTGCGTTCGTTTAACCGTACCGGTACTGGCACTGGTCAGCTGGGCCTGAGTCCAGAGGTGAACCGCGAAACCGCTAACTACATCTTTAGTGCTGCTGATGTGCAGTCCTTCCTAGATGCCCGCTTGTTCGGTGTGCCGCTGTCGGCGTTTATCTCTATGCCGAAGGGAATGTATGAAGCATTCCAGCCGGTTGATTTCACCCGTACTGATATTGCGCTGGTTGCGGCACCGCTGATTCTGATCATTGTGCTGGCTACGCACTTTAACGCCCGGTTGTCTGTGGATCGTCAGAAGGCTCGTCGTGAGTCTGGGCTACAAAAGCCGCCGGCGAATGATCAGATGCAGATACAGATGGACATGATGAACCGCATGATGCTGTGGTTTATGCCGTTGACTATTTTGTTCACCGGTGTTTTGTGGCATCTAGGCCTGTTGTTCTACATGGTGTCGAATAACATCTGGACGTTCTTCCAACAGCGTTGGATCTTTGACAAGATCGATGCCGAGGAAGCTGCCGAGATTGAGGCTAAGAAAGCTGCCAAGCGTGCGACTGCGCCTCGCCCGGGTCAGCGTCCACAGCAGGGCAAGAAGAAAAAGAAATAACAGTTAATCCCCTGCATGCAAAGCCGCCTTCCAGATTATCTGGGGCGGCTTTGTGCTGCTGGGGATAGGTGTTGGGTGCTCATGCTAGCGTTATTGCGAAGTATATGAACACGCGTGAGTAGTGTGGGGATACACCGTAGAAAAGGGATGGTTTCACGTGAAACATGAAGAAATTGAGTCGATAGCGAGCCACGTGTTCGGAGGAAACGTCGATAAGGCGCACGCCTACCATGAGCTTTTGGCTACCGACGGCTCCACGCGTGGTTTTATCGGCCCGCGTGAGGTCCCCAAACTGTGGTCGCGCCACCTTCTTAACTGTGCGGTGATTGGCGAGGCCATGGAGGAAAACATCCGCGTCGCCGACATCGGATCTGGTGCTGGTTTGCCAGGTATCCCCCTTGCCATCGCGCGACCGGACCTGACCATCACCTTGATTGAGCCGCTTTTGAAGCGTTCGGTTTTCCTCGGCGAAGTCAAAGAAAAACTCGAGCTCGACAACGTTACGGTCATTCGTGGACGCGCGGAGGAAAAAGCGGTGCGCGAGCAGCTCGGGCTTGTCGACGTCGTCACGTCTAGGGCGGTTGCGCCACTAGGAAAACTTGCCGGCTGGTCACTCCCCCTCGTTCGTCTCGGCGGAAAAATGATCGCCATGAAGGGCTCCTCAGTACATGAGGAACTTGAGCGCGACGAAAAAATGATCTGGAAAGCCTGCGGTGGAAAAGTAAAAATCTTTAGCGCCGGTGAAGTTTTGGACGAACCAACCACGCTTATTTCCATCCGCAAGGTGCGATAGTAACTACATGTGGAACCCAGTGCGGTACACACACTAAGGTAGAAATGTACACACTGTGGGGCTCTTTACTTATATAAAGACAGATAAAAAGAAGCCCCTTGAATAGTCTGAGAAGGGACGCATGGACGACCAGAGCTGGGACGACACCCCGATTGCTGCGGCGGCACGGCGAGCAGCCCAGGTGATGACGCCGAACACGCTTCACCTGCCGCGTCCAGGGCGCACCCGTCGCCTAACGGTTGCCAACCAAAAAGGGGGCGTGGGAAAAACCACCTCGTCGGTGAACCTAGCTGCGGGCCTGGCCCTCGGAGGCTTAAAAGTCCTCGTGGTAGACCTTGACCCGCAGGGTAACGCATCGACAGCGCTGGGCGCAGACCATCGCGCAGGCACGCTATCGAGCTACGAGATGCTCATCGGTGAATGCACCGCAGAAGAAGCCCTCCAGCAGTCCACTGCCTCGGAAAACCTCTTTTGTATCCCCGCCACCATTGACCTCGCGGGTGCAGAAATTGAGCTGGTGAGCCTCGTTCGCCGCGAGTGTCGACTTGCTGACGCGCTCAATGATGAATTCATCAAAGAGCACGGCTTTGACTACGTCTTTATCGACTGCCCGCCATCACTTGGCCTGTTGACCATCAACGCCATGACTGCAGTGGACGAGGTCCTCATCCCGATCCAGTGCGAATACTACGCACTCGAAGGTGTGGGACAGCTGCTCAACAACATCGGCATGATTCGCCAGCACCTCAACCAAAACCTACACATCTCCGCGATTTTGCTCACCATGTATGATGGCCGAACAAAGCTGTCGGAACAGGTAACCGAGGAAGTGCGTGGGCACTTCGGCGACGTGGTACTGCGCACCAAGATTCCACGTTCTGTGAAGGTGTCTGAGGCACCAGGCTACGGCCAGACGGTATTGGACTACGATCCAGGTTCTCGTGGCGCTATGGCCTACCTTGACGCCGCTCGTGAGCTGGCGCAGCGTGGCGACTACCTCCCCATCGAGGCATCGGGCGCAGTAGGAATGTCTCCGGAATCGGCACGGCGCCTCCAAGAACAGCTCGACGCCCAAGACAGCGAAGGTGAGCAACCGGACACTGCCGACGTGATCAACCTAGAAACATCGAAGGAGTAATGCTTTATGGCTCAAGAAACTCGCAAAGGTGGACTAGGGCGCGGTCTTGCCGCACTGATTACTAGCAGCCCCTCCCCTGGCGCCCGTATCGGTGACACTGCCGCGGACGTCGTATTCGGTGGGCCTTCCACGACACCACCCAAGCTTGGGGAAAAGAAAAAGCCGGAAGCTTCAAAACCCGCAGCAAAGCGCCACCGCAGCGGCGGAAACATCAACCCCATTCTGGCTGATGTTGTAGAAAGCCATGAGCGCGAAGAAAGTGCTGTCCGCGAAAGACACTCCCAAGAACAGCTCGAAGAGTTCGGTGCCACATACCGTGAGATTCCCGTGGGCATGCTCGTACCCAACGAGAAAAACCCTCGCAGCGTCTTCGACGAAGATGATCTCTCCGAGCTCGTTCACTCCATCAAAGAGTTCGGGCTCTTGCAGCCCATCGTCGTGCGCAGGGTCAAAGAATCCCCCGATGAGCGCTACGAAATCATCATGGGTGAACGCCGTTGGCGAGCATCGTCGAAAGCCGGCCTTCCCACGATTCCAGCAATCGTGCGACAAACCGACGACTCCGACATGTTGCGCGATGCCCTGCTGGAAAACATCCACCGCGTCCAACTCAACCCCCTCGAAGAAGCAGCGGCCTACCAGCAGCTTCTCGAAGAATTCGGCGTCACCCAAAACGAGCTCGCCGATCGCCTCGGGCGCTCACGGCCAGTAATCACCAACATGATCCGCCTGCTCGGACTTCCTGTCGAAGTACAACGCAAAGTCGCCGCCGGTGTTCTTTCCGCAGGCCATGCCCGCGCACTACTCGGTGTAAAAGCCGGCGAAGACACCCAAGCAGAACTCGCACAGCGGATCATCGCCGAAGGACTATCAGTACGTGCCACCGAAGAAGCTGTAACCCTGCTTAACCGTGGCGAGAAACCAGCACCGAAAAAGCGTGAGAAAACACCAACACCGGAGTTTCTTACCCACGCAGCCGATCGCCTCGCCGACGACCTAGACACCAAAGTGTCCGTCAGTATGGGCAAACGCAAAGGAAAAATTGTGGTGGAATTCGGAGGCCGTGAAGACTTCGAACGCATCATGGGCCTACTCGGCGGCGGGCACTAAAACATACTAAAAAGGGAGCCTCCTAGGAGGCTCCCTTCGCTATGCACTGTACGGTGCTACAGCAAGCCCTGCTCCAACATCTCAGAGAAACGATACGTGCCCGTGGGCTGGTCATCGTCGTCAAGCAAATAAAGGCGCTTAACAGCAACCACAATGGCTTCCGCGATAGCGTCGCGCTGCTCAGGATCGGTCAAAATAGTCACGTCGTGCGGATTTGTCAGATAACCCAACACAACCTCCACAGTAGGCATCTCTGTAATGCGGAGTAGATCCCATGTGCGACCATGATTACCGCAGTTAACCAGATCCGTGCGCGCGGAAATTTCGCGCTGAATAAAGCCAGACAACATCTCGCCCGTCAGGGAACTAGAACCCATCTCAGAACCGAAATAGAAGCTAGCAACGCCATTGGCCTTATCATTCGGGTACTTATCGCACTGCAAGGAGATCATCACATCAGCACCAAACGCATTGGCAATGTCTGCGCGATCTTTCAGCGAAGGACTATCCTGGCGCGGACGCGACACAATAGTTTCCATACCAGCGGCAATCATGCGGCCCTCGATACGGCTCGCTAGATCCCAAATGATCTCTTCTTCCGTGATGTCGCCATAAGGACCACGAACAACCTGGCCCTTGTCTGCCCCGCCAAAGCCTGGGTCGATGACCACACGCTTACCGGCGAGCATTGGGCCGGCATCACGAACACGTTCGCGTTCCCGCAGCGCATGCGGCGAACCGCCGGTGATACGGCGGCCCAAGCGGCCGAAAGCGCGAATGGTTTCGGGGCCACAGATACCGTCTGGGTTAAGACCATAGTTGAGCTGGTAGTTTACTAGCGACGTGTAGGTCAGCTCGCCAAAGCGGCCATCGACACGATCGGTGTAAAAGCCCAGCTCCTGAAGTTGATGCTGCAGCTGGACAACATCATCGCCCACGAAAATATTGTTGGGTTCAAGACTCAACACACGTGCACCGAGGCTATAGGAAGCTTCGCGTAGGAGCTTCAACGTGATCTCGTTGATCTCACCGCTGGCAATAATGCCACGAGCCTGCTGGAATCCCTGAAGTGTCAGCGCTAGGTCCTCATCAAACAGGGTTTCGCTATCGGTGAAAGTATCACTTTTGGGCTGCTCGAGGTTCTTGGTGGTTCCCTCAAGCAGCCCAAGTCGCGTCAGTGCAGTTCTGACTTCGGCGATGCGTGGGCTACGGTCGCCGACTCTCAACGTGCCAGACACACTGCTCCTTTCCTTTCGCTAAATGCATAACTTAGGAAAGTTTAGCAGTCATAGAAAAGAACGCAGCTTTGCCACGATTTCAGATTTCGGACGAACTCCCACAAATTCGGAAACCTTCTGGCCGTCCTTGAAGATCAAAACTGTGGGAATAGACATGATCTGGAACATTGCGCCAAGATTGCGCTCCGCATCCACGTCTACCTTGGCCACTACGACCTCGTCGCCAAGCTCTTCTGCGATCTCATCGATGATAGGTCCGAGCTTCTTGCACGGCCCACACCACTGCGCCCAAAAATCAACCAACACCGGCTTATCCGAGTCGATAACGATGCTCTTGAACGTGTCTTGGGTTAAAGCAATAGCGTTTGACATAAGTAAATGCTCCTTTAAGAATTCAGTGCTGCCAAGTAATGCTCGGCGTCGATAGCTCCGCGACAACCGGAACCAGCTGCAGTAATGGCCTGCTGGTAGTGGTTATCCACAAGGTCACCGACAGCGAACACACCTGGCACATTTGTCTTGGTGCTGGGGTGTTCCACTACGACGTAACCAGCGGCATCGGTGGTGACAACATCGCGGAACATTGCCGAGCGTGGATCGTGTCCAATAGCAACAAACATGGCGGTGGCCTCGAGAACCGAAGTCTCGCCGGTGACAGTGTCGGTGAGTTCAAGTCCACTGACCGTGGTATCTCCCAAAACCTTCGACACTGTTTTATTCGTAACAAACTCAATCTTTGGATTGTTCTTTGCACGCTCCAACATAATGGCCGACGCACGGAATTCATCACGACGGTGAATAATCGACACCTTAGAGCCGAACTTAGTCAAGAAATCCGCCTCCTCCATTGCAGAGTCGCCACCACCAATCACAGCAATGTGGTGATCGCGGAAGAAGAAACCATCACAGGTAGCACATGCCGACACACCACGGCCCAAAAGCGTCTGTTCCCCTTCTACACCGAGATAGCGCGGTGCCGAACCCGTAGCCAAGATGACGGTGCGAGCTTGGAATTCTTGGTCATCAACCCAGATCTTTTTCACATCACCTTCCAGCTCCACCTTGGTCACTAGCTCCATGCGCAGCTCGGCACCGAACTTCTCGGCCTGCTCGCGCATGTTCTGCATGAGCTCAGGGCCCATGATTCCCTCAGTAAAACCAGGGAAGTTTTCCACCTCGGTGGTCGTCATCAGCGAGCCGCCGTATTCGATGCCCTCGAAAACAATGGGCTTAAGCTCGGCGCGAGCTGCGTAGAGCGCTGCGGTGTAGCCGGCTGGGCCCGATCCGATAATGGCAACGTCGTGGATTGTTCCAGCGGTGGTGTCAGTCATGGACGTGGTACTCCCTTTGTCGATGTTGATATATGACCACAGTGTAATCAGTAGTCACTGTTTGATGGACACAACGTCTACTTGTTGGGATTCATTCCATATGTGAGGCACACCGCACTGATATGCACTGCGTTGCCTAGCTGTCTGTCATGAGTGGCTCCAGCATGGCCTGCAGCTGAGTTTTTGCCCGCGCCCGCCGAGATTTAATAGTGCCAGGTTTGACCCCCGTGATCGCTGCGGCGAGGTTGATGTCGTAGCCCATGATGTCGACAAGCTCAATGGCGGTGCGCTGGTCGGGAGTGAGCTGCTGGACGGCGCGGGAGACGGACATGGTTGTTTCGTGGGCGTCGAGAGGATCGTGGGAGCTGGGGTGACCGCTGGTGATGGCGGCTTCGTGGTAGTCGTCGACAAGTATGAAGTTGCGTTCGCGGCGACGGTGAACGTAGTCATAGGCGGTGTTGGCAACAAGCTTATAAAGCCACGTGCTCAGCGCTGCGTCGCGACGATACCTCTGCAGACTGTGACTCGCTTTGAGCAAGGACTCCTGCATAATGTCATCAGCATCCGTTGCTGATTGTGTGTACTTTTTAGCAAGCCACCACAGCTTTTTATAGTGGCGGCGTGTGATCTCGTGAAACGCTTGGTGATCCCCGTCGAGGTACATTGTGACTAGCTGGTCGTCGCTGTAATTGGCGTGATCTACTATGCCGACGCAGGGGTCGGCAATCCCTCCCACCATGATCAATCCCCCTGTTATGAGTCATGTGCTTGGATAACATAGTGGACGTAGCGTGGGCGGCCTTCGAGTTTTAGCTTCACAATGTATTGGATGTGCTACACGTAAAAGGTCCCCCGCCTTTCGGCGAGGGCCTCAATACTGCGACAAGCAGTGGTTTTACTAGGTTTTTGCCACCAGCTTTACGTCGTTAATTTCTGGGGATACACCATCTGGGACACCCACCACGCGGATACTCAACGAGGTCACCGCCGGTGCCGGAGCCACAGTAATCTTGGTGCGCGACTTAGTCACCGTGCTCGTTCCCAGCACGGTATCGCCTGCGCGTACCTCTAGCGTCATGCCCTTGGTAGGAGAATCAACAATGACGCGACTAATCACATACGGCTGAGCGAAGTTGAGCACCAACGTATCCCCCTTGCTGGGCTGCCACGCGCTTTCAAGTGCGGTGTCGATCGCCAAAGGGACAGTATCGGCAACATCAGGATCAGCATTGCCTGCCGCGTGCGAAGTCTCAGCACTGATCACCGGCACCACAATTCCTGGCATGGTGGAATTAGTCGACTGGTTTTGGCCACCCGCAATCGAATTCTTGGTAATCGGAGCCTCCTGCTTATCCCCGCCGAGCACACTAGTCACATACGCTGTGATGATGGCAAGTACCACCACAAGGAGCATCGCGGTGGCCGCAATAAAGACACGGCTACTGCGGCTAAATCCACGGCTACCAAAACCTGGGGTGTTGGTCGGCTTCGGGGTTTCCTCCGCAGTGACGTTGAGGTGCTCCTCGTGAGCATCATCAGGATCAGGGAGATCGGTAATAGCCTGTGGCAAATCGCCTGCGTCTTTTTGCAACAACGCCGTAATGGCCTTCGGTGCGGTGTCGACGTCGATAAGCGTGCCCAAAGCAGTACGCAACGACCGCAGATCACGCTCATAAGAAGAATCCGACAACACAGCAGGAAACGCCAAAACCGCCATACCATCAGTGTTAATACGAATACGCGCATGGTTATCAATACCCAGCGGTGTGTGAGCCTGCTCCGCCGCCGTACTTGCCTGAGCCAACGGCTCAAACGCATACACCGCCGCATAAGGATTCACCGTAGAATCCGCCACCGCCGACAAATTAGAACCACGCACCCAGTCCGCCACCACAAGGCAACCATTGCGGTACGACAACACCTCAATATGCGGCGCAATCGCAGGATGATGCAGACCCGCCAACGCACGCGTACGACGCGCAATCTCAGCGGCCTTACCCGCCGCCGCAGCAGGGCTTGCTGGGGCCTGCGGGGCACTTCCCGAGGTATCCACGAACACCAAGGCCACATCCCTACCCGTGGCCTTTTCGCGGGCATGCCAGAAACGAGCAGTCGACACCGAACCGTGGTCGGCAAGCAAACGGAAACGACCATCTGACACCTGCGCACCCGGCACCAAACGCGGGCCACGAACAATACCAGCCGACATTGGTGCAGGAATTGGGGTGGCATTGAACGTGTCGTCGAAAGTAAGCGCCTGAGCCGCAAGAGCCTCGTTCGTAGGAACCGTATCGGCAGGCTGTTGCGCCTTCATCTTGATTACACGACGCATACCAGGGATCCGCTGCAACGCGTAACCCAGGCTGACAACCTCTTCCAACCCAGAACGCGACAACACCAGCGCAGTGACCACAAGGAACACCACACCCACAATCGCCAAATGAATCAACATGCCCACGCTGCCGAAGAACTCAAAAAAGCCACCAGCAACACGATCCATACCCATGCTGATACCAAGAGCAACCACAATGCCCACCAGCGACGAACCCAACGCCCACACACTGGTCATAGTCACTTCCCTACTGCCCAAATTGCCCAACTTACGACGCAACAACATCGCACCAATCAGCGCACCAGAGACAAAACCGAAACCATTGGCAGCACCCAGCAAAATAACCACACGGCTAGGATCCGACGCCACCAACGGAGCCAACATCGACAACACCACCTTGGTGCCCGTAATGCCAGCAATAATAAACGTAGGAGTCCACGCCTCCTCACGGGCATAGAACACACGCAAATGCAACAACACCAACGCATAAGGCAACAACGTAAAAGCCGAATAGGCCAGCGTTAAACCAAGGATAGAAGCGGACTCCACATCGAAACGTCGATAAGCAAACAACCCCACTCCAATGCGTTCACCATAAGCGCTAAAGAACACCACAATCGGAATTAGAGCAATAAACGTCAGCTTCGAGCCCACCACCAAATCGCGGACCACAGCCTTATCATCACCATCAGCCGCATTACGCGACAACCGCGGCATTATCGCCGTCAACAACGTCACGCCGATAATGCCATATGGCACCTGCAACAACAGCCAATGCTGCTGATAAATATTCGGTGCACCCGCATCCGCATGCGACGCAATACGCGTCGTAATGATGTAACCCCACTGCGAAATCGCCACATAAACGATAATCGCCAACGCCATCCCACCGAACTGCTTCAACCGAGCATCAATACCCCACAGCGGCTTCAGCGACACCCCAGCACGACGAATCGGCGGAATCATAATCAGCAACTGCACCACAACACCCAGCGTGGTACCCAAACCCAGCAACAACACATGCGGATCCGTCACCTTCGACGGTGCATCCGGATCAATTTCCCCCGGCAGCAACATATAAGCAACCAACACCACAATGGTGATCACGTTGTTCGCCACCGGAGCCCACGCACCAGGCTTGAAAATCTGCTTAGTGTTCAGCACTGCCATCAGCAGCGCAAAAATGCCATAGAAATAAATCTGCGGTAACAACAGATACGCAAAGCTCGTGGTCTGGAACAGATTGACCTTGCCGTCGGAACGCAGCATCAGCCGGCTCAACCACGGTGCCGACACCACCGCAATGATCGTCACCGCGATCAGCAACGTGGACGCCAACGTGAACAACCGGCGAATAAATGCCTCGCCACGATCAGGGTCTTCCTTCTCCGCGCGCACCAACACCGGCACCACCAGAGATGTCAACACCGCACCCAACACGATCTCCGTGATCAAGTTCGGCAACGTATTACCAGTGTTAAACGCCGACGCGATCGCACCACCCAATGTGGTGGTAATCAACACCGTACGCAAAAAGCCCGTAATACGAGACACTAACGTGGCAATCGCCATCGAGCCGGTAGAGCGCACCACATCGCTATCGCTTGTCTCCTGCGCGTCGCTTTCCGACGCTACCGGAGCGGTAACCGGCGCAGCCTCTGTAGGCTCCTTCGCCGCTTCCTCGGCAACAGCCACAGCAACCGACGTATCGACGGCAGACACTGCAGCCTCCTGCTGCTTATGGCGAACCGGCACACGATCGAGCCGCGAGTGATCGTCCGAAGTCTCCTTGACCGCCTGCGGGCGCACCGCCGGCACAGGAGCGGGTGCCGCGGGAGCAACAATGCGATGTCGCGTGCCACGCTGCGATTCTGCCGGACCCGAATTCGGATGGGGTGTGGGATTCGTGGGATTCAACGAAGTGTCCTACTTTGCAAAACTTGAGATACCTGAGGGAGCTGGGAACACAAAAGGGGCCGGAATAACAGGCCCCCTTTGTGCGAATGCGCTAAGCGCTTGAAACTACGGTGAGTTATCGTCGGTTGAGTCTTCGCTGGGATCTTTACTCGACCGGTGTTGCTGTCGATGCCTACCAAGCTGCGGCACATGGGCACTACTGCTCCCCGTTACCTCCGCTTCCTCGGACTGGGCTACCTCCTGGGCCTCACGACGCTTCTTTTTAAAGAACCTCAAGAACAAAAACGCAAACAGCACCAAAATTGCTGCAGATACTGCACCACCCGTGCTCAATAAGCCGCGCTGGGTCTGCACACCAATGTCGACCGGATTAGAGATCGCAGCCCCAGAGGGTGTGGCGAGCCACAACTTGAGGTCGGTGCGGGAATCGTCGCTAGGCAGATTGGCTGTCATCTGAAGAGTGATGGAGCCCTTGGCTGGAATGACCACATGGTCGTCCAGCTTTAACGACGCCCCCTGCGGCCCCGTGAACCGGATACGTGCATCCACGGGGAGAGGCAGACCGTTTTTCGCCGCGATTAATAGTGGTGAGGAATCAGAAAAGCGGGTGTACACGTTGCCAGGGGGCAGCAATGTCACTGAGCTGCGTAGCTCGGTGAGCGCATCGCGGTTCTCGTTGGCGATCGTGTGGGAATCAGCGACTGACTTATCGAAGGTGGCCATTGACCTGCGCTTTTTCATTCCAATTGTGCGCAATAGATCTTGTCTTAGTGGTGCAGTGAAATTATAAGGAGTCACCGCAATAGCCGGATCCGACACCATCAAGCGCGTGAGATCATTCGTGTAATCCGACTGCTGGCGCACACGAAGAATCTCGGTATCCGACACCACCGTGGGATCACTATACGGCGCACCAAAATCAGGAGCATGGGCATCGCCAAAGTCGCGGGCGCGTGCCCCCAACTCCTCTTCCTGCTGTGCAGATGTAGACACATAATCCTTCAACGTCATCGGCACCGCAGCATGACTATCCAAAGCCGCCGCAGCAGACTCCAACCACGCGCGCGGCTGCGACTGCCCCGCCGGCAGCATCATAAGCAGTGGATCCGCCGATACCTTGTGGGACTGCTCAAGGGTGTCATCGCCGGTATCTACTGCTTCGGCAGCCGACGAAGGCAACTCTTGACGATTCGCTGCCACCGCCAGCGTTACCGCCGATGCAGCCGTCGCCGAACGAGTAGCGGCACTATCCAAGGAATAATCAAAACGCGCCGCCTCATTGCCATAACCCACCGTAATGGGATGCGTGGCAGCCTGAGCCAACGTTGCCGCCAATGAACCCTGATAGGTCACCGAACGAATACCCGGTGCGAGCATGCCAAACCGGCCCGACTGCGGAACCTGCCACACCGTATTGTCTGCCACCAGCACCGATACCGGAACACTAGGCGTAGGTGCCGTTGCTGTGGGAGCGGAGCTGTTCACACTGTCCAAGGAAGCCCGTGAATCTGGGGTATTCGGTGAGGCGTCGACAGGAGATGGTCCTTGGACGCTTGCTTCCCATGCGGCGTTGATGTCCCCGCCGGTTCCTTGCGATTGGTCCGCCCACCCTAAGCTTTTGGCTGCATCTGGGGATACATAGCCCGAGCCTGGGATGACAATATTGGGTTCTGGTTGGACACCAACTACGTCTTCGAGCACTGCAGAGCCCCGCTGGACGGCCTCGCGCATAAGCCACGGGTTGTTCGTTTTAGCTACCGCATCGAGGTCCGCGTTGGCCCACGGCATGGCAACGATACAGGTATCGCGGGCGAGGGCACGCACTTTATCCAACCATTGTGCGGCATCCTGTACGCCCTGGCCTGGGGTCAATGAGGCCTTCGTGTCGTCCTTAGACCAAGAATCACGCAGCCGCTTTTTATCCGATACGGAACTGGGGCGGCTATTGCCTACCGAATAGCCATTGCTCATGCGGGAGGCGACGTCGATAAGCTGTGGGTCTAGCGCAACGCACGTCGCACGACGCAGCGCCTCATTATCGACGGCCACGCTGAGGGCGTCGACAAGCTCGGCAAGCTCACCACCAGCACGCATCGACTCCGCCAGCTGCTCCGAACGCAAAATCAACGGCGCACGCTCCGGCGCCTCCCCCGTCTCACCGCCCACGATGTCCACATCCGCCGTCACCGGCGCCACAATACTCAACGGACTAGCCGAACGCGGCACCGCCTCCGCATGCGGATCCTTCGCATTCAACAAAAAGCGTTGCGACGAAAACTGCTCCCCCGAAGCAGTAGTCAACCCAACCCACACCGGATAAATACCAGGCTGGCTAATCCTTAAACCATCGGCCGTCGTCGACGACACCGGAACCTGCACCTTAACCTGCGTGGACTCCCCAGGTGCCAAAGAAGAATCAATACGACCCACCACGGCACTCGGACCAAACGTTCCAGAATCACCCGCCAACACCGTGCGCGCCGAGGCTACATCAGAAACCGCAGCCGCATTGCGCGCCACAATAGATACCGACCCCGCCGACAACATATCAGCGCTGTTATTGGTCACCGTCAACGACAACTCAACCGCAGCACCCAACACCACCTGGGAATCCACATGCGTGATCTCGAACGTGACCGCCGCATTACTATCCACCGTGCGCAACTCGGGGTTGACCCACTGATCCCGCCACGTATCATCCGACGGCGACGCGGGGAGGGCGTCGGCACGCGCCTGAGGAGCAAAAACAACCGGCACCGCCACAGGGGCAGCCAACGCGGCGACACTCGCCGCAGCCACACTCACTGTGCTCGTTGCCAAACGAAGGTTGCGGGACATCATCGTGGAGTAACCCTCCCCGCAGCCTTCTCCTTGATCGCATATTCAGGAAGTACATCATGAGCAATGCGTGCCAACTTACGCTCATCCGCATAAGCAAAATGTTCAATCAACTCATCCGCAGGAATCCACGCAACCTCCGTCACCTCAGGATCCTCATCGTTGAGATAACCATCCACATAGCGCAACAAATGATGATGTACCGTCTTATGAATACGCACCCCCTCAGACACAAACCAATAATCAATCGTGCCCAGCTGCGTAATCACCTCACCATGGATGCCCGTTTCCTCCCACACCTCACGCTCAGCGGTCGCCGCAGTCTCCTCACCTGGCTCCACATGGCCCTTTGGCATTGACCACAGCAGTCGCCCACGACGATCCAGCCGGCCAATCAGTGCCACGTAGATACGAGAGAGATCTACGTTATTATTCTCATCCACGGCCTCCGCCAGACCGGAAATGACCAAGCCGCCTGCCGATGTCTCATCACGGGTAGCAATCCGCGATGACCTATTGTTCTGGCGACGCGACTGATTGCCACGGTTCCTATTGCCCGCGTGCCGACGCCGCTTGGTACCCGATCCGGAATGGGACGAATCCCCACTGTGGGAACCACGCTGGGTAGAACGGTGCGCTGGACGACGCTTACGCCTCGTGTGCTTATTCTGCTTGTCTTTGTCTTCCCCACGGCTGCCGCGCTCCCCGCGAGAACCGGAAGTACTCGAACTGGGCGCAGCAGACTTTGAGGCGTCACCACCTTGTGTAGAAGCGCCTGAATCCATACGCCTGCGCGGTTTGCCACGACGGCGGCGCGTGCGCTGTGGCGACGCGGAAGCATGATCCGCATGAGCCCGTTCGTTTTCAGTCATCCCGCTGATCGTATCCCGTTCACGCTAAAGAAGGTATCTACGAACCACATTTGTGCCAAGATTTGCACAAGATTGTACTTCCAAGGAATAAGACACTGGATGCTTCATCGGGCTTTAGTGCGTTGAAGAATGTAGACTCATGCGGGTGAATTCACAGAGTAACCATGATGTTTCCCCCGTCCCTTCCGGCGTGGTCTTAGAAGCTGCCGATCCAGCTCGGCTGTTGGTCCGCGCGCAGAAAACCTTGGGCTTACTCTCTCCGCTGTTGAGCCCGCTGGCTCAATCGTTCCACGATCGTGGGCATCGTCTCTACCTCGTAGGTGGTTCGGTGCGTGACGCTCTCCTTGATGAGCTTGGGCACGATCTGGACTTTACAACGGATGCCCGCCCTGAGGTGGTATCCGCGATCCTAGAAGAGTACGCCCCCGTGGTCTGGGATACTGGTATCGAATTTGGCACCGTTTCAGCAGAAAAAGAGGGCCAACAAATCGAGATCACCACGTTCCGCTCCGATGTTTATGATGGGCAGTCTCGTAACCCCGAGGTACAATTCGGAGACACCCTTGAGGGTGATCTGATTCGCCGTGACTTCACCGTCAACGCTATGGCGATGGAGATCCTGCCGGATGGGTCTATGCAGTTCCACGATCCCGTGGGTGGCATGGACGATCTAGCTGCGGGCCTTTTGGATACCCCAGCGGCCCCTCAGCAAAGCTTTAACGACGACCCCCTGCGTATGCTGCGCACTGCTCGTTTCGTTTCCCAGTTGGGCTTTGATCTCGCACCACGAGTGCGCCATGCCATGACGGAGATGGCGGATCAGATCACACGCATTACAGCTGAGCGCGTGCAGGTAGAGCTGGACAAAATGATCTGCGGCAAAGCCCCATGGGATGGTATCGACGTGATGGTAGATACCGGATTAGCAGACATTATCTATCCGGAAATCCCTGCGCTGCGGCTCACTCAAGATGAACATCATCAACACAAGGATGTGTATGCCCACTCCCTGACGGTGTTGCGCCAGGCGATGGATCAAGAAGAAGACGGCCCTGATGTGGTGCTGCGCTGGGCTGCACTCATGCACGACTGCGGTAAGCCAGATACGCGCGAGTTCTCCCCCGAGGGGCGGGTGAGCTTCCACCAACATGAGATCGTGGGGGCCCGCCTCATGCGTCACCGCATGCGCGCGTTGAAGTACTCCAAGTGTATGATCCGTGACGTTAGTGAGCTCATTCGCCTGCACATGCGGTTCCATGGTTTTAGCGAAGGTGAGTGGACGGATTCGGCGGTGCGTCGATACGTAACGGACGCTGGCGACCTGCTCCCCCGCCTGCACAAGCTCGTGCGCGCTGACTGCACCACGCGGAACAAAAAGAAAGCGGAACGTCTGCAAAAAACCTACGACCATCTAGAAGATCGCATCGCAGATATTGCCGCAAAAGAAGACCTAGCCAAGGTACGTCCCGACCTAGACGGTAACGAGATCATGGAGATCCTCGATATCAAGGCAGGACCCCAAGTGGGACAAGCGTGGAAGTTCTTAAAGGAACTGCGCCTCGAGCGCGGCCCCCTAGAACGTGAAGACGCGATTTTGGAATTGAAGAAATGGTGGTACGAGCAGTAAATGTTTGCGGATCGACTCTTTAACGCCATGGAGCGCAATGAACCCGCGCCGGGCATGGTGTTAGTTGCTGCGCCTTCGATGGAATCGGAGGATTTTGCGCGTAGTGTCATTTTGATTATCGAGCACAGCGAATATGCCACCTTTGGCGTCAACCTTGCCTCACGTAGCGACGTCGCCGTGTTCAACGTGATGCCTGAATGGGTGCCATGTGTGACCAAGCCACAGGCCCTGTATATCGGCGGTCCGTTAAACCAGCAGTCTGTGGTGAGTGTTGGCGTGACCGCGCAGGGTGTGAATGCATCCCATGCAGACAACCTCACTCGCCTTGCTAACCGGCTGGTGATGGTGAATTTGGGTGCAGATCCAGAAGAGATAAAGCCGTTGGTGTCGGGTATGCGCCTGTTTGCTGGGCATGCAGAATGGGCGCCTGGTCAGCTGGCTCAGGAGATTGAGAACGGTGACTGGTTTGTAGCTCCGGCTCTCCCCTCGGACGTGATGGCACCAGGAAGCGTTGACGTGTGGGGCGATGTGATGCGTCGTCAGCCCATGCCACTGCCGTTGTACTCAACGTTCCCAGTCAATGTGGGAGAAAACTAAGTGGTTTCACGTGAAACATCGAAAAAAAGAACGGAGATTCTCGGCGGAATAAAAGACTCATGGGCGGTTGCCCTCGGTCTCGTTCCCCTCGGTCTCGCTTTCGGGCTCGTGGTGGGACAATCCGGTTTTGCATGGTGGTGGGCCCCCATCTTTTCCATCATCATCTATGCGGGATCCATGGAATTTCTCGCACTAAATCTCATCATCACCGGTGTTGGGCCTATCTCGGCGGCGATCACTGGCTTCATGGTGAACTTTCGTCATATCTTTTATGGGCTCACCTACCCGCGCCACGCGGTGCGTTCCCGCATTGGTCGCGCCTATTCCACGTATGCACTCACTGACGAGTCTTATGCAATCGTCTCGGCGCGCCCTAACGCACAGCGTATCGACGGTTCCCGCGTGCTTGCCATCCAAGTGTTCTGTCACGCACTGTGGGTATCCTCTGGCATCCTTGGCGCTGTCGCCGGAAGCGCGATCCCGCAGGGGCTAAAAGGTATGGAGTTTGCGCTCACCGCACTGTTTATCGTGTTGGCGTGGGAATCCTTCCGCAATAATCAAGACTGGTCATTGGTATTTTTTGCCGTTGCCTTCTCCCTAATCGGTTTGGGATTAGTGCCGCACCAAATGCTGATTTTTGCTCTCGTGGTGTACTTCCTCTTGCTGTTGGTGCGCAACGCTTCCCCACGTATCGACTCCCGATTGACCTGGAAGATTGGTGATCGCCGGTGAACTCCCCTATGAACTCATTAGTGCTCGCCGGTTCTGCGGGACTTCCCGATGGGATTAGTCTCCTGTCGGTCTTTGCGGTGATTATCCCCGTCGCCATAGTGACCGTGCTGCTGCGACAGATCCCCTTTGCTGCGGTGCGACTCCTTAATGGCAGCCCTTTGATGGGGCTGCTGGCCATTACCATGCCCGTGGGTGTGATGGTCGTGCTGGTGATGTACACCCTCTATGGTTCCCTTGAAGCCCCTGGCGGGCTTGTGGCCGCGTTGATTGCCTCGATCGGAACGCTGGTGTTGCACTGGTGGCGGCGCAATCCAGGGCTTTCCATCATGGGTGGAACGGCACTGTATATGGTGCTGGTGAACCTCGTCTGGTAGCTCGTGGTGAGCACACGAAAAAGTGGGTAGTTCGGGACACGGTGTTGCCTCAAACTACCCACTTTTCAGTGGTGCTGTAGCGCTGTGTGGTGCTGTAGCGCTGCGACTAGCGCAGCTCCGAGAACTTGGCTACGGCTTCTGCCCACAGCACCTCGAACTCTTCTTGAAGAAGATGCGTAGCGGTGATGTCGGGGAAATTTGCGTAGGAGTTGGGGTGCGGCACGGTACGTTCCGGTGCCGCGGCCATTCCGGCTACTGCGTTACCGCGCGCTGCCCCCCGGATGGTGTTGGAAGGATCGAGCTCGAGGATACGGTGCAGGGTGCAGTGCGTTGCGCTTGTTGGTTCAAGCTCTGCGATGTGAATACTTGTGCCCACTCCTGGGATGGTCATCTCGGTACGAACATAGAGGAGCTGCTTGTCAGTTGTGGTCATGCTGACATCTTAGACGCGTGTTGCGCGTAGCAGGATGCTAGCCAGGAACACATCATGAGTTGGACTTGGTGGAAGATCATGAGTGGCAGGATGAGTAGGCCAAGGTTGGCGCCGCCGAAGATCACGGCTGCCATGGGGAGCCCGGAGGCGAGGGATTTCTTGGTGCCGCAGAATTCGATGGCGATGACGTCGCCACGCGCAAAGCCGAGTTTTTGGGCGATCCAGCGGGTGAACCAGAGCATGGATCCCACCAAGATGATGGAGAATGCGACGAGGAAGATGATTTCCCCGAGGCTGACGGTGGACCAGATTCCGGCGACCATGCCGGCGGAAAAAGCTGAGTACACCACCATGGCGATGGATCCGCGGTCGACGATTTTGGTGGCTTTGTTGGCGGCGATGTCTTTGATCCAGCGGCGGCAGAGCTGTCCTGCGATGAAGGGGAACAGTAGTTGGATAGCGATTTTGAGGAATACGCTGGTGTCTACGTGGATGCCGCCGCTGTCGGTCATCAGGAGCATGACGAGGACGGGGGTTGCTACCACGCCGATGAGGTTGGATGCGGAGGCGCTAACGATGGCTCCGGCGACGTTTCCGCCGGCTATCGAGGTAAAAGCTACCGAGGATTGCACTGTCGACGGCACCAAGGTGAGGTACAAGATTCCAAGGTAAAGCGCGCTCGAGATCACCATTTCTAGTGGTTTGAGTGCGATACCGATCAGTGGGAATGCCACGAAGGTGAGCGCCAGAATGGTGAGATGGAGTTTCCAGTTTTTGAGGCCTTCGAGGGCTTCGTGTGTGGAAAGCCTGGCACCGTAGAGGAAAAACAGCAGGCCGATGGCGATGTTAGTGGCCAAGGAGAAGTTGTGGGCGAAGGCTCCGCGGGCGGGTGCGATGATCGCGATGATCACCGCAAGGATGATCAGCACGATCAAGGGGTCGAGGTTTTTGATTCTTCCTACCATTCCTCGAGTCTAAAGCAGAGTTAGGAGGTAACGGTGGCGGTATCGCCTGTTACCTCCACGGTGGCAGCTTTGAGGGGGTCGCGGGCGAGCCCACTGACTACGGAGCCGTCGGTGATGTCGAAGACGGATCCGTGTGCTGGGCAGATCACGTGGGAGCCGTCTACTTTGGTGATCTTGGCGCGCTGGTGGGTGCAGGCCGCGGAGTAGGCCTTGTACTCCCCTGCGGTGGGTTGGGCGAGGATGAAGTCGCCGACGATGACGGCGCTGCCGACGGGGACTTCGTTGACGGCTATTTCTTTGGCTTTGGCGGTATCGCCTCCGCAGGCGGCTAGGACTACTCCGGCGAGTGTGGTTGCGGATCCGAGAAGGAATATGCGACGGGAACATGGATGTGTCATACCTTCCAGTATCACACATCCATGTTTTGTCATAGTGACTTAACAGGTTGCGGCTTTTATGTCTTTAACGAACGTGAAAATTTCTTCGGTAAGGGCCTCAAGGTCTGTCACTTGGGCTGGCTCTGGGTGCGTGCCTGTGGTGTGCCGCTCGATGATCGACGTCAGCGCAGAGCCTGTAATGGCGCCGCTGGCTCCTGCCGTGATGGCGTCGTGCACATGCTCGGGAGTGGAGATACCGAAACCGAGCAGGATCGGTGCACCGCCGAAGCGTTTCACATTTGCCACCACTTGGTCTAGTCCCCTAGTAGAGGATTCCCTTTCGGTTCCGGTCACACCATCGCGGGAGATGGCGTAGATGTATCCGCTGGAGTGTTGCGCCACCCCTTCCAAGGTTGCTTCCGAGGCTTGTGCGGGGGCGATGAAGATGGGGTCGATTCCAGCTTGCTTGGCGGCTGTGATGAAAGGCTCGCCTTCGCGGACGGGGACGTCGGGAAGCAGAATGGAGTCTACGCCGGCGTCGGCGAATTCTTGATAGAACTGGGTGATCCCGCGGGTAAACGCAACGTTGCCGTAGATGAGCATGCCGATGGGAAGTTCGGGAAATTCTTTGCGGATCTGTCGGATTAGTTCCAGCGAGCTATCTACGGTGGCTCCGTTGTCGAGGGCGCGGAGGTGGGAGCGTTGGATTGTGGGTCCGTCTGCTACCGGGTCGGAGAAGGGGACGCCGAGTTCGAGGGCGTCGGCACCCGCGGCAACGACGGTACGGATGATGGCTAACGACGCCTCTGGGGTGGGATCGCCCAGCATGATGAAGGGGACGAATGCTCCTTCGTTTTTGTTGCTAAGTGCAGAAAATAGTGAGGTGTAGCGAGTCATGTTTTTAGTCCTTTACAACCAGCTCTGGGTGGGCGGAAAGAGTACGGCGGATGTGGTCGATATCTTTGTCGCCACGGCCAGACAGCGATACCACGATGGTGATATTTTCGTTGTTTTCCTCAGCGAGGGCGGCACGTTTGAGCGCATAGGCAACAGCGTGACTGGATTCCAAGGCCGGAATGATTCCCTCTTCGCGGGAGAGCATTTGGAATGCGTCGAGTGCTTCTGCATCGGTGATGGCGACATAGCGGGCGCGCCCAGACTTGGCTAGATGGGCGTGTTGTGGGCCGACACCTGGGTAGTCGAGGCCTGCTGAGATGGAATAGGATTCCTCTACTTGGCCATCGGAGTTGCGTATGAGATAGCTTCTGGCGCCGTGCAAAATGCCAATTTGGCCGTTGTTGATGGTAGCGCCGTGCTTTCCGGAGCTTAGTCCCATTCCTCCTGGTTCGGCGCCAACGAGTTCCACTGAGGGGTCGTCGATAAAGTCGGCGAACATGCCGATGGCGTTGGATCCGCCGCCTACGCAGGCGACCACCACATCTGGCAGTGCGCCGGTTTGCTCAAGTATTTGGGTTTTGGCTTCTTCTGAGATTACGCGGTGGAATTCGCGCACAATCGTGGGAAATGGGTGTGGTCCGGCGGCGGTGCCGAGCAGATAGTGTGACTCGTGGAAGGTTGCGGTCCAATCGCGCAGTGCTTCGTTGACTGCATCTTTGAGGGTTCCGGAGCCGGAGTCGACTGGTACGACCTTGGCGCCCATGAGCTCCATGCGGTACACGTTGGGTTGTTGGCGTTCCACGTCTTTAGTACCCATGTAAATCACGCAGTCGAGGTCGAGCAGTGCGCATGCGAGTGCGGTGGCGGTTCCGTGCTGGCCAGCTCCGGTTTCGGCAATAATGCGGGTTTTGCCCATGCGTTTGGCTAAGAGGGCTTGGCCGATTACTTGGTTGGTTTTGTGTGCGCCGCCGTGAACGAGGTCTTCTCGTTTGAGAAAGATTCGCGCGTGCCCCTTCCCTTTTCCGGCTTTGGGTAGCTTGGAACAGAGCGTGAGCGGTGTGGGACGACCGAGGTAGTCCTTGAGGTAGCCTGCGAGTTCTGCTCTAAACTCGGGATCGTTGTACGCTTCCACGAAGGCCGCTTCTAATTGGTCGAGGGCGGGGATAAGGGATTCGGGTACGTATTGTCCGCCGAATTCTCCGAAGTATGCTGGTAGCAGTGTGTGTTTCATGAGGATATTCCCTGTGGTTGATTGTTGTTTCGGTTTGCGATTGGTTGAGCGCATCGCAGGGAATATACGAAAAAGCCCGCGATACGCGGGCTTGTGTTTCCAAAAGTTGTGTGGTGAATGCTAACACAACAGGGGGCCCGCCTGCTAGGCGCGCCACCAGAACTTGAAAGCTGTATTCGTCATCGTTGGCTCACTATACCAGCATGAGGTTGTGATGACCAGAGGTGGCGGGCGATGTTTTTAGCAATGTTTCACGTGAAACCACCCCCTTGGGTGCCCCATGAAACGTCGTTGTCGGTCATCGCGGATTAGAGTAGTCGCAACTCTTGCTCAACTATGCAACTACTGAAAGGTGCCATTGTGACCCGTCCCGTCCGACTGCAAGATTTGCGCGACTACAAGAAGAACAATCGTCCGTGGGCCATGCTGACCACTTACGACTACTCCACTACTCGCGCGTTTGTAGACGCGGGTATCGAGGTCTTTTTGGTGGGTGACTCCGCAGCCAACACAATGCTGGGATATTCCGGAACTAACCAGGTGAGTTTTGAGGAGATGGTCATGCTCACGGCGGCGGTGGTCCGTGGTGCTGGTCCTGCGATGGTGGTAGCTGATCTTCCGTTCGGCACCTATGAGGCGAGCGACGAGCAGGCGGTGCGCAGTGCCACCGAGATGGTTCGTCGAACCGGTGCGCACGTAGTCAAGCTCGAAGGTGGTGTTCGGATGGCGTCGCGGATTCGCGCTATTACCGATGCGGGAGTACCGGTGTGTGCACATCTAGGATTCACCCCGCAGTCGATGAATCAGCTTTCTGGGTTCAAGGTGCAACGCGGCGCGGAGAAGCTAGCAGCTGATTTGGATGCTGTTGTGGAGGCGGGTGCAGAGATGGTGGTATTTGAGATGGTTCCGGCGGATATTGCCGCGGAGCTTACTGCCCGCTCCCCGATTCCTGTGATCGGGATTGGCGCCGGCGATGCTACCGACGCCCAAGTGTTGGTGTGGCACGATATCGTGAACCTTCCTGTGGGTGATCATCGTGCCCGTTTTGTTAAGACATATGCGGAGGTTGGTTCAGAGCTTACCTGTGCGGCGCGGTTCTATCGGAAGGATGTAGAGGCACGTCGCTTCCCTGCTGAGGAGCACTCCTTCTAAACGTTGGGCTTTTCGATGCTCACCGCCATGTTGTCCAGCAGTCGGGTGTTTCCTACTTTGACGGCGGTGATAATTCGCGCGTCGCCGTAGAGTTCATTGCCTGCTGTGGGCTCGCTGAAATCGGGTGCGACAACATCGATGTAGTCGATGTCCATTCCGGCCATGGCGTCGGTGGCGGCTGCAATAATGTCATGTTTCACGTGAAACATTGCGGCTTGGTGCAACGCCGCTGAGATACGTCGCGCCTCAACGCGCTCGGTATCGCTGAGATAAGCGTTGCGGGAACTGAGCGCCACCCCATTATGATCGCGTATGAGGGGGCTGCCGTGCACGTGGACAGGAAGGTTGAAATCCGCAACCATCTGTCGAATCAAAGCGAGTTGCTGGAAGTCTTTTTCTCCGAAGATGGCGTGCTGGCACTGTGTGATCTGGAAGAGCTTGTTCACCACTGTGAGTACGCCGGCAAAGTGTGTGGGACGAGTGGCTCCCTCAAAACGTAGTGCCGCAGCTCCTGGTGTGATGGTGGTGCGTGGACCTAGGGGGTACATCTCGGCTGGGCTGGGAGCGAAGATGGCGTGAACCTGATGGTTGTGTGCGGCAAGCTTGGCGGCGTCGGCATCAAGGGTGCGTGGGTAGGAATCGAGGTCCTCCCCTGGCGCAAATTGCAGGGGGTTAACAAAGATACTCATAACCACGAAGGGATTGTCGAGTTCTAAAGAATAGGCGGTATCCACGAGAGATAGGTGGCCTTCGTGGAGTGCTCCCATGGTGGGAATTAAGACGACGGGGCGGCCGTCGGAGATGGCTTGGCGGGTAAGTTTTTGGATTTCGCTGATGGTATGCGTGATCGAGGTCATTCCTCAACCATAGCGGGATTCATCCGCGAAATATGGAGAGTTGCTACACAAGCCATGAGAGGCAACACGATGGCGGGAATGATCGTCTCGAGGGTGACGTAGGTGATCGCTGCAGAGCTCAACATGCTCACCCAAATGGCCGCGACGGTGCGTACTTTATCCTTACTCGTCATCTGACGGTTGCGCCAATTGTGAATGTATGGGCCTAGTATGTGGTGCTCCATGAGCCAGGTGTGGAACCGATCGGAGCTTTTGGCAAAGCATAACCCCGCGAGAAGAAGGAAGGGTGTGGTGGGAACCAAGGGTAAGATCACTCCCGCAACACCGAGTGTTACACTGACGCAGCCGATGGCGAGCAGAAGTGGTTTGATCATGCCCTCTAGGATTCCTTATTCTCCGGTGGAACGCTACATTATATGCTAGTTAGGTTAGCGTTAGTAATGAAAACCACGTATCTGCGTGAAAGTGGAGTGGATAGCGGCAGCATCTTTATGTGTTGCCCACTTCCCCGCTTCGGCTGGATACTCCAACCCAGAGTTGAGATCAAGGCCGGCGCAGCCGACGGCGAGAGCCTCGGTGACATTGTCTGGTCCAATGCCGCCGGCGAGGAGGGTCTTGTTCTTCACGGATTCTGGAATGCTTGCCCAGTCGAAGGTGCTACCCGTTCCGCCATTGCCGGTGTCGAGGACGAGTGTATCCACCTCTGGTGCGAGTGCTTCGGTAACAAGGGGGCCGTCGGCATGCGTCATGGAGACTGCGCGCCAGATTTTTACCTTGTCTCCTACCTCGCCGCGGACATGGTTGATGAGTTCTTTTTCGGCGGCTATGGAGCCCTGGTAAGGGCTGTGGATCTGAGCAACGGCGATGTTGTCACCTATGATTTCGGCCCATCCGGTGGTGCGTCGTGAGACGGCAACATAGGTGAGGTCAGGTTCCGCGCTCATGATTTTTTGCGATGTTTCACGTGAAACATCGCGCGGGCTGGACTCCTCGAAGATCAATCCGCCGTAGATTGCACCCGATGCGCGCGCTGCTTGCGCCTCGCTTGGCGACTGCAATCCACACACCTTATTGCATCCGTAGACAAGCTCACGGGCCGCCCGATCGATGTTTGGCTGGGAGGTAAGCTGCGAGCCCACCAAGAATGCACTGGAATGTCCATTGAGTTGGCGAACCGTCTCGTTATCCCGAATGCCGGACTCGGAGACAATCACGGCGCTATCAGGAATCAGCTGCGCAAGGCGTGCTGAGCGATTCAAATCAATGCTCAAATCATGCAGATTGCGATGATTAATGCCAAAGATTGTAGCCCCCAACCGAATAGCACGGTCCACCTCAACCTCGTCGATAACCTCGGTGAGAACGTCCAGCCCCAAGCGTGCCGCCTCTTGGCTGAGCTCGGTGTAAGTGGCGTCGTCAAGCACACTCAACATGAGCAAAATTGCGTCCGCCCCAAAATAACGTGCCGCATGAACCTGTGCGGGGTGGATAATAAAATCCTTGCACAACACCGGAAGATGTGTGGCAGCCGCCACCGTGGCCAGATGGTTATAGTCGCCGCCAAAACGATCCGGCTCGCATAACACCGAAATGCCAGCCGCATAACGTGAATACACCCGCGCGATGTCACCAGGGTGGTAGTCCTCACGGATCATTCCAAGCGACGGCGAGGAGGACTTGCACTCCATGATAAAGCGCGCACTCCCCCGTAGTGCTGGGCCGCCATCACTACGGCCACCCAATGCGTGGAACAAGGAGCGGGTGGAACGCGGTAGCCGCGCTGGGTCCACGTGAGTAATCCGCGCTTGAATTTCGGGCAGATGGGAACGTCGGCCCGAAACGATGAGTTCTAGGACGGTGGGCATAGGGCGTGTCGACGAATCATTCTGCATAGTTTGCCGCCTCATGGATAGCTAACCAGCGCTCCACGGAGCCGTCAGCAAGCATTGCTTGTGCCTTGGCGACTCCCTCGGCGATGGTGGGTACGTGATTCGCAGTGTAGAACATTGCGCCTGCGGTGGCGCTAATAGCATCGCGGTGTGCGGTGGGACCCCGGCCGGCGAAGGTCTCGCGCATGAGGTGTGCGTTTTCTAAGCCGTCGCCACCTGCGAGCTCGCTCAACTCGTAGCGGTCGATACCGATTTCTTCTGGTGTGATGGTGTAGGTGCTGATCTCGCCATCGCGAAGCTCCCACACCGTGGTAGGTCCGTGAACTGCGATTTCATCGGTTCCGGAGCCGTGAACAACCAAGGCGTGGCTGCGGCCTAGTTCGCGAAACACCTCGGCGATGATCTGACCGAGCTTGGGATTGGCAACACCCATGATCTGAAATTCGGGGCGAGCCGGCGCCAAGATCGGACCGAGGATGTTAAACAACGTGGGAACTTTGAGGGCCTTGCGCACTGGTTGCACGTGGGCCACCGCGGGGTTGTAGGCGGGGGCAAAAAGGAACGTGAAATTGGAGGCATTGAATTGGCGCACGGCGCGGTCGGGGTTGAGGTCTAGTGGGATGTTGAGTGCTTCGAGTACGTCGGCGGATCCGGATTTGGAGGATACGGATCGGTTGCCGCATTTGACCATCTTCACTCCCCCAGCGGCTGCGACAAGGGACGCCGCGGTGGTCACGTTAATGGTATTGGAGCCATCGCCGCCAGTTCCTGCGGAGTCCATGAGGCCTGCGCCGTTGATGGGAAATGGTCGTCCGGCGGCGAGGAATGCGTTGGCGGCACCGGCGATGTCGGCGTAGGTTTCGCCGCGGGTGCGGATGGTAGCGAGCAGCGCTGCGATGTGGATGTCGTCGTAGTCGCCGACGGTGAGTGGTGTGAATACTTCAATGGCTTGTTCGACGGTGGGGTGTGGGTTGTCGAGGTAGGCGATGAGGTTGTTGAGTGTTTTGTCGCTTGTCATGGTTGTGGTCTTTCTTATCTATTTGGCTAGCAGCTTATCGACGCATCGCTCAAGGATGATGGGCCCGCTGGGGCTTAGTACGGATTCTGGGTGGAATTGCAATCCGATACTGGTGGTCTGCCCCTCGCCGTCGTGGGTTTCGGCGACCATAGTGACAGGTCCGATGGCGGAATCGCAGGTTCCTAGGCTCACCATGTTGTGCGGGATGTCTGTGCATCCTAGGGAGTGGTAGCGTGCGATTGGCACCTGTGTTCCGTGGAAATTGTTGTTGGGCGTGGCGTCGATGCTAAGTCCTGCGAACAGTGGATGGTCTGGGTTGGTGAGTGTCATGAGGTCGGTGGTGCCGTGGACGGGGCCGCAGGGGCGGACTTCCCCACCATAGTATTCGAGGAGTGCTTGGAAGCCGAGGCAGATGCCGAGGATCGGGATGGTGCCTATCGACGCCCCGATGAGGTCCATCATGCAGCCGGCTTCGCGGGGGTGACCAGGTCCTGGGGTGAGGCAAATGAGGTCGGGTTCTAGACCAAGAACTTCTGTCACTGTGACGCTATTGCGTAGGACTGTGCAGCGGTAGTCGGCGACGGCAAAAGCGTCCACCAAGTTATAAACAAACGAGTCATGGTTATCAAGGAGTACGACATGGGCTTGCTGAGCTTTCATTAGCGAATCACCTCCACACCCTTTCCTGCCGCCAAAGCAATGGCATGCAAAACGGCATAGGCCTTATGGAGTGTTTCATCGGCCTCTGATTGTGGAATAGAATCCCGCACCACTCCGGCACCGGCCTGCACCACCGCTATCCCATCCTGAATAAACGCCGAGCGAATCACGATGCAGGTGTCCATCGAACCATCGCCTTGAAAATAACCAACCGCACCGCCATAGGAACCGCGACGTTTAGCTTCCACACCTCGCAGCAATTCCATTGCGCGCAATTTTGGCGCACCGGTGAGTGTTCCCATGTTCATGCAGGCACGGTAGGCGTCAATGGCATCGAACTCTGGATCTAGGGTAGCCACCACACGGCTAACGAGATGCATTACTCGGGAGTAGCGATCTACCTGCAGTAACTCTACAACGCGACGTGTTGTGGGCAATGAAACACGTGCAAGATCATTGCGTGCAAGATCAACCAACATGGTGTGTTCGGCGATTTCCTTGGCGTTAGTTCGCATGTCCAATTCGGCGCGAATATCGAGTTCGTGATTAATACTCCCGTCGGGGTTAAGTCCCCGCGGACGGGTACCGGCAATCGGATACAATTGTACCTCGCGTGTGCTGAAATCAAACTTGAGATTAGATTCTGGCGATGCTCCTATTAACTCATATGTTTTATTTAAATTGCATGCAATGGGAGTAATGCCGCGCACGTAAAACATATAGGGGCTGGGATTGGTTGCGCGCAAGTGTCTATAAGCGGCATAAGCACTTTCGCAGGGCGCGCTAAAGCTCCGTGCTGGAACCACCTGATAGATGTCTCCCGCTTGGATATTGTCCTGCAGAGCGCTTACACTCTGGCAAAAATCCACATCAGAAATATCGGCACGCACAGTCAATGTCTCATTGGTTGCCGTGGTCGCGGGATCTGCATCGACTGTTTCATGGCTGTCAATCGTGGCAACAAGGGAATCTAGTCGATCCTCCAACTCCCTTGGATCAATGGACACGCCCTCGATAACCGCACTGCGCTTGAGATGATCGGTCACCAGCACCGTCTCTGCCACCACAAACTGGTAATCGGGATAAGAATTATCCCCCACCGGCACAGAAGGTAATTGCTCAAACGTCTCCATGTAATCAAAGGCGAAACCGCCGGCAAGAAGTGGTAATTGCTCACCGGAATAGCCGGCCTCACACTGTAGAAGGCGAAGGATCTCGGCATTATTGGTGTCAAGGAGGCGCTGACGTTCGTCGTGAAGCTCGGAGCGATGAAAGCTGAACTCCGTGCCGCTTGTGCCAAAGTGCTCCTGTAAGCGCGCCACCATTGCATGGCCCGTAGGTGTTAGGGGCGTGGCTGTCACGGTTTGCCCCATGCATGTCACGCGAACCGCTGCTTGAAGCACTGCCATGGATGTGGTGTTCTTCTTGGATTCAATGTCTGCGGACTCTAAAAGAACGGAGTCACTAGCCGAGGTCCCTCCAAGATGATGGAAGAGGTCGGCGGTATCCTCGTGATAGCGCACGGGGCGGGCAGATACATGGAAATCTGCCATGTTTAGACTCCCTCTCGTGCATTGGACTCAGCGATCATTGTGGCAAGGGTTTCGGCGACATGAGGATCCGTGATCGGTGAGGTTGCTGGATCCTCGGTAGCGAGGTCGCCCAAGATATTGCGAACATAGTCCACATCTTTATCGCCACGACCCGAAAGATTGACCACAATGTTAATGGGAGTATCGGTTTCTTCGGCGTTTTCTGCCATCTTTAAGGCATAGGCCAACGCATGGCTAGACTCCAAAGCTGGAATGATACCCTCGTAGCGGCTCAACATTCGGAATGCTTGAAGCGCTTCGGCATCGGTAATTCCATAATATTGTGCACGACCAGATTCCATGAGGTGGGCGTGTTCTGGACCCACACCTGGATAATCAAGACCAGCCGATACGGAATAAGAATGCAGCGGGTTGCCCTGCTCATCAGCCAAGATGAACGACTTGAAACCGTGCTGCACACCAACCTTGCCACGCTGCAGCGGCGCACCATGCTTACCGGAATCAAGGCCTTCACCTGCTGGTTCCACACCAATCAAGCGCACGGACTCATTACCTGGCTTATCCGTGAGATAATCAGCAAACGCACCAATAGCATTCGAACCACCGCCTACGGCAGCAACCACTGCGTCTGGAAGCTTGCCGGTCAGCTCTAGCATCTGTTCGCGAGATTCTCGCGAAATAACTGCCTGAAACTCTTTCACCAGCGTGGGGAATGGGTGTGGTCCCACCGCAGAACCAATCATGTAGTGCGTGGTATCCAGGTTTTTTACCCAGTCCTTAAGCGCTACGTCGATAGCATCCGACATGGAATCACCATGCTCGTTGGTTACTGGCACCACCGTGGCGCCCATCAACCGCATGCGGTACACATTGGGCTGCTGGCGGGCCACATCTTTAGCGCCCATATAAATAGTGCAGTCCATTCCCATCAAAGCCGCCACCATCGCAGTGGCAGTACCGTGCTGACCAGCACCGGTTTCTGCAATCAAACGGGTCTTGCCCAATCGGCGAGCAATCAGCGCTTGGGCAAGCACTTGGTTGCCCTTATGTGCGCCACCGTGGACTAAATCCTCGCGTTTGAGGAAGATCCGCGCTTTTCCCTTCCCCTTACCTGCTAGTGGTAGGTTGGCGCATTCGGTAATAGGCGTGGGACGACCAAGATAGTGCTTTTGTAGCCGAGCAAGTTCCTGCGAAAACTCTGGGTCGTTGAGTGCATCCACATAGGCCTGCTCTAGTTCGTCGAGAACCGGCAGGAGCGCATCGGGAACAAACTGTCCGCCGTAGTTACCAAAGTAAGCGCTGATCAACGTCTTGCGGATGGTGGAGTCAGTCATGGTGTTTCTAACCTCTTTCGCTGAAAAACAAATGTTTGTTGTGTTCAAGCGGTGGGCCGAAACTCTGGTGAGCTTGTTGGTGGCTAACAAAAAGGCCCGCTGCTTGGTGGACAAGGCGAGCCTGTTGAAATGAATGCGTGAAAACGGCCCGCGGTTAAGCGCGCCACCACCAGTTATGTGCATTCATGTTCGTCATGGAACAAGACAATACGCATCTTGAGTGGCGCACGCAACAGCGAGCCGGCACATTATTTAAGAATCAGAGGTGTTATCAGCCGAATACGCTGCACGACGCATAGCATTCACATCAACCGCAGGCGCAGGGTTATTACCACTTGAGCAGCACGTTGACTCGGTGGCATCCTCGACGTCTTGCTGGGCGTCGATAAGCGATGCGGCGCGTGCCCCCACGTTCGCCCCCACACTCACCAACATCACACCAGCGATCACCGCAAGCGCTGCGACAACATAGAGCCAACCGCTGCCTTTAATAAACAACATCGAACCCATCAACATGGCAACGCCACCAATGGTCCACAACGGACCCGCCACCAAGTGCGCCGACTGCCACACCTCTTGAGACTTGCGCACCTCGGGGACCCGAATGCCGATATAAGGATTGCCAGGCAATCGACGCGTCCACGCCAGCGAACCCGACACGATCACAACCAAAGCCGCCACAGCTAGCACAACACCAAGAACAGTCATGTACACCACTCTAGCCAATCTTAGGGGGAGCACCGAAAGCCTTAACCACCCCACCCGATATATGTGTGTATGTGAAAAATATGAAATCTGCTGGTGAACGCGTAAGTTATTTCTCAACCCCTTGAACGGCCCAGCACCCAGTGGGACACAATCAAGGCCACCCCACAATTTGAACAACTAACGAAAAATATTAGGTAACCCCACATGGATATCAAGCGTCTCTCCTCGTCGCTGCTCTTCAGGATCATCGTCGCGATCATCCTCGGCATCGTATGCAGCTTCTTCTTCCCCGATGGGCTTGCCCGCGTCTTTGTCACCTTTAACGGACTCTTCGGCAATTTCCTCGGCTTCTTCATCCCAGTCCTGATCTTCGCCCTGATTACCCCAGCCATCGCAGGCCTTGGTCGCGGTGCCGGCAAATGGCTCGCCATTACCACCGGTATCGCCTACGGCTCTGCCCTCGTATCCGGCCTCATCTCCTGGGGTGTTGCCACCGCCTTGTACCCATGGCTGCTCGCAAGCCAAGCTAGTGTTGCTGCCGCAGACATCGAGGAAGGCGCTCTCAGCCCTTACATCTCGGTCGAAATGCCAGCTCCCATGCAGGTGATGACGGCCCTTATCCTCGCCTTCGTCGTAGGCGTGGCTATGACCACCGTTAAATCCGACACCCTCTTCTCCGGCGTTGCCGACCTGCGCCGCGTAGTAATGAAGGTGATCTCCTCCTTTATCGTCCCACTGCTACCGATCTACATCTTCGGCATGTTCCTCTCCCTCGGAATGAACGGCAACCTCGCATCGGTGCTCACCGCCTTTGCCAAGGTGCTCCTCCTCGCCATCCTCATGAGCTTCGTGCTGCTGATCTTGCAGTTCCTCTTCGCAGGCACCCTAGCAACCCGCAACCCCTTCGCCTCGCTGAAGAACATGATGCCGGCATACTTCACCGCACTGGGAACATCTTCTTCTGCAGCAACTATCCCAGTGACCTACGAATGTGCACGTAAAAACGGTGTCAGCCAGTCTGTTGCAGGTTTCGTGGTTCCATTGTGCGCCACCATCCACCTTTCCGGATCGATGATGAAGATTACGCTGTTCGCCTTCGCCATCATGTTTATGGACGGCATGGACATTCCACTTGCCACGGCACTTGGCTTCATTCTCATGCTTGGTGTGACCATGGTGGCAGCCCCAGGTGTTCCTGGTGGCGCAATCATGGCAGCTGTTGGCCTGTTGTCCTCCAACCTCGGCTTCAACGACGACCAGGTGGCGCTGATGATCGCCGCTTACATCGCCATCGACTCCTTCGGTACCGCCTGCAACGTCACTGGCGACGGTGCCATTGCCATGGTGGTGGACAAGTTCGCCAAGGGCGCGATCTCTCGCCACGATCTTGATGATGCCGACGACCTCGGCCTTGCTACCGCAATCGCTGGTATCGACGACGAAGCCTAACGCGATACATTTCTAACGCCCCCGCGAGGGGGCGTTTTTTGTTTAACCAATGAGCAATTTTTGTACCCTAAGCCAGCAAACCCGCAGGACGCCCTTCCAAAAATTGGCCTTAAGGTACAAAAATTGCTCACTCTTGCTTTAGCGCAGCTAAAGCCGTGCTACCTTGTGCGGTTATGGGGGAATTTCGGGGAACAATTTCTTATGCAACGCGCACGCGTCGCCTCAAAGCAGGATCACTGATCCGTGTTATCAGCGGCATCTACTGGGAGGGTGAATTGGAAAACCCCGCTGCGATCAAGGAACTTCTAGCGGCGTTAACGCGACATGGGTATGTCCTCACAGTGGTGTCGCTGTATCAGTTCTATGGCTCCCAGCCGATCAGCCTTCCTGTTCATATCAGCACTGAACGTCGCATTACATCGACAAAGTATGTGGTTGCACACCATGTAAAACGCTTGCGCACAGTAGAGGTTCGCGGGGTGCTCACGGAGTGTGGCGTTGATGCGGTAAAACACCTGGCGGATCGCCAAGCTATTGCGCTTTTAGACGTCGCTTATTCCGGCCGGCATGGCAGCGCGGTACTGCGGCGTGAGTCTCCGATGCGGGTGTCAGCGCGGGTGAAAACACTGGTGAATCGGGCGGCTGTGGGTGCGGATAGTGTGCCGGAGCGAATACTGGTCAGAGCTTTGCGGGAGGCGGGGTTGGTGTGCACGAGTAATTTTCGAGTTGGGGTGTATTTTTGGGACGTTAAGCTGTGGGATTACAACATTGTGATCGAGATTGATGGCTATTTTTATCACAATGCGGGTGCGGAGAATAAGAACATTTTTGTTAATGATCGTTGAAAGATGAACGATGCGGCCGTGCGGGGATATTTGGTGTTGAGGTATCCAGTGTCGAGTGTTTTTGAGTAGCTGGACACCATTGTGGGTCAGGTAATTTTTGCTACCCGTGTTGTGCGGGAGGAGCTGGTTGTGGTGGATTCTACGCGCCGGTGGCATCGGGGGCCGTGGGGGTGGTTGCCGCTTGATAGTTGGTAGAAATAGGTGTTTCTAACTGGGTTTATAGCACTTTGTTGATGTTCGTTGCTATGCGAGGGTGTCAGGTGTTTTGTGTGTGAGGCTCTGATCCAGAAGGAGTTTCACTGATAATGACTACCGTGTCACCGAGGAAAGGTCATGACCCGAACAGGGTCAACGAGATCAGCGCTAAGCTGATGGAAAATCCGGAAATCGCCGAACTGATCGGCGAGTTGTCGACTTCCACCGATGATGCCAGCGACCTGGTCAAAGGTCTTTTGCAGGCATCGATCAACGCTGGTCTGCAGGCTGAAATGGACGCGCATCTGGGATACGCGCACTCTGATCGTACGGCGAAAGCCCAGCTGGGCACCCCGGATGGTGGCAATCACCGCAACGGGTCGTACACCAAAACCGTCAACTCTGGCTACGGCACCTTTGATGTGACTATGCCCCGGGATCGAGCTGGCACGTTTACGCCGCGGATGCTGCCTAAAGGCACCCGCCGTCTGACGGAGCTTGATGACATGATCATCTCCCTGTACGCCGGTGGGATGACCGTGCGCGATATTTGCCACCACCTCGCCACCACCCTCGGGGTGGATATGAGCCCAGATACGATCAGCACCATTACCGACGCGGTGTTAGAAGAGGTCATGATCTGGCAAAACCGCCAGCTCGACGAGTTCTACCCAGTGATCTTCCTCGACGCGCTGCGAGTGAAGATCCGCGATGGCCACCGCGTGGTCAACAAGTCTTGCTACATGGCGGTAGGCGTCGACATGGACGGCATCAAGCACATCCTGGGATTGTGGATCGCAGACAATGAAGGCGCCAGTTTTTGGGCATCCGTGTGCGCTGACCTTGCCAACCGTGGGGTCCAAGACGTGTTCATCGTCTGCTGCGACGGGCTCAAAGGCCTGCCGGAAGCCGTGGAGGCAACCTGGCCGAATTCCATGGTGCAGACCTGTATCGTGCACCTGATCCGGGCGGCCAACAGGTGGGTGTCCTACCAAGACCGCAAACCCGTATCAAGTGCGCTACGGGAGGTCTACACCGCACCGACCGAGGACACCGCCCGCGCCGCCCTGGACGCATTCGAGGCCAGTGAACTGGGCCGTAAATACCCGCAATCGGTCAAAGTCTGGCGCGACGCCTGGGACCGGTTTGTGCCATTTTTGCAGTTCCCGCCTGCGGCACGGCGGGTACTCTACACCACGAATTCGATCGAATCGCTGAATGCTGAGCTGCGTAAAGCTACTCGTAACCGCGGCCAGTTCCCGAACGATACCGCGGCGCTGAAAACGCTGTGGCTGATGATCTGCAACATCGAGGACAAGCGCGCTGCCCAGCGAGCGAAGAAAGCGAAGCGCGCCATCGAATGCAACGGCTATATTGAAGGAGCGAAAGCCACCGGGTGGAAACAAGCCATCAACCAACTAGCCGTGGCTTACCCCGACCGATTCGCGGACTACTTGTAAACCAAGCCCCCGCACACAAACAATCGGACACTCTCTGCTATGCTGAAATTCCATGGTGAATACGATCGGTTTCGACCGCGAGAAGTACATTGAAATGCAGTCCCAGCACATTCGGGAACGCAGAGAAGCTTTGGGTGGGAAGCTCTACCTCGAAATGGGCGGCAAGCTCTTCGACGACATGCATGCATCTCGCGTATTGCCTGGTTTTACTCCAGACAACAAGATTGCGATGTTGGATCGCATCAAGGACGAGGTAGAAATTCTCGTCTGCATCAACGCTAAAGATCTGGAGCGACACAAGATTCGTGCCGATCTGGGCATCTCCTACGAAGAAGATGTTTTGCGCCTTGTCGACGTCTTCCGCGACCGCGGTTTCCTCGTCGAACACGTGGTGCTCACCCAACTGGAAAATGACAACCGACTGGCGCTCGCTTTTATCGAGCGCCTTCAACGTTTGGGCATCAAGGTATCGCGCCACCGTGTGATTCCTGGTTACCCCACCGACATGGATCGCATTGTGTCGGATGAGGGCTTTGGCCTGAATGAGTATGCGGAAACTACTCGTGATTTGGTGGTTGTTACCGCGCCGGGACCTGGTTCTGGCAAGTTGGCTACGTGTTTGTCGCAGGTGTATCACGAGCACAAGCGTGGTGTTGCTGCGGGGTACGCCAAGTTTGAGACGTTCCCTATTTGGAATTTGCCGCTGGAGCACCCTGTGAACTTGGCGTATGAGGCCGCTACGGTGGACCTTAATGACGCGAATGTGATCGATCATTTCCACTTGGCTGCTTATGGTGAGCAGACGGTGAACTACAACCGCGATGTGGAGGCATTCCCGCTGCTCAAGACGCTTTTAGAGTGCTTGATGGGTGAGTCTCCGTACCAGTCCCCTACGGACATGGGTGTGAACATGGCGGGTAATTGTATTTCTGATGATGCTGCGTGCCGTCATGCGTCGGAGCAGGAGATTATTCGCCGGTACTTTAAGGCGTTGGTGGAAGAGGCTCGCACGGGTAAGGATTCCACGCAGTCGGATCGTGCAGCTGTGGTGATGGCGAAGGCTGGGATCAAGGCGCTACAGCGTGTTGTGGTGGAGCCGGCCCGCAAGGTTGAGGAGCGTACGTCGCTTCCTGGTTGTGCGATTGAGCTTGCCGACGGTTCCATCATTACGGGTGCTACCTCGGATTTGTTGGGTTGTTCTTCGTCGATGTTGCTGAATGCGTTGAAGCATTTGGCGGGTATCGACGATGCCGTCCACCTGTTGTCGCCAGAGTCGATTGAGCCGATTCAGACGCTCAAGACGGTGCATTTGGGTAGCTCGAATCCGCGTTTGCACACCGATGAGGTTTTGATTGCGTTGTCGGTGTCGGCTGCTAGGGATAGCAATGCGCAAAAGGCATTGGATCAGTTGAAGAACCTGCGCGGTTGCGACGTCCACACCACCACCATTTTGGGTTCGGTGGATGAGGGTATCTTCCGCAACCTTGGCGTGCTGGTGACTTCTGATCCGAAGTTTCAGAAGCACAAACTGTACCAGAAGCGCTAGGTTCTCGTTATTGTAGTGGTCCCATGTTCATGAATTGATGCCACATGGACCACTCGGGATCGTCTGCTTTTCGACGCACCTCGGTGGGCGTGATCACCGTTCCATCGTCGAAGAATAAGCCCCCGTGGCCCGTTGCTCCGTAGCGGATCACGGGGGTTAAGTTCATGCCGTCGAAGGAGAGCTGTGCGTTGGGGCGAACGTCGTAACCTGCGATGGCTGCGAGGGTGGGTGCGATGTCGAGTGTGGAGACGAGTTCGTTGCAGGTGACAACGCCGTCGATAGTGTCGTGTGGCAGGTTGGTGTCGGTGACTCCGGGCCACAGTAGGGACATGCACACGCGGTGGTCGTCGATAGTGGGGTGCCCGACGAAGAAGGTGGCCGCGCCGCTGTCGTTGGCTTGGTCGAGGAGATCTGGGGTGATCTCGGCGCGCTCGATGATGTGAACGTCGGCGGGGCTGAAGTCTTCTGCCACGGTGCCGATGAGGGATGCGAAGCGTGTGACCGGCTGGCGTTGGGGATACTGGCCTGTGAGGAGTCCGAGGCGGGCGGAACGGAAATCGGTGCTGGGCGCGTATGCGCGAGAAAAGTTCAGGCCCGGCAGGGTGAGCTCGGGGGCGATCCGGCCGGATATGACAGCAATGTTCATGGTCAGTTATTGTTCCACGTTGCAATGTTTCACGTGAAACATTGTGAGTCGGCGATCAATTTGCGGACGCGCTGCTCAATATCATCCAAAATGAGTTCCATGCGGGGCATCCCAACAACACCATCGAGTGAAGGCTCAACGGTGTTCCATCGCTCGACGGTTACATGTGGAATTTCCACAACAGCTTCCCCTCCCAAGACGATGACGCGATCGGCGTGGCGTGCGGTGTCGCCGATAAGAGGTTTGGGATACTCCCCTGCTACGGAATAGCCTCGCGTTTCCAATGCCTGCGCCGCCGAGTTTGCGCATTACGGCTGCGGCCATTGGGGATTTACCGCCATTGCCCTTGCAAAAAGAAAATAATGGTGCGCATGATTATTGTCCTGTTCGGGTGGTAAAGAATCGAGTGCGTGCCCACAATGCAACATAGGCCAGCGCTACGAGGGCGGGGACTTCGATAAGTGGTCCCACTACCCCAGAGTATCTCCAGTGCATTACTGCTCCCCGTCACCATGCCATGCGCATGGGAGATCGTCCGCGCAGCACAAGCAACATAGGCAGCGTGGCTTGGGTCGGCGGGGCTATCCTTACAAGAATGAGCACCGTTGTAGATATGCCTGAAAATCGCGGACATTTGGTATCTGCGATCACTACCGCCAGCGATCCTGGCGAGATTCTTTACTTATCCAGTCGTGCGGATTTTTCCGAGGGTGGTTCGATCCGTGGCGGTGTCCCGATCATCGCACCGTGGTTTGGTAAGAACTTGGGACACGATGAGTTGCAGCATGGTTGGGCGCGCCGGGTGGAGTGGGAGACGATCCCTACCAATGGAGGTATCGACGCCCGCACGAGCCACGATGATTGGGATTTGCGCCTTGGCACGCAGGTACTTCCTCATGGTTTTGCCATGATGTTAAAAGCCCGCAACGCTTCCCCACTGCGTCGCGATTTCCAATCCGCGTTCCACCCTTATTTCCGCGTTGCTGATGTTCGCACCACCACCGTGACGGTGGGAGATCAGGAGTTTCGTTTCGACGGCACCGCCGTCGACCAAGCGGTCCCTCTGCCAGAGTGGACGCCGCTGGTTATCAAGGATTCCCAGCGCACTATTAGCGTCACCTACCAGGGTGCCGACCATGCTGTGGTGTGGAATCCTGGCAGCGAGCTTGCCGCACAGATGGCAGATGTGGGTGAAGACGAATGGATCGAGTTCGTCTGTGTAGAACCAGCATTGTTGGGTGACCGAGCCCAAGGTGTTTCCGTTCCTCCATGGGATTGGGTAGAGATCGGCATGACCGTGAAAGTCACACCGGCTTAGTAATCGTAGGCACCTAGATGCGTATCTCGGCGGTGCTTACCGCCTGCGCGTAGCGAGCATCGTGGCAGGTAAACAGCACCGCCGGGTGGTGGCCCCCTAGATCGAGGCCTGCCATGCGGTGGAATTCGCCCGCGCAATAGCGGTGCATGAGGAGACTTAAGCGGCCGTGATTCGGGGCGTCGAGGTTCACCGTGGGCTCGTCGAGAAGCAATAGGTGCGGTCCGCGAACGAGAGCTGTGGCGATGAGCACGAAGCGTCGCCACGCGGCCGGAACATCCAAGGGGTGCGTGTCTGCCCACTGCTCAAGCCCCATGAACTCGATTGCAGCGCGCGCCAGCTCCGGGGTAGCGCCCACGGCAAGCTCCGTCGCCACGGTGCGCCGCGACAACGCCGAATCCATATCAGCCGGCGCCCACCCCATGGTCACCCCATCAGCTACCTGCAGGGTGCCTGTCGACTCCACCAACCCCAGCGCAGCCAAGAAAAAACTCGTCTTCCCTGCACCATTTAATCCTGCCAGATGGGTGACACTACCTGGGGAAACCTCACAACTAATAGGCCCCACAATCGTAGCGCCACGCGGAATGCGTAGGTCCTTCGCGCACAACAACGGGCCATGATCGTTGGAAAGATCAATGGGAGTGAAGCGTGTAGGGACGGTGGCCACGGGATCCGGTGCAGGCTCGGGGACCAGATCACCGCTGCTTGTCAGGCGCAGCTGCTCGGCGGCGGTGGTAGCAAGGGCGGTGCGCATTCGGTCGTAGACGGTCACGTTGCCGGGGAAAGAATCGACGATTCGGTGCAGGATCTCAATAGCTTCTGCGTCTAGCCCGTCGGTGGGGCAATCCAACACGAGGGCTTCTGGGCGGGTAATTAGCGCACTTGCGATGGCAAGCCTGCGTGTTTGCCCGCTCGATAACGTCATGGGATCTTGCTCGGCTTGGCCGCGCAGCCCCCACGTATCGATTGCCACATCCACGGCCCGCTGCATGGTCGCCGCGTCCATTCCCGCTTGTTCCAAAGGGACGGCGAGTTCTTCGGCCACCGTGGAGCGCAGCAAAGAAATATGTGCAGAGGCATCGTTTCCGACCCACGCGGCCTCCGTGCTTTCCGATGTCGCCCACGCGTGCTCAGACAAACCGGTGCCGCTTGACGACCAAATAAACTTAGTGATCGGCATAAAACGCTTCTCCCCCCCTGTTAGAAAATCGACCAGACGCACACCGCGATCGTGGCACACACAGCAAGTAATTGGATAATCACATCGTGGGTCATCATCGGCACCGGACGCAAGACCGTGCGTGGCCCAGGGTGGCCAATGCCAGTGCGCTGCAGGGGGCGTGCGCGTTGCGCCGCATTGTCTACCAGTCCCACGACGAGCGGCAGCACCAAACCCCAGCGGCCACGAATACTGTGCACATCGATTCCACGTGTGATGTGTGTTTGGCGGATGATCTCCAGTCGCGCCTTAGCCAGCGGGTACAACCGCAGTGTGGAGGCGATAACATACAACAACTTGGGGTTGATACGTGGCTGCACGGCACGCATCAACTCATCAGTATTAATAGCGCTGCCCACGCACAAAGCGGCGGCGGTCGCCCCCAGCAGGCGCATGCCGAGCAGAAGTGCAGTGTGGGTGCCGTCGATAGTAAAAATCCACCAACCGGGCACCTCGCCAAACGGTGCGTACATCACCATCAGGCCCGCAAACACCGGCACGGACAGCAGCGTAGTGGTGAGAAAAACGCGGCGTATCGACGCCCCCACCAGCGCGAGCACACCCGCGCACAGCCAAGCACCCACCGATACCTCTAGGCGATTAGCCACCAACACGGTTACGACCGCGCAGGCGGATATCACAAAGAGAGTGACCGGATTAAGACGTGCAGCCATAAAAACTAATCAGCAACCTTGTAGTCGGGGGAAAATGTGCGGCGAGTACGCTCCGGCAATGAGCGGTACACAATCCAAATGACCGTAAACACAATCACCTTATCCAAAGGATCGGATGTCCACGATTGCAAGAACACCGCAAACAATGGATCCGCGCCCAAGGAACGGTAGAAAGACACCAACAATCCCGTGCCAGTACCTGCGGTACCACCGAAAATGAAGGAAGCAATCGGTGCCGAGAGCAATGCCGTAATAAAACCAATCACCGCAGCGGATGCACCAATACGCCACCAGTCCTTAGTCCAGTTTTTACCCAAAATGCCAGCCGAAAAGCCCACGAAAGCATAAGCCGCAGCAAAAGGAACGACGGTGGGGTTAAAGGTTCCCCAGACTAGTGCAGACAAAATGCCCGTGGTAACACCAGCGGCAGGACCCGCCAGCGCACCCACCAACACGGTGCCGAGGGAGTCAATATAAAGTGGCAGCGGCAAGCCCATGGTGCCCACTACCTGACCCAAGATGATGTTAAGTGCCAACGCAACCGGCATGAGAGCCAAGGTACGCACAGGAAGTTTAGGGAGGGTAACAGACAAAAGCATTAACGCCGGTACGCAGAAGCCCACGAGTGCAATGGTGGAGCTGCGAGAATCTGCTAGTTGGTTCCATTGAGAATCTTGCGGCTGCCACACCACGAGGGTGAGCCAAGTGGCTGCGATGATGGCAACGGCACAACCAATAATGATGTTGTTACGTGACAAATGCATAGGTATTCCTAGGAGTGTCGAAGGGGTACAAAGCAAAGCGCTGCAAAAAGGACACTCCTCCTATGTCACCTCGGAGTAGTGCTGCGCAAAAGCAGTTAGTACTCTAATACAACCCGTTCGAAATCTGCGAACACATCCTCCGATTGGAGGGCCGTGAGAATCTGAGCGTTGGCAGGATGATCACCATAGTTACTGTCCCAATCCACCACGGTGGTGCCGCGGGTCAGTTCCGCGTCTGCTTCCACATCCACAAACCCTGGGCGGGTGGTGTGTGGGACGCTGTTGAGGAGCACCATTGCGGCGGCGAGATCATGGATTTGGGCCATGTACCCCACCCCTACCGATTCGTGGAATTCGAAATAGAAGCGGAGGGCGTCGCTAAGTATCGGAAGGACTGGTTCCTGGCTGTGCTGGCACCATTGCTTAAGGCGTTGTGGGGTAAGGAGCACGGACTCCGTAACGTTGAGTGGGCATATCGTGGGCCGGACAGCGTGACCGCGGTAATGCGCGAGCACCTCTTTGAGCGCGTGTGGATCAACCCACGCATTCCACTCGGCGGTGGGTGTGGTGTTGCCTGGGTAATGGAAAGCGCCCGTCATAAAGGTCACGTGCGGGATGGCGTTGAGAACCTCGGGGGCGTTTTCTGCTGCCCACGCGACGTTGGTGGCAGGGCCCGCTACGAGGAGATAATCGGCACCTTTCCACAGCTCGACGGCGGCCGCTGCGCTACCAGAATCAGGCATGGCTGCGCGGGTGGTGTGATAACCCAAGCCCGTGGGGCCGTGCGTTTCTGGAGTGGTGGTTAGCGGCAGTACGCGTGGTTGCGGCGCGCCGGGCGTGATCGGTACGTCGCTGAGTGTGAGCGAATTCATGATCTCTGCCGAGTTGGCTGCGGATTGCTCGGCGGTGCAATTGCCAGCCGAGGTGGTAATGCGTAGCTCGATGAGTTCACGTCGGTGCAGGTAGCCGAGGTAAGTGATGGCGAGGGCGTCGTCAATGCCGGTATCAACGTCGGCAACAACCACTGGGCGATGTGCTGGACTATTCATAGTGTCCAACATAATGACTGGGGGTGAGTTTCACGTGAAACATTACGGTTTTGCTACCGAACCCATTAGGATTCTTTGCATGCGTTTCCCCTCTATTTCCTCCAGCGTGCGTCGTGCCTGTGCTACAGCCACTGCGGTCATCGCGCTCGCTGGAGTGGCCGCACCTTCTGCCACCGCCCAGTCCTCAAACCCCATCGAGGCTGGTTCGTCCGCCCTTAACTACGGGGCTAACTCTCTGTTTGCCGAGTGGTCAAAAAACCCACACCTAGGTGAAGACATAAACTCCTTCTACCGCGGAATGCACATGTATTCCCCATGGGCACAGTTCCCACTCTGGAACATGTGGGGATCCCCAACCCCCTACCCCATCGAAGCAGAGCGCGACTTTGCCACACCGCGCCTAGTTAAGGTAGAAAAAGACGAGCGTTTCGACGTCGACCGCCTCTTCATTGAATCACCCGCCATGCGACGCATCGTGCAGGTGCAGGTACAGCACCCTAAGGACCGCACCACCCCAGCGCCCATGCTATACCTTCTCGACGGCGTCTCCGCCCCATCCCAGTCCGGATGGTTGCGCAAGGGCGACGTACAAGGAGCAATGGCCAACGAACACGTCACCGTGATCATGCCAACCGAGGCCGGCGGCACCAACTACACCGACTGGAACGAAACCGATCCATACCTCGGCCGCGCCATGTGGGAAACCTTCCTTATTAAGGAACTACCCGGTGTGCTAACACAACCCGAAACAAAGATTGCGTACAATGGAAAATCTTATATCGGTGGACTCTCCATGGGTGGCTCCGCCGCCGTGCGCCTAGCAAACCTTTACCCAGAAAAATTTGTGGGCACCTTCGGAGTTTCCGGCTGCTACTCCCCCGTGAACACCAGTGGACGTGAACTATTCAACCTCGCAGCCCGTGTGGTGGGCGGCAACCCCGACCTCATGTGGGGACGCGACATCACTGAACAGCGCCGTCGTAACGACGTAGTAGCTAACCCCTCCGGTATCGCCTCCATGGATACCTATATCTATGTAGCCAACGGCGTTGCTACCCCGTCTGATGTGAATGCACCAAAAGAAGAGGGCCCATTCACACTCTTTGGCAACATTGTGTTGGAAAAAATGTCCTACCGTTGCACCCAAGAGCTCGAAGCCTCCGTGCGCGAAAAGATTGCCGATCCTTCCCGCATCACCTTCGACTACCACGATGGCGGTGTTCACTCATGGCCATACTACCGCCAGCAGCTCCCCGTTGCCTGGGCAAACGTAAGCAAGGGGCAGTACACCTACCGCTAGGTTCGACCTTGTCTTAATGCACTATCCCGCACCCGAAGTCCTGTGGCATAGTTTCTGGGTGCGGGATTTTTGTTGGCTTGGGTGGGGTGATTTGATTGTGTGCAATGTTGGTGATTTTTCTTAGGGTTTGACGATCGATTCCTGCTCATCGGATCCCCCTCGATATAGTTGTTACTGTTGCTTCATTTTAGTGTATTTTTCTCGTAATGATTCGAGAGTATGAAGTAACTCGGTTGTGTTAGAGATGGGCACAGAGCCATACGTTCCTTGAAGATATCGCTTTTCGATGTTGTGGGCATCGCGGATTGGGAACTCGTCCAAGGCGATAAGTTCGGAATAAGATCGCGCTTTTTCCACTAGCCAAACTTCTCCACGATGAAGGGACTCTGCTGGGGATTTCCCTAGAAGCGTAAGGTCGTGCGTGCTAAACAGGAGCTGTGCTCCTAGTGGGTTGAGTTCAGAGTTATCAAAATATGACACGAGTTCTCGGAGCAAAAGTGGATGTAAGGAACCGTCGATCTCGTCGATGGATAATACTCCGCCAACGGATAGTGCAAACAGTGCGGGAATTGCTAGATCCATCCACGCTTTGGTGCCCTGGGATTCTTGGGTTTCTGGCAGGGAAAAGTGTGAATACCGTCGCTATGCTCAAACATGAGGTAGCGGAGATACTCCGTGATCTCATCGGAATCGAATTGATCGGTTATCTCTGTTTGTCCATCGGGTTGAATTGTCAGTTCAATCTTTTTTTTACAAGATCCGGTGCTTGCTCCTCGATGCCGATCTTGTTAATTCCCACATCTGCAACGGCAACTACATTTTGCAATACGCTCAGCCATGTCGGGTCTTTTTGCGCAAGCTGAACTAGCCATTGATGGCGATTGTGCTGATCGGTTTCATTGGACATGATCACAAGAAGCAGTGTTTGCCACCATTGAAGAGCACCGGCAAATGGGCCCAGTGTCTTCACAATGTTTCACGTGAAACATTGTGAAACTCCGCCTCGCTAGCGTGTGCCAGCGGGGCGAAATGCATAGCCCTTGGGGGTTACTTATCCAAACCGGCCGCGATGGCATCTGCAATGCGGTCGATAACTTTGCTATCTGCATGGCTGCCGGCAACTGTCACGGTATCCCCGTGGGCAATCCCTAGGCCCATAATCATGAGGGCAGAATCTGCTTCCGCGTCATCGATGGTCACATCGTCGTCGGCATCCGCCGCCATGCTGGCGATCTCGGCTGCGGGTCGAGCATGAAGCCCAGAGGCGTCGGCAACTATGACTTGCCGCGAATACTCACCTTCCGGCACTGGGCTAGCAGGAGCCGCGGGTGGGGTAAACGAGACAATGGCCCCGCGGGCAGCTGCTGTCACATCGGCAGTGGAACCACCCTGCTGTGCGGCTACAGCCGCGGCGATAGCGGCCTCCACAAAGGGAGCATCGACAAAGACCACGTCTGGATCATCGGCCATATCCACGATCATCTCCACCGTCATCGTCGCCGAACCTAAATCGGTAAGGATGACAACTCCCTCGCCGCCGCTACGAACCTCCGTCACGGCGGCCTCGATGCGGTCATAGGAGGTGCCGATGCTGCCGTCGTCAAGCCCGCCCGCAGGAACAATGCGAACATCTCCAGCCATCTGACCAGCTAAATCCGCCAACCCCTCGGCAAGCTTCTGGGAATGGGAAACCAAAACCAAACCTACAGCACTCATGCCGCCCCCTCGGAAGCGGCGTCAGCGGCCGCCTGCAAGAAATAAGCAGAGGACGTAGCGCCCGGATCGCGGTGGCCAACAGAACGCTCCCCAAGATAAGAAGCGCGCCCCTTGGTGGCTACCATTGGCTCCGTATCAGCCGCACCCTGAGATGCGGCAGCCGCAGCGCGCGCCAACACATCCGCAGGGCTTGCACCCTCGTCGGCGGCGGTAGCAGCCGCATGCGCAGCCGGTGCCCACGCATCAACCATCGTCTTCTCCCCCTCGCTAGCCTTGCCGCGGGCCTGGATACCCTCCAAGGCTGCGGCGATGAGAGCTGCGGCGGTGGGGGCGTCGATAGTCTGCGCGGTCAGCGCCTTAGACGCACGCAGAAACGCCGTGCCCAACAACGGGCCCGACGCGCCTCCAACAGTAGAAATCAACGTCTGCGCGGTCACCCTCAAAACATCCGCCGGGGTGGCACTTTCTGGCAGATCGTCAAGCTTTGCGACGACCGCCGCAAACCCGCGATCAACGTTTTCACCATGATCAGCATCGCCAATCGCGCGATCCAAATCAATCAGCTCCTCACGGTGCTCAGAAGCCAACCGCGCACAACCGCGAATCCACGCCAAAGCCCATTGAGTATCCAAAACCATGATCTACATCCCCTTCCTCAAAGCCACAGTGTTAACCGGGGCGTCGAAAAGCTCAAGCAACTCATCAGACACCCGCATCAACGTCACCGACGCCCCCTGCATATCCAACGACGTCACATAATTCCCCACCAACGAACGCTCAACAACCACGCCCAACTGGCCAAGACGCTCCGCCACCCGGCGATACACGATATACAACTCCGACGACGGCGTACCGCCCATACCATTAACCAAAGCGATAACCCGCTCCCCCGCACAAAGCCCCAGATCCTCCACAACAGGATCCAACAACTGATCAGTAATGGTATTCGCAGAACTCATCGGCTCACGACGCCTACCCGGCTCACCATGAATACCAATACCAATCTCAACCTCAGAATCACCAAGATCAAAAGACGGCTTACCCACATGCGGAACCGTGCACGACGTCAGCGCAACCCCCATCGACCGCGTATTCTTCACCACCTCAGTAGCAACCGCAGCAACCTCCGCAAGACTATCGCCCCGCTCCGCAGCAGCACCCGCAATCTTCTCCACCAACACCGTGCCAGCAACACCACGACGACCCGCAGTATAAAGAGAATCCTCCACCGCAGCATCATCATCGACAATCACCTGCGACACCTCAATGTCATCAAACTCAGCAAGCTCCGCAGCCGTATCAAAATTCAGCACATCGCCGGTGTAATTCTTCACAATATAAAGCACACCCGCCCCATGATCCGCAGCCTTAGTAGCAGCCACAATCGGATCCGGTGTCGGAGACGTAAACACAGGCCCTGGCACCGCGGCATCCAACATGCCATAGCCAACAAACCCAGCATGCAGCGGCTCATGCCCAGAACCACCACCCGAAATGATCCCGACCTTGCCCTGTGCCTTAGGTTCAGCACGCTCAACAAACTGGCCATCGGAGGTCACCACATCCTTATGTGCGGCCACGAAACCCGCAATGGTTTCCGCGACCACATCATGTGGATCATTAATGAGTTTCTTCATTTGGTCAACCACTCCTTCACCTAAAAATGGTTTTTAACCTGCGGATATGTGTCACAGGCATTCTGAATGGTGCCCACTATACCTAACGTGGCACTACGCGGAGTAGGACGTTTTTCACAACCATGGCTCGGCTGGGATTGACTCGCAGGTTACCCCCGTTCACCCCCGAAAAAGACGGCACTTCACACCAAATCCAGCCAAACGGCCGGTTTTCTTGTGATTTGGTGTGAAGTGCCGAGAAAAATGCTTCGAAATACCCCCGTTTAGCGGCTCGGTGGAACCGGAGCGCCCTTCGGTGGCAAGACCTTCGGGTATGTACGGGGCAAACCCTGGGCCGGAACCACAGCAGCACCCGCAGCACCCGCTGTAGCAGAGCCGCCACGCCACGGTGTCGGATCCCAGTTACCCTGCACCAGCTTGACCTGCGAGAACCAGCCCAATGTGAAGACTGCAAGACCAACAAGGATCACTAGGACGATGCCGAGCGGACCACCTACGCTAGCGCCGCCGCCTACGAGCATGCCGAACCATCCGAAGTCGGCATCGCCGAAGGTCGTGTTGGTATCACCAAAGCTGCCCAAAACGCCCAGCGGGAATGCTGGCAGGAATGTGATGATTAAACCGTTGGTGAGGCCGCCTAGTGCGGCACCGCGTCGGCCGCCGGTCGCATTGCCGTATACGCCAGCTGTGCCGCCGGTGAAGAAGTGTGGCACGAGTCCTGGCAGGATGAGTGCTACGCCGAAAGCTGGGTTGAGCCAGACGGAGAGTACTGTGAGGCCGATCAGGCCGCCCACGAAGGACATGATAAAGCCGATGAGCACTGCGTTTTGTGCGTAGGGGAATACGATGGGGGCGTCGAGAGCTGGGATTGCGCCGGGTACTACTTTGGCGGCGATGCCTTGGAACGCGGGGACGAGTTCGCCTAAGATGGTGCGAACACCGAACAGGATTACTGCTACTGCAACGCCGAATTGTAGGCCTTGGGTGACGGATTGCATGAGGTAGTTGCCTACGCTGGTTGCACCGTTTGCGAATGCGGTGAAGGCTTCGTCTTGGCCGGCGCGCAGTATGAATAGGATGGCGAGTACGATGTACATTAATGCCATGGAAAGTGCGGTGGCGACCATGGAGTCGCGAAGGAATCGTAGGCCTTCGGGGAGTTTGAGCTCTTCCGTGGAGGCGGACATTGATTCTTTTTTGCCGCCTACGAGCTTGCCGACGGCACCAGCCGCCACGTATCCAGCCGTACCGAAGTGGCCGATTGCGATGGAGTCGTCACCGGTTACGCGGCGCGTCCATGGGTGGGCGATTGCAGGCAGCGACACCATCAAGATGCCCAACAGTAGTGCGCCGACGGGGACCACAACCCAGGGGCCAAAACCGGCGGTGGCGAGCACCATCGTCAGCATGGTGGCCATGAATAGTACGTGGTGCCCGGTTAGGAACACGTAGCTCATCGGGGTGATACGGGCTAGGACCAAAGAGATGGCGAATCCGAGGATCATCAGCCATGCGACTTGGCCACCGAATTGATTTTGCGCAATACTAACAATTGCTTCGTTCGTGGGGACCACACCGTGGGCGCCGGTGGCACCTTGAATCATTGTGCCCAATGGTTCCAAAGATGCTACGACTAGCGACGCTCCCGCACCGATGAGCAGGAATCCCAACGTAGCTTTGATAGCACCGCCCAGAACCTGGCCGGTCTTTTTGCCCATGGCGCCAAGTCCTACAGCGGTGATGATGCCGATCAAAAACGCCGGCACTGACAAGATCTCATTAACCAGAAACTCTGGGATAGCAATGAGTGCATTCATAATAAAAAGCTCCTCAACTGGGCGATTAAACGTCGTAAAGCTCGCGGAGGGCGGCGTCGATCTCGTCCTCCGACGTGAAATTGCTGATCACATACACCGGAACACCCACATCGCCCAGCGTGCGCGCGATCTCCTCAGACGTCAGCAGAAAGTCCGCCTCCTTCGCGCGGCCCTTCGCAGAAATCGTGTCCGTGGCCTCCGTGGACACAAACGGCCCCCAACCCCACGTATCCAACACTTGGTCAAGAGTGTTCTTCAAGAACAACGACGTGCCCAGCCCGTTGCCACACACCGTCAAAATCTTGCCCTTCGACTCCACCGAATCCTGGGCTGTCACATGTGTCGCTCCCCTAGCAACCCCACGCGACTTACGGCGTTTCGACGCCTCCAAAACACCGCGCAACTCAGCAACAGTCGCCACCGTATCCAGATCCCGCCGACGCGACCCTAACACCTGGGCGATCTCCCGCATCGCAGCCGTATGCGCCTGATCATCCTGCGCCGCCAACGCCACCACCAAAGTCACTGGATCATTACTCGAATGATGGAACTCCACCGGTGAATCTAACCGAGTCCACGCAATCGCAGTACGCTTCACCGCCTCTGACGGGCGAGCATGCGCAAACGCAAACCCTGGGGCCACAACAATATAAGGGCCCTGCTCCTCCACCGAGGAAATCATAGACTCTGTATAAGCACTGGTAATCGCACCAGTCTTTTCCAACAATGCGCCTGCTTGCGCTATCGCCTCTTGCCACGTTTCGGCATGGGCGTTCAGATCAATCGCATCATCGTGTAAAAGCTCATTGATCGCACTCATATATCCCTCCTCAGTGATAACTAGTGTCAACTACTGAGGATAGGCGGGGGTGGGCACACTAAATCCGTCAGCGCAGTATTTCACACCAAATCTGCCCAAACGGCCGGTTTGGAAGCGATTTGGTGTGAAGTTCTGTGCAAAATGCCTCGGAATACCCCCGAACGGTGTTAGAAGGAGCCGTCGATGTCGGTGACCACTACGACTTTTTGGTTCACGAACTCGTGGAGGCCGAGATCGATGAGCTCGCGCCCGAATCCGGAGCGCTTTGTGCCTCCGAATGGGATATCGGCTTTCACACCGGTGGGCTGGTTGATGTAGACCATGCCGGTGTCGAGGCGACGCGCGATGTCTTTGGCTTTTGCCTCGTCTTGGCTGAATACGGAGCCGCCGAGTCCGAATGGGGAGGAGTTGGCGATTTCTACGGCGTGGTCGATGTCGCGGGCGCGGTAGATTTGGGAGACGGGGCCGAAGAATTCGGAGTGTGCGGTGTCGGAGTCGAGTGGGATGTCGGTGAGGATGGTGGGTTGGTAGAATGCACCATGTTCGGGGAGGTCGATGCCTACTTCGGTGACGGTGGCGCCTTCGGCACGGGCTTTGTCGACGAGTTTGCCGAGTTCATCGGCTGCGGTTTGGGAGGATAGTGGTGCTAGTTGGGTGTTTGGGTCCATGGGGTCGCCGGCGGTGAGGGCGGCAACTTTTTGGGTGTACTGGGCGAGGAAGGCGTCGTAAAGCGAGTCTTCGACGATGATGCGTTTCGACGAACAACACACCTGCCCTGCGTTCCAATGGCGTCCGAAAACGGCCCAGTCGACGGCTTTGTCGAGTTCGGCGTCGCTGAGGACGATGAAGGCGTCGGCGCCGCCGAGTTCGAGGGTGGACTTCTTGAGGTACTTGGAGGCGGTTGCAGAGACTGCGGCTCCTGCCCCTTCGGATCCGGTAAGAGCGACGCCACGCACGCGTGGATCGGAAAGGATTGTCTCGGTAGCGTTGTGACCTGCGAAGATGTTGACTAGGAGGCCGTCGGGGGCGCCTGTCTCGCGGAAGAGTTCAACCATTTTGAGCGCTGATTGTGGCACGTTGGAGGCGTGCTTGAGTACGATGGTGTTGCCGGCGGTGAACTGTGGTGCGCCGATGCGAATGACCTGGTAGTAGGGGAAATTCCATGGTTCAACGGCGTAGAGAACCCCCAGTGGTTCGTTGATGAGCTGGACGTCGTGTTCGCCAAACCCCTTTGCGGGCAGGTAGCGTGGGGTGAGCTGGGCTTCGCCGTTGGCAACGTAGTAGCGCAGCATATCGACGCAAATGTCGATTTCCGCTTCGGCCTCGGCAATGAGTTTGCCCATCTCAAGGGTGATAATTTCCGCGTACTCGCGCTTCTTTGCCTCTAAAATGTCGGCGGCGCGGGCAAGAACTTCCACGCGTTCTGCTACCGGTTTGCGACTCCACTGTGTGAACGTGTCATGCGCCCGCGTGATAGCCTGCTCGACCTCTTGAGCGGTTGCCGTGGGGAATTCCTTGACAACTTCGCCGGTGTAAGGATTGGTGGTTGCGTATGCCATGAAAACTCCTCCTCATCTGCGGTGTTCATCGCAATAGCGATAAACTTTTTGCCTACGCTACCCCCATATAGCATTCCCCCTCAACCTCTTTTAGGTGGCAAATAACTCACACAAAAGAGGTTTGGTCCCTTTCCATTTTTTTGAAAGGGACCAAACCAATAAAATGGGGATCTGTAAAATATTACGGCTTAACGCATGAACAAATGGCTGAACTTAGTCCATAGTGTCCAAAGAGCACCCAAGCCGCCCAGAACACCTAGGGCAACAGTCAGGATCTGACCTGCCTTGGAGTTGAGGAAGCCCTTCAGGCCGGTTTCTTTTGCTTCGGTAGGTGCGGACTGGTCCTCGGTTTCCTTCTCTGTCTTCTTTTCTGTTGTAGGCGCCTTTTCCTCTTCCTTCTCGGCTTTGTTCTCCATCCGAGGGGCTGGATTTTAGCTTCAGAGTTAGATTTATCTTTTGTGTATCCTCGGCTTTTATTGGGGAGGATACTGGTTTTGGAGATTCCTTCTTTTTTCTGGAGCTTCTTGAGACAACGCGTCGGCAGGAGGAACGAATTCTTTACCGTTTAATACTACGGTGAGAGGAAGTGGCTGTTTGGCAATATCATTGTTATTGCAAGTGTAAGACTCGAAAAATACTGATTTAAGATTGCCGAGCTTACTAATTAGGTCGTTGTGCCATGGTTTCCAAGTGCCAGCGGTGCATGTAGGAATTTTTGGCGTTACCGTAATGGTTTTGTTGGAAACTGAGTATTCTTGAACATCGAACAGTTTAATATTGGAATTTTCACCGACGGTAGCTTTAAGTTCTCCTGTGCTATCAGAGGGTGTCAGGTGTTTTGTGTGTGAGGCTCTGATCCAGAAGGAGTTTCACTGATAATGACTACCGTGTCACCGAGGAAAGGTCATGACCCGAACAGGGTCAACGAGATCAGCGCTAAGCTGATGGAAAATCCGGAAATCGCCGAACTGATCGGCGAGTTGTCGACTTCCACCGATGATGCCAGCGACCTGGTCAAAGGTCTTTTGCAGGCATCGATCAACGCTGGTCTGCAGGCTGAAATGGACGCGCATCTGGGATACGCGCACTCTGATCGTACGGCGAAAGCCCAGCTGGGCACCCCGGATGGTGGCAATCACCGCAACGGGTCGTACACCAAAACCGTCAACTCTGGCTACGGCACCTTTGATGTGACTATGCCCCGGGATCGAGCTGGCACGTTTACGCCGCGGATGCTGCCTAAAGGCACCCGCCGTCTGACGGAGCTTGATGACATGATCATCTCCCTGTACGCCGGTGGGATGACCGTGCGCGATATTTGCCACCACCTCGCCACCACCCTCGGGGTGGATATGAGCCCAGATACGATCAGCACCATTACCGACGCGGTGTTAGAAGAGGTCATGATCTGGCAAAACCGCCAGCTCGACGAGTTCTACCCAGTGATCTTCCTCGACGCGCTGCGAGTGAAGATCCGCGATGGCCACCGCGTGGTCAACAAGTCTTGCTACATGGCGGTAGGCGTCGACATGGACGGCATCAAGCACATCCTGGGATTGTGGATCGCAGACAATGAAGGCGCCAGTTTTTGGGCATCCGTGTGCGCTGACCTTGCCAACCGTGGGGTCCAAGACGTGTTCATCGTCTGCTGCGACGGGCTCAAAGGCCTGCCGGAAGCCGTGGAGGCAACCTGGCCGAATTCCATGGTGCAGACCTGTATCGTGCACCTGATCCGGGCGGCCAACAGGTGGGTGTCCTACCAAGACCGCAAACCCGTATCAAGTGCGCTACGGGAGGTCTACACCGCACTGACCGAGGACACCGCCCGCGCCGCCCTGGACGCATTCGAGGCCAGTGAACTGGGCCGTAAATACCCGCAATCGGTCAAAGTCTGGCGCGACGCCTGGGACCGGTTTGTGCCATTTTTGCAGTTCCCGCCTGCGGCACGGCGGGTACTCTACACCACGAATTCGATCGAATCGCTGAATGCTGAGCTGCGGAAAGCTACTCGTAACCGCGGCCAGTTCCCGAACGATACCGCCGCACTAAAGACACTGTGGTTGATGATCTGCAACATCGAGGACAAGCGCGCTGCCCAGCGAGCGAAGAAAGCCAAGCGCGCCATCGAATGCAACGGCTATATTGAAGGAGCGAAAGCCACCGGGTGGAAACAAGCCATCAACCAACTAGCCGTGGCTTACCCCGACCGATTCGCGGACTACTTGTAAACCAAGCCCCCCGCACACAAACAATCGGACACTCTCTGCTATCATTTTTAAGCATCAAATTGAGATCTTTGATGACTAATCCATCATCTCCAAACCCCAACTTCATAGTCACTCCCCCTGGCCAGGTGATCTGGTAGCTAGAGTGATTTTTTCGGTTTTTACCTCCCCGTTACGGAAAACTAAAATGTCGGATTTTTCCCTTCTATTGTCAGGGAAAACGCCTTTTTTGAAAGTCTCTGCATATACTGCATATACTGAAGCATCATCAATGTTTGTCAGTTCTGCACCTTGCTAGCTTTTTCAAATTTTGGACCGTTATGGTCGTACTTGCTGTGGCTTGAGCCGTTGAAGTCCCAGTACAGATCGGCATTTTTTACTTCTTCTGCAGTTGCTTGAGGTGCTACTACTCCGCCAGCAACAATGGTGGTGGCGGTGAGGGTGGTCAGCGCTCGGCGTCCAAGAGTGGTCAGGATATTCAAGATTGATTCCTTTGAGGGGATGGGAGGGGTAAAAGATCCTAACCCCTTAGCAAAATACTGAAGTTAGGCATGCCTATTTATAGTGCTCTCTGTGTGGGTGGCCAATCTAATGGGTATCTAAGTGTTCTTATGTTGCTTGGATAATTTTCTAATTTGTCAGTTGGGGGCCTATTTTGCCCTATATGCAAGGGAAAGAGATACTCCCCTCCTGTTGTTGGGACTCCCCTGGTTTGGGTATGGTTTTACCATCTTTCCGCAAAGCCTCACCGCCATTGATTTTTAAAATGTGGGGCATCTCAACCCTTTTAAGTTTTGTTTTACAAAGAAAAACGACGATAATTATCCGGTCTAATTATTTCACCGGAGGAAACGATGTCTGAGTCGACAACCCTGGCGGATACTCGCCATTTCAGCTGGAAGCGCCTGTGCGCGGTGCTGTTCTTGCTGTTCCCTGTTCTTGTCTCTGTGGTCTATATGTGGGCCATGTGGGACCCTACAAAAAATTTGCGTTCTGTGGATTTGGCTGTGGTCAATGAGGACAAGGGTGTTACTCGCAATGGCGAGTTCAATCGTTATGGTGACAAGGTGGTCAAGGGGCTGCTGGATAAGGAATATCTGGCATTTAAGCAAGTCAGTGCTGATGAGGCAGCCAAGGGCTTGGATAATGGCACTTATTTGTTCACGGTGACGATCCCTGAGAAGTTCTCGGAGAACGTGAATACCTTGTTGGCGGATCAGCCGACTAAGCCGGAAATTATTTTGTCGTATAACGACTTCAATGGCACGAATGGTTCGGTGTTGACGGGCGGTTTGGTTCCTAAGATCCAGCAGGCAGTGTCGGCATCGATTTCGGAGTCCTATGCCACCAAGTTGGTCAACGGTGTGAATAAGCTCGGCGGTGGTTTGGAGCGTGCCGCTGATGGTTCCGCGAAGTTGGATGAGGGTTCTGGCAAGTTGAAGGACGGCTTGGCCAAGGGTGTTGCGGGTTCGCAGAAGCTTAACGACGGATCCCACCAGCTCGCCGAGGGCACCGCAAAGTTGGCTGATGGTACAGGTCAGCTTGCCGACGGTGCCAGCCGTCTTGCTGCAGGTACCGCAAAGCTAGGCAATGGTGCCGCTCAGATTGATGACGGCGTGGGCACCCTGGTGAACATTCTCGTCCCAGTGCTGACGACCGCCCAGGCAGCTGCCCCACAGTTGCAGCAGGCTGCCGATGCGCTTCGCGCCGTGGGTATGGTTGCGGAAGCTGATCGTATTCAGGAGTTGGCCACCAAGTTTGACGCTAATAACCCTGACAACCAGGTGAACAAGCTGAACAAGCTGAAAAATGGTACCGCTACCTTGCGTTATATGTTGAGCGATCCTTCTTCGGAGTACTACGGTGGTGTGCTGAAGCTCAGCGATGGTGTGGCTAAGGCCCACGATGGTGCGGTGAAGTTGAACGATGGCGCGCACCGTCTTGCGGATGGTACTGCGCAGTTGGCTAATGGCACGCAGCAGCTTTACGACGGTGCCGGCCGACTCAATGAGGGTGCTAACACCTTGGCCACCAAGCTTGATGAGGGGGCAAAGAATGCCCCGAAGGTTCCTAACGCAGAGGCATCGGCTAAGCAGGTTTCGGTTCCAATTGTGTACAAGGAAAATAACGTCAACCCAGTGCAGACGGTGGTAGACAGCAAGGATCCAACGGCTAAGAAGCTCAACGGTGGTGCCTCCATGCTGATCGTCATGGTCTTTGGTTTCTTGCTCATGGCACTGGCTGCGATCTTGCTGCCGCATGTGTTTGGTACTGATCGTCGCAACGCGTTTGTTGGTCCTACGTTGAAGTCCTTTGCCGGCCTATTCGGTATCGGTGTGCTGACCCTGTTTGTCTTGGCTGGTTTTGCCACTACGATCGGTTGGCATCCGCGCTCGTGGGCGGGCATCGCGCTTGGTTTTGTATTCACCGCTTCTGCTATGGCTGCTGTTAATCAGCTGCTGCGTGCTCTATTTGGTCGCTTTGTTGGTGGCATTGCCATCCTTGCGGTCTTCGCTTTTGGAATGTTCTCCTTCGGCGGTGTGTGGCCACTGGCCACGGTGCCAGGGGTGTTCCGTGCGATTCACCCGCTGTCCCCTATGAGCTACGCCCGCCAAGCATTCGTGGGGGCGTCGCAAGGCAATCTTGGCTCTAGCTATGTGCTGGCCATCGCGGTGCTTGCCCTGTTTACTGTAGTGCCACTGGCGGTCACGTTGATGGTGCGTGCGGCGCGCGTAAGAAAGCTCAACAACCAGTAGCGTTGTTGTGATTGAGCTCGAGGATCCTCCGCCTCGGGCTTTTTCTATGCGTACAAGTAGGCTGAAGGCACTACTCGTTTTGGGAAAGGACGCATAGTGGCACGAACTCGCATGGCCTTGTGGTGTGGTTTGGTCGCTTATTCTGCGGTGATGCTCGCATTAACTATGTTCAAAGCGTTTTATCGCATCGGTTATTTGTGGGATCCAGCCCGCCAGCGCCGCAGCGGGGTGTCGTGGGTGCTTTTCGACGACCTCCGCAACCTTGGCCCAGACACTAACTGGTTTATTCCCGTGTTCGGCTACGGTGGCAACGTGGCGTTCTTTATCCCGCTGGGGATACTCATGTATGCGCTGCTATATGGGCGCGTGCGCTCTGCGGTGGGGATAAGCGTACTGCTAGGCACGGCGATCAGTGTACTTATCGAACTAAGCCAGTACCTGTTTTCTTTGGGCTTTAGTGATATTGATGACGTTATTACCAACGCCCTCGGTGTTTTGATAGGTGCGGTGATTGCGAAGGTCTGTGGGCCCAAGATGTTCCCCGTGTGGGCAGGCTGCGCCATCATGCTGGGCGTGGTGTTCGCCGTGCTCGTGGGGCTGGGGGAACGTTTGGGTGATCCTTCGCGTATCGCTCCGAATTAAATCAGACGCTGCTGGCGTGCTGCCGTGATGGCGGCGGTGCGGTTATCTACGCCGAGCTTGGAGTAGATGTGCACGAGGTGAGTTTTCACCGTTGCCTCGGAGATGAATAGTTCGGCCGCGAGTTGGCGGTTGCTCAGTCCTTGTTCCAAGTTTTGGAGGATTTCAATCTCGCGAGCTGAGAGTGCTTGGCGGGGTTTGCTTACGCGTTGCATGAGGGCGTTGGCTACCTCGGGGGCGAGGGTGCGGCGGCCTTCAAAGGTGGCGACCACTGCATCGTGTAGTGCCGATTCCGGTGCGTCTTTGAGCAGGTAGCCCATAGCGCCTGCTTCGACTGCTGCGAGGATGTCTGCCTCGGTGTCGTAGGTGGTCAGGATGAGCACCGGGGGACCGCCGGCGCTGGCAAGTGCGCGGGTTAAGGTGATGCCGTCGGTGCCTGGCATTTGGATGTCGGTAACAACAACGTCGATGCCTTCAATGTTGACGTTGCTGCCGTCGCTAGCTTCGGCGACCACAGTGATGTCATCGAAGCTGTCCAAAATGGAGCGTAGTCCGGCACGGACTACGGGGTGGTCGTCGATAAGCATGACGCGGATCATGAAGTCTCCCGGCGGCTGGTGAGCGGAATGCGGCATGCGAGTGCAGTGCCGCATGTATCTGATTCAATCACGAGTGTGCCACCAACGGTATTTACGCGCGTGCGGAGCCCGTCGAGGCCAAAGCCGGAGCTGGTGCCACGCTCGGTGGTGTCGGGGTTGAAACCGACTCCGTTGTCCACCACGTCGAGGCTGACCTCGTCCTCCCACACGCCCAGGGTGACCACAGCTTTTGTGGCGTGCGCATGTTTGACCACGTTGTTGAGCCCTTCTTGGGTCACGCGAACCACCGTGCGCGATACCGGCTCTGGCAGGCTTATCGACGTATCCCCCACCAGCTCCAAATGGACATCCAATGGAGCACCGAGAGCATCCTGTTTGGCGCGCAGATTATTAACGGTGGTGGTCAGTGCAATAGGTAGCGAGTCGCCCAGTGCCGGAGCTGCTAGATCGCGCACAAAGCGACGCGCCTCTGCAAGGCTGTCAGAGGCTTGGGCTTCAATTACGCTGAGTTGTCGCGCCACATCTTCGATTTCGCCCTTATCGAGGCGACCGTGCGCGGCACGTGCCAAGATTACAATGGAACTTAAACTTTGAGTGACCGTGTCATGGATTTCGCGGGAGAGGCGTTCGCGTTCTTCAAGCCTGCCCGCCTCATGTTCAGAGGTGGCGAGATCCTGCTGGGCTGCAAGCAACTCTGCCGCTAGTTGGCGGTAATGTTGGGCATCGTTGCGCAAGGTGGTGTAGCTATAAAAAATCACCGTGGAAAACGCGGCACCCATCGTTGGGCCCATGGCCTGTGCGGGCATCCACTCATCTGGGCGTGTGGCTAGGGGAATTGCGATGGCGATGGCAAGGAGTAAGGCAACGCCCAAGATGCCACGAATGCCCTGCTTGAGATGCAACATTACAAATACGAGTGGGAACATCAGCCACAGGAAATAGCCGGAGGCACCTACGAGGAAAGCCCAGAGAGCAACAATAATCACGAGCCACACGGGACTGAGTATCCCGGGGTCCGGGATGTCGTCGCCACGCGCGAAACGATTTTCCCATGCGGTGCCGATCATGTAGAAAATTCCCAGCGTGATTGCTGCGGCGATAGCAATATTGTTTGCATCGGTTGGAACTGTTGGAAGCTCGAGATAATAACGTACGATTCCAAAAATGAGCAGACCAGCGAACATTACATGCAGGCTGACACGCATGACGGTGAGAATTTGAATCACATGAGGCTTCACACTAGCGAGCATAAAAGATCTCCTGCGCCTGTGATGGATTGGAAGGAAAGTTCGCTTAATTGAAGCCTATGTTGCATAAAGGCAAATTAGGCCATACCTTTTAATGAAAATAACTACCGATAATTTCATGAAAGTGTGTTTGATGAAAATCCCTCACCGTCGATTAGTAGGAGCTGCGGCTACTTGCTTCCTTGTGACTGGACTTGCCTCACTCCCCCCTACCGCCCTAGCTGGCCCAGATCAGAACAAACACACCGTTTACGGCACACATATGGATCTCTCACCTGAAGCTGCTGTTACTGGTGCTAACCATAACTTGGAGGGCGAAGATGATGGGGATGGTGGCAAGGAGATCACTGGCCTTGGCGTTGTGCTAGGTCTGAGAAAGGCAAATGAAGAAACCGCCGAATATAAAGGCTTGCCAGCCGATAATGCTGTTATGTGGCTACCGCAATCTGGTTACTATCGGTTTAACTCCACTGAGCAAACTCCCTTTGTAGCAAAACAAGGTGATACCGTGTGGCAGGCTCCACAGAATGTGGATGCTAGCCAGTTACCTATCTACTTTGGTTATAATAGTGGCTCCCACATTCAAAAAGCTGCTGATAATGAAGAGCTACAAAATCAGAACTACTCTCTTGACCTTTTGAAAGTAGAAGGGCCAGGGGACGTAGAAGTTTTCACTCAGACAGCGTTGCGCGCCACTCGAATTTTCTCCAGCAAAGATAAGGCATTCCGTTCACTGATTAAGCCGCGTCACTCGCACTACCACACCACTTTTACCAAGCCTGGTCGCTACGTGTTCACCTACCAAGCCACCGCATATGACAGCGAGGGTGAGCCCATTAAGACCATGCCTATGAATTTGGCATGGCAAGTAGGTGGCGAACAGCCGGACAAGGGAAAGATCCTCGACCCAGCACAGGCATGGGAGAAAGCTACTAAGGGGGAGGTATCGGCAAGCTTGTCCCTTAAGCCTAGTGAGAACAAAAACACCGAGATCGCGTTTAAGGGATCCGGCAACGGTCGCCTCGTCTTGCTTATCGATGGCCATTTCCTCGACGAACTCCCTGTCACCGGTGGCACCGCGAAGTCCACCACTTTCCTTGGCGAGGGATCCTCTAAGTACCAAGCGCTGTTCATTCCTGATGATTACTCCAAGCCAGCATGGCTTTCCGAGTCTTTCACCTACGATCGCAAGGACTCCAAGAATATCTCAGAGACAGACTCCGAACTGGTAAAGCCGAAGGAAATTGATAAAGAGCGTGTGTGGGATCCACAACCAATATCATTGGAAGATACCAATGTCAGGGTGTCTATAAAGCCCAAGGATGGAAAACACATCTTGACGCTGCAAGGCGATAAGAAGTTGCGAGGTTTTGCCTCAATTAAAATGTTTTCCTCAAATTCCACAATTGGTGCGCCGGCATGTAGTGCAGAGGGGCACTTCGACGAAAATGGAAAGATCGAACAGGAATGGGATATCTCCGCGTGTGAGGATTTTAAACCATGGCTGCATGTTACTGTCATTCCTCATCCATTGATCGATGTGAAGTCGATTGACTCCAAAGCGGAAGAGATTGATTTAAGCAAGTCCATAGAGAAAGACTACAAGTTCGAGGAGCTGGACGAGAAGAAAGCCCCCGAGCAGATAGAAACCTTCGGTTCCTTCAAACGCGGCGACGACGTGAAGAACATCCCGCTGATGAAGCACGAAGACGAGGCCGACACTGATGACAGCGACGACTCTGAGAGTGTAGACACCGAAGATACCGGTGACGACACGGAAACCAATAAAAACGGTAATGGCAAGGATACTGACCCGTCTTCTCCGTCATCACCGTCGTCGCAATCATCTGAGGAACACAAGGAACCTACCGTTGCCCATAAACATGAGCTGACCGAGGGACATATTGACATCCGCCTTGCTAAGAACAACGGTAAAGTGGGCTTTAACCTGAATCATGAGCATGTACAGCGTTCCCTCGACGACACCATCATTCGAGTACGTGACAATGCACGCCAGAAGCGTGATAACAAGCTTGGCGACGAGAAGTGGGACTTCCTAGGCCCTGTAGGTGAGAAGTTCTACATTCTGCCTAGCAGCGAGGAACCAGGTAAGCCATGGCCAGGATTCAGCTCGGAGGACCTGAACTACAAGCACTACCCGCAGGGTGTGGACATCACCTTGGATCATGCCGAAACCCCAGACGGTGGGCGTGCAGTGTTCTACCAGGCTGATCCGCTAACCGGCGAGGTTAAGCGCATGCTCGACACCGGTGACGAGGACACGCGCACACTGAGCACCACTAAACCGCTGCACCTGCACGGCAACTGGTCCTTTAACAAACCAGGGCAATACACCCTGTACTTCAAGGCCACAAGTGGCGACAAGGAAATCGCAGCACCACAGCCCGTGACGTTCCTCGTGGGCGATAACGCCACCGCGCAGCAGCCAACAGGCGAAGACGTGTCGGGTAAAGCCGGTAAAGCAGGAAAAGAAAGCAAGAAGGCAGAAAAAGTAGCTGTGCACCCTGTTGCAAAGTCCAGTGAGTCCAAGACTGCTGGGAAGAGCGGTGACTCTAAGTCACCGAAGAAGGAAGATCCGAACGTGAAGAAGTCTGCAATTAAGCAGAAACTCGCGGAGACGGGTTCCTACGCTGATCTGCTGCTTCCGGCCGCATTGGCGTTCTTTGGTATCGGTTTTGCGGTACTGGGCTTGGTGAGGATGCGCCGCCAGTAGGCGCTGTTTAGTAAAGCGCACGATCTAACCTAGTGATGTCATATCAACCAGTTGATTGGCCGGAGTTTCACCACGGCAACCGATGGAATAGCTCCTTAATTTCACAACAATAGAAGTGAAAGTAAGGAGCACATCATGTTCTTAGGAATCCGCGACATCCGCGCCGCAGCAGGGCGTTTCACCCTGATCGCATCGGTCGTCGGCTTGATCACCTTGTTGATCGTCATGTTGACCGGCCTCACCCAGGGCTTAGGTAAACAAAACACCTCAGCCATCGAAGCACTCGCACCACACAGCGTGGTGTTCACCACCGCAGGCGACTCCTCCCCAGAGTTCACCCACTCGGAAATCTCCGAGCAGCAGGCAGAACGCTGGAAGAACTCCACTCCCCTTGGCGTTTCCCAAACCCGCATTGAATCGGATCAAAACGCCAACACCACCGCAGTGATGGGTCTTCCCGAGGGAACTAAACTCCCCGACTCTGTGGGCGGCTCCATCGAACAAGGTGCACTGCTTCCCGCCGAGCTCGCCGACTCTTTGCACGTACGCGCAGGCGACCACATCACCCTTGGTGGTGCGACCGTCACCGTTGCCGACACTGTCAAAACCGAAAACTACAGCCACACCCCCGTGGTCTGGGTCGACACTGCCACTTGGCAGCTGGTCAGCCATACCAAGGCTGTGGGCACGGTACTGCTTCTCAACCAAGAGCCAACTACCCAGCCTCAAGACAATGAGGTAGTCACCGACCTCAAGGGCGCATTCCAAGCAATGCCCGCTTATAAGTCAGAGCGCTCCTCTCTATTGAGCATGCAGGCGTTCTTGTACATCATTTCCGCACTGGTCACGGTGTCCTTCCTGACCGTCTGGACGCTGCAACGTACTCGCGACATCGCCGTGCTTGCCACGCTGGGAGCGTCGAAACGTTACCTGCTTATCGACGCCCTCGGCCAGGCCGCCATCATCCTCGCCGCAGGCGTGGCCCTCGGTACCGGCATCGGCGCCCTTCTGGGATGGCTCATTGCAGGCAGTGTGCCATTCTCACTCGGATGGGTATCCGTACTCGGCCCAGCATTCGGTATCTGGACACTTGGCCTCATCGGAGCCACCATCGCCGTTCGCAACGTCACCAAAGTCGATCCTCAGATTGCATTAGGAGCAACAGCATGAGCGCCGCACCAGTTCTCTCCATCACCAACGCCAGCGTGGTCTACCCCGACGGCACCTCGACAGTTACCGCCCTCGACTCCGCCAACGTGGAAATATTCCCAGGCGAGCTCGTAGCCATCGTCGGCGAATCCGGCTCTGGAAAATCAACCCTGCTCTCCATCGCCGGCTTCCTCCAAGACCCCACTTCCGGAACCGTGACACTCCACGGTGCGGAATGCCTCGACGCTACGTCGACACGCCGCGAGCACATCGGGTTCGTCTTCCAGCAACCCAACCTCCTCGGATCGCTGACCGCCCGCGAACAGCTGCTCATCACCGACCACCTACGCGGCACCAAACCCCGCCAAGACCGCGCCGACGAACTACTCGCCCGCGTCGGACTCGAAGGACTCGGCGGCCGACGCGTAGCCCAACTCTCCGGCGGCCAACGCCAGCGCGTCAACATCGCCCGCGCACTCATGGGCAACCCCCAACTCCTGCTTGCCGACGAACCCACCTCCGCCCTCGACGCCCGCCTCTCCAAGGAAATCGTCGAACTACTGCGCGACGTCACCAAAGAATTCGACCTCGCAACACTCATGGTCACCCACGACCGCTCCCAACTGGCCTACGCCGACCGCTTCGTAGAAATGGCCGACGGAAAAGCCCTCCAAACCGCATAACCCCCACCGCTCCTTACTTACCGCTAAACAGACAATCGGCCTAGCGAGTTGGACACAAACGCGCTCAAACGTCCAACCCGCAGGCCGATTTTCCCTTTTCAAGGGGCGGATTCTAGTGGTTGTAGAAAACAACAAACCCCCTGCATAAACAGCTCGTTGTGGCTGCTTTCTACAGGGGGTATTGAAGATGAATCCTTTAGGTCCCTTAGATGAAGGACTTGATCAAGGAAATGATCTTCAGGATTGGTGCAATGAACTGGTAAGCGGTGGACAGCGCACCGGAAATAACGCTGAAGTCCATGGGGAACTCCTTACTTCTAGGGGTCAATTTTCTTGAATGGTAGCAGGTTACTTTGTTTTTGTACACCTTCATGCGGTTAATGTCATGGGCTGCTACTACACTATTTGACTATGACTAATCCGAGCGGAAACACCCCTGATACTTCAGCAGATCCTGCGTTTCGTTATACCGCCGAACTGGCCGGTGAGATCGAGCGTTCATGGCAGCAGTACTGGATTGATAACGGTACTTTTAACGCCCCCAACCCCGTGGGCGATTTAGCCGTCTCTGGAGACAAACTCCCTGAAGACAAGCTGTTTGTTCAGGATATGTTCCCGTATCCGTCGGGTGCTGGTCTGCACGTAGGCCACCCACTGGGATACATTGCGACGGACGTTTTCGCTCGCTTTAACCGCATGCTAGGCAAGAATGTTTTGCACACCTTGGGCTACGATGCCTTCGGTCTGCCAGCTGAGCAGTATGCGATCCAAACGGGTACGCACCCACGCACGACCACCATGGCCAACATTGCGAACATGCAGCGCCAGTTGGGTGCATTGGGCTTGGGTCATGATCCTCGCCGTAGCGTGGCTACCACTGATCCGGAGTTCTACAAGTGGACGCAGTGGATCTTCCTGCAGATTTTCAATGCGTGGTTTGATACCAAGCAGCAAAAGGCTCGCCCTATCTCTGAGCTGATTCCGCTTCTGGAGTCGGGTGAAGTGGCGTTGCCGGAAGGCTTCGAGGGCTCTGCTGACTCGTACTCCGAGTTGGATGCGGTGGAAAAGGCCAAGGTTGTGGATGAGTTCCGCTTGGTTTACCGCTCTCATTCCATGGTGAACTGGTGTCCTGGTTTGGGCACTGTGTTGGCTAATGAGGAAGTCACTGCGGACGGCCGTTCGGAGCGCGGTAACTTCCCTGTGTTCCGTAAGAAGTTGTCGCAGTGGATGATGCGTATTACCGCATATTCGGATCGTCTTATCGACGACCTTGACCTGCTGGATTGGCCGGACAAGGTCAAGAGCATGCAGCGCAACTGGATTGGTCGTTCGCGTGGCGCCGAGGTGGACTTTGACGCCCTTGGCCACACCATCACTGTGTTCACCACCCGCCCAGATACGCTGTTCGGTGCCTCCTACATGGTTCTCGCCCCTGAGCACGAGCTTGTCGACGCCCTCGTCGCCGCCGGCACGAACTCTTACGAAGGAATCGACCCCCGTTGGGCCTTCGGCCAAGCCACCCCTGCGGAAGCAGTCAAGGCCTACCGCGCTTCCATCGCTGCAAAGAGCGACCTTGAACGCCAAGAAAACAAGGAAAAGACAGGCGTTTACCTTGGCGTAAACGCCGTCAACCCTGTCAACGGCGAGAGCATCCCAGTATTCATCGGCGACTACGTCCTCACCGGCTACGGCACCGGCGCAATCATGGCTGTGCCTGCACACGACACCCGCGACTACGAGTTCGCCACCGAATTCGGCCTCCCCATTCGCGAAGTCGTCGCTGGCGGCAACATCGCCGAAGAGGCCTACACCGAATCCGGCGTAGCCGTGAACTCCGCTAACGACCAAGGCCTCAACATCAACGGCCTGGACAAGCAGGAGGCGATTGCTCGGGTTATCGAGTGGCTCGTCGACAAGCAAAAAGGATTCGAAAAGATCCAGTACAAGCTGCGCGACTGGCTCTTCGCCCGCCAGCGCTACTGGGGCGAACCATTCCCAGTCGTCTACGACGAAAACGGCCTCGCCCACGCACTACCCGAGTCCATGCTGCCCGTCGAACTCCCCGAGGTAGAAGACTACAAACCAGTCTCCTTTGACCCAGACGACGCCGACTCCGAACCACACCCACCACTGGCCAAAGCCACCGAGTGGACCCAAGTAGAACTCGACCTCGGCGACGGCCTGAAGAAGTACACCCGCGACACCAACGTCATGCCACAGTGGGCCGGCTCCTCCTGGTACCAACTGCGCTACATCGACCCCACCAACAGTGAAGCTTTCTGCGACATCGAAAACGAACGCTACTGGACAGGCCCCCGCAGTGCAGAAGGCTCCGGCGGCGTTGACCTCTACGTCGGCGGTGTCGAGCACACCGTGCTCCACCTCCTGTACTCCCGCTTCTGGCATAAAGTCCTCTTCGACCTCGGCTTTGTCACTTCCCGCGAACCTTACCGACGCCTCTTCAACCAAGGCTACATCCAAGCATTCGCCTACACCGACTCCCGTGGCGTGTACGTCCCAGCCGACGAAGTAGAAGTAAAAGACGGCAAGTTCTACTACCAGGGCGAAGAAGTCAACCAGGAATACGGCAAGATGGGCAAGTCCCTCAAGAACGCCGTCGCACCTGACGACATCTGCCGCGACTTCGGTGCCGACACCCTCCGCGTCTACGAAATGGCCATGGGCCCACTGGACACCTCTCGCCCATGGTCCACCAAGGACGTCATCGGTGCCCACCGCTTCCTCCAACGACTCTGGCGCCTCGTCGTCTCTGAAGACGACGGCTCCATCGTTGTCACCGACGCCGCACTCACCGACGACGACCTCAAGCAACTACACCGCACCATCGCCGGCATGCGTGACGACTACGAAGGCCTGCGCATCAACACCGTGGTAGCCAAAGCCATCGAATACGTCAACTACCTGACCAAGGCATACGGCTCTACCGGTGCACCACGCGCAGCCGTCGAACCACTGGTCATCATGGTTGCAGCTGTCGCACCACACATCGCCGAAGAGCTCTGGAAGCGCCTCGGACACAACGACACCATCACCTTCGTCGCCTTCCCTGAGCACGAAGACAAGTGGCTCGTTGACGACGAAGTAGAGATGCCAGTTCAGATCAACGGCAAGGTCCGCGCCCGCATCATGGTGCCTGCCGACGCCACCCAAGACCAAATCTCCGAAATCGCACTCGCCTGCGATGCTGTGGTAGCACACATCGAAGGTAAGAATGTGATCAAGAAGATCGTCGTCCCAGGGCGAATGATCAACCTAGTGGTCAAGTAACTACAACACGAGAAATCGGCCCAGCGAGATTGCTGGGCCGATTTGTGTGTATGGCTCACGGGCGCGCTGGGAGGGGGAATTGTGGAGCGTCACCCCGATCTGACTCGATAAATTGGGTTTAGCTAAATTATCTCGGCAATGCTAGAGTGCTTTTCAATACAAAACGCTATCTTTAATTGCCATTTAATAGTCTATTGCTGTCAAGTGGCATGGTGGGATAGCTGACTCAATGAAAGGCCAACAATGAACACTCGTGCAGTCTTTGCGCTTTCCCCACGATCAAAAAAGCTCACCATGCTGGGCGTAGGATTTGCCCTAGCAAGCGCACTCGCAGCTTGCGGCAGCGGTGAGCAAACTGAAAATGCCTCGATGAATGCATCGGCAAGTGAGACGTCGTCAGGCGAGATGGGAACGCCATTTGCTACTGCGAAGCTCGTCACGCAGAAGGGCGAAGACGCCGGCACGGTTACTTTTACAACCACACAGGCTGGGACCGAAATCAACGTGGACGCAAAGGGGCTGGAGCCAGGGTTCCATGGTTTCCATGTGCACGATAAGGGTAAGTGTGAAGGTGACTTCAAGTCCGCTGGAGGTCATTTAAGCGGCCCAGATCATTCCCATGGCTCCGATCATTCTGGCGGATACCATCCGCACGCCGGGGATTTGCCCTCACTTTTGGTCGCCAAGAATGGTACTGCAAAGTTGACTGTCACGACCGACGCTCTCACCCCCGAACTGCTTCTCGGCACCGATGGAGCCAGCCTCATTGTGCACGAAGGCCGCGATAACTTTGCCAACATCCCCGAGCGCTATGCACCAGAAGGCCCTGATCAGGACACGTTGAAGACCGGCGACGCTGGCGCTCGGTTTGCATGCGGCGTGATCGAAGCAAAATAAGCCTCGTGTGAGCAATTTTTGTACCTTAAGCACTGTTTTTGAGGGGGCGTCCTGCGGGTTTGCGGCCTTAGGATACAAAAATTGCTCACGGGCTGGCTCAGACATGCGGTAGCATGCGGTGTTCTATGGGCACTTTATTTCAGCGGTTGAGCAGTTTAGATGGCAAGGGTTATGGCGCGTACAAGTCGATTGCGGGTCGGCACGCCTTGGAGGGTGTCCCCGGGGCGGAGCTGTTTCTGGACAAGGTGCAGTCTGATCCGTACGCGCCGGCGTCGTTAAGCCGTGTGCGGGTTCCGCTGGCCGCTCTGCCATTTTCGGGGAGCTTATCGACGCACCAACGTGACCTACTTAATCGCCGAATCGCGGGGGAGTTCTGCCACGGTTTGGCCATTGATTGTCCTGGCCAGCAGGTGCTATCGCGGGCGGCGGTGACGCAGCTAGACGACGCACTGCAGATTTGTTTTGAGGTGCAGCTGCCAGCGCGAGGGCGGCGTATCCGCGGGCGTGAGGCGGCCCAGTTGCTGTGTACCACCTTGCCGCGGGCACTGGATCGTGCGCTGTGCATAACCGCTGGTGGGGATGCGTTGCGGGCCGAGTTGGAAGCGGCGGCGGCGCTGGAGTGCGATCAGGCTGCGCTGCGGGGTGCGCTCGCAGGCGCTGGGCTGGTGGCGTTTATTGCCGATGGTTCCATTTTGCCTCGTCAGGCGGGCAATAGTGATGAGCCAAAGTCCCATGCGATCCCGTTCGTGGCGCCAGAATCCCTAGCCCATGAGTTCACGTTGCCATCGGGGCGGACCGTGCGCGGCATGGGGATCCCGCAGGGGGTGACGCTCATCGTTGGTGGCGGCTACCACGGCAAGTCTACACTGCTATCCGCGCTGGTCACAGGTGTTTATGACCACGTTGCCGGCGATGGTCGCGAGCTAGTGGTCGCCGACCTCACCGCCGTCGCCCTGCGTGCTGAAGACGGCCGCGCGATCACGGGCGTGGACATCTCGCCGTTCATCAACGGTTTGCCGTCGGGGGAGCGCACCACCTCCTTTTCCACCACCAACGCCTCAGGCTCCACATCGCAGTCCGCCGCCCTGATGGAAGCACTCGAGGCGGGCGCGCGCACACTCCTCATTGATGAGGACACCTCTGCCACCAACTTCATGATTCGCGACGAACGCATGCGCCGTCTCGTTCCCGCCGACCGCGAACCCATCACCCCGCTCGTCGACCGCGCCCGCGAACTATGGTGCGACCACGGTATTTCCACAGTGGTCGTCGCCGGCGGCTCAGGCGCCTTTATCGACATCGCCGACACCGTCATCGCCATGGACGCCTACACACCCCACGATGCAACCACCCAAGCACAACAACTCATCAACACCACCCCAACAGCGCCCACCCTCGCACCCATGGCATGGCCCACTCCACGGGTGGCCGCGCGCGTCCGCACCCAGCGTGACCAGCGCGGACGCACCCCCAAGCTGCCGCGCGCCCGCGGAATCGACACCATCCAACACGGTCGCGACGACATCGACCTCCGCGCCATCAGCCAACTCGCCTGCAGTTCCCAAACCCAAGCAATCGCTCGCATCATCGCAGCCCTAGAAAAGCGTGCCGACGGCCACACGCCCATGATCACACTGGTCAACGACGTACTCGCGGAGATAGAAACCCACGGGTGGGCAGCGCTTAGCGGGCAACGAGCAGGCTCCCACGCCGAGCGGCACCCAGGACGGGTGGCTATGCCCCGGCCGCAGGAAGTCATGGCCGCGCTCAACCGCTACCGCGGGCTTTCGCTTGTTGGTTCGCTTGGTGCGTGAGCAATTTTTGCACCTTAAGCCCCGTTTTTGAGAAGCCGTCCTGCGGTTTTGCAACCTTAGGGTACAAAAATTGCTCACAGCGGCGGCGCAACCGGCGTGCGATCATGTTTGGATAACTGTTTTCCATTGCTTTCACCCTGATTTCATGTTTGGATAACTGTTAAACAATCATGAAACAGGCTTTGGGGAATGGAAAGGCGTTAAACATGCCTCAATGGGTTACGCGTAATTGGATACCGGCTGACGGTAGTGGCATTTCTCGAAGAGATAGACAAGGCGGCCGCTATGAGGCCTACATCCCCGACACGCTTTCAGATGCCAGTCTCGTTATTCCTGTGGAATTGGCGCAAAAAGCTGCGGAAATCGAGAGAAACATTATTGCTTTAGGGCGGCGAGATGGTGCGGGGCAATTGGAAAGCATTGCGCGCCTGCTGATGCGCTCGGAAGCGATTTCGTCGTCACGCATTGAAGGCATTGCACCCAACGTTGACAAAGTTGTTCTTGCCGAATTGGCACAAGAAGAAGACGTCCGTGGCTTCAAAGAAAGTGCTGAAGCCGTGGCGAGAAACCTACAAGTGCTTCGTTCTGTAGAAAATTCCTTTGCTACTACACCAGAAATTACCCCAGAGCATCTTGGGCAGCTGCAATCTGAGCTCCTTGGCGCGCACCCAACGGTTCCTGTAGGGATACGAAAGATTCAAAACTGGATTGGCGGATCTGGTCGAACACCCATTGGGGCCGAATTTGTTCCGCCACCTCCCGAAGAAGTTCCCGCCTTAATGGCCGATTTCTGCCGGTACTTTAATGGTGCCGCACATGGAGCTTTGACCCAGGCTGCAATTATTCATGCGCAGTTTGAAACTATTCATCCGTTCGCGGATGGAAACGGCCGTGTTGGGCGTGCCTTGATTCATGGGACTCTATTGCGTCGTGGGTTAACACATCAAACAATCTTGCCCATTAGTTTAATTTTGGGCACGTGGTCCAAACGCTATGTCGAAGGGCTTACGGCGTTTCGTCAAGGTGATTTTCCTCGTTGGCTCGATACCTTTTTTGATGCGGCGCAGGAAGCCGTCACACAGGCGAATTTACTAGCTGACCAGTTATTAGAGATCCAACAGGATTGGGAGCAACGCTTAGACGATTACCGGAAAAGCCAAGGTAAAACCCGTGCGCTGCGTGCAGATTCGATAGATTTCAAACTGCTCACAGGTCTTGTGGCGCATCCGATTGTGACAGCTAAAACGCTAGAGCGGTTGTACGGTGTGACCTGGTCCAACGCACGCCGGGCGCTTGAAGATTTGCAGACTGCGGGCATTTTGCGTGGAAAAGTTATCGGTACTCGAGGCACGACTGGTTATTATGCCGACGACATCTTAAGCCTGATTACTCATGCGGATCGCCAGCTAGCAAGTAGTCAGTTTGATACTCGCTTGGCGCAGCCATCAGGACGCGCGGTTCCCAACCCACCAGTTTTGCCTCTTGAGTCTGCCTTGCTCGGTTAGGTTTGTGCTTAGCGACGAAAACCACGCGGGTTATGCGTTTGATGCATAGTAATTCGTTGGATGGTGAATCTGGATTTGGGATGTGTGAAGTGCCTCGGGTTTTGTTCCTAGGCATTTGCCTTGTGTTTTATTATGTCGTGACTTGGGTGATGTTCCCAAAATTCGGTTTCTACTTCAGCCGGCGTATGGTAGCCGAGGCTCTGGTGCAGGCGTGGTTCGTTTCACCAATTCACCCCTCGAACGTGGCGATTTCCACGTCGACGACATCGTTCCAAGTGCGGGTATGAATCAGTTCGTTGTTTCCTTAGCGCACACAATCGCCTAGTTGAGTGCTTGCAACGGCAGCGCCTCGGTGCGCATTGAATCAGACAACGCCCACCCGATGATCCACCAGGAGTACACATCGGTGACAAAAGCCGTGCACACGAAGCCTTGTCCTAGTGCGCACATAAGTAATGTCCGCCACCCACAGCCGATTGGGGCCAAGGGGCCTTGAATTCACGATTGCCCAAGTCAGGGTGAAGATCCGGGCCCTTAGATTTACGAGTTGTGACAGGTGCTCCTCCTTTGCACTTGCCAGACAGCCCAGCGCTGCGCATCAGCCGGGCTGTGTGCTCACGCCCAATGTCAATGCCCTAGCGTCGCAGCGCGTGCCACATCTTCCGCACCCCGTAGACGCCGTAATTTTCGGAAATGAACGTCACGAATATGCTCCACAAGAGCAGCGTCGCGAAGACTAGGGGCACTTAAGCCCGTGCGCCTTGGATTGGCGGTACCCACGCGAGCTAAGAAAACCGCCTTCACGATGTGTGTTTAACGTCTGGCAGATGAACAAGGCAGAGAAACGATTCCAATGCTCATCGATGAATCGGAATCGTTTCTTAACGTTTTAGGCTTGGTTCGGATGCGAAAAAGCCGAGGCGGCTTTCAACAACTCATTGGTGTCGCGAAGCTGGTGATTTTCTCGACGTAACCGTGCGTTTTCTGCCACAAGGTCCTCAGGCAACCGTTCAGTAACGTGTCCCCTCACGTCGAGCGGGCTTGCGTTTATTGCCTCGCCGTGTGCCACGAAACACCCAGCTTTGGAGCCATAATCTTGCAGGTGAAGTGCCCCGGGTTTTGTTCCTAGGCATTTGCCTTGATTTCTATTATTCCCTGTTGCGGGTTCTGCTTCCAAAAATCGGTTTCCACTTCAACTGGGGGTCGGTATCCCAAGCTTTGGTGGAGTCTATCTTCGTTCCACCATGACACCCACTCGAACGTCGCGATTTCCACCTCGACAACATCATCCCACCTGTGAGTATGGATTAGCTCGTTGTTGTGAGGGGCCGTTAACGTTTTCTGCCAGAGCATTGTCATAAGAATCCCCGACAGTTCCGGTGGAAGCTGTAATGCCGTGCTGGGCAAGTCGCTCGTTGTAGACCACGCTGACGTACTGTGAGCCGTGATCTAAATGGTGAATGAGCCCTGTTGTTTGTTCAGCACACTTGGGTCGCCTGGTTAAGAGCTTGCAGCGGCAACGCCTGAAGTCCGCATGGAGTCTGATAACGCCCACCCAACGATCCGTCGAGAGTAAACGTCGGTGACAAACGCGGCGTACACAAAGCCATTGTTCGTGCGCACATACGTAATATCGGCCACCCACAGTTTATTCGGGCCCGAAGCTTTGAATTCACGCTCGACTAAGTCTGGGCGCAGATCAGGCACATTAGGCTTACGGGTTGTGAGAGGTGATCTGCCTTTGCCAGAAACACCGGCTAGGCGCATCAACCGAGCAGTTTGTTCACGACCGATATCGATTCCGTCACGGTAAAGAGCATGCCACATTTTCCGCACGCCGTAGATGCCGTAATTATCCCGATGAATAGCACTAATGCGTTCAATCAGCACAACTGTTACGAAGGCGACGAGCGCTTAAGTCCTCGGGCCTTGGACTGGCGATACCCACGCGAGGTGATAAACCCACCAGCCCGGTTATTTTTCAACGCCAGTGCAGATGAACTCGACGGAAAAACTACTCCGGTATTCATCGATGAATCGGATCATTTCTTAACGTTTGGGGTCTGGTTCCGACGCGAAAAAAGCTGAGGCAGCCTTCAGTAGCTCGTTAGTGTCGCGTAGCTCTTGATTTTCACGACGTAGCCTCGCGTTCTCGGCGGCCAAGTCTGCAGGCACAGGTTCTGGGATGTTTCCCGCACGGCGGGCAGGCTTAAGTCCATTGACGGGCCGTGTGCCATGAAACCCCCAGCTTTGGAGCTACTGCCTGGCACGCGGGGTGCATCGACATATTTTCCGCCAAGATACGGTCTTCCACGAGACGGACCACACGGTCCTTGGCATCCTGGTCAAATTTCCTTGGCATGTTCCAGATTTTCCCATCTACTCAAACGGAACAAAACCTAGGACACTTCAACGTGTTATCTCAAAGGGGTCTCCACTAGACGCATGAATGATTTGGTGGCCACGCTGGGCATTAACAATCTGTCGAAAACACAAGTGTCTGACATGGCCAAAGAACTCGACGAGATGGTCGCTGACTTTCGCACCCGCCCTTTAGACAGCGGCCCTTATTTCTACCTGTCCTGTGACGCGTTGACAATGAAAGTCCGCGAAGGCGGACGAGTCGTTAAAACCAGTGTGCTTATCGCTACCGGCGTTAACAAAGACGGCTACCGTGAACTACTGGGCATACAGATTGCTACATCAAAATCCGTGGAATCATGGACCGGATTCTTCCAAGACCTCAAAGCCCGTGGTCTTGGCGAAGTCTATCTCGTCACCAGCGATGCGCACCTAGGAATCCAAGCTGGCTGTTGGTCAAGTACTACCTACAGCCAGCTGGCAACGTTGCCGGACACATTTTGCTAAGAACCTGTCCTCAAAAGTATCAAAACGCCAGTGGACAACACTATCGGGAATGTTTCACTCCATCTTCTAGCAAACCGACGCGCAAGCTACCTGGGACCAAGCCCGCTAGGTCGTAGATTTCTGCACCGAGCGTTTTCCCGACGCAGCCGACTACCTGGAAGAATCATTAGATGAGATACTCGCGTTTACAGCCACGCCCAAAGCTGTATGGACGAAGGTATGGTCCAATAATCCAACAGAGCGTTTGAACCGTGACATCAGGCGGCGTACCGACGTTGTAGGAATCTTTCCCAACCGCGCAGCAGTCATCCGCCTCGTCGGCGCCGTACTAGCGGAACAGCATGACGATTGGATTCAGCAGAAACGCTATATGTCACTAGCAAGCTTGGAACACACCCGACGCCTGATAGCTACCACTACCATCCGCGCCAACGACGCAGACACCATCGAGGCAGCCTCCTAATTGAACCAACATCAACCCCGAGACGGACCCTGACACCGACCCTGACACTGTCCCCCGATCCACCGATTCAGAAAGGACAGATACACCACTTCACCGGACTTGACCCGCCAATCCGCTGCAATGCCGGCAGGAGGTATTTCGGTGGTGCATCAGATACAACACACAGCGCCGGCACTCTTGGTGCGGACAGATATCGCCCGATGTCTTTGAAGCCCAATCTATTACACTGACCAAGGCAGCATAACTGTCACTCACCCTGTCTACTTTTCAGGGGTCACGCCCGCTACAAGCCCCTCTGGAAACTCCTCATCGACCGCGACATGAACAAAACCCAACTTCAAGAACGTGCAGGCATCAGTCCCGCCACCCTGTCCAAACTCGGACGCGGCGGCAACGTCACCACCGACGTCCTTGCCCGCATCTGCGAAGCACTCGACTGCGACATCGCCGACATCTGCGAGGTCGTCCCCACTGACACGAAGGGAGAAACCGACTAGATGACCGCTCAACGCCTGCAGCTCACCTGGTACAACAAGGACAAGGCTCTCATTCCCACTGAAACCGGCAAGTACGGCTACACGTGGGTTGACCCCTCTGATCCGCGTTACTGCGAAACCCACACCCTCGTGCTGGACGACTATGTGCAAGGCAGCCAGACACCGAAGTGTGACGAGTTCGCCTACTCCGAGCGCGCTGACCTGGAGCCCCAGGATGACAACCTGCTGATCTTGGGTGAATCGGGCGATGTCCTCGAAGCCCTCACCCGCGTGCCCGAGCTTGCCGAGAAGTACGTCGGCAAGGTGAAACTGATCTACATCGATCCGCCGTTTAACACCGCGCAGACGTTCGCTTCGTACGAGGACAACCTAGAGCACTCCATCTGGCTGACCATGATGCGTGACCGACTCATCCATCTGAAGAAGCTACTCGCTGATGACGGTTCGATCTGGGTGCATCTAGATGACAACGAGGTCCACCGTATGCGTCTCTTGCTTGATGAAGTGTTCGGGCCCGGTAGTTTTGTTACAACAATCGCTTGGGAAAAAGCACAAGGCGCCCGAAACGACACAGACATTTCCTCGGCTCAAGATCTCATCCTTGTTTACAAAAAGTCGTCGACAGTTGACTTCAAACAGGTAAGAAACTTACTTTCACGGTCCGCAGCCCAAACTGGGCGATATCAAAACCCAGACAACGATCCCCGAGGCCCTTGGCGTCAGGGTGATAACGGAACAGCTAAATCGGGATCCGACGAGTACCGATTTCCGATTACGCTACCGTCGGGCCGAGTAGTAGTGCCACCAGCCGGTTCCTTCTGGCGCTTTTCGAGAGCCTCATTTGAAATCGCCCGAAGTGACAACCGCATTTGGTTTGGATCAACTGGCGATTCGATGCCAGTGATCAAACGCTACTTGAGTGAAGTACAACAAGGCGTTGTGCCTCGAACCTGGTGGCCTGCATCGGAGGTCGGCTCCAATCAAGAGGCTAAACGAGACCATCTGCGCCGAATGTTCCCTGATGTCGAAGTGTTTTCAACCCCCAAACCTGAGCGGCTCCTAGAGCGGATCATCCATATCGGTTCAAACCAGGGTGATATTGTCTTGGATGTTTTTGCTGGTTCGGGGACGACGGCTGCGGTGGCGCAGAAGATGGGGCGTCGTTGGGTGACGTGTGAGTTGTTGGAGTCGACGTTCACGACGTTCACGCGCCCTCGCCTGGAGAAGGTGCTCAACGATCAAGACCCAGGCGGAATTACGCGGACTAAGGGCGAACGAGTCGACGCGACGGATAACGGGCTGCCTGATGGTGTCTCGCCGGAGGACGCCGCGAAATTCACGAGCGTGCTCAACAAGCTGATCGCTGACGACCCCGAAGCCAAGAAAGATGCCCGGGTGAAGGCGTTGAAGGCTGCCTCGAAGACCAGGCGCACGAAGGAAGTGCTGAACTGGCGTGGTGGCGGCGGCTTCCAGGTCGCCCATCTGTCGCCTGCGTGTTTTGACTACGACCCTGCCTTGGATCGGGTGATACTGACGGCGGCAGCGACCGGTGAAACGCTGATCGAGTCGGTGGCTGCCAACCTCGGGTTCACACTGTTGCACCCAGATGATGACTATATTTTTGATGCCCGCCGTGGCAATGCCTTGTTGAAGGTGGTGGAGGGGGTTGCCACGGTCGAGATCGTTGATTGGCTTGCTTCCCAAATCCAGCCCGGGGAGACGATCGTGCTGGCCGCCACCACGGTGATGGACGGCGTACGCCAGCATCTGCGCAAACTGGTGAAGGGATCCCGAGTGGTCGCATTGCCCGATGATGTGTTCCGTTACAGCGAAGGTGGTGACCAGTGATGGCGAACAAGCTCAACATCAGTTTTGACTCCGACATGCTGGAGTCGATCAGTGCCGAGTTCGACCTGCGTGCTCCGAACAAGGAAGCACTGCGCCAGCTGGTCTTCACTCTCGACGGTGACTATGACCCGACCGTGATGCAGGTGCTCAACCTCGCTACGGGCGTGGGCAAGACCTACTTGATGGCAGCGTTCGTGGAGTATCTGCGCCGCCAAGGAGTTAGCAACGTCGTCATCGTCACCCCAGGCAAGACGGTGCAGGCGAAGACGGTGCAAAATTTCACGCCCGGCACGCCCCGCTACATCACCGGCGCGGCGGTGCCGCCCGAGGTGGTGACCCCACAGGACTACTCGGCGTGGATCGCCCAGCAGAACGGCGCGGCCCGACTCGCATTCGGCCGTGAAGTGCCAATACTGGCGTTTATCTTCAACATTCAGCAGCTCATCGCGCCGAAGGTGGCCGAGGGGGACACCCACGGCGCAACGCAGGATGCGATGCGCCGTAAGCCCCGCCGGTTCGATGAGAACGCCGGCGTGCTCTTCGACTACCTCAAGGGTCTCGATGATCTGGTTGTGATCGCCGACGAATCCCACCTGTACGGGTCCAGCGCGGTCGCGTTCAATGCAGCGTTGAAGGAACTCGACCCAGCGGCGGCGATCGGGTTGACCGCGTCGGTGGACAAAGCCACCGATCACGTCATTTTCGAATACCCGCTCTACCGCGCCATCCAGGACAAGTATGTGAAAGCCCCTGTGTTGGCGTTTCGCAAGACTGGATATGGCACCGATGAAGCCTCCGAAGAGCAGCAGTTGCGTGACGCGCTGCAATTGCGTGCGCTCAAGCAGGCCTACTACGACTCGTACGCGGCTTCCCAGAACCGCGATCATGTGAACGCGGTTGCTTTCGTGGTCTGCTCCGATGTGGAGCACGCAACCCAGGTAGCCGAGCTGCTGCGCACCCCGGAATACCTCGGCCGAGATGAGACTGTGCTGCAGGTGGACTCCAAGCACGAGGATGAGTTGACCCAGCGTCGCCTCGACGAATTGGATCGGCCCGAATCGCCGGTGCTGGCAGTGGTGAGCGTGAACAAACTCAAGGAAGGCTGGGATGTCAAGAACATCGCCGTCGTGGTCACGTTGCGGGCGATGGCTTCTGAGGTGCTCACCCAGCAGACCATGGGGCGCGGGCTGCGGCTGCCGTTCGGCAGATACACCGGCGTGTGGCAGATTGACCAGCTCGACATCATCGCCCACCAATCCTTCACCGAGCTGCTCAACGCCGAGAACGTGCTGCAGCAGTTCGGCCTAGACGAAGCCATCGCCGAGCCCGACAAAGCCAAAGTAGAAGAGGCGATCCGTAAAGCCGTCGAAGAGTCCGGCACGGGTACAGGTACGCCCACGACCGGCGGTGCCCAACCAACGACGACAACCGGTTCTGAACCGGGCACCGGTGTCAGTGGTGAGGTCGCCGGTGGTGTGGCTCCGCAGCCGGGCACCGTTCCCGTCGGCGGCAGTGATACCCCGGGCGCGGGTTTGCCCGGTGTCGGGGTTCGCACCATCACCGAGCAGGAGGATCAGCCCACTTGGGAGTTGGTTTCGATCGGACGAAACCCGAACTTTGCTGACGTGTCCTACCGATTCCCGGTGACGACGATGACTGTGCAGCAGCCGCCCATTGACCTGTCAGAAATCAGTGACACCGAGATTGAGCAAGCGGCGCGTCGGGTCACCTCTGCTGGGGATGTGCTGCTGCGCAAAGAGATCATCGCCGCCCTAGGCAAGAAACTCCGGGCAGAGGATCGAGAAAGCGCCGAAGTCGACTCCGTCCACATCGACGACGCCGACGCCGAGGAGGCGCTGGTCAAACTAGTGATCAACATGTCGCTGGTGCCCAAAACCGAACAGACCGCCCGCTACGTCGCCACGTTCCTGGTGCCGAAGTTCATGCGCGCCGTGACGTTCACCGGCTGGACCGTCAAATCCCTCGACTCCGCCCGCGCCGAACTCCTAGCGCTGATCAAGAACTACACAACCGAGACACTGCGAGCCACCCGCGAGGTGCCGACCATACACCCCAAGTCGATGCCAAGCACCAGCTACACGCTCCCGTTGGGTGAGAAGGTGCATGACCAGATCGAGAGTCGTGACCATTTCGTGCGAGGCCGGGTCTACGGCGGCTGGTTCAAGTCGCTTTTCGCCGAGGAGTCCTTCGACTCCTTCACCGGCGAATACCAGCTTGCTCGCCTGCTCAACACGTCGCCGGGGATCGTGTGGTGGCATCGGTTGCATCCGCAAGACCAGGCGTTCGTGTACTACAACGCGAAAGACCGCTACTTCCCCGACTTCGTGGCCTTGGACACCAACGGGGTGCATTGGATCATCGAGGGCAAGGACGAGCGCGGCCGCGATGACGCCAAGGTGCAGGCCAAGCGTAAGGCTGCCGAGGCGTTGGTGCGCCGATTGGTGGCTGAGGATGCCTACGCCGGTCAACACTGGGGCTATCTGATCGCCTACGAGCAAGACACCGCCCGTGCCGACTCGTGGGAAGACCTGAAAGCCTTCGCCAGCCCGGTCAACAACGCCCTGTAGCTGCGAGTTCGCCTGGGCGCATCACGAGGCTCCAGCGTTGTGGGAGGTCGAGGGGTGACGCCGCGCACCCATGGCGCGCAGGCTGTCCAGGGCAAGGTCGACCGCCGCGCGGTTGCGCCCAGCGAGCACCTGCAGTGCTTCACCCATCTTGGCCAGCAGCACCTCCTGGTAGAGATGGCTGGTGGCGCAGGTGCCGCGCTTGACGTAGTTCGTCGGACACTCCCACACGTCGACCCGGTTCGGGGTACCCGAGTGCCAGGTCTTGTGGCCGAACGCCCGTCCGCAGTCGCCGCAGACGATCTTGCAGACATGCGCCGACCGAAAGACTTGTGGCCGCTCGGGTCGACGCGAGTGGCGAGCCAAGGCAACTCCCTCTCGGTGATCTTGAGGACGCTGGCTGTGTGGCGTTGGGCGCGGAATGCGTCCATCCACTCGACGGTGTGCCCAGTGGCGAGGTTTTCAAGGAGGAAGCTGGTCAGCCGGTAGGTCAGGCGAGCTTGTACTGTTGCGAGTTCGGGGTAGTGTATGGTGGTGGCTCCTGTCTTTGTGTCACGTACATACACGCTCTGATCAGGGCTAATAGCAAGTCGTAACCGGCACTACCTTTTGGCGCTTGCCGCACCTTTTGGCGCTCCACTGTCAGCCACGCCCGTTGTGGTTCACGTCGCCCGGATCCACCTCCCGATCGCACCAGATACCGAAACCGCACTGCCCGAATATGCGGCTCGACGGTCAACATCACAGCGCGTTTTGCCTAGTGGCGATCGGGTTTCGCCCCATCTGCGTCATCCGCGCCCCACAAGCCCCTGTATCCACTTTGATACGGTCTGCGAATCCTTTCCTGGTCCGCACGTAGGTGATATCGGCCACCCACAATGTGTTAGGCCGTGGCGCGTTGAATTCACGATTGACCAAGTCAGGCCGCAGATCAGGGCTCTTTCGGTGTGCGGGTGGTGACAGGGGCGCGACCTTTGCCCTTGTCGGACAGGTTGGCCAGGAGCATCAGCCGAGCAGTCTGCTCACGGCCAATAGCAATACCGTCGCGACGAAGCGCGTGCCACATTTTCCGCACACCGTAGACGCCGTAATTGTCAGCGTGAACCTGTCGAATGTGCTCCACAAGGGCAGCGTCACGAAGACGGCGGGCGCTCAGTCCGCGGGCTTTAGATTGGCGGTACCCACGAGAGGTGATGAAGCCGCCTACACGATTATTTTTCAACGTCGCACACATGATCTCGACTGTGAAACGATCTCGGTATTCATCAATGAAACGGATCATCTTTTAACGTTGTGGGGCGAGTTCCGATGCGAAAAAGCCGAAGCGGCTTTCAACAATTCGTTGGTGTCTCGCAGCTCTTGGTTTTCGCGACGTAGCCTGGCGTTTTCAGCAATCACGTCTTCTTCAACACGAGTGATAACCCCATCCCGGCGGGCCTGTTGAACCCACTGGCGGGCGGTGTGCCACGAGACACCTAGTTTCGGGGCAACGGCCTGACACGCGGCCTGCATCGAAAGGTTCTCCGCCAGGATGCGATCCTCTACCAAACGAACGACGCGACCCTTCGCATCCTGATCAAATTTCCTCGGCATGTTCCAGATTTTCCCATCTACTCAAACGGAACAAAACCTGGGGCACTTCAGTTTATCCCCAAGGACGAACCAGTCGGGGACATCGATTATGTCGAACGCGCTCAATCGGGCTGGGAACAAGAAATTAAAAAACGCCCTATGACAATCGTCTTTTGCATCGATCAGATTCCACGAGCGTTCCCAGCAATTCTACGAACGAAAACGCCAGGAAGGCAAGAGACATAACGCCACTGTCGTAGCACTCGCACGCAGGCGACTGAACGTTTTATACGCGATGATGCGAAACCAAGAATTCTACCGCGACACAACCGCAGAAACGGGGGCCGCTGCCGCGTAACCGCACAAATCCAAAGCCGACTGGGTAATACCCAGCCGACTCATCGGCATGCCCGAAAACAACTCAATCAGCGGTGACACTGCCCGTTCCTTACCCCCAACGAGACTGCCCAAAGAATTGACAACTAGATAGGAACACCCCCCATTTGTCGACCAGAAGTAAGTTTCCACCTCATAGGCGGAGCCTGTGCCACGGCAGAAGCTCCCCGCTGAAGCCATTCCCCGGATATCACAACATGCACGGCATCCATCACATAGCGAGAAAAACTTTGATTAGCGTTACCTAATTCATATAAGCTGGCACTCGTCGCCACCATTACAACCTTAGGGATTGGCACCACGAGGCGCACAGGCCGATCTCCTGCAACAGCTCTTCGCTACTCGGCCCGGACCCTCAAGGAGAAACCCATAGCTTCCCCCACCCAGTCCCCTCGATTCCGTACTCGTTTCCCTTCAAGGCACCTTGTAAGCCTCGTGGCACTTGTCATGCTACTCTGCGCCAGCACGATCCTGAGCATCATGATCGGGTCTCGGTCCATCCCCACGGCAGAAGTCGCCTCAGTCTTCCAAGACCTCTCCACCGCTTTCACGCATATTGACGCCTTAAACGTGAATCAGAGAATCATCGTCGAACTGCGCATTCCCCGCACTCTGCTTGGTCTTGTTGCTGGAGCCGCACTGGGCATATCGGGCGCATTGATTCAAGGACACACACGCAATCCTCTCGCCGACGCAGGAATCTTAGGCATTAACTACGGAGCAGCCCTCGCTGTTGTCATCAGTTTTAGCCTACTTAGCGTCACCTCCGCGTGGGCCACAAGCCTGTGGGCATTTATTGGTGCCATCATCGCGACAATGGCGGTTTTCGGACTCACATCTGTCGGCGGTGGTCTCTCGAACCCACTAACCCTCGTTCTTGGTGGTGCCGCCCTGTCAGCTGTCCTCAGCGCCATCATCAGCGGAATCATCCTCACGAATGACGCCAGCCTGGACCACATGCGCTTCTGGACAATCGGCTCCATAGCGGGCCGCGATCTCTCTGTTTTCTTGGGTGTTCTCCCCTTTATCGCTGTAGGCATCATTGCTGCGTGCGCTACTGCACCACAGCTCAACCTCCTCAACCTTGGCGATGACATCGCCGCAGGACTGGGAGTCAATACTCAGCGCGCTCGTCTTGTAGGCATGGCTCTCATCGCCCTTCTGGCCGGCGCAGCAACCGCAGCCGCCGGCCCGATTACCTTCATTGGGCTTACCGTTCCACACATCGTTCGTGCCTTCACCGGACCCGACTATCGGTGGATTATCCCCTTTTCTGCTCTGTCTGGGTCGGTCATGTTGTTGACCGCCGACATCGTGGGGCGTATCATCGCCCGACCCGGTGAGCTGCAAGTGGGCATCGTACTCGCCTTCGTGGGCGCCCCATTCTTTATGGCCCTTGTTTATCGACGCCGGATGGTGTCCATCTCATGAGTACCTTATCTACCCGCACCTCTCAGGCTGTGGTTCCCGGCCGTCCACAATTCCGCGTGGGCCCTTTCACCTGCGTATGGCGACCACGCGCATTGTGCGTGTCGCTGTTATTACTCACATCAATTGCCGTGCTCGGGACTTTTTCCATAGGATTAGGCGAATTCCCAATTTCGGCTTCCCGAGTACTCGAGGTCACTTTCACAGACCACGGGTCCCGCATCGAACGGCTCGTGGTGTGGGAGTGGCGCATGCCACGGACGGTGACCGCGATTGCAGTCGGCTGCGCGCTAGGCCTCTCGGGTGCGCTCACCCAGTCCGTCACCCGAAATGCATTAGCCAGCCCAGATATTCTAGGTTTCACTGCCGGCGCATCCGCAGCGGCCGTCACCGTCATAACACTAGGATCCGGCGCCACCGGTTTTCTAGCATGGCTGAGCGGCATTGGAATACCCTTAGCAGCCCTTTTTGGTGCAATCGTCACAGCTGCAGTCATGTGGATGCTGACGTGGAAGCACGCGACTGATTCCTTCCGCCTCGTTCTCTTCGGCATCATCATCTCTGCCTTCTTGACGTCATATATGAACTTCTTGATGATCCGTGCAGACTTGCGAGATGCCTCCACTGCTCAGCTCTGGCTCACAGGATCACTTGCCTCCGCGCAATGGTCGAAAACCTGGCCCGTCGTTGTGGCTGTGCTCCTGTTGGCCCCACTTCTAGCGTGGATCAGTCATCAACTCTTGGTGACAGTGTTGGATCCCAACCTGTCTCGCGCCCTGGGGCAAAATATTCGAGGTGTACAGATTGCACTGCTTGGTACGGCAGTCGCTCTTGCCGCCGTAGCAGTGTCGGTGGCAGGCCCCATTGGATTCGTTGCTTTCGTCGCGCCCCAACTGGCCCTTCGCCTATGCGATTCCTCCGCTCCTCCCCTTCTGGCGTCCGCACTCACCGGAGCCGCTCTGTTGTTATTGGCAGACATGGCCACCCAATCGCTCTTACCCGTTGAACTACCCGTAGGCATTCTTACCTCTGCTATCGGCGGAGCGTTCCTTATCTATCTACTAGTTCAACGCAATAGAAAGAACTCAACTCAATGAACCATCTACTCCACACCGATGACCCCAGTGTCAACACGCCACCATCTCCGCTTCCACGCCCCAGCATGGCAGCCCGCAGACTGATAGTGGGATATGAGGAACGCACTGTCATTGACAATCTCGACGTAGACCTCCTCGGCGGAGAGATAACGACCATTATCGGAGCAAACGGTTGTGGCAAGTCAACGCTGCTTAGGGCGATGTCTCAGCTCATCCCCAAAAGTGCTGGTGAGGTCTACCTCAACGGCACCGAGATTTCTACGATGAAGCGCAAAGATATCGCGCAAACTATCGGTATCCTCCCCCAGACTCCGCTAGCCCCAGAGGGTATTAGAGTCGCAGACCTCGTTTCCAGAGGCCGTCACCCTCACCAATCATGGATGCGCCAATGGTCCTCCACGGATGAGCATGAGGTTCGCCAGGCACTTGAACTCACCGGCTCTTTGGAACTGGCGGCGCGCACCCTGGATTCCTTGTCCGGAGGTCAGCGGCAACGCGTGTGGATTTCGATGGTTTTGGCTCAAGACACAGATATCCTCTTTCTCGACGAACCCACTACCTACCTTGATCTGGCAACGTCAGTAGAGATTTTGGAGCTCGTCCAGAAGTTGCGTCGAGAATTGAACCGAACCGTCGTGATGGTACTTCACGATCTCAACTTGGCGATCCGCTACAGCGACAACCTCATCGTGATGAAAAATGGTGAAATTCTGGCCAGTGGACATCCGGTGGACGTGATTTCTCCTCACATCCTGCACGAGGCTTTTGCTCTCAACGCCTTGGTCATCACCGACCCAGTTACTGGCGGTCCATTGGTCGTCCCCCGTTAACCTTTTGAATGAGGGAAGATAAGCACAGGTAGACAAGTTTAAAATAAAGAGGGTGGCTCATCGCCACCCTCTCAATTTATATTCCAGAGTTAGCCTCAGACCATCGTCCAGAGCTAGCCTTTGGAATGCACACTAGCGTGTGGCGTCCGCCAAGGGCTTCTCGATGTTATCCAGCAGATAATCCAAGCTGAGAACCGTCTGCCATCCGAAGGCCTTTTCCAAGTCCTTTTCTAGGTAGACACTCGCTCCGCCCTTGACAGCTCGGAGCTTCGATACAATCGGATCCTCGGTCACGGAAGCCTTGCCCTTCTTCGGGGAATAGGACAACTGATCCCAGATCAGAACATCCGAATCCACGAGGTCAGCGTTCTCCTTCGACACCTCACCGTAGAACTTACCCTTCGTGATGCCGGCATAGGCTGGGTTGATCTTGAAGCCCAGCTGCGTGAAGAAGCGACTCCGTGGATCGCCTTCAGAGAAAACAGCCAACTTTTCCTCTTCGATTGTTGCAACGCCCAGTTCTTTATTTGTCCATTCTGGGTGACGCTTCTTCAATGCGTCGAATTTGCCTTTGACCTTCTGAACCTGACGCTTGGCTTCTTCAGGCTTACCCACTGCTTGGCCAATTTGCTCCGTGGTGACATCCCACGGTTGTTGCAGTTCTTCGTATTTACCCTGTTGGACGACAACTGGCGCAATCTTGGACAACTTCTTGTAGGTGTCCTCATCGATATCGGAGTACACGGCCACGATGAGGTCAGGATTGTCCTTGGCAATGGCTTCGGCGTTGACTTCCGAATCCTTGTCGATACGCGGCTGATTGCCTTCAATCTTCTTGTTTGACCAGTTTCCAGCAGCCTGGCCGTCCGGCGTCATCCCATCCCAGTACTTCACTGAGACTGGAGTGACTCCCAACGCCAGTAATGCGTCCTGATCGGTGTAGCCGAGAGATACCACCCGCTTGGGCGCTTCCTTAATCTCTGTGGAGCCATACCTATGTTCGATGGTGGTAGGGAATGCTCTTTGTTCCGCCTCAGCTGCATGGGATTCCTGTGCCTTACTGTCCTGTTCATTGTTCGAACATGCGGCAACGGTTGCGCCTAAGGTCAGCACCGCAGCGGCACTGGCGATAATTTTCTTAATGGTCATTCTTTCTCCGTGAAAACGGGTGGACTTCACAGCACGCGGCTATGGCTATCCACAGTGGGAAGGGGTTACACCTTAGGTTGGATATATCCTGCTCTGCGCCCAAAGAATTCAGTGGCTAGGAGCTCAGATCCGTCGTCGAGGCGAACCCGGTCAAGGACAATGGCCGGCGCAGGGGCGTATGCGCGAGGAGCACCGCAGACCACCGCGATTCCTCCCTCACAAGGGACGGTCACTCGACCAGGAGTGCCCCCAAATCGGCCACGAGATACATGTGCAGCGAGGACACGAATCCGCTGACCCCGAAACTCAAAAAATGCGTTCGGGTACGGATCTGATTGCGCTCTCACCAGCAGAGCAATATCTTCCGCAGGTTGGGTGAAATCTATGCGAGATTCCTGCTCGCCACGCTTATGGAAATAGATGGCACGGTTGGGATCTTGGGGCTGCGCCTGAACGCGTCCTTCGGCAACATCATTCAACGCCCGTTGAACCAGTGGTTCAACGAGGTCGATGGTCTTAAGAACCAAATCTGTCGTGGTGTCCTCTGGCCCCACCGGAATAGCATGCTGGGCAACGATAGGCCCACCATCCAGGATTTCATTCATCTCATGCACCGTGACACCAACATGGGTCTCGCGGTTCAGCAGTGCCCACAAGATAGGAGAGAATCCCGCATATTCAGGAAGCAGTCCATCATGGACATTCAACGCACCATGCCGAGGCACGCTAAAAATCTCTGGAGGTAGCCAAGTCCGCCAATTATTAGCCACAATGATGTCTGGAGCGGCACCCCGCAGTGCGTCGATAACATCATCTCCCACCCGCTCAGTAACACAGACCGGGAGATCTTTTTCTTTGGCTAATTCCTCAACCGAGTCAGCCCACATTTGCTCGTAGGGATGATCGCTTGTCGGATGCGTAATTGCCAGAACCACTTCATGACCATCATTGATGACCGCAGACAGCGTCCGATGCCCCATGACTGAAAACCAAAAAACAGCAACTCGCATGTCAGCACATGACAGCTTAGTCTTACCTATGCAGTCAACGATGAAAGTAGGCTTCCTGTGCCTCGAAACAACGACGCAACCACCGTTCACCATCTGTCCGTACCACCCCATGCCAGCTCCGTAGTTTTTGTGGACCCCTACCGAGCCGCGACGTGTGCGACGAGCCGGGCCGAGTCCAAGGTGATCTGCCCTGCCGGTGACTGGACGCGATAGGCGGTGGCGTTGATCGTCAGCGTCAACGCCCCGGTGCCCCTGATCGTGATGATCGGGGCCGCATCCACCAGCCCCGGGTTGGTGATCTGCCCGGAGGCGGTGAGCATGTGGGTGGTCAGCCCGGAGTCGAGGTAGCTAAATAGTTCGCACACCATGTGCGCCTCGAAGAATCCCCACGACGACATGTCCGTGCGCAGCGGGCTGATGGAGGCGTGTTTGACCTTGTGGAACGCCCCGAGCTGGTAGGACAGGTGAATGGTCGCCGCCCGCCCCAGCGCCAGCGCGGCCTTGTGGTAGGCGACCAGGCCGGCGAGGGTGGACGTGGATAAGCCTCGGCCCGCGGACGTCGCGGCGAAGTACGACAGCGCTGAGCCCCGGGCGTGGGGTTACGACCTGCCGGGGATCGTGAAGGCGCTCGACCCGAGCTCGACGTCGATCGCCCTGACCTTCGACGCCTGCGGCGGGCCGCACGGCTCGCTTATCGACGACCCCCTGCTCGCCCTCCTCGAGCAGCAGGCGGTGCCGGCGACCCTGTTCTGGAACAAGCGCTGGATCGAGCAGAACCCGCAGCGGGCGCTGCACCTCGCGCAGAATCCGCTGTTCCAGATCGAAAACCACGGCACCCTGCACAAGCCACTGTCGGTCAACGGTCGCGCCGCCTACGGCATCCCCGGCACCGAAAGCGCCGCGGAGCTGGTTGAGGAGATCGAGGGCAACCGCCGGTTCCTGCGGGAGTTCCTCGACGTGGAGTCGAACTGGTTCCGCTCGGGCACCGCCTTCTACGACGATGTCGCGGTGGACATCGCGCGCGAGCTCGGCGTCAGCCTGCCCGGCACCGCTGTGGCCAGCCACCTGCGGCAGGCCGCCCCGGGAGCAATCGTGCTCATGCACATGAACCAGCCTGGGCGGGGCACGGCCGACGGTGTCAGGGAGGCGATACCGCAACTGCGAGAGGCGGGCTTTACGTTTGCGAAGCTGGGGGAGGCGCCGGTGTAGGGGGAGTGCGGGCCGTGGGCGTTGCAAAAAGGGGTAGCGTCAGCGTTCCATTTCTGCGGGACGGTTGCCGGTTTTGCTTTCGGTCCAGTAGCCGATTACGTGGTGGCGGTTGCGGGGTGAACTGAGGCGTTTGCGGAGGTCTGAGCGGATCGAGCGGCTGGAAGCTGCTTCGCACGCAGCCCACGCGTACCAGGGCTCATCGGGCGGGGTGAATTCCGCTACGGCGGCCGGCAGCGCGCTTGGGCCGCGGCCGTTTCCAGTCCCAGTCAGCCAGCGGTACTCGACGGAGGCGGCGGATTTGATCGCTTGGATGTCTGCCCTTTCGGGTACCTCGATAATGGCAAGAGCCCGGGTGGCCGCGGGCATTTCTTCGATGATGCGTCCGAGGCCGGGAAGGCCTGTGGCGTCGGCGACGAGAAGGTGGAACGTGGCGTCCGCAGGCGGGCGGTAGTAGGAGCCGCCGCCGTGGAAGGCGCCGATCACGTGGCCGGGCTCCGCACGTTCAGCCCAAGTTGAGGCTATTCCGTCGCCGTGTATGGCAAAGTCGATGTCGAACACCCTGCCGTGGTCGTAGACGGCGCGGACAGTGTAGTGGCGCCACGGGGGTTCTTCTCCTTTCCAGCTGGGACCGTATTCGGGCAGGTTAAAAACGGTTAAATCGGCCTCCGTCTCACCGGGGTGGGGGAGGGCGATGTCGATGTGCTCGTCACCGGAGCCGTCGGTGTTCCAGCGCCAGGCTCCGATGGTGCGAAACGAGATCCGGATCATGTGGGGGGTGAGCCGTGTGACACGTTCGACTTGTGCAGGGGAGCAGGGGACGGCCATGGTGTTATTTCTCCTTAGGCGGAATAGGTGGTTGGAACGTGCGAGGAAGCTGCTCGCGCCCACGGGCCCACGCCTCCCACAGCGAATGGAAGACGCCGCCGGTCGCGAGCAGTTCGCGGGGCTCGCCGCACTCGATGATGCGGCCGGCTTCGAACACAGCGGTGATGTCGGCGTTTTCAGTATGGGAGAGGCGGTGAGCGATGATGATTGCGGTGCGACCATGCACGGCTGTGTCCACGGCACGGTCGAGTGCCGAATCGGCTCCTGCATGGGCGGAGGCCTCGTCGAGCACCACAACGGGTGGGTCGGCGAGAAGTACGCGAGCGAGCGCGATGTGCTGGAGGCGTTGTTCGTCAAGATCGTGCGGGACGGGAGAGTTGATTCCCCCCGGAAGGTCGGCCGCCCAGTGCGCACCCACTGCGCGGAGAGCGGTGCGTAGCTCGTCGTCGGAGGCGTCTGCGCGGGCAAGGCGCAGGTTATCGGCGAGCGTACCGGAGAACAGATGCGTCTCCTGGGTGACGAGCATGACCGCTGGCTTACCTGAAGCCTGTGCGGCACGGGTAGCGGGTTGCCCGCCGACGATGACGGAGCCGCAGGTAGGGGCGGCGAGCCCCCCGATGAGGCGCGCAGTGGTTGATTTTCCGGAACCGCTTGCCCCGACGAACACGGCGCGCGCCCCCGAGGGGACGGTGAGTGTGAGATCGGTGACAGCAGCAGTTGACGCCTGGGGGTAGGTAAACGTCACCCCGCGCAGCTCGACGGCTCCGTCGCGGATTTCATAGCGCGGCTGTGCAGGCGCCGTACTGCGCAGCACGCCGACGAGGCGCTCGAGTCCTGCTTGGGCCCGCTGAAGGTCGTCGACGCTGGACAGTAAGTCTCCGATGGGGATGAACAAACGGTGGAAGAAAAGCGCGGCCGCGGTCACCGTCCCCACGGTTATTTCTACAGTTTCCACCCTCCAGAATCCGACGGCGAGCACGGCGGCGAGACCTGTGAACTCCGCCAGGTTGAGCGTCCCGTTGAACACGTTTCGCGCTTTTCCTGCCGCACGGGTGGTCTCTACAGCAGTGAGGCTGCGTTCGGCTATCAGGCCGAGGCGGAAAGGGGCAAGGCGGTAGGTGCGAACGGTCTCTTGTCCGGCAACGCTTTCTATGATCGCCTGCCCACGGTCGGACTCCTCGCGCCGCAGCTGCACGTACAAGGGGCGGGAACGGCGAAGAAAGCATGACATGGCGACTAGCTGAAGTGGGACGGCACTCAACGCGGCCAGCGCGAGGAAAGGGTCGAGTGCGGCGATGCCTACTGCGGTGAGCACAATCGTAAACAGGGCGCTGACAAAGCGAGGCAGCAACTCAGACCCGGCCTCAGTGACCGCCTCGACATCCCGGGTTAGACGTGACACCACGTCTGAGCTTCCCGCTCGTTCGATCGTCGTCGCATCGATCCGCATCGCTGCAGCGAACACGCCCTCGCGTAATTCAGAGAGCGAGCCTTGTATGCAGATGACCAACAGCCGACCGCCTAACCACGAGGTGGCGGCCGAGAGGACGCCCGCCGCGATGAGGAGACCGGCTGTGAGCCAGATGCGCCACGCACCAACACCTGAAAGGACGATATCGACGATCCAGCCGAGCAAAGGTGGGATCGCCAACGCGTTGGCTGAGCCGGTCAACAGCAACGCCAGTGTGGCAGCAAGCAGGCCTCGTCGTCGCGCGAGGAGGCTGTGGACAGTGCGCGCAGTCTCGCGTACGGATGCCACGGGTAGCGAATGAGTCACTCGCGCACCTCGTTTCGTGTGTTTTCGTGTGAGGTGAAGTCGACGACCGTCGCGCAGCTGCCGAGGAGAATGGGGTCGCTCGTGACCAGTACTATGGTGCGGCCGCATCCGGCGAGGCCAGCCCCAACGCGCTGCGTCGTGATGAGGTCGAGGGCGGTAGCGGGTTCCTCGAGTACGAGAACGTCGGCTGGCGTATGCAGCGCTCGAGCCAGAAGTAGCCGCTGCCGCTGCCCGCCGGACAGGCGGCGCCCATGCTCGCCGACGGGTGCGTCGAGTGAGCCGACGTATTCGATTACGTCGTCCAGCGCGGTTGCCCTCACCACGCCGTCGTCGAGCGGGCAGGAATCACTCGCCCACAGCGTGACATTGTCGCGGATGCTGCCGGTGAACACGTAGGCATCGTGAGGCGGGGCCAGCACATGCCCTCGGTAGGCAGCGCAGCCGATGCTCAACGCATCGGCCTCGCCCAGGATGAGCTCCCCCAGCGCGGGTGTCGTGCGGAAACCCAGGCGGGACGCTACGTCGTGAGCCTGCTTGGCGTCGACGACCCGGAGGCCGACCATCCGGCCCGGCTTCGACTCAACTGCGGGGCCATTCACCGGGTTCCACCGCAGTATTCCGTGAGCCGGGCGGGCTCCCCGTCCCTCCGGGAGGCAGTGCGGTTCAACGAGCAGATCCTGCAGGCGGCGGGCGGATGCGCGTTTGTGCGTCCAGTTTGCTCCGAAGGTGCCGATGTGGTCGAGGGAGCCCTGCAGGAACTGAGCCAACCCCACCACGGTGATCAGCTGTCCCGGGGTGATGGCTCCGTGCAGTGCCTCCACCCCGGCAGCGGCAGCTAACGAGCTGAGGTAGAGGATCGACACCCCTGTGCTGACGGCCTGGTACGTCAAGAGCGAACGGGATGCGCGGATCGCGCCCTCGCGGGAGGCTGCGCTCGCTTCACGGTAACGTGCGACGATCTGCTGGTGAGCGGCGAGGCCGTGAATGATCCTCAACCCCTCCATGGCGTCCGTGGCCACGTCGCTCGCCCGTGAGACTGCGCTCTGTTCGGCCAGGCCCAGCCGTTCGAGCGGCTGGGCCAACGCGGCCATTCCCCACAGCATGAGAACTGCCCCGACCAGAACGGCGAGGCCGAGCGGGAGCGAGATGAGCAGCAGCGCCGCCACCGCAGTAAGCAGGGCCGCAAGGGTGGCCGCTTGTTCGGCGATGTTCCACGCGACTCCGGCAACCCGATACGTGTCGCTTGTGGTGATGGACAGCACCTCGCCGGTCCGGCGGGTTCTCATTCCGCGCGTATCCAGTACCCGTGCGACCGCTATTTGCCGTAAGTCGTGCTCTCCGCGCCCGTAGATGCGGATCATCGACAGGCTCGCCCCTTGGTAGCTGAACGATAGGACGAGGAACACGGCTCCCAGCACACCGAGCCACAACGCCAGAGCGCCGGGGTCGCGAGGCAGCACCGCGCGGTCAATGACCACACCGATCAGGATGGGAACAGTCGCCTCGCTCGCTTGGTGAAGCATGAACCCGAGGGTCGCCAGCGAAAGCCGCCACCAGCGTCCGCCGCGCGTCAGCGCCAACCGCATGACCCGAACTGGGCGGTCTCGCTGCAACGGAGCGAAGTTTGTGGTCATTCTTGGTAGGATAGGCGCCCGGTCAGTCTCGAAGGCGACACATGTTGTCGTCCATCGGACACATGTTGTTAGGTTACACTTACCTAAGTACAAGTGTGATCGTGGAACTGTTGAGGAGCGGCGGTGACTCTACTTGATTCCTCGTTGGCCAACGAGTGCATCAATTGCCCTGTGAGCTTTCCGGTGAGAGGGCGGATCGTGCCCGACGGGTACCTGCTTACCACCCGCTATCTCCGGTACGCGTATATCGATGATGCCGATGGATGCTCGACGGGTGCGCACGCCCATCCCGAGCATATCGTGTTCTGGCCGGAGCGAGCTTGTGCCGAAGTCGAGGTGGATGGCGTTCGCCACAGCCTCACCGTTGGCCAAGGGCTATGGGTGCCCGCCGGGACGCGGCACGCAGTCAGCCGCGACCCCTCGACTACTCTGGCTGCCCTGTACCTGTTGCCCGAGGCGTGGGACGGGCACGCACCGGACGTGCACCCGGTTTCTGTGAATGCCGCGCTGCGCGAGCTTCTCAGCCACCTAGCGGAAACCGATATGCCCCGCCAGCAGCGGTTGCGCGCCCAAAGAGTGTGCCTCGAACTCGTCGCGGATGCCGCGTTTCCCGTAATCGAGCTGCCGCTTCCGCAGGATTCACGCATCGCCCCGATCTGCCGGTCGATTATGAGCAACCCTGCCGACAATCGCTCGATTGAGGACTGGGCGTGGGTCACCTCCACGAGTGCCCGTACTCTCACACGCGTCTTCCGCGCCGAGACGGGGATGACGTTCAGCCAGTGGCGTACGGCTGCGCGCATGTCGGCCGCCGTCCGCCTCCTCAGCGGCGGTACACCCGTCGGGATGGTGGCCCGCCGCGTCGGCTACGCCACGATCAGCGCCTTCAGCGCCGCGTTCCACCGCCTTATGGGGCGCCCGCCGCACCTTTTCTTGCCTGCCAACATCGACGTCTGACGGGAAACCCGGTTTGCGGGGCGGCGGTATCGGGAAACGCCCGTCGCCGACGAATGAGGCAAGGTTCCCCGCGGGACTTCGGTTTGCGCCAGTAGGGACGAAGCGCTGGTGGTGGCCTGTCCGATGGGCGTAAGAAACTGTCCGCCAACGGCAAACCGCACCGCGTAGCGTCAGCCTAAGCACACCTAACCTTGGGTGCCGGTTGTCTCTCCCGGAGAAGCCTCATTACGTCTTGTCGAGGTCCCATGCCCCTTTTACGCAGTATCTTCGCATTCGCACTAGCCGCCCTAGCCCTTGTGGTCGTCGGCTGCTCGTCTACCCCCGAGTCCGCCGGCCCGCCCAGAGCGTCGATAGGTGAGGCGAGTTTTCCGCGCACCGTTGAGCACGCTCTCGGTGAGACAACCATCCCCGAGAAGCCGAAGCGCGTGGTCACTCTAAGCTGGATGAATCACGATATTGTCGCCGCCCTCGGCGTCGCCCCCGTCGGAGTGCCCGAGACATGGGGCGGGGACGAGGAGGGTTTCACCCCCTGGTTCCGCGACCAGGTTGAAAACCAGCTAAAAGCGGAGATGCCGGAGATCATCAACGTGACAGAGGACGGCGCGGACTACGAGCAGATCCTCGCCCTCCAACCGGACGTCATCATCGGCGTGTATTCCGGTTTCACCGAGACCGAGTACAAGCGACTCAGCGAAATCGCCCCGACTGTCGCGTACAAGGAGCGGCCGTTCACCGCCGGCACGTGGCAGGAGCACACCAAGATCATTGGTAAGATCCTCGGCGAAGACGACAAAGCCGCAGAGCTCGTCCGCGAGACCGAGGCAGCCATCCAGAACGAGACTGAGAAGTATCCCAACCTCGACGGTGCCACGTTCCTATACAGCACCACCTTCTCTGAAGGTGCGACCGAGATCACCGCCTACATCAGCGAGGACCCGCGCGTGCGTTTGTTGCACGAGTTCGGCATGGTAGACACCCCGCAACTCGCCGCGGCAACCAAAGACGTTCCGGCCGGCACCTGGTACGGGGGTATCAGCCTCGAGCAGCTCGACACTGTTGAGGCTGATGTCGTCCTAGCGTGGTCCTACGCCGGTGCCGATACCGCCTATACGCTCAAGCACCCCGTCTTCACCCGATGGGAACCGGTTGCTCAAGGCCGCTACTACATCGCCGAAGATAACACGCTGGGCATGGCCACCAGCGGCCCAGATGTGCTTAGTATCCCGTGGGCGATCGAACATGGCTACATCAGGGACATTTCCGCAGCTATCGGCGGCGGTGCCGTGGTCCGCACGGCTAAGTGAGACGGTGCCGCAGACATGCTCTTAACAGTTCCACACCAGTTCAGGCGGACGCTCCCGGAAGCGCCGCGCGGCGTCGTCCGTAGCTCGGCGCTCCGACTGGCTGGCTTGTTTATCGCGAGCGTCGTGCTCGTCGTCATTGTCATGCTCAGCATCGGGGTCGGAGCCAGAGCGATCGGCTTATCGACGATCTGGGATGCGCTATGGGCCTACGATGGCACGCTGGACGAGCACGTGATCATTCTTGAGTTGCGGGTGCCGCGCACCGTCGTTGGTTTGGTCGTCGGGCCCGCGCTCGGCGTGTGCGGCGCACTGATCCAGGCGTATACCCGCAACCCGCTCGCTGACCCCGGCATCCTCGGTGTAAACGCCGGAGCGACATTCGCGGTGACGATGGCGGTCGGGTTCCTCGGCGTCGCCGCACCGCTCGGGTACGTGTGGTTCGCCCTACTCGGGGCCGGGGCTGTCACGCTCCTCGTCTACGCGCTGGGCTCTGTCGGTGGTGGGCGCGCTACCCCCGCGAAGCTCACCCTCGCCGGAGTAGCAGTTAGCGCGGTCCTGGGTGGCTTCACCACCGCGATTGTGCTCAGCAACCGCGAGGCCTTCGACGATCTGCGTTTTTGGGGCGTCGGTTCCATCGGCGGACGTCAGCTCGACCTCGTCCTTTCTTTCGCCCCACTGGTTCTTTTTGGCCTGCTGCTTGGCTTCGGGGCTGCCCGTTCGCTGAACGCCCTCGCACTCGGGGACGAACTCGCAGCTGCGCTCGGGGTTCGGACTGGCCGGGTGCGGGCTGTGGTGGTTCTCGCCGTCACACTGCTCGCGGGAACCGCGACCGCACTTGCGGGGCCGATCGGTTTTGTCGGGCTCATGATCCCGCACGTCGTGCGCTGGTTCGTTGGCCCCGACCAGCGGTGGATCCTCGCCTACACGGTAGTTGTCTCACCGATTCTGCTATTGCTCGCCGACGTCCTCGGCCGAGTCCTCCTCCCCAGCGGGGAGCTGCGCGTCGGCATCGTCACTGCTGTCATCGGTGCACCCGTGCTTATTCTCCTTGCTCGGCGAAGGACGGTGAGTGGCCTATGAGCGCTTCTCCCCGCCGCGTTAGGCGCGATGGTGTTGACCATGGGTATCCCGCGATTGCGATTCGCCTCCCCCGGATATCGGCGGTAATGAGCGTGCGTTCCCTTACCGTCTGTAGCACTCTCGCGGCATTTACCGTCTTCCTTGCGCTCGTCTCCCTCACGCTTGGCACCCACCGCGTTCCGCTTGGCGACGTCATCGCAGCGTTCGCCGGCACGGCCAGCAAGCAAACCCACATGCTTGTCGTGGGTTGGAGGCTGCCGCGAGCCCTGTTTGCGATCGCCTGCGGCATCGCCCTCGCCATCTCCGGCGCTATTTTCCAGTCGCTGACCCGCAACCCCCTCGGGTCCCCGGACATCATCGGGTTCTCCTCCGGTTCCTACACTGGCGCGATCGTCGTCATGCTCCTCCTCGGATCCACGCGTTACCTCGACATAGCCGCGGGCGCCATCGTCGGCGGAATTGTCACCGCCGCGGCCGTCTACCTCCTCGCCACAGTGCGCGGATCCGTACAATCGTTTCGGCTGATCATCATGGGTATCGGTGTGGCGGCGTTGCTGTCTTCGCTCAACTCCGCACTCCTATTGTCCACCAGCGTCGACACCGCCATGCTCGCTGCCGTGTGGGCGGCTGGATCCTTCAATGCGCTGGGCCACGACCAGCTCTGGCCAATGGCTGCGATCTTGCTCATCTTGATTACCGCGGTGGCGCTGCTCGCGCCGGGGCTGCGCCAACTTGAGCTCGGAGACGACGCAGCTTACTCGCTCGGTCTGCGTGCGAACCGCCTCCGCGCGCTGGCCGTGGTCGTCGGTGTCGCTCTGACGGCACTCGTGACCGCTACAGCCGGCCCTATCTCTTTTGTTGCGCTGGCCGCCCCGCAAATCGCGCGGCGGCTGGTGCGGGGAACGGGCTTGTTGCTCGGGCCGTCGGCGCTCACCGGCGCGTTCTGCCTGCTTATCTCCGACATCCTCGCCCAACGTATTGGGATGCCCGTCGGAGTAGTCACTGTCTCACTCGGCGGCGCCTACCTCGCCTGGCTGCTGATTTCGGAGTTTCGGAGGAGATCATGACCACGAAGAACACTGCTCCGCGCACCGCTACCGCAGACGCGGTGCGCACAGAAGGCGTGCGTGCTGGATACGACAACCGGATCATCGTCGACGGCGTCGATATCGCTATCGCACGTGGCTCGTACACCGCCATCATCGGGCCTAACGCATGTGGTAAATCGACGCTTCTGCGCACGATCGCCCGCGTTCTACCGGCCCTCGAGGGTTCGATCCTGCTCGATGGAGAGGATATTCACCGTTGTCCTCCGAAACAGCTTGCCACTCGGCTCGGCCTGCTGCCGCAGACCTGCATCGCCCCGGACGGGATCCGCGTGACTGATCTCGTCGCCCGCGGGCGCTATCCCCACCAGGGCATGTTCGACCGGTGGTCCGTCGAAGACGAAAAAGCCGTTGTCGCTGCGCTCGAAGCGACCGGCACAGTCGGCATTTCCGGCAGGCTCGTTGAAGAGCTGTCCGGAGGGCAACGTCAGCGCGTCTGGGTCGCGATGGCCCTTGCTCAACAGACCCCAATTCTCCTGCTTGACGAGCCGACGACATTCCTCGACATTTCCCACCAGTACGGGCTCCTCGAATTGTTCGAGACACTTCGCAGCCAGCTGCGTCGCACCATCGTCGTTGTTCTCCACGACCTCAACCAGGCCGCGCGCTACGCCAGTCACCTCATCGTGATGAAGGCCGGCACGGTCGTCGCCTCTGGGGAACCCGCTCAGATTCTCACGGCCGAACTCGTCGAGGATGTCTACGGGCTCCCGTGCATCATCCGACCGGACCCCGAGACCGGTACACCGCTGATCATCCCTCGACGTGGGGCTGGGCGCCCGCTTGGTGGGTGAACCGGCTCATCATCAAGGCGCCCGGTGGCGCTGCCCCAGGATCCGGTTGGGTACGTGCTCGAGAAATCGGCGTGGGATGTCTGTCGCGAACGCGACGGAATGTGTCCTCAATGCGAAAAAGAGGATGGATTTAATGAAAAACGTCAGGGTAACCAGATTACGTGAGGCTCCCCTTCAGTGAAAGGATAAACTATGAAATCAGTCGTCGACCGCGCGGCAAGGGGGGCGATCGCGCTGCTGGCCTGCGCCTCTCTCCTCTCCGGGTGTGCATCGCCGTCCCCGACCGTGGCGGATGAACAACGTGTCTTCGCAGACACTGAAGACGGTGCGTACCCGGTAACAATCGAGCATGCGTACGGCTCCACGGAGGTGAGTGCGCAGCCCAAGCGTCTCGTTACCATCGGCTGGAGCGGTGCCGATATCGCGATTCAGCTCGGCACGGTCCCGGTCGCGCAAGGCAACGCGACGGGAATCAAGGGCGACTATTACCCATGGGTCTCCGAAGCCGTCGAGAAGCTCGGCGCGCCTCTGCCTTCCCTTGATCCTTCTCTCGAACGTGGTGAGGTTGACCTCGAGTACGTCCTGAGTCAGCAGCCTGACCTCATCGTGGCCGTAAACTCCGGGATCACCGAGGCTGAATACAAGGCGTTGTCTGACATTGCGCCGACAATCGCCTTCCCTTCAGAGCCTTGGGCGACCACCGTAGACGAGCACATTCGCATGATGGGTGCCGCGCTTGGACGCCCAAGCTATGCAGCAGAAATTGAGAAGCAGACCGAACAGCGCGTTGCCGACGTCGCTAAGGCGCACCCCGAGCTTTCGGGCGTGAGCTTTTTGCACACCTTCCTGCCCTCTGACGACGGCCAGGTCGTCGTTTTCGGCACTGCCGATGCGCGTGTTCAGGTGCTCGAGGCTCTCGGCCTCAAGCCTGTCGACGGCGCCGTTGAGCTGCAGCACAAGGCCGGTGATCCGGCGAGCTTTACCATCAGTATGGAGCAGCTCCTGTCAATGAACCCCGATGTTCTCGTTGTTATCTCTGACGAGGACACCTACCGTGAGGCTGTTCGCGCGAACACTGCATTCGGGAACTGGGCGCCAGTAGCGAACAATCGCGTCGCTTTGATTCAGGATCCGGATGTGGGGCTCGCATTCGCGACCGCGACGCCGCTCGGTATCGATTGGGGGATCGACGCTATCGCCGCCGCCCTCAGCCGCCGCGTCACCGAGGCCCGTGGGGAAGGAGACCCATCGTGACCTCCGACACGATTCAGGAGGCGCCACGTCAGGCCGGACTGCGCCGCGCGCTGGCTCCACTCGTCGTTCTAGCTCTGGCGCTCTCTTTGACGGCGTGCGGATCATCGGCTGACGACCGCCCGGCCTCAGGACAGCAGCCGGGCGGCTTCCCGATATCCGTAACGCATGCGCACGGCGAGACGGTTATCCCGTCAACCCCAGAACGTGTGGTCGTCCTCGGGGGCAGCGCCGAAGACGCGGTCGCCGCGCTGGGCGTCGTCCCCGTCGCGGTCCCCGAAGAATACGGCACGCCGGACGGCTACACCGATTGGTTCCGAGAGCATGTGACTGTCGAACTCGGTGCCGAACTGCCGCCGGTTCTCTCCCCAGGAAAGGACGGTGTCTACGACCCAGAGGAGATCCTCAGTTACGCCCCAGACCTGATTTTCGCGCCATACTCCGGGATCACCGAAGCCGAATATCAGCAGCTCAGTGACATCGCCCCGACGATCGCCTATGCGCGCACACCGTGGACTTACGGCTCGTGGTCGGACATCGTCGAACTCGCAGGCACTGCGCTGGGACGCTCCGATCAGGCTGCGGAACTGATCTCTCGAACACAGGTAGCGGTCGATTCAGCGCGCGATGCGCACGCTCAGCTCGAGGGGAGGAGCTTCATCTTCGGCGAGTGGCTGGAAGACGGCTCCTCGGACCTTGCCGTCTACTCGCCCGATGACCCCCGTCCTACGCTGCTCCGTGAGTTCGGTATGACCGACGACCCGTCCGTTGCTCAGGAAGTCGGCTCATTCGGAGAGGACTACTACGGCTCCGTCAGCCTCGAGAGACTGGATGCGCTCACGACTGACGTTTTCATCGGATGGTCGAACTCCCGAGAGAAGATCGCGCAGACTCTCGCCCACCCGCTGATGTCGCGGTGGGCTCCGATTGCCGAGGGCCGGTACTACTACTTGGAAGACCCAGAGCTTCTGATAGCAGTCACCACTCCCTCCGTGTTGAGTGTCCCCTGGGCCATTCAGCACGGATTCCTGGATGACATCACATCCGCGCTCGAGGCCGATGCGATGGTACGCACCGGCGGCGAATAGCGGTCACGCTGAGCAGTGAACTCTGCCGTCTGTCGGCATGTGGATGGTGGAGAGGTTGTCATCGCGAATGGATGGAAGCATACGGCGTGATGTGGCTCACGATGATGTTTCGCAGTCGCCGCAGCCCCCGCTCCAGCTGGCGGGTCCTGGGGCGGCCGATACAGACCCGCAGGCCGGATTCCGTGGCGGACGTATCGGTGAGGATCGTCCCGGGTGGCGTGACGATGAGGCCTTCCCAGGCAGCGGTACGCGCCGCTTCCTCGGCGTGATGCAGCGGCATAGGAAGCCACAGGTGGAAGCCGCCCGACGGGGACGACGGGTAGGAGATCACCAAGTGCGGACGCTGCGATCGCGAGATGCGTCTGAGCTTCGGCGCGCAGCGCGGTCGCAATGTTCCCCGCAGTACCGTCCTGAATCCACCGCGTGACGAGCTCCGCCATGAGTGGACTCACCGCCAGGGTTGTGGCCTGGAGGATCACGTCGGCCCGCGCGTGCTGCCGCTCCGGAGGCACCAGCGCGCCGACGCGCAGGCCGGGACTGAGGCTCTTGGAGAAGCCGTTGACGTACCAGGTCCGTTCCGGCGCGAGCGTCGCCAACAGAGTCGTTGCTCGCGACGCTGTACCCGACGCTGACCGCTAGCCTCGGCTGACAGTGACAAGGAGAGTCACGTCGCGTCCGTGACCGTCAAACTGCCCGCTGACGGACGGGCTGGGCTCCGACGCTCAGCCGTCAGCAGACCCACTGTCTACCCATGCCGCTCCGGGTTGAGTCCGGCACTTAATCCACCAAGCTTGAGCACCAAGACAGCGTATCTTTCGTCGAACACGCGAACCCAAAAGCTGCGCCAAGACCGGTGTCGACGGCGCTTGAAAACTGCGCAGTTGCGGCGCTTGAAAAGTGAGCACTCTTCGACGATTGGAGTGTGATCACCATGGAGGACTGGGCGCTGATCAGGAGGCTGGACGCCGAGGGCGTGCCGAAGGCCGTGATCGCCCGGAGGTTGGGCATCGCGAGGAACACGGTCATCAAGGCCGTGACCTCAGATGCGCCGCCGAAGTACGAGCGCAAAGCGAGGCCGACATCGTTCACCCCGTACGAGGCGCGCGTGCGACTGTTGCTTTCTCAGACGCCGGACATGCCGGCGACGGTCCCGGCAGAGCGAGTTGGGTGGACCGGCTCGATCCGCTGGTTCCGTGACAACGTGAAGCTGATCCGGTCCGAGCACCGGCCTATCGATCCCGCCGACCGGTTGACCTGGTCGGCCGGTGATGCCGCCCAATGTGATCTGTGGTTCCCGCCGCGCAAGATCGCTCTGGAAGACGGCTCGCGCACGCTGCTGCCGGTGCTGGTCATGACGTGCGGGCACTCCCGTTTCATGCTCGGCATGATGATCCCGACACGAAAGACCCCGACCTGCTTGTGGCGATGTGGTCGCTGCTGAACGAGTTGGGTCGGGTGCCACGTCGGCTGATCTGGGACAACGAACCCGGCATCGGCCGGCGCAAGTTGACCGAGCCGGTCGCCGGGTTCGCCGGGACGCTGGCCACCAAGGTGGTACTGCTGCCGCCGCGGGACCCGGAGTCCAAGGGTATCGTGGAGCGACGAAACCGCTTCTTCGAGACCTCCTTCATGCCCGGTCGGCACTTCGCCTCGCCGGCGGACTTCAACACCCAGTTCGCCGACTGGCTCAGCACCGCCAACAACCGGGTCGTGCGCACGATCAAGGCACGTCCGATCGATCTGCTCGCGGCGGACACCGAGGCGATGCTGCCGCTACCGCCGGCGGTGCTGCATCTGGGTTGGCGCAATCACGTCCGCCTGGGCCGAGACTACTACGTCCGTATCGACACCTGTGACTACTCCATCGATCCCCGGGCGATCGGCGCCCGAGTGGACGTGGCCGCCGACCTGGGCACCGTCAGAGTGCGTCACGCAGGCAGGCTGGTGGCGGAACACCAGCGTAGCTGGGCCCGCGGGATGACTGTGACCGACCCTGCCCATGTCACCATCGCCGCCGCCCTACGACACGATTTCGAGCACCCCGCCCCACCGGAAGGCGATGACGTCGGCATGGTGCGCGACCTGGCCGACTACGACCGCGCCTTCGGACTCGAGGGGCAGGTGAACCAGTGATGGCCGGCAAGAACGCCGTCGTCGGCAACGACACGCTCAAGCAGATCACCCACCTGACCGCTGCGCTCAAAGCGCCCCGGATCACCGAGTCCGCGGCCAGACTGGCCAGGGCGATGATCTGGTCGGCTTTGGTGTAGTACCAGTCCACGCGGCTGAGCGCGTGGACTGGGATCTTCTCTGCCCCGACCTCCTCGGCGAGCTCGTCGAGGACGCTGAATGGGATCTCGGCGGCAGCCTGGATGTCACCGTGCGCCACCACGTCGGCGGGGATCTGAAGGTGGCTGGTGATCAGCTCTCTGGTGGCATCCATCGCGTGTCCTCCTTGCCTGTGTGGGGTGTGGGTTAGATCTGGGTCAGGGCCCAGTCGATGGCGTGTCCGGCGTCTTCGAAAAGGTGGTCGGCCTCGGCGATGAGCTCCAGGGCGCATTCGCTGCGGCCGCGTGCGTCGGGGCCGAAGCCGTCGATCGGGGCTTCGGTGAGGCGGTAGACTTGGGCGCTGTTGCCGTATCCGTCTTTCTTCGTCCAGGTCGCGAAGGTGGCCAGCGTGTAGTCGCCGTGTGCGAGGATCGCCCCGTAGGAGTCGACGCGCATCTGCAGGGCTTCGGTGGTGAGCTTCTCGGTGGTGTTCTTTTGTCATGTACATACTGTGAGACTTTTTGATGTGGCTGGTCTGGGATCGGCTGGCAGGATTAGACCGTAGCTCTGGTGGTGTGACTCGTGTATATACCGGCGCAGAGATATTGATCTCCCTGTAAGGGGAGCAAAGTTTCTGGTGCTTTTTGGCTGATATGTCCGCTGCGAGGGTCGTGGTCTGACCCGGCCGGTATGTATTGGCTTGATTAGAAGCATGTCCGCCAGTTTTCGGTGGCGTGACTCGTCACAGTATTGCCAGCAAACCAAGTCCTAGACACGACTCTAAGAACACGATGCCGGATCAGACCTCAAGGTAAGAAACAAACCAACGTTTCAACAACCGAGGAGGTTGAATCCATATGGCAATTGTCGCACACCTCTACCGTTTCATCGTAGGCGTCGATACGCACGCCAAAAACCATGTGTTATCGATCCTAGAGTGCGCCACAGGTGCTGAAATCGTCTGCCAGACGTTCGCCAATACTTCTCAAGGACACGTCCGCGCGCAAGCATGGATCACCAAACACACAAGAGCTGATTTACGTGAGGTTTTAGTATCTATGGAAGGCACAGCCTCCTATGGCACTAGGTTCCGTGTTGCTTTAGAGCAGGCAGGTTACCGCGTGGTTGAAGCCCCACGCCTGTTAGTAAGGGGTCGTAAGAAACTCGCTAAAAACGATGTAATTGATGCCTTTCAGATCGCCGCTAGGACTCTTGGTAAAGATGAAACCGAGCTGACTATCCCAAAACAAGGAGATTATCGTGAGGCTCTGCGTATCCTGGTTGCTGCTAGGAAACAGCTCACACGTGCCACGACCGTTAACATCAACTCGTTGACAGCTCTGACCCGCTGTACAGACCTTGGCATTGATGCCAGACGAGCACTGTCGGTAAAACAGGTCCACCAAATCGCCGCACTTGAGGAACAACCCGGTGACGCTATCGACGTACTCGTTGCCAAACAAGAAGCAAAACGCCTAGCCAAAACCATCATTGACGCTCGAACACAACTGGCAGAAAACCAAAACCAGTTAGCAATGATCGTTCAGCTGGTGACGCCAGCGCTACTGGAAATGCCAGGAGTAGGCCCTGTCACCGCCGCGCAAATGATTATCTCTTATTCCCACGTGGGCAGGATCAAAAGCGAAGCGGCTTTCGCTGCCCTAGCAGGGACAAGCCCAATACCAGCATCGTCAGGAAACAAGGTACGCTACCGGCTCAACAGAGGCGGAGACCGAGCACTCAATAACGCTCTACATACCGTGGCTCTCGTACGCCTAAGAAACGATGACCAGACCCGCGCCTACATGAAAAAACGACTAGCCGAAGGAAAAACCAAACGCGAGACTATTCGGCTGATAAAACGTTACCTCGCACGCAAAATCTACCGGCTCCTCACCAAAGAACTAACCCGCACACAAGTCACTCTCGCAGCTTGACAAATATAGAAGCGTCAGCCAAAGTAATGCGCGCCCCGGAGCTGGAAAGCCCAACCATCATCGTGATTAACGACCGCACGGAACTCGACGGCCAGCTCTACAGCACCTTCCTTGCCAGCACCCTGTTGCCGGAAAAGCCCCGCCAGATTGAAGACCGTGATGACCTGCGCACCGCATTGGCCACACGCACCTCGGGTGGCATCTACTTCACCACCTTGCAGAAGTTCGGCCTGACCGCGGACGAGCGTAATGCCTACGCCAAGCACCCGGTGCTGTCGCAGCGACACAACATCATTGTCATTGCTGATGAAGCCCACAGGTCGCACTACGGCTTCGGGGCAAACCGTGACGGATATGCCGCACACTTGCGCTCAGCGCTGCCTAACGCGGCCATGATTGCCTTCACCGGCACGCCGATTTCTGAATTGGACCGCGACACTAGGAACGTATTCGGCGATGACATTGACGTGTATGACCTGCAGCGCGCAGTCGACGACGGCGCGACGGTGCCCGTTTACTTCGAGCCACGGCTAATCCCGCTGGCCAGAGTGCAAGGCATCACCGATGAGTACATCGACGCCACCGCCGATGAGGCACTCGAAGGCCTCAGCGAGTCCGAGCGCGCCCGAATCCAGCGCACCACTGCTGCTCTCGAAGCCATGTATGGTGCCGACGATCGCTTGGACACGCTTGTCGACGACCTACTGTTGCGGTGGGAAGACCGTAAGACCGTCATGCAGGACTTCATCGGATGCCCAGGCAAAGCCATGATCGTCACATCTACTCGTAGTATCGCAATGAAGATTTACGACAAGATCATCGCGAAGCACCCCGATTGGCATAGCGATGCTGACGATAAGGGCAAGATCAAAGTTGTGTACTCTGCGAATCCCTCGGACACCGCGGAGATCAAGAAGCATATGCGTCGGCCGAGCGCTATTAAGGCTGTCAAAGAACGCGTGAAGAATCCAGACGACGAGCTGGAAATCATCATCGTGAAAGACATGATGCTCACCGGCTTCGACGCGCCACCGCTGCACACGTTGTTCATTGACCGACCATTGCGCGGTGCATTGCTCATGCAGACTCTCGCGCGCGTGAACCGCACCTTCCGAGGCAAGCAAGATGGTCTGCTCATCGCATACGCGCCCCTGACCGATAACCTGAAGGAAGCGCTCGATGAGTTCACCGTCGACGCAGAGAAATCCGGTGAGAAGGTCATCGGCCAGCATGCCACAGAGACGCTAACCATCGCGCAGCAGTTCCTGGGGCAAATCCACGAACTGGTGACGGTAGATTGGCACACAAAACTGCAAAGCGGTGACGTGCGCGGGGCACTGGCAACGGTGGTGGGATTCTTACGTTCGCCGCAGACACTAGGGAACACTGACCCAGAAGACCCAATGGCGCGACCGGTGGCGAAGAAGTTCCGAGAACTTTCTAGCGCGCTTGCGCGATCCTGGGCGATTGCCGTGACCGCTGACGGCGCTGATGAGATCCGATCGGAAGTCGAGTTCTACCTTGAGGCGCGCCAGTGGCTGATCAAGATAGAAGCGGCGGACAGAGCAAGTCGCGGTGAACCGATTTCCGATACCGCGCGACGTATCTTAGGCCAGCTCGTCGTCGATGCTGCTGAAAGCCGTGAGGTGTTGGACATCTACGCGGAAATTGGACAGGATGTGCCCAACCTGCAGGAGCTTGCTAGCCAAGGTTTCAGCGAAAAGAACGTCAAGTCCAACATTGAAATTGCGATCGAGGCGCTGAGAGCGAAGCTCCAACAGGGGGTACGTGACGCGACCGGAAATAACGAACTGCGCAGCCAACTATTTTCGGAGCGTATCCGAGAGGTGATGACGCGATACACCAACCAGCAGCTCACTGCTGCTGAAGTGATCGCGGAGCTAGTGGCGCTGTCTAAGGACGTGGTTGAGGAATCACGCCGTGGTGAGAAGTTCGCTCCCGCGTTGAGCAATGATGAGCTGACGTTCTTCGATGTGGTGTCGCAGAACGAATCTGCCGTCGATGTGCTCGGTGATTCCGTGCTTGCCGACATCGCCCGTGACTTGGTTGCCACCATGCGTCGTGACACCCGCACCGACTGGACCGTCCGCGACGACGTCAAAGCCAAGCTACGCCGCACCATCAAGTTGCTGCTGCGCAAGTACGGGTATCCACCAGACCGACAAAAAGAAGCCACCCAGTTGGTTTACGAACAGATGGAAAAGTTCGCGCCAAGGTATGCGGGTGGGGAGTGTTAATTCAATGAAATTGAACATATTCAAAATCAATGATGACAACCTCGTGCCATTAATAAATAAACTCAAAGATGTGGGACTTCAACTCGAGAATGTACAGGAGACAAATGGATGGGAACTCCAGTTCTACTTTTCAGAAGAACCAACAGGGGCTGAGCCTGGTTGGCTCTTGCCATTAAAATTTCTCCTGCCAGACAACACCTTTGAGGCGCGCTCGTATTTCGCGGCCGTTTGCGCAAAGAGTGATAATCACATCTTTATCATCTCATATGGAAAGTCACACTTTTACATTCGGCCATTCTGTGACCACAACTTCGGTATTGAAGTGGCGAAACGAATAATCGATGCTTCTAGTGTTGCTTCAACATCTGAAAAATTCTTCCAGAGTAAACAGAAAAAGGGAATAAAGAATTTTAACTCAAACGCTGAGCTCAACGTTGCACCTGGAAATTCTGTTGATTATGTCCAGGGTTCCATCAGGGAGCAGTTTGTAGAGCAGCTTGGGAAGGTGGGGAAATTTGGTCAATCATGCCAGATAAGCGTTGAAATAGACTACTTCCAAATTCCTGAGGTTCTTGATTGTCTAATCAATGTGCTTGAAAGTGACCCGATAGTCCCGATACCAAGAACTGAAATCATTGAAGATGAGCAAACTATTTCGAGGCTTGAAAAGCAACTATACTCGGCCGTGCGAGGTGGGAGTAAATCGGAGCTAGTATCGGTGTCTGCATATACGCTATCTGGCGTGGGTTTTGTATTTTCTCCAGATGATCAATATCAAATCTGCTTGCGAAGAACTAAGTCTCCCCTGTACGACGATTTGGAGATCGAAAGGATAAGGGGCTTTATTGTCGGGAACAAGATTGCCGATATGGATTTGCCGAATGTTAAGATTCGGGTGTTCAGTGATGGAATACAGAAGATAACAAAGAATTTGATCGACTTTCTAGAATTCACCCCTGACGATGAACGAATTGTATTGACGGAAGGAAGATGGCGCGAGTTTAATCAAGACTATCTAAATATGCTCGATTTCCATGTAGACCGGATTCCTGTTGTTCCGTGTGAAAATGAATTCAGCGTTATTCCGTGCGATCTAATCGAAAAGGAATTCAATATTCGTGCTGAGAAATTAGGCTACATAAATGGGGACCGGGACTTCTCCAATTTAAAAACAAAAGGGAAAGCTCCAACGGAAGCATGGGATCTCCGGAAAGGGAATGTGCTGTTCGCTGTTAAATTTGGATCAGCTTCCAAACTTGGTTATGTGGTCGATCAGTCCATGAGTGTGATTGATCTTTTAAGAAACGGTGCATCAACTAACTATTCCGATAAGATTGAGAAATATTGTCTTTGGTTGGGTTTCGAGCGTCAGACACCGGTTAGTAGAATTTCGGAAGTCAAGTCGATCATTCTTAAGCAAAAGATCGAGGCATGGGCGCGGCATTGTCGGGATGCAGGAGTTTCTCCACAATTGAAGCTTTGCCGAAAGGAGCCAAAACCTAAAGGGACGTAGGGGGCGACCTTAATCCACCACGAAACCCGCCGAGCGCCAATTCATTGTTAGAATAGGGGGTCCCTATTCTAACAATTCCCAAGTGGTGGTGTGTCGTGACTCTGAGCTTGCCGAACATGGAAAACCGTCGTGAGCAACTTATTGCTCAAGTTGAGTCCATCTTGGCCTCGGCTGCCGACGGGCGAGTGCAGAAAACCAAAGAGACACAGTCGGTTGACTTCAAGGAAGAGGCCGGCCGTCGCAATGGTCCGCAGATTGAGCCCGGCAAGCCGGAGAATCCTGAGGCTGCCGATAAGTTGGCGGACGAAGTCGCCTGCATGGCAAACACACCCGGCGGTGGCGCGTTGATCGTGGGAATCGAGGACAAGACGGGTCGGATTATTGGCACTGAGCTAGACATCGATTGGCTGCGTCAAGGTATCTTCACCCGAATTGATGTGGCGCCTGATGTCGTCGCAAAGCGTGTACTCGGCCAGCGGGTCCTCGCCATCTATGTGGCTGCCGCCGCGGAACCAGTAGAAGACACTTCGGATCGACTGCGGTGGCGGGTTGGTGACTCCTGCCGGCCTGTTGACCGAGCGGAATGGTGGGAATACCAGCGAGCTCAAGCCGGATTTGACCCAATGGCGCAAGTCACCACCGCTACGCTGGGCGACGCCCGCCCTGCTGCGCTTACCTTGGCCCGAAAATGGGATCCCGCATTCGCAGAGCTCACCGATGAAGAACTCCTGCGTGGGATCGGCGCGCTGGATGCCGAAGGATTCCTGTCGCAGGCCGGAAAGCTGCTTTTCACATCCCTCGACCGCACTGCGATCGAGCTCAGCATTTTTGATGTGCACGGCGGCCAAGTGCTGAACACAGTGGTGCCGGAACCGGAGAAGTCTTGCCTAGAACAGCTGGATTATCTGGAACAGGCGCTGAATGTAGTGAATAAGAACAACACCGTGGTGGAAGGCTTCGTCCACAAACCAGTACCTGAGATTCCGCGCCTGGCGGTTCGTGAAGCCATGCTCAACGCTATGATTCACCGCGACTGGAATCGAAGCGAGCCAATTGATGTGCGCTGGATTGAACTCGATAGCACGTTGATCGTCCGCAGTCCTGGTGGCTTCCCTGCTGCAATCACCAGCGAAAACGTGCTGAGCAACCGTGCTGCTCGCTATCCCGCCCTCGCCGACCTGTATCGTGCGCTGGGGTTGGTGGACAAGCAAGGCGTTGGCGTGGATCGCATGTATCAAGCCATGATCGCACTTGGTCACCGCCCACCAACGATCGAGGAAATCGCAGGGCCGTTTGTAGAAACGACCCTAGTAGGTGGCCGTCCGGTGCTGCCGGTGTTGGAATTGGTTTCGTCGATAGTTCCGGAAGCGCGCCAAGACGATTATCGGATCGCGATTGTCCTTTACCTTCTGTTTCAGAGACCGTTCATAACGATTGACATAGTTGCGCGCGGTCTGCAATCAGGTAAAGAAGCGTCACGAAATGCGTTGGAAGCGGCGCGTCAAACTACGGTTGCTGGAGAACCCTTGATTATCGTGCACGATGGCGTGTGGCTGCTCGGCAATGCTTGTCGCGAGATTTTGCGTAAGGTCGAGCCTTCACCGTTTTCTCCAGTTCGATATCTGTCCACAGACCAAGCTGAACTAACCAACGCGGCGATGCTGTGGCTGAGTGAAGTTGGGGACCTGGCTACCAGTGACTTGATGGCGATGTGTGGAGTTTCTCGGGGAACCGCCAAAGCATGTGTTGATGGATTAGTGGACGAGGAGCGAGTTATCGCTGTGGGTGGTGGCCGGTCGCGGCGCTACAGACGGGTGGACTAAGCCGCCTGCTATTCCACCAAGGATTCCACAATTGCGGGATTCATTGTTAGATTAGACCCCCTCTATTCTGACAATCGGCAGGTCACGCCAATAAAAGCCTCAGGGGAAAATAACAGTGCAACTCTAAAGTCTCACTGTTACACTCAAGAGTATGAATTGGACTCTGGACAGTTTGACTGAGCAGCTAGCTGAGCTTCGGCGTTTGCATCGTGACTCCACAGACATCGAAGTTAAGCGTGCTAGTGAATTGCCGGAAAACCTTCCAGAAACAACATGTGCGTTTGCCAATATGCCTAGTGGGGGCACAATTATCCTAGGCGTGGATGAAAACCGTGACTTTGAAGTCGTCGGTGTTGCGGATGCGGCAGCGCTTGAAGAAGCGCTCATTAGTCAGACTCGTAACAGTGTGAAACCGGCCCCTATGATCGAGTGTGAGATTTTCACTCTAGAGGGTAAGCAGGTGCTTGTGGCACAGGTCAATCCAGTGCCGTTGCAAAACCGTCCGGCGCACTATCGAGGTGTTGCCTACCTGCGGCAATCCGATGGAGACTACGAAATGAACGATGCTGATCTCGCACTCGTTGAGATCCAGAAGCTGTCTCATTCTGAGAACTTCCAGTTCGATGTAGTCCCAGTCTTGAACTCTTCAATCCGAGGCTTAGACTCTGTTCGGGTAAAGAGTTTCCTCGAGGCTGCGCGCGCGGGAAGCCGCATCTTGTCCAAGAAAATTGATGACCAAGAACTGCTTGAAACTCTCAATATCGTGACGGTAAAGGGCGAACTCACGCTGGCCGGAATCTACGCCCTGGGCGAGTATCCGCAGGGTAAGGCTCCACAGCTGCGTATTACAGCTGCAGTGCAATTGCCGCGCGAAGGCAGCAGTGTGCGTACTAGGAATATGCAGGACTTTGAAGGCCCTCTTCCTGACCTGCTCGAATCTGCACTGACGTGGGTAAAACAGAATGCGCCGACGCGGAATGTTTACGACTCCAGTGGAAACATGCGCAAGGAGAGCGTCTACCCGTTGCCTGCCGTCCGCGAGCTGATCGCAAATGCCTTGGTGCACCGCGATCTAAGCCCCAATTCTGATGGAAAATGGGTGGAGATTAGGCTTTGCGACGATCGCCTCATCATCTCTAATCCGGGTGGACTTCGGGGAGTCTCAGTCAAACAGTTGGAGAGTGCAACTCTTTCCAAGAACGCAGTAAATCCCCGCCTTTATGACATTGCTAAACGAGTTCGCACCGAAGCCGACTACAGTGTCATCGAAGGCGAAGGCGCTGGTATCCAAGAAGTATTGAGACAAACTCGTCAGGCACTGTTGGCAAAACCTCAACTCATTGATACTGGTGTGCAGTTCACTGCGATTCTCTATGGTGCCTCAGTTTTCAGCGAAGCAGAGTTGGAGTGGCTGCGCAGTATTGGAGGAGATGGCCTTACCGCCGTCGAAAAGCACCTGCTAGTGGGACTACGAAAAGGGGAAAGCTGGCATTTGTCCAGGATCCTCAATGAGTTTTCGCCCATAACCGTGGCCGAGGCGGAAAAACTCATGCATGGTTTGAAGAAGCGTGGCTTCATTGAGAGTGATAATAAGACTTTCACTCTAGGAGCACACAGTGAGAATCAAGTGCCCCGTGTGGAAAAAGAGGAAACAACTCTGGCAAAGATCACCAAGAATGCGCCAACAATAGCCCGCGCATTAGAGCTCAAGTCACAACAGAGCTTTGAAGAACTGCTGCGCACCACAGGTTTGAGCCAAGGACAGCTGAGATTTGCGCTCGATAAACTGCAAGCTGTCGGGCTAGTTGTGCGCGAAGGAGGCTGGGGCGTTCACGGAACCACCTACCACTGGAGTGTGCAAACCTAACGGAGGAAAACCTGCGGATTGCTGCTGCTGAGAACCACGGTTGGATGCTAGTGGCACAACGGCCAGTAGTGGTACGCGGGTGTCGCCGATCCTGACGACACGTTGACTCAGCTTCTTCCTGGCTCATAGCCGCAGGCGTTGCGACGCCCACTTGTACCCCTTACCAGCCGCATCACATCGTCGATGGTGTCGGAGGTTACGGGGCCTACCCATTTCATGTCTGGTTGCACGCACATGACTGGTGCTCGGTTGCAGGGATAGAGGCATGCGGAGCGTGTGACCAGCACGTGGGTGTCGAGGAGGTCAGCAGCATCAAGTGCGTCATGCAGTTCGCGCAGGGCTTCGTCGGCACCCTTAGCTAGGCAGCGCACCCCCTGGCAGACGATGATGTGCTTGGCTACCGGTGGGGGATTTTGCCATGCGGGGTTGGTCAGGGTTTCGGGGTTTGTGCAGGTAATACGCCGGCACTCAGAAACATCAGAAACCTCTGGCACATCCGAACCCACTCCTGTGATGTAGAGTTCGCCACCCCAGTTGGTGGTGTGCAGCCACCAGCGCGCTACCCGCTTTACCCAGGAGACACCCACGCTGTGGTCGTGGGTGCAGGGGATCAAGATGATGCGGTTGCTGTGCGCGCAGGCTGACAGCACGGTGGTGAGGCCACGGTTGGGGTCGCCTCCTTGGAGGTGGGCTATGTGTGCGTCGAGGCTGTTGGCGTGGGGTGCCCAGTCGATGGTGGCGTCGGCCCACGACATGCTGACAAGGATGCGACTAGTGGTCAAAGTGCCAGGTCACCCGCCTGCGGTCGGTGTTGCTCACGGAGACTGTCACATTGAAAACGTCGCGGATGAGCTCTTCGGTCAACGTGGAGTCAATGTCCCCGTGGGCGATCACGCGTCCATCTGCCACCACCACAACATAGTCGCAGAAGGCAGCCACCAGATCAAGATCGTGCATGACGGCGGTAGCGCAGATGTCAAGAGATTGCACGAGCTCAAGGAACGCAATCTGGTGCGCGATGTCGAGGTGGTTGATGGGTTCGTCGAGAAGCAAAAGGGAAGGCTGCTGTGCCAGTGCGCGGGCGAGTTGGACGCGTTGGCGTTCGCCGCCGGAGAGCGTGAGCCAGCGGCGGTCGGCAAGAGTATCCACGCTCACCCGCTGCATCACCGACTCCACAATCGTGCGATCATCAGCTGCCTGGCCAAACGACCACGAATTACGAAACGGAATCCGGCCCAGCTCCACCACATCGCGAACCGACAAATCAAGCTGCGTTGTCGGCTGCTGTTCCATAAGCGCAATCTGTTGCGCCCGCTCCCGCGCCGGGATCGAACCCAACACACGGCCTTGGAACGTCACCTCGCCTGCCGACGGCCGCACAATGCCCGCAGCCATACGCAGCAACGACGTCTTACCAGCACCATTCGGGCCAATGATCGCCGTGAGCCCGCGACTCGGCAACTCCAACGATGTGGGGTGAACAATGCGGTCGCCACCATCAGTGACCCACTCAGCGTTACTAAAAGAAATCATGACTGCGCCGCCTGACGCCGAAGCAAATAAATCAGCAACGGGGCACCCACCACAGCAGTGACCACACCAATAGGAATCTCAGTATTTTCCCGCAGTGTGCGCGCCAACGTATCAGCACCCACCATCAAAAACGCGCCAGTAAGCGCACTAAGTGGCAACAATGTGGCATGACGCGGCCCTACGATCAGGCGCACCACATGCGGAACCGTCAAACCCACAAAGCCAATCGGTCCAGCAATGGCCACCGTGCATGCGGTAATCAACGAGGTGGCAATAAGCAACATCCACCGCGCACGATTGACGTTAATGCCTAGGGTAGCGGCGGCGTCTTCACCAAAAGAGAACGCATCGAGGACTCTCGACGCCCCCAGCATCACCACCAACGCAACCACAGTCACCGCTGCTAACAACGCCACATGTGGCCAGCGAATACCCGCCAACGAACCCAACGTCCACGACAACACCGTATTAGCAGTGCCACGCTCACCGAACATCAAAATCGCCAACGACGTATAAGCGCCACACAGCTGCGCAACGGCCACACCAGCCAAAATCGTGCGCCCAGGGGGCAAATAGCCCGACTTGCCTCGGGCTAACACCAGCACAATCACAGTCGCCGCAATCGCACCCACAAACGTCGCCGTCGGAATCGCCGCATACAACGCCACCGCAGGAAGCGACACGCCAAACACAATGACTGTCACCGCACCCACCGAAGCACCCGAAGAAATACCCAGCAAATACGGATCCGCCAACTCATTGCTCGTCAACGCCTGAAGCACTACCCCACAAATCGCCAAACAACAACCCACAGCAAGGGCACCCAGCACACGCGGCAACCGCAGCTGCCACACCACCTGGTCCTCAAAAACAGTGACGGAGGAGCCGTCGATAAGCCCAAGCCTGCGGCCAATCACCGACAACGACTGCTCCACCGGAATCGACGCCGCCCCCACATGCAACGCCACCAGCGCCAACGCCACCGTCAGCACACACAAAGCCACACCGAGCACAACCGCACGGCTCTTACGCTGCACCAACATAAAACTAGTTCAACTCAGCCAACTGATCAGCCAGATTCTCAGCACCATTAATCAACGACAAACCAGGCGTCGACTCCGAGAACTTCACCTTCAAAAACGCATCATTTTTCACCGCGCGCAACTGGCTCAACACCGGATCATTCTTCATATAATCAATCTTCTTCGCAGCGGTATCCCACGTAGGGTCAGCCACCACAATGAAATCCGGATCCGCCTCAATCACAGACTCCCACGACAAATGAGCCCAGTTGCCCTTCTCGGACTCAAAAATATTCTTGCCGCCCAGCGCATTAATAACCATCTGCGGGCCGCCCTCACCAGCACCGATGTACGGATCCTTATCGCCGGAGTCGTACCACACGAACTTCTTGCCCTTCGCAGGAGCCTTCTTCTCAAGAGCTGCAAAACGGTCCTTCTGCTCCTGAACTACCTTCTGGCCACGCTCGGTGATGTCAAAGATCTTGGCAACAGTCATCGCCTCTTCCCACACCGGATCCATGCTGGCACCACTAGGCTGATCCTTCTTCTCAGGGCAGCCATAAGGAATAATGCGCGTATTCACGCCACTTGCCTTCAACTGCTCACGGCTACCCAAATTCTTCTCTGTAAACGCAGAACCATAAGCAGAGTAAGCAAAATCAGGATCTACCTCGAAGAACTTCTCCTTGGAAGGGTAGCCCTGGTCGGAAAGCACAGGGACCTTGTCAAAAGCTTTTTGCAGCGATGGGGTGACGTGATCGTCTAGGTAAGCGGTGCCCACCATCTTGTCTTCTAGGCCTAGTCCCAGCATCATCTCGGTTGCCCCTTGGTTGGTGGTCACAGCGTGTTGCGGCACAGCGGTGAAGGTGGTTTCTACGCCACAGTTGGTCACGGTCACTGGCTGGTAGTCGCCGGAAGTCTCTGTCGATTTGTTCGACTCCGGTGCGCCGACGCAGCCCGATAGCAGTCCTACAGTGGCAAGCGCTGCCAAGCTGGCAAACCCACACTTTTTCATTATTAATCCCAATCATGAGAAACGAACGACGGAAAGCTGGATTTGCGCGACAGCATCGCTGCTAGGTGGCATGCCAGCAAACAATTAAGTTAGCACGGTCGAACCTTATATGGGGATGAGTTTCGTTTTCATCGTGCCGACAGCTTCGAGTGAGTAGTTCGTGCCAAAACTTTTTGGGGCCCGCAGCATTTCCGCAGGTCGGAGATATAAGAAAATCTTTAATTTGGCACGAACTACTCACTGGTCGGTACGGAACCTTCACTCGTGCACCCCGGGGGTAGGAGCTGCGCTGCCGCGGTCGCTGTTTTGCAGCCAATGTTGTTAGATTTTTAAGCGACAAACGGTGATCTATAAGGGATATGAAGTGCGCACGATCAGTTTCTTCAACAACAAGGGCGGCGTAGGCAAAACCACGCTATCTACTAACGTGGCCCATTACTTTGCACTGTAGGGAAAACGGGTTTTGCATGTGGATTGCGATCCGAAGTGCAATGCCACCCAGCTGATGCTCACGGAGGAGCAAACGGAAAGTATCTACCTCGATGGCCTGAATGATGAGGTGGCGGAGCGGAACTCGCTGGCTAAAACGGTGTATTCGATTTTTGTTCCGCTGCGTGAGAGGGGAGTCGCAGATCGCGGCTGAGATTACTCCGATGCGCTCGGAGCGGTTTGGTGTTGATGTGCTGCCTGGGCATCCGGCGTTGTCGCAGATCGAGGATCTGATGAGTGACTCGTGGCAGTCGGCATTAGGCCGGCAAACCGGCCCCTTTAACCGCACTGTTTTGCGGCTCTTCGTAATTGAGGGTGTGGATCAGTGATTCCAGGACACGGCGTGGCGCTGTCCGGATAGACGCCGAGGTCTTCCGATGATGGAAGTTCTAGCACACTCCATCCGAAAGACCTCGACGTGTCCAAGCCTACTTTCTCATCTCCTGACCTCACAACATTCTGCCGACTCGACTCCCTCGACCTTACTTGCATTGGCCAGCACATCACCGGGCACAAAGCCATTTTGGAATGCCAGCCCAACACTGCCGATGACTGGTGGTGACGGTGTGGCGGACACGGGATCGTCCGCGATACCGTCGGCCGCTGCCTCGCCTACGAACCCTTCGGCCACCGGCCCACCACGCTTCACATTCGCCTCCGCCGGTACAAATGCGTCGAATGCGGCCGCGTATGGCGTCAAAACACCACTGCTGTGGCGCCACCACGAGCGAAGATCTCGCGAACCGGCCTCGACTGGGCGCTGTGTGCCCTTGTCATCGACCACGACACCGTGTCCGTGATCGCATACAAACTCGCCGTGTCCTGGCACACCGCGAACTCCGCGATCCTCGCGCAGGGACATCGACTGCTGACCGCGTCGACCCGGCCCGGTTCGAGTCGGTCAGCGTCATTGGTGTCGACGAACACGTCTGGCGGCACACCAGGGGCGGTGACAAGTACGTCACCGTCATCATCGACCTGACTCCCCATCAGCCAGGAAACAGGCCGGCACGCCTGCTCGACATGGTGCCCGGACGGTCGAAACAGGTGTTCAAACAATGGTTGAACACCCGAACGAAAGACTAGCGTGATGGCATCGACGTCGTCGCGATGGACGGATTCTCCGGCTTCAAAACAGCCTCCGTTGAGGAACTGCCCGAGGCTGTCGAAGTCATGGACCCGTTCCACGTCGTCAAACTCGCCGGTGATACCCCTCGACGAGGTACGCCGCCGCATTCAGCAGGAGACCACCGGGCATCGCGGACGAGCGACAGACCCGTTGTATCGGGCGCGTAGGACTTTGCACACCGGTGCTGATCTGCTCACGGCCAAGCAGCAGGAGAGGGGATCGTAGGCCTGTTCGCCAACGCCAACTTCACCGCCGTCGAAGTCACCTGGGCCGTCTATCAAGACATTGTGAGCGCCTACCGAACCAACGACGGCAACGAGGGCAAGAAGCTCTTACAATCAGTCATCGACGATCTGACAACGAATCTGCCGACAGGACTGGTCGAACTCAAGCGGTTAGGACGGACTCTGAAGCGTCGAGCTGCTGATGTCCTGGCGTTTTCACCCGACCGGGAACATCGAACGGGCCTACCGAAGCGATCAATGGCAGGCTCGAACACCTACGGGGCTTAGCACTGGGATACCGCAACCTCACGCACTACATTGCGAGATGTCTGCTCGAGTCCGGCGGCTTCAGACCGGTTCTACACCCTCAATTACGATGAGCCAGAATTCAGCACCGTCACAGTCCGGTCACCCCAATGGATAGCGCACCGCAATGTGCTATGGACGCGTTAACTAACGCTCGGCTTCGCAGAACATTTCAAACTAGGGCTGCCCAATAACACAAGTGGGCTACCAACCATGGCTTTTGGTCGGTAGCCCACTATTTTGTTAGCCGGTTGTTCTAGGTTTATTGGTTAAGCGCTAAGCCAGCGAAGCATTCGGTAGAACAGCTGGGTTGCTCCGGGCATGAATCCTGCTCCGTGGTGGTAGGTTGCGTCCATAGTGGATACCACTATTTCGGAGGGGAATGAAACCTCGTCGTGGTATAGCAGCACGTTTTGTTCTCCCGCAATCGCAAGGTAGTGTTCGCCCCACGGATCCAGATGATCTTCGTCCCTATGGTTGTCTAGTACCTCTAGGTGTACGAGGGCAGTGGCACCTTCTGGTGGGTTAAGTACAGCGTGGTAGTGCCAGTGGACGGCTTCGTCTGACAGGTAGTTCCACATGGGGTGGGCTGGGTTGATGGAGCGCCGTCCAAGGTCTTCTCCGGTGCGCCAGGCCCAGAAGTTTGTGCCCCGACGTGTTTCTTTTACGCCGGGTAGCCACGTGCCAACTTGGTTTTCTCCGTCGACAAAAGTTTTCACTCCTGCACGGCCCATGAAATTTAGTACGTGCGGCGCGATTTGTTGCATGATTTGCGGGTGTTGACGTGCAGCAATGAACAGAGCATCGCAGTTGTCCAAACTGTGTTCGTCCATTTCTGGAGCGTAAATTTCGCGCACGTCGTAGGCCTTTACGGCAGGGTCGCGAAGATCTGCTAGGTGGAAGAACGATCCGCTGTGGATAAGGGCAATACTTCTCATCGGATATTCCCTTCTAAGTAGCTAATGATTGTCGCTTTCCAACCTTCGGTGCTGGTGCCGGGACGGTCGAAGCTCAGCAGGTCATTACCGGAATGGACGATCACTTCTCCTTTACCCAAACGGTACGAGATGTCCACTGGCAGCCCGGTTGGTCCTAGGCCGGTGATTACCGTTGCGCCTGCGGGTAGCTGGGCGAGGTAGTTGCGGGCATAGAAACCTGCTACCCCAATCTTTTTGAGCTCATCGAGAGTGCGAGTGCCGGGCACGCCAGTGTTGAACAACACGTCGGTTCTGTCGATTCCTTCCCAGACGGGATGGGGTTCGCGGGCGGTGAGCCACACGTCCTCGAGGCCGTGGAACTGCATTTTTCGCGTTGCAGGAAGGCCGTCTACGAATGGCAGCATCGGATGTCCGGAGGCCAGTAGCGTCCCTCCTGCGCGCACCCACTGGGTAATGCGATCGCGGTGTTTGTACAGGAACACTTGGTCGCATCCCATGGTGCAAATCAGGCCTCTATATTTGGATAAATCCACGTTTGGTAGATCGTAGATATCGATTGTGTGTACGGGGGAATCCGTGCAGCAGGAGTCCTTGGCGTTTTCAGCGGGTTTGCCCATCACTAGTTTCAGTACTGTGGCCATTGTTGCCTCCTTTGAGACTTAGAAGATCGGGTACTACCACTTGGCGTTTTCCAGAAATGAAATCGACGTGAGGGGTCCGCACAGGTAGTTTGTATAAGCCCGATAGTTTGTGTTCGTTCAGTTGGGCCCTTGATTCGCTACAGCTGATGTCGCTACTCATCATCAACGTGTGGTCTGCAATGTTGAGGGCATGGGTTGGATCGTGAGTAGTGAAGATGACCCCAATACCTTCGTTGCACAGTTGGTGCATTATTGACAAGGTCCGAGCTTGGTTGTGTAAGTCCAGCGCTGATGTGGGTTCGTCCAGAATCAGCGTGGCGGGATCTGATGCCAAAGCTCGAGCTATCAACACCAGCTGACGTTGCCCACCTGACATAGCGGAGAAGAGGCGTTGGGCTAGATGTTCTATTCCGACGCGCTTTAGTGCTTTGAGTGCTTGTTCTTCATCTTGTGTGCTTGGCATTTGCCATGGTGAGCGGTGGCGTGCTGTGCCCATGAGAACCATGTCGAAAGCTGTGAATTGGAAGGATGTTTGCGTGTTTTGGGGAACGTAGCCGATCTGGCCATCGTGTTCCACGCTTCCTTCGAGTGGTTCGCGGATGCGTGCTAAACACGTTAGCAGCGTTGTTTTTCCGCGAGCATTTGGGCCGAGCACTGCCATGCATTTTCCGGCAGGTAGTTCAACGTTAATGTTGCGGAACAACCAGTCTGCGCTGCGGTAATGAAATCCAATATTTGTTGCTTTAAGCAAAAGAACCACCCGACCGAGCTTTGCGGATAAGTACCGTGATGAACACGGGTGCGCCAATCATCGCGGTTAGGATGCCGACAGGTATTTCAACTGTGGATATTGTTCGAGCCAGAGTGTCGATCACGAGGGTATAGATGCCGCCCAGCAGGAATGCGGTAGGGATGACGATTCGGTTATCGTGTCCCACGATAAGCCTGATGAGGTGAGGTACTACGAGTCCTACCCAGCCGATGATTCCGGCTGCCGCTACCGTTGAAGATGTTAATAGTGATACGGCGATGATCAGTACGAAACGCAACCGTTTGGGGTTTACGCCTAGTGAGATAGCTTCGTCGTCTCCCAGGGAAAGAATGTTGATGTGCCAGCGCAGGGCAATCACTACGAGGGATCCGATCAGTACGGGTAACATGATCATTACTACCTTGTCCCACGTGGCTGCCGCAAATGATCCCATCAGCCAGAATGTGATGGAAGGTAGCGTGGTGTAGGGATTAGCTAGATAGGTCACGAGTGAGACGAGTGCGTTGAAAAATGCTGACACGACGATGCCGCCCAACACGATGGTTAACACGGGGAAACTGGTGCGTATTCGTCCAATAGCCATAACTATGAGCGCTGCTAGCAGGCCTGTAGTGAACGCGCCCGTTACTATCGCGATCGAACCAAGCTGAAGCATGATCATTAGCACTCCGCCAAAAGCAGATGCCGAGGATACGCCAATCACGTCTGGCGATACTAGCGGGTTGCGAAATAGTGCTTGTAGGGTTGCGCCTGATATTGCTAGTGCTCCGCCTACGATAATTGCGAGAATAATTCGGGGCGCGCGAACTAGGGAAACTGCGGAGCGTTCTCCTTCGCTCCAAGCCACAGCGGAGTTTTCCCTCAGGTGGAGCATGTTGAGAAGGTCGTTCCAGAGTATTTGGGCGACGCGCACCGGCGATATGTTGAGCTGGCCCAGGCCAATGGCTATGAACATTAGCGCCAGTAGTGAAGCGAACAGGATGGCAATAATGATTGCGTGGCGGAGCCGCACTTGAGCAGGATTGAAGCTCTTGGTTGGGGAACTTTCAATGCTGGTAGAATTATTCGCTTCACAAATTTGCTTCAAGTGCGGCTTGCTATTACTGAACGCGGTCATAGTTGGCGGACCCGTTGTTAATGTCGGTGCGCAAGGTGAGGTCTATGTCTTCTTGCGTGAGGTCGTAGTTGTACATGAATTTGATTTGTTCGCGCATTTTTTGGGGCAGATCAATGTCCAGTTCCGGGTGTACGAGGGCAGCGGTCCAGTTCCAGAACAAGGGGGATTCTGCGCATGGAACTTGCCAGCGGTAAACGCCTAGTGGGGCGCGGTATACGCGCTTGTTTTTAACGGCTGAAATGTCAGCGAAGCGAGCATCGTTGTACAGGTCTTCGGGGGTGGATGTGTCGAATGCGGATAGGAATATTACTTCTGGATCCCATGCGATGATCTGTTCTGGGCTTACACCCGAGTCGTCAACTACAGCGTCTTTGGCTACGTTTGTAGCGTTAATCAAGTCAAAAACGTGTTGCGAGTAGTTTTTGCCCGTAACTACACCAAGCTTTGAGGGGTTGTAGGACATTTGCAATACTCGCGGTGAGTTAGGAAGCGCTTGGGTTTGTTTTTGAAGCTGGGCGGCTTCGGAATGCATCGTATTGATGATGTCTTGTGCGCGGTCTTCTTTGCCAAGTACCTGTCCGAACATTGAAATCCATTTTTCGAGGTCTCCTTGCGTGCCGTATTTCAGGCCAACAACTGGGATTCCAGCGGATTCAATCGGGGTTACGATGTCGTCTGTCTTATTTCCCCATTGGATAACCACGTCTGGGTTGAGGCCGATGATTGCTTCCATGTTGGGTACGAAATCATCACCGGCAATGGGTACGGTTTGGGATGCTGTGGTGAAAATCTTTCCCGTGATGCCTTCGTCAGCTGCTTTTATTGAGGATTTATTCATACCCACAATACGTTCCCATGAGCCGTCTACGGCAGCCATGATGGCGGGGGCAGGCATGACGGTAACCGCCACTTTCTCAGCGGGCTTGTCTAGCTTCACTTCTTGGCCGCGCTGGTCATGGATTGTGATCGCGTGGCCTTCACTGGGCTTGTTGTCCTCGAAGTAGGGCACGTTTTCATCGGTGCTGCAAGCAGTTAGTAATGAGATTGCAACTGCTGCCGCTGCAATGCCTGCAAATATTTTCTGTGACTTCACGGAAAACTCCTTTGCAATTATGAAACGTGGGCGTTGCTTAAAGTACCATATTCGATTAGGTAAGCCTAACCTTAGTTAAGTGTGCGGGGTCTTCGTTGCAAGGCAGCAAGAGATTGGCGTTAAACGGGTTTGTAGCCGCGGTTTTGGCGGGCGTACTCACTCTTTCCTAGCGTGGGCGAAGTTGAAATCATTGGCTGAGGGAGCGCAACTAGTTTGAAGCTGCTTAGAAATGAAACCTCCGCGAAAGCGGAGGTTTCGTCAAATAGCGATGCATGTTTAAGAGATGAAAATTGAAAGTGCCGGCTAGAGCAGCGCGAAACTGGCGACTAGAAATGTGTGAAAGCATCGGTTAAAAAGACGTGAAACTGTAGGCTAGGAATGCATTAACGTATCGGTTAAAATAGCTTGAAAGTGTCGGATGAAAACGCTTGAATATGGCGGATAGGTGTTTGGCGTGGCTGATTACATTCCTAGAGTGGCTGATAAGTACCTCGTGGAGGCACTTCAACGTGCGGGCGCGGTACTCGTCGAGGGGCCCAAAGGGTGTGGAAAACCGAAACCTCCCGTTAGGCTTCCAAGAGCGAAGTTCAAGTTGATACCGATCCAAATGTGGCGATCGCGGTCGGTTTAGATCCTGCTCTCGTACTTGAAGGGGCTGTACCCCGCCTCGTTGATGAATGGCAGATACATCCGGTGCTTTGGGACGCGGCCCGTCGGATAGTGGATCAGCGCCGCGCCAAAGGGCAGTTCATCTTCACCGGTTCAACGGCACCGAGTGAGTCGGTAGCTAGGCACTCTGGCGCGGGCAGGTTTGCGCGGTTAACGATGCGCACCATGACCATGTTTGAGTCGGGAGAGGCATGTGGAGGCGTGTCTATATCTGGGCTAGCTAAAGGTGAATCTATTGCCAGCGCCGGCGAAGATTGGACAGTTCATGACTTATTCGAACGTATTTGCCGGGGAGGCTGGCCAGGAAATCTTGGCCTTGATCTCGAACAAGCGCAAGAGAACAACAAAGATTACCTGCGCACTATCGCCGAGGTAGATATTAATACCCCCAATGGTGTGCGCCGGGACTCTGTGCGGGTAATGGCCGTGCTCCGTTCCTTGGCTAGGGGAGTGGGAACAGAAATGAGCGTCACCACAATTGCAAGCGATGCGGGAGTGACGCGGGAAACTGTATCCGACTATCTGGACTCTCTTGCTCGAATCTTCGTTAGTGAAGATCAACCTGCCTGGACGCAAAAGTTGCGTTCGCGTGTGCCTCTTCGACAAGCTCCTAAACGTCACCTGACGGACCCGGCGTTGGCAATGGCCGCACTCGGCAAAGGACCCGAAGCTCTGCTGGGCGATCTCAATTACGCTGGTCAGCTTTTTGAATCATCTGTTATCCATGAGCTGCGAGCTTTGACGTGCGGGTTCGTCTATCATGCTCGGCTTCAGAATCAACAGGAGGTTGACGCGCTCGTTGAGATAGACGGAACCGTCCTAGTGATTGAAGTGAAACTCGGGCACAATCCAGCAGTCGTAGACTAGGCAGCTGAAAACCTATTGCGGTTCAGTGAGCTTATAGATTTGCCCACGGTTCCCCTCGTGATCACGGGTGGCGGATTGTCATATCGGCGAGAAGACGGAGTTAACGTAGCATCAGTGGCTGCCCTTGAGCCTTAACTGTTAGCAAGGATCTTCCTTGCTAAGATGCAAAACCTAACAACTAATTTGGTGCGACGACACTGGGGTCTGCTGAGGGTTTGGTAGACTGAAAACCGCCCAGAAGGAGGATACCCGCATGTCGACGACGACATATCAGGCAATCGCCATGATCATCTACCTCGTAGCTATGATCATGATCGGCCTGCTTGCCTACAACCGAACGAGTGATTTTGACGATTACATGCTCGGTGGTCGCAAGCTCGGCCCAACAGCCGCGGCCCTATCCGCCGGTGCATCCGACATGTCCGGCTGGCTGCTCATGGGCCTTCCCGGAGCGATCTACCTGAACGGTCTCATCGAAGGCTGGATCGCGGTTGGTCTAACCATCGGTGCCTGGCTTAACTGGAAATTCGTGGCGCCGCGCCTACGCTCCTATTCGCAAGTGGCGTCCGATTCTATTACCGTTCCCTCATTCCTTGGTCAGCGTCTACGCGACCGCTCGCACCTGATCCGCATCGTTGCGGGTATTATCATTTTCGTCTTCTTCACTTTCTACGTCTCGTCCGGCATGGTGGCCGGCGGCGCCTTCTTCGAAGCGTCGTTCGGAATGAACTACCACCTCGGCCTCGTGATTGTTTCTGCAATCGTTGTGCTCTACACGCTAATCGGTGGCTTCCTTGCCGTGTCGTGGACTGACGTGGTGCAGGGCCTCATGATGGTTACCGCGCTCGTCCTCGTTCCAATCGTTGGCATCGTGCACGTAGGTGGCTTCTCCAACGTGGTTACCGCCATCAACGAGGTTGATCCCGCCATCTTCTCCCTCTCCGGCGGTGCAGCAGCGGGCGTGGCCGCGATGGGCATTATCTCCGCACTTGCTTGGGGGCTCGGATACTTCGGTCAGCCCCACATCATCGTGCGCTTCATGGCCCTTCGCTCCGCGAAAGAATCTGCTGCCGCTCGCCGTATTGGCATCGGCTGGATGTTACTTGCAGTTATTGGCTCCGGCATGACCGCCCTCGTTGGCGTAGCTGTTTACAAGCACGACGAGGCCCAGTTGGCTAACCCCGAGTCGGTATTTATTTCGCTCGGCCAGCTCCTAATGCACCCGCTTATTGCAGGCTTCATGCTTGCCGCTATCCTCGCGGCAATCATGTCTACCATTTCTTCGCAGCTGCTGGTCACATCTTCTGCAGTTGTTGAGGACATCTACCGTGCGTTCACCAAGCGCGACCTATCGGGCAATGATGGTGTGCTTGCGGGCCGTGTCGTTGTGGCAGTCATCGCGATCCTGGCTGGAGCCCTCGCGTGGCCGCGCTCGGACACCATCCTCGCCCTCGTTGCATTCGCGTGGGCCGGATTTGGAGCTTCGTTTGGCCCCACCGTTCTGCTTTCGCTCTACTGGCGCAAGTTTACCTATCAGGGAGCTATCGCCGGCATGATCGTCGGAGCGGTCACGGTCGGTATCTGGGGCAATGTCTCGGGTGGCATTTTCGACCTGTACGAAATTCTCCCTGGATTCCTCCTGAACCTGCTGATCGCGGTCATTGTTTCTAACATGACTTACAATCCAAACGAAGAGATCGATAAGGAGTTTGACGACGCCCTAGCGGGGGTCTCGGCAGACTAACCCACACAAGTAGCGCAGCTCCTGCAAAGTGCAAGGGCTGCGCTCACGCGTGTACCATGTATCGCACGCTAAAACCGATAAAAGTATCAGCGCAAAAGTTATTAATTGCTTTACCTGTGCACCAGAAGAATTCCCCAATATAGTTAGAGCAAAACCTCTCATAGCCTCGCATGCGTAAAGTCAATCAAAGGAGATCAAATGACTGCGTCGGAAGTAACGGACTTTTCCCAAATCGCAGAACGGGCGCTAATTCGGGCGCGCAAGTGGGCAGACGAATCAACGAAATACCCCATTGATCCGGCTGCAAAGCTCCTTGCCGATGTCCTCGAAGATGAGGGCGGCCTTGACTACACCGTCTCGTTCGTAGATGGCGTTGTGAGGCCCGAAGATCAGCAGGTGGCGGCAGACCACCTAGCTGAAACCGGTAAGAAAAACCCGGATTTTCTCCCTTGGTACCTACGTATTCCGGTCCTCATTGGTGGAACCGTCGGCAAGTTTGTTCCAGGGGTTTCCGTACCGGCCGCACGCCGCGTATTCCGCCAGTTGGTGGGAGACCTCGTTGTGGATGTGACTGACGATAAGCTGGGCCCTGCCATCCAGCGCCTCAAAGCAGGCGGCGCCTCGCTCAATGTAAACCTTCTTGGCGAGGCCGTTCTTGGTGACAAGGAAGCCGCGAAGCGTCTAGCCGACACCAAGCGCCTGCTTGAACGCGACGACATCGACTACGTTTCACTGAAAGTTTCAGCCGTAACCGGCCCACACAACCCGTGGGGTTACGACGACGTTGTAGATCACGCATTCACTGAACTGCTGCCGTTGTACAAGTACGCGGCCGCACACCCCGCCCGCAAGTTCATCAACCTGGACATGGAAGAGTACCGCGACCTGCACCTCACCATTGACGTGTTCAAGCGCCTTCTCGACCAGCAGGAAATGAAGAACTACTCGGCAGGCATCGTGCTGCAGGCCTACCTGCCGGACACGCTAAACGCCATGAAAGACCTCCAAGAATGGGCAGCTAAGCGAGTTGAAAATGGGGGAGCACCCATCAAGGTGCGCGTAGTGAAAGGCGCGAACCTCGCTATGGAGCGTGTTGACGCCGCTGTGCGCGGATGGGAACTAACCACCTGGGAATCCAAGCAGGCTACCGACGCAAACTACCTGCGCATCATCAACTGGGCAATGACCCCCGAGCGCCTAAAAAACGTGAAACTTGGCGTTGCCGGCCACAACCTCTTCACCATCGCAGCCGCATGGGAGCTCGCTCTTGAGCGCGGCGTGCAAGACGAGATTGAAATCGAAATGCTCTCCGGTATGGCCACCCAGCAGGCTTCAGCCGTTCGCGAGGACGTAGGCAACCTCCTCCTGTACGTTCCGGTTGTAAGCCCGGACGAATACGACGTGGCAATCTCTTACTTGGTGCGCCGCTTGGAGGAAAACTCGGCGGACGAGAACTTCATGGCCTCCATTTTTGACATCGGCACTGACCCCGGTGCGTTTGACAAGGAGAAGAAGCGCTTCCTCGCCGCCGTTGAGCAGATGGAGCGTGAAGGTGACCGCCGCGTAGGCGCGAACCGCCACCAGGATCGGGGCACGGAAACAGCTGAAGACATTGCGAAGCCCGTCACCACGCCCGCCGGAGGCTGGACGTTCAAGAACACGCCGGACTCTGACCCTTCACTGCCTGAAAACCTGCAGTGGGCGCGAGACATCGCATCCCGCATTAAGGACTCCCAGCTGGGTAACGACACCATCGAAGCCGCAGTAATTGACAGTGCAGACGCGCTAGACGAGATGCTTGAACTAGCTGTCGAAGGAGGCATTGAATGGGCGGCGCGTAGCGCTAAGGAGCGCTCCGACCTCCTCCATAAAGTCGGTGTGGAACTGGGTAAGCGTCGCGGTGAACTGATTGAGGTTGTCGCATCTGAACTGGGCAAATCGCTTCAGCAGGCTGACGTTGAAGTCTCTGAAGCCATCGACTTCGCCCACTACTACGCAGAACGCGCACTCGACCTTGAGAATCTCCAGGGTGCTGAGTTTGAACCGGTAGATGTCACCCTGGTAACTCCGCCGTGGAACTTCCCAATCGCTATCCCAGCGGGCGGCACGATCGCGGCGCTCGCGGCTGGATCCGCAGCCATTTTGAAGCCGGCCTCGATTGCTCGTCGCACCGGCGCGGTGTTGGCCGAATGCATCTGGGCTGCAGGTATCCCTGAAACCGCGTGCTTTCTCGCCTCCGTTGGCGAACGTCAGCTGGGCCGCGAGCTAGTAACCGACAAGCGCGTTGGCCGCGTCGTTCTGACCGGTGGTGTGGAAACGGCAGAAATGTTCCGCTCTTGGGATCCCACCCTGCGCATCATGGCCGAAACCTCGGGCAAGAACGCTATCGTGATCACTCCGTCAGCCGACCTTGACCTCGCCGTGAAGGACGTTATCGACTCCGCTTTCGGTCACGCAGGCCAGAAGTGCTCGGCAGCCTCGTATGTGATTCTCGTGGGATCAACCGGCTTCTCTAAGCGCGTGCGCAACCAGCTGGTTGACGCCGCGAAGTCTTTGCACATAGGTTGGGGAGACGACCTCTCGGCAGAAATGGGGCCGCTGTCTTCCGAGCCGGGAGAGAAACTCTTGGCCGGCCTTACCTCCCTAGGTGAAGGGCAAAAGTGGGTGCTTAAGCCGCGTCGCCTTGACGACACGAACAGGCTGTGGAGCCCCGGCGTGCGCGTGGGCGTGGAGCCGGGGTCTGAGTATCACATGGTCGAATACTTCGGCCCGATCCTTGGCGTTATGCGGGTCGATACTCTTGAAGAGGCCATTGAAGCTCAGAACATGGTGGACTTTGGCCTTACCGCTGGTCTGCACTCGCTTGATCCCGATGAGATCAACCACTGGCTCAACAACGTAGAAGCCGGCAACGTGTACGTTAACCGTGGTATTACCGGCGCAATCGTGCAGCGTCAGCCGTTTGGTGGCTGGAAGCGCTCCGCGGTGGGTGAAACCACCAAGGCGGGAGGCCCGAACTACCTGTACGGATTTGGCGATATCAAACCCGTTGAGCCTGCCCCGGAGGGCGAGCGCGACGCCGCCTACCCGCCGGCTGTTGAACACGAAGCCAACGTGAAGGCTCCGCAACTGCGTGAGCTCTTAGAATCTGCAAAGCGTCTGCTGTCAGAAGAGGACTACGCGCGCCTCGCGATTGCCGTCGAGTCTGACCAGCACGCGATCGACACCGAGTTTGGACGTCTGCATGACCCGTCGAAGGTTGGCGTGGAACGCAACATTTTGCGCTACCTGCCCGTTGGCGCCCAGATCCGCGTGGGCAAGGACGCCTCTCTCTACGAGGTATTCCGCGCGGTTTCTTCAGGTATTGCCCTGGGGGAGATCGTGAAGGTGGATCCGGATGACGAGACCTCGTTTATCCGCGAACTTCCGGCCGGTGCATACACGAGCATGGACCTTACGGTGTCAACGGAAACGTTCCTCCCAACCGATCCGTCGATCATGTTGGGCAACCTTGGCGTTGACATCCTCGTTGAGAACAAGCGCCAGTTCGCGGAGCGTGTTCAAGCTGAGGTGGAAGCGGGCGAGAACCTCGATATTCGCATCCGCATGATTGGTGAGGACGGTGACGAGCTACGCCGCGCAGTAGCTGGCTCGATTGACGTTGCTGTCTGGGATGGTCCTGTCACCACGTGCGGACGCGTTGAAATCCTGCCGTTTGTGCGCGAGCAGGCCGTTTCGATCACCAACCACCGCTTCGGCAACAAGACCCCGCTCTCAACCCAGGTGCTGGTGTAGCAGGCGAGCCGTTTAGCTAGAAGTTTGGGCGGTCACCTCTTGGGGTGCCCGCTCAAACTGTTGCTTTGACTCAAATCAGACGTTTATAGCGTGTACCAAACCGTCGAGTTGGGTGCGGTCTCCTCGTTCGAAACTTGCGCGGGAGCAACCTCGTCAGTAGACAGCAAAATATGTGCGCCCGCAGGTAACGTCACGGCCTCATCAAACGCCATAACAATGTGCACGTCGGCGCGGTCAGGAAGCCTTGACACGTAGTGCAAGTGGGCCTCCTGTACGTCCAGGAGTTCGGCCCGGCCAAGTCCCAGATCTTTACGCAGGCGATACATTTTCTTAAAGAAATTCAGGGACGAGGACGCCTCGGCTTCCTGTACGTCCACGCAAGTGTTTCCCAACTTGCTGGCTGGGGGAGCCATGTGGAGCCGCTGGGAGAGAAGCCAAAGCCCGGGGCGTTTGCTTCCCACGGCATGGGCACGCGGCAGCCGTCACGGCCGGCTTCGCGACCCTGGGTGCGGTAGAAGGCGGGGTCCTCGCGCAGCTCGTCGGGCACGGCCATGTGTTCGGGAAGTGATAGCTCTTCGCCCTGGTAGATGTACATGGAGCCGGGCAGCGCTGCTTGCAGGGCGTGGGCGGCGAGGGCGCGGCGCCGGCCTAGTTCGACATCCGGCTGCTCCTCAAATGGGCGGATACCGTTTGGCCCCTTGCCGGTCTTGGATAGTCCAAACCGGGAGGCGGCACGCACCACGTCGTGGTTTGAAAGCACCCAAGTGGTTGGTGCGCCCACGGTGTCCATCTCTTGCAAAGAGTGGGCGATCACCCGGCGGTAAGATTCGGCGTCCACAGGTGAAGTGAGAAAGTCGAAGTTGAACGCCTGGTTCATCTCGTCCGCACGTACGTAGAGCTTCGCATCTTCGGGTCTGTTAAGCCAGGCTTCGGCCACCAGCGCCCGGTCACCTTCGTGCTCGTCCAGCACCTGCCGCCATTCGCGGTAAACGTCATGTACGCCAGGCTGGTTCCACTGGGGAGGCTCGGGAACATCTTCGGGTAGCATGTTGCCGCCTAAAACCATGTCCCAGTGGTACTGGTAGTTTGGCAGATCAGGATCTTTTACGAGTCCGTGTGCCACGTCTACGCGAAATCCGTCCACTCCTAGGTCCAGCCAGAACCGCAGGATACTGCAAAACTCTTCGCGCACCCGCGGATTGTCCCAGTTTAGGTCGGTTACGTCCGCTAGTGTGGTGTATCTGTAACCCGTTGTAAGCCTCGTGCCGGTACACAATAAGGCGACCACCGCGGGTACCTTTCGAATCAACTCTTACCTATCCTCGAAAGGAAGTAAACCCGCGATGGCCACTAACCCTCATCATATCGACCCGACCGCGTATCTGGAAGAATTACTCACCCAGGCCTCCCCAGACTTGATGCGCCAGATGCTCACAAACTTCATCAACCAGATCCTCTCGACCCAGGCTGACACTGTCTGCGGCACTGATTACACCACGGTATCTCCCCAACGGACTAATACCCGCAATGGCCACCATCCCTTAGACACCAGGGTAGGAAGCATTGACGTTGCTATCCCGAAACTACGTCACGGCGCATTCTTTCCCGACTAGCTCTTAGAAAGACGCACCCAGACCGAAAGAGCCCTGACTACCGTGATAGCCACGTGTTATCTCAAAAGGGGTCTCCACTAGACGCATGAATGATTTGGTGGCCACGCTGGGCATTAACAATCTGTCGAAAACACAAGTGTCTGACATGGCCAAAGAACTCGACGAGATGGTCGCTGACTTTCGCACCCGCCCTTTAGACAGCGGCCCTTATTTCTACCTGTCCTGTGACGCGTTGACAATGAAAGTCCGCGAAGGCGGACGAGTCGTTAAAACCAGTGTGCTTATCGCTACCGGCGTTAACAAAGACGGCTACCGTGAACTACTGGGCATACAGATTGCTACATCAAAATCCGTGGAATCATGGACCGGATTCTTCCAAGACCTCAAAGCCCGTGGTCTTGGCGAAGTCTATCTCGTCACCAGCGATGCGCACCTAGGAATCCAAGCTGGCTGTTGGTCAAGTACTACCTACAGCCAGCTGGCAACGTTGCCGGACACATTTTGCTAAGAACCTGTCCTCAAAAGTATCAAAACGCCAGTGGACAACACTATCGGGAATGTTTCACTCCATCTTCTAGCAAACCGACGCGCAAGCTACCTGGGACCAAGCCCGCTAGGTCGTAGATTTCTGCACCGAGCGTTTTCCCGACGCAGCCGACTACCTGGAAGAATCATTAGATGAGATACTCGCGTTTACAGCCACGCCCAAAGCTGTATGGACGAAGGTATGGTCCAATAATCCAACAGAGCGTTTGAACCGTGACATCAGGCGGCGTACCGACGTTGTAGGAATCTTTCCCAACCGCGCAGCAGTCATCCGCCTCGTCGGCGCCGTACTAGCGGAACAGCATGACGATTGGATTCAGCAGAAACGCTATATGTCACTAGCAAGCTTGGAACACACCCGACGCCTGATAGCTACCACTACCATCCGCGCCAACGACGCAGACACCATCGAGGCAGCCTCCTAATTGAACCAACATCAACCCCGAGACGGACCCTGACACCGACCCTGACACTGTCCCCCGATCCACCGATTCAGAAAGGACAGATACACCACTTCACCGGACTTGACCGATATCCTGGCGTTTTTCACCTGACCGGGAACGTCGAACGGGCCTACCGAAGCGATCAATGGCAGGCTCGAACACTTACGGGGCTTAGCACTGGGATTCCGCAACCTCACGCACTACATTGCGAGATGTCTGCTCGAGTCCGGCGGCTTCAGACCGGTTCTACACTCTCAATTACGATGAGCCTGTTTTGCTCGGTTGCGACGCCTTTGTTACCCCTACCGCCACAGATCTTTTCAGCTTCCATGCCTTTGGCAACCTTGCCCGCTGGTTTGATGCATGGGTAACGCAGTATGCGGAAATCCATGAGGGCAACATGGCGGAATGGAAGAAGTATTCTGCTGATGTTGAGGCAAAGACACGTCCGCTGCGCTTGGGTGGTTTTGATGGGGAAGGGCTGCGGTATCTCGGATACACCACTTTGGAATATGTGAAACGTCGTGCCAATGGGCAAGAGCGACTAGTGGGTGCCTTTGAACGTTTCCGTGGTCGTTTTGCTGCGGAGGCGGAGCGGATCAGTAACTCTTTGAGCAAACATTCCCACTCGACCCTGCTGGGGCATGTGCCGCACATGCATTCCATGCCGGCCACCGCCCAAGATGTCCACGCCCCGATTATGGAGCTATCCAGCTCCGATCGTGTGCGCGGCGCTCAGATTAATCAGCGTAATGCTTATGCGGAGAAGATTAACTCCGTAGCTGCCAATGTGTATAAGGCGCTGTTCCCGAATGAGTAAGCGCCTTATATAACTGTTACTTCTTGGCCAGCAGTACGGCGGAGATCAGTCCCAAGATGAGGAACCCGGCGGAGAAGTACATGACCATGGAGGTGGCGTCGGCAAACGCGAGGCGAAGGGCGCTACCTACCACGGGGCCAAGTTTTTCTGCCATCCCAGGGATGGCGGCACCCGTGGAGTCGGCGGTTGCTTGGGCAAGTGCCTCGGCCTTAGGGGCTGGTATACCGGTGTGGCAACTAGTGCCGAAGGTAGGCGGTGTACCACCGAGGCGGCAAGGAAGCGCTACCTGCCGGACTGTGTAACCGCAATCAACGAGGCCATCTCTGAGGCGAGTAGCCCAGAAGCCGCACTCGAGGCATGTATAAAGGAAAACCTGCGGATTGCTGCTGCTGAGAACCACGGTTGGATGCTAGTGCTAGCAGAAGGAATTTTTGGGCCCATGGGAACGGACATTGCTAGCGCCAACTACTGCACTCAGGCGGCGCTTGCGATCGTACATTTCTAGCCATAGGGTGGCGGGAATGTTGGAGAAGTCGGCATCGAAGCAGATAGTTATGGTCGCCCTCACTCTTGTGATGATGGTGGTGGTGTCGATGACACTGCTCAAGAGTGAGTTTTCGGTGGCGGGACTGTGGGAACCTTCGCAACATCAGGTGCGCCGAGTGGAGCTGCAGCCGTTTCGGGGTTGGAGTTACCAAGAATGGTGGCGTCCGTGGGTAGATTCTTTGGGCAATGTGGCGCTGTTTGTTCCGTGGGGATACCTGTTGGCGTTGCTGGGGTGGCGGTTGCGGTGGTCTGTGGTTGTGGCGACGCTGGCGTCGATAAGCCTGAGTGCCGGTATTGAAACTTTGCAGTTTATTTTTGCGCGGGGGTATTCCGACATTGACGACGTAGTGTTCAACTCGCTCGGCGGGCTGCTTGGGGCGATGGTGGCGGCGCGTTCGTCGTGGGCCGGCAGCGGCCGTGCTGTGCTGGTGTTTTCCGTGCTGTCGGTCATCGTGTTGTTGGTGTGTGGGATGAGCGCGTTGTCGGCGTGATGGGCGAGTCCGTGTCTGACATCACAGTGGCATAAGTTGTTGAAGTTGGGCGTGTTGCTTCTGTGACTTCTGTGAAAGTTGTGTATTGTGCGGGGCGTGAAGAATAAGAGCCATTTGCTATCCGGAATTACCGGCGGAACTGTTGCAGTGCTGACGTCCGCGATGCTGGCCATCGCACCCGCGCACGCCCTCCCGCTGCCCATCCCCATCGGAGCGTCCTCGGGTATCGACGTCTCCGGCCACCAACACCCAGGCGGAACCGCCATCGACTGGAAGAGCGTCCAGCGCGACGGTCAAAGATTCGCATTCGTCAAAGCCTCCGAAGGTGAAGGCTGGAGCAACGACTACCTCGCCCAAGACGCCAAACAGGCAGCCAACAGTGGCCTCAAAGTAGGCACCTACCACTACGCGCGCCCATCCAAAGACGCTCGCACCCAGGCCCGTCACTACGCAGCGAAGGTCGCCCAAATCAACGACCACTCCCTGCCACCAGTACTCGATATCGAGGTCGCAGAAGGAAAAAACCCAGAACAGCTCGCAGCTTGGACCCGCACATTCCTCAATGAATTTGAGTCCCAATCCGGCCGCAAGCCAATGATCTACACCTACCGCTACTTCTGGACCCACGACATGGCCAACACCAAGCAGTTCGCGGAATATCCACTCTGGTTGGCGGCCTACCAAACCCAAGCACCAGAACCAGTCGGTGGCTGGAACATCATCGACTTCTGGCAGCGCTCCGGAAGCGGACGCATCAATGGCATCGTCGGCGATGTAGACCTCAACCTCTTCAACGGCGACAACGCACAACTCGACGCCTTCGCAGCTGGCAACTACGCCGCCGCCGGCGGCAAGTTTGCATCCATCACACTTCCCGATATTGCAGACCTTGGCGGCGACTCTCAGGCTCTTGTCAGTGCTGTTGCAGCGCTGGCAGCCGGCGTAGCCGCAGCGCCACAGGTAGCACAAGCAGCTGAAAACGCAGGCTTGAGCACCGAAGGCGCTGAAGAACTGGTCAAGGTCGTCCAAGACCTCATCAACTCCGGTGACCTCCCCGTCGACCAGCTCAAAGACCTCGCAGCCGGAAACTACTCGGTGGGTGACCTCGTGATCCTACTCGACAACGCCCAGCACCTTGCTGCCACCTCCAGCGAGCCACAAGCCCAGAACATCAACATAGACCAGCTCGTCGCCTTGGCGAAGAACTTTAACTTTATCTAAACAAAGTCCCTGTTATCGCACCTTCACATCCTGCGATAACAACGCCGTGGCCTGGGGGATCGCATTGGCAATGCGCAATGCGGACGTAGGGGCGAGTCCGTATTCCGTATGTGCCGACAACCACGCGGCAGTTGCATGCACAGCAACACACAGCGCGATGCTGTCTAAACCATTGCGCGCAATCCATGCACCCAGCAGTCCGGTGAGAACATCACCGCTACCAGGGGTTGCAGCCCACGAATTACGGGCATCCACGCACGTTACGGTGTCGTCCACACATATCGTGGTAATGCGCCCCTTGAGTAGGATGGCGCAGCCGGTTTCGTGGGCAAGGCAACGCACCGCAGCTACCCGATCATCGGCGGGGATAGCGTCCCCATAACAGCTGGCTAGCCGCCAAAACTCGCCCTCGTGCGGGGTGAGGAGTGTGCTGCGGCCACTCTTGTTGCGTGCGTGCATAAGCTCGCGCAGTGCTGGTTCTTGGGCAAGCTGGGTAATGCCATCGGCATCGATAACAAGCGGTTCTTCCCGCTCCAAAAGATCCCCCAATGCATCGGTGTCACCGGCACCTGGACCATACGCCCACGCCTGAACGCGGCCGGCGTCGATAAGCGTATCCGTTGCCACCACCTCCGGACATGCGCGAACAACCTCGCGCGCGCAGGACCCCGCGTAACGCACCATTGACGGCGTAGCCCGCACCGCCGCAGTCGCGGTCAGCACCGCCGCGCCGGGATAGTGTGCGGAACCGGCGACAACGCCAACAACACCACCGGAATACTTATTGTGAGAAGCGCTAGGCTCCAACGACTCGTGGATGAGGAGCTGCTCGGGGCGACGGAAACGCTCGGGCCACGGGTAGCGCTCCCTTTCGATCGCATGATAAAGCTGCAGCTCAGGGGTGTGGGAAGCAATGGCTTCTGCAAGTGAAACGCCCGCTTCTGGGACATTAATATCGGCGACAAGCACCTCACCACACTCGGTGGCCACCGCATGGGCGATGCGGGCCGCACCAAAGGTGATGGTGGCATCGGCAACCACATGCTGCTCGCCCGCGGTGCCGGTGTCGACAGCGATCCCAGAGGGGACGTCGACAGCCAAAACCAGCGGATCGCCCGCGGTGACCGCTTGCCAGATCTGCCAGGCGGCGTCGCGAAGCCCCGGCGTGCCCCCAAGGCCAAGAATCGCATCAATCACCAGGTCAGCGCGCGGCGCACGCTTATCGACGCACCCTCCCGCCTGCACAAAAGCCGCCAACGCGGGCGCATGTGCAGACTCCCCAGTCAACACTGCATGAACCCGATAACCCAACTGGGAAAGAATCGCACCCGCATAAAGACCATCCCCACCATTACCGCCCGTACCAGCAACAACCGTGATCGCCGCCGACGCAGACGGCACCATACACACAGCAGCCTCTGCCACCGCTTGGGCGGCCTGTTTCATCAACGCATCCGGCTGCGCGGCCGCAATCATAGGGTCTTCCGACAGGCGAATCGTCTCAGTGCTGTATGCGAACATGACCACCAGCGTAGCCGGTTGCTAATCAGGTTGGCAGGTAGGACACCAAAAAAGGTTACGACCCTCCATCGTGCGCTCAAGGATCGGCGTGCCACACACATAACACGGCTGACCATCGCGGCGGTACACATACACCTCGCCGCCGTGGTCGTCCTTGCGTGGTGGTCGCCCCATAGCCTCTGGTGTGTGCTCTGGTCGAACGGTATCAATCCGACCCCTGTTCACGCCTTCGCGCATGAGAAAACGCAGGTCCTGCCAGATGAGGTCAAGCTCTGCTACATCTTTGCCGGGGATAAAGGGGCTAATGCCTAGGCGGAAGAGCGTTTCGGCACGGTAGATATTGCCCACGCCGGCAAAGAGTTTCTGGTCCATCAGTAGGGAACCGATACTGCGACGCGAGCGGCCCACTTTTGTTTTGATTACCAGGAAGTCGGCGTCGTCGCGTAGCGGATCGGCGCCGAGCTTCCCGGTGGCGGTGGACATTTCTGCCTCCGTAATCAACCTGCACCACTGTGGGCCGCGTAGGTTTGCTGCTACCGCGCTGGTGGTGGACTGTTCTGGGGCTTCGATCCGAAATCGAATCTGCCCCCACACGTTGGATGGGCCTTCTAGGCGCATGCTTCCGATAAGCCCGAGGTGGATGTGGACGATGTGGGCTGGGTTGTCGCTATCAAAACAGAGGAAAAGGTGTTTGCCCCATGCCTCGGCGTGGTCGAGTGAATGGCCGTTGAGTTGTGCGGCTTCTGTGGCAAAGCGACCTTGTGGGGAGGTGACCAGTAGTGGGCGGCGGGGTTGTGCGTCCGGTGCTGCCTGTGTGCTGGCGAAATGCTGGTTGAGTTGGTCTGCGAGGCGATGGATGACGTGACCTTCGGGCATAGTTGTTAAGGATAGGCCACCCCAAGAATAAATAGGTAATTGTGAACAATGGTTGCATAATTAAAGGATTGGTGTATCATAGGGGACATGAAGAACTTTACAGTCCCAGGAATCAAAGAAGCAGACGCCAAGCAGCTCATCGACCACCTGCAAGAGCGTCTTACCGATTACAACGACCTTCACCTCATCTTGAAGCACGCTCACTGGAATGCGCACGGTCGTAACTTTATCGCCGTCCACGAAATGATCGACCCCCAAGTTGATCTCGTACGCGGATACGCCGATGAAATAGCAGAACGCATCGCCACCCTCGGCGGCACCCCCATCGGTACCCCAGCTGGTCACGTAGAAAACCGCACCCCACTGGAGTACAACGTCAACTCCGGCTCCACCGAGGATCACCTCAAGGAACTCAACAAGGTGTACACCAAGGTACTAGAAGGCGTACGTGAATCCATGGCCAGCGCCGGCGACCTCGACTCCGTCACGGAGGACATTTACATCGGACAAGCAGCCGAACTGGAGAAATTCCAGTGGTTTATCCGCGAGCACATTGTCGACGACAACGGCAACCTCTAGTGAGACTCTAAGTGAGTAGTTTGTGCCAAATTAAAACTTTTCTAATATCTCCGACCTGCGGAAATGCTGCGGAGGCGAAAAAGTTTTGGCACGAACTACTCACAGTGATGTGTCAACAGTAGGTATTCGTAGGTATTAAAGCTCTCCCTGCTCCACAGTGCGCACCGGCTTTTGCTTCTTTACAAACTGCAGCGCCACCGGCAGAACCGATACCACGATCACACCTATAAGAATTGCCTCGATGTTGTCGCGTACGAAGGGGATACCACCAAGCAGATAGCCCAGAACTGGCACACCCATGCCCCAGACCAAAGCACCCACCAAGTTGTAAATGGAGAACTTGCGGTAGCTCATGCTGTTCATGCCAGCGAGCACTGGGACGAGGGTGCGCACAATTGGGATAAAGCGCCCCAAGAACACTGCCGATGCGCCGTGTTTAACAAAGAATTCCTCGGCGGCGCGAACCCGCTCGATACCGATCTTGCGGCCCGCCCAGCTGTTAATAATGGCAGGGCCTACTTTTTTGCCCAAGAAGTAGCCCACCTCGTTGCCCACAAAGGCGCAAATGCCCACGGTGAGGCACACCAGCCACAATGGGGCGATGGGGTTTTCGGCGGCGGCAAGCATTCCCGCCATAAATAGGAGGGAGTCTCCCGGCAGGAAGAATCCAATGAGGATGCCGGTCTCAGCGAAGACGATCAGGCCAAGGCCAACGAGCCCAACACTGGTGAGCAAGCCTTGGGTGTCGTGCAGCATGTGCAGGAAATCGGTCACGAGGAACCTCTCAAAAAGGCGACCCTCCGCACATGGTGTGGGGTGCGGGGTGGTCGCTAAAAAGTATCAGACTTACCAAACTTTAAACCCTTTTGTTCGCTAAAGCCACGTAAAAAGCTGTTAAACCCCTGTGATTGCAGGTCACGTGGGTTTCAACTAGCAGGTGTAGCGGGGTAGCATACTAGGCGTGGCTCAGAGCAAAATCCTTTTATATTACAAGTTCACCCCCATTGCCGATACGAAAGCGATGATGCTGTGGCAGCGCGATATGTGCGAACTGCTGGGGCTCAAAGGTCGTATCCTCATTTCGGAGCACGGCATTAATGGAACCGTCGGCGGCGACATGGATGCCTGCAAGCGGTATGTACGCAAGATGCGCGAGTACCCAGGTTTCCGAGGCACCGAATTCAAGTGGTCCGATGGCGGCGCGGAGGACTTCCCGAAGCTGAGCGTGAAGGTACGCGATGAGATCGTGGCTTTCGGTGCGCCGGGTGAGTTGAAGGTGGACGAGAAGGGCGTGATTGGCGGCGGCGTTCACTTGAAGCCCGAGGAAGTGAACAAGCTCGTCGAAGAGCGTGGCGACGACGTTGTCTTCTTTGATGGTCGCAACGCCATGGAAGCTCAGATCGGTAAGTTCAAAAACGCTGTGGTGCCCGATGTGCGCACCACCCATGACTTCATCCGCGAGCTTGAGTCTGGCAAATATGACTGGATGAAAGACAAGCCAGTGATTTCCTACTGCACTGGCGGTATTCGCTGCGAGATCCTGTCCTCTCTGATGAAGAACCGCGGCTTCAAAGAGATCTACCAAATCGATGGCGGCATTGTTCGCTACGGCGAAAAGTACGGAAACGACGGCCTGTGGGAGGGCTCGCTGTACGTATTCGATCGCCGCATGCACATGGAATTTGGTAATGGCGTGCAAGACCCAGGCTTTATCCAGCTGGGACACTGTGTGCAGTGTGGCGCTCCAACCAACAAGTTCGAGCATTGCATCAATGAGGATGAGTGCCGTGAGCTCGTTCTCATGTGCCCAGATTGTTACGAAAACCCAGCAACTCGTAACTGCGGGCGGGAGCACTGCAAAGAGGTAGCCGCTGAGGCAGCTGCTGTGGCAGCGGTGTAGTTTCCCACAACCCTGTTGGGTGTGTGAGAACATAACACCCTACTTAACACCCCAGCCTAAAAGTGTCGTTCTAGCTGCGGAAATAACTTAACACCTAACATAACACCTACTTCCCACATGTGTTATGTTGGGTGTTAAGTTCACCTCTTGGTTGTGGTTAGTGTCCTACGATCGACATCTGGAATACAGTAACCATCCAAAGCATCATCCATGGGATAAGCGTCCAGAAGGTGCCCATCCACGGCCGCCAGCGGGTGTAGGTGACGTATTTTCGCCACATGATCACACCGCAGAGTACTGCGCCGGCAAGAGGGACAATGCTGGTGAGCAGGGGCCACCAGATTTCTGCTGAGCGGCTGCAGATCCAGGTGGCGTCGCCACTTTCGCATAGGGGTCCGCCGATAGAGCGGGAGACAATGGCGAGAAGGAAAGCAACAATGCCGGTAACAACAGGAACGCCGAATGCCCAAGCGATAGCTTGCTTAGTGGATTGGCGGTTGCGTTTGGCTTGGACGAGCGGATCGGGATAATCGGCTAGCTCATCGAAGGATTGCGGGAGCGGGCGCAATCTGTTCGCTGAGTCGGCATCCGAGCGGAGGTCGTTTTCTGGGTGCTCCAAATGTTTGGGCATAGTGACTGATCTTACATCCGCGGTCGGATGACAATCTCAGGGATGATGGCATCGGCACCAACGCTGAGGCTGTGGAGAACACTGTGAGCCACAGTGGTGGGAGCAATGAAGTTGTCTGGGGTGTAGCTATTGCCTTCGTGCTCAACGATAGCTTTTTGCATGTCAGTGGCGATCCGGCCTGGGAAGATCGAGGTCACGGTGATCTCTGACTCTTCTTGACGCAGCGCATCGCACCATGCGCGGGCGGCGAATTTACTTGCCGCATAAGCTCCCCACTGTGGGTTAGCTCGCTTACCGGCACCAGAATTGATGTACACCACGTGGGCGTGGTTTGCCCGAAGTTGGGGGAGAAGCTGACGGGTCAGCTGCACGGGGCTATGAAAATTAACAGCCATATGGCGTTCCCAATCGTCACGCTCCAGGCTGGCACAGGAGCCGAGGGTGGCCACGCCGGCGCAGTGGATGAGGGCGTCGATACGCGGAAGTTGTGGAAAACCACTCGCCTGTGCCGTGGGAAGGCCCTGAGTGAAGTCCGCCTGCCACCACGTGAGTCGATCGTGGGTGATGTCGGCGGGCTGGGTTCGGTAGTGAGCGTGGACACGCCACCCAGCCTCGAGGAGAGTACGAACCACGCTGAGGCCCACGCCCCTGCTTCCACCAGTGACAACTGCAATGCGATCCATGTGCTCCCCTTCTACTTCTTGGATTTTTTGTCCACCTTAGTGGTTGCGGGGATCATCAGCACGGGCACGCTGAGGTAGGGGAGGATCTCGGTGGCTTGGGATCCGATGAAGACGCGTTCGAAAGCACCCAGCGGGGTAGAGCCGAAGCAAAGCAGGTCGCCCTTTTTCCATTTCAACGAATCAATGGCCCCTGACCAGCCATTTCCGGAACCAATTTCCGTTTCGACGATAACGTCTGGGTGCGCCTTGTGGACGGTATCGCGGGAGCGATCCAAAACAGCGAACGTGTTTTCGCGCCATTCGAGAGCCAGATCCTCTGGCAGCTCAAGGGTGTCGGAAATCGGCGGAACACCAAAACCTTCTGGGGAAAGGGCAAGAACACGAAGCGGCACATCCCAAGCGGCAGCAAGACGAGCCGTGCGAATCAAGGAGGCGTTGTCGGTGGCGTCGCCGGTGTAGGCGAAGTTCACGCGCGTCACCCCGCGCTTAGACAACTTCGGTTTACGCGGCGTAAGTCCTAGTGGTTGTGGGGAAGAGTGCAAGAGAGCGTCGGCCGTGGACCCAGCTAGAAAACGACCCTTGGGAGCGGCGGCCTCCGAGCCGAGCAAGACGATGTCGGCACCGAATTTATGGGCGGCCTCGGAAAGCAGAGCCGCCTCGTTGGTGCCGTCGCAGAACACGGAAACGGTGTCCGCCCACATGGCAGTGGGGATCTCTGCGCGACTAAATTCCGCTTTGACAGCATCTTCGCAAGCAGAGGCCTCTTTTTTGAACCACTTTTTGTATTTCGAGCCCAGCTTGTTGCCGCTGCTCGACGGCCACGGGCGCAGAAAAGCCGTGACGCATTGCACGGTGACGTTTGTGGTACGTGCTAACCATGCAGCGCATTCGATGGCCTCAACACCGTGGGAACTGGGGTTCCACGCAACGAGTACGCGGACGGGATCATGATCGAAGCTGGGGGACTTCTTCGCCATAGTTTCCGATTAGTCCTCGAGTTTTTCTGGAGTGTACTCCGTGGCCAACACATTAATAATGTCGATGACCTTCTCCAGATCGTCGAGCTTTTCCTCAGGCAATGTGGCGAACATCTTGGCAAGGTTGCGGGTGCGCTCCTCGCTTACACGCTGCAATTCCTCACGCCCAAAGTCAGTCAGCTGCACTTTCACACCACGACGATCCGACTCATCGCGAAGTCGCTCGATGATCCCGCGCTCCTCGAGCAGGTGAAGTGCGTTCGAGGCGGTAGGCATGCGAATGCCCTCGGTCTGGGCGATGTGACTGATGCGCGCAGCGCCTTCTAGGTTGAGGCGGTTCATGATCGTCAACTGTGGTTGAGTGAGATCAGATTGTGCCGCGAGACGGAAGTACAGCACATACAGCTGTGTTAATCCGGGGCGAACTTTTTCCGCTAGTTGATACGTACGTGACGGCGTCATAGTCGCAATTCTAACGGCATCATCTAAAAATGTATCTTTGCTGCACATTATCGGATGCGGGGTGTTTGTTGCCTTACCCCTGTGCCTGATGTGAGGGGTAGAATGTCGCGATGGTGGAATTTCGAAACGAGGTGTCTCATCAGTGGACACGTAGGCACACATTGCGGCAGTTTCGTGCAGGTATGCTCAGCCGCGATTCGCTTTGCGACGCCGACTTCGTGCTCGTCACCGCCTCCAAATTCCACGGGAGTCGTGTCCCAACACCTTGCCCAGTCTGCGATAGTGACCAGTTGCGCCATGTCCTGTGGGTGTATGGCGCAAGCCTCGGCAGAGCTTCCGGCAGCGCTCGCACGATGGAAGAAATTGCAGCCTTTGCGCAATCCGGCAAAGAATTTACGGTGCACACGGTCGAAGTGTGCCCTGATTGTCGATGGAATCACCTGCTGAATTCGGTGACAGCTATGCCACAGTAGCGCCTGCGTGCATCTCCCCGTTGGACTATTTTGGTATGTAAAGTGTGGGTGTTGAGCTCAACCGCAAAACAAGGAAGCATGAACAAAGTTGGCAGATTCAGGTAAAGGCAAGCCATCTCCCAAGCGGAAGAAGGCCAGTGCCCAAAATAAGGCCAGTGCCCAAAGTAGTGCGAAGCGTCGTCCAGCACGGGCACCGCAGGCGCGTCGCCCGAAAAAGAAATGGGTTAAGCCAGCTATCGGTGGCGGTATCGCTGCAGTGCTGCTGGCCCCCTTCCTCGTGTTCATGGTCGCATACATTGTGACCGATGTTCCCGAGCCTAGCGAGCTGGTGACCAAGCAGGTTTCCCAGATTTTTGCCTCCGACGGTGAAACGCAGCTGGCGCGTATCGTGCCTCCGGACGGAAACCGCACCGAGGTGCCTATCGACAAAATCCCCGAGGTGACCCGCAACGCAGTCCTCGCAGCCGAAGACCGTGAGTTTTACACCAACTCCGGCTTCTCTTTCACTGGCTTCGGCCGCGCTATCTTGGGCCAGCTCACCGGCAACGCTTCCGCCGGTGGTGGTTCGACAATTACTCAGCAGTATGTGAAGAACATGGTGGTGGGTAATGAATACTCCTACATGCGTAAAGCAAAGGAACTGGTGTACTCCGTCAAGATGGCCAATGAATGGTCCAAAGATGAAGTTCTCGGTGCATATCTCAACACCATTTACTTCGGCCGCAATGCCTACGGTATCGACGCCGCCGCCCACGCCTACTTTGGTGTTCCCGCTTCCGAGCTCAATGTAGGACAGTCCGCCATGTTGGCCGCCGCCATTCAGCGTCCTAGCCAGCTAGATCCGTGGAGCAATCGCGTCGAAGCAGAGCAACGCTGGAACTACGTGCTCGACGGCATGGTGAGCGAAGGCTGGCTCGACCCCAATGAGCGCGCTGGTGTTGTATTCCCCGAGGTCACTGACCCTGCTCAGAACCAGACCTATACCGAGGCCACCGGTGCAAACGGCCTGATTAAAAACCAGGTCATGAACGAGCTGACCACCCTAGGCATCACCGAGTCCGATGTGCAGACCCTTGGCCTGCGCATCACCACCACTATCGACGACACCACCCAGAAGTCCATGGTGGAGGCCGTCGATCGCAACATGGCTGACGAGCAATCTAACACCCGTGTCGCCGCCGTCAGTGTGGACCCTAAGACCGGTGCCGTACGTGCCTACTACGGCGGCGATGATGCCATCGGCTACGACTTTGCCAATGCACCGCTGCAAACCGGTTCGACTTTCAAGATCTTCGGTCTTGCCGCAGCAGTCCAGCAAGGTATCCCAACATCGACTTACTACAGCTCTGACCCCTACCAACTCCGTGGTGGCATTACCGTCACCAACGTAGACGACGGCTGCGGTAGCTGCTCGTTGAAAGAAGCACTCAAGAACTCTTACAACACCAGCTTCCTGCGCCTGCAAGATGACCTGAAAAACGGCAGCCAGGATACCGCCGACATGGCACACTCCCTTGGCGTGGCACGCTCCCTCCCAGGAATTGGCAAGACCCTGACCGAAAACGGCCAGCAGCCCTATGAAGGTGTCATCCTCGGCCAGTACCTCTCTCGCCCACTCGATATGGCACACGCCATGGCCACCTTGGCTAACTACGGTGTTTGGCACCAAGAGTACTTTGTAGAAAAGATCGAAACCGCTGAAGGAAAACTGCTCTACCAGCACGAAGGAACCCAAGGTGAACGCCGCGTTTCCGAGAAGGTAGCCACTAACGTGCTTGACGCAATGGCACCTATTGCAGCATGGTCCGGTGGAAACGGCCTCGCAGGTGGGCGTCCGTCGGCAAGCAAAACCGGTACCACCCAGCTTGGCGATACCGGCGCCAACAAAGATGCTTGGATGATCGGTGCCACCCCGCAACTCGCAACTGCGGTCTGGGCGGGTACCGCCGACAACTCGCCACTGCTGAATTCTTGGGGTGGGCCTATGTACGGCTCTAACCTCCCTGCACAGTTGTGGAAAGACATCAGTGACTCCGCTCTTTCAGGTAAGGATTGGGAGAACTTCAAACCAGCACAAAGTATTGGCTGGGCGAAGTATGGCTACGGAACTGCTCCTCGGGCTACTACTGATAAGACTCAAACTGAGACCTCGACCAGCTCGGCGGTGGCTACCAGCCCTGCAGCCCCTGGAACGCCTGGCGCGCCGCCAGTACCAGGTGCCCCAGAGCCGGCACCGGCCCAGCCGGCACCGGACCAGCCTGCACCGGCCCCAAAAGGAATCGAGATTCTGCCAGGTGTAGTCTTGCCAGTCCCGTAACCTAGTTTTTTCAAAGTGCTCCCTGATTTTGTCAGGGGCACTTTTGTATGCCATGCGCCCGTCCGTGACGAATTTTTGTACCCTAAGAAAATGTGCAGCCCTGTTTCCGCAGGTCGCAATTTGTGGTCGTGCGCTAGGGCACAAAAATGTGTCACAAACCTTGTCCGAGAGCGCAACCCCAGTAGCGCCAACCATTGGAAGATCAGCCTCGTGACCTCACCTAGCAACCACATCATTACCCGCATCGGCGGCCCCGCCGGACGCTTTGCCCTCCCACATCGCTGGTGGAGCCCACTGCGCGTCATCATTTTGATGGGTCTGTTTACCTTCAGCATGGCGTATCTTGCCAAAGCGAACTGCCTTCATGGTGTGCTGGTCAACGGTGTGGCGCAGTTGGATTGGAGTGGGAATCGCCAGTACACCTCTGCTTGCTATAACGACATCGTGCCGTTGTATAAGGCGCGTGGCCTCGACCAAGGTGGTTTCCCTTATGCCTATTCGTGGTCGGAGGATGGGCGTACTCGTTATATGGAGTATCCGGTGTTGGCGGGGATGTTCCAGTGGTTTATGGCGATGGCTACGCATGTTGTTTATCCGGTGGTGTCGGGGTTTGTGCCGGCTGTTCCGCAGGCTTCGGTCTATTTCACTGTCACTGCTGTGGTATTGGCCGTGGTGTGGTTGTTGGTGTTGCGGATGGTGGTGGTGTTGGCGGGGCGTCGTCAGTGGGATGCGATGGTGGTGGCGGTGTCGCCGTTGGTGATTGCGCATGGGTTGACTAACTGGGATGTGGCGTCGATTGCTTTTGCAGTGGGGGCGTTGTGGGCATGGTCGCGTGGCCGGCCGGGGCTTGCTGGTGCGTTGATTGGTGCTGGTGCTGCGTTTAAGTTGTGGCCGCTTTTTCTGTTGGGTGCGTATTTGGTGTTGGCGGTGCGTAGTGGCGTGTTGCGGGTGTGGCTGCGGGCGGTGGGGGTGTCGATAGTTGTGTGGTTGGTGGTGAACCTTCCGGTGGCGTTGGTGTTTCCGCAGGCGTGGGGTGAGTTTTTGCGGTTGAATTCTGAGCGTGGTTGGGAGTGGACCACGGTGTATGCGGTGATGTCGCGTGAGCTGGGGTGGTTGTTGCCTGTTGATGTGCTTAATGGGGTGTCGTTGGGGCTTTTTGTTGTGGCGTGTGTGGGGATTGCGTTGTTTGGGTTGTGTGTGCGCCGGCGGCCACGGGTGGCGGAGTTGGCGTTTTTGATTGTGGCGGCGTTTTTGTTGGTGAATAAGGTGTGGAGTCCGCAGTATTCGTTGTGGTTGGTTCCTCTTGCGGTTTTGGCGTTGCCGTGTTGGCGGCTTGTGCTGTGGTGGGGGCTTATCGACGCCCTCACGTGGCCGGTTTTGACGTGGCACATGATGGGAAGTGATGCCAAAGGTGCGCCGGCGGGGTTGTTGGATCTGTTTGTTGTGGGTCGTGATGTGGCCATTATTTGTATTGCGGTGCTCATTGTGCGGCAGATGTTGGGTAAAAATGAGGATAAAGTGCGAAGGGACAATGATGGATGTGACCCTTTAAGCGGTAGCTTGGGGGATCATGATGTGTGGGTATCGCCCCTCAGAATAGGAACGGTGAACTGATGTTAAGCCCAGTGATGATGATGACGATCGGAAGCGTATTTTTGGGGTTTTTCCTGTTCACGGGCGCATTTGCAAGCTATTCCTATAAGAAGCCCCAAGCGTTGACGTGGACTCTTTTTGCCTTGGCGGTCCTCTTTGTCACTCTCATTCCTGTGACATTGGCCTTGATCATCGCCTAGGATGTTGCCTTGGCTTAACTAGCCAACAGGCTCGTTGTTAAAGTTGCCGTCATAAATTTTTCCGTCGTGCCTATCGACTTTTCGCAGGCGATGGGGTATCTTGGAACGGTTGCTGACGCAACGACCCTCCTGCTACATCCAACCGGGATGTAGCCGATTCAAAAAATACAAGACCATAGGAGGTGATGAGGTCCGTGCGTCACTACGAAGTAATGATTATTCTGGATCCTTCCCAGGATGAACGCACTGTAGCCCCGTCCCTGGACAAGTTCCTCGAGATCGTCCGCAAGGAAAACGGCACCGTGGAAAAGGTTGATATCTGGGGCAAGCGCCGTCTTGCTTACCCGATCGCCAAGAAGGAAGAGGGCATTTACGCCGTCGTTAACCTGACCTGCGAATCCGCAACCGTTCTAGAGCTCGACCGCGTGTTGAACCTGAACGACAGCGTTATGCGCACCAAGGTTCTGCGTGGCGACAAGTAATCCGTCACGGATTGCTTAGCGCGCAGCACGAATCAATCTAGCGTACAGCGAAGAAACCTCGCTTACCGCGCACAATCACACTGAATGCGTTTAACGAGTTCGGTGTTGTACAGAAAGGCAGAACATGGCACAAGGAGATGTCAACATAACCGTTGTCGGCAACCTCGTTGCTGATCCGGAGCTTCGCTTCACCCCTAGCGGTGCAGCGGTGGCAAACTTCCGTATTGCCTCCACCCCGCGTCGTTACGACTCTCAAACGAACCAGTGGGTAGACGGCGAAGCCTTGTTCCTGCAGTGCAACATTTGGCGCCAAGCTGCCGAAAACGTCGCAGAATCCCTGACCAAGGGCATGCGCGTGATCGTCACTGGCCGTTTGCGTCAACGCTCCTACGAAACCCGTGAGGGCGAAAAGCGCAGCGTCATGGAGCTTGAGGTCGACGAAGTCGGCCCATCCCTACGCTACGCAGCAGCAAGCGTGAACCGTAACCCTCGCGAGGGTGGAAACGGCGGAGGAAACTTCGGCGGCTCTCAGGGTGGTTTCGGCGGAAACACCGGAGGCAACTCAGGTGGCGGATTCGGTGCTTCTCAAGGTGGCTTCGGAGGTGGCCCGCAGAACTCCCAGAGTGCTGCACCAGCCAATGATCCATGGAGCAGTGCCCCGCAAGCAGGTGGATTCGGCGGTGCGGAGCAAGATCCACCGTTCTAAGCCACTTATAACGGCGAATCTCTTTGCACCACATATCAACTTTTAATCAAACTTCACCGAGCCGCTTCGGTTCCCACCACACGCGTGATGAGAAATCGGGTCTCGGTTAGTACCACGAAAGGCAGGGATCATGAAGCTGATCCTCACCGCTGACGTTGAAAACCTCGGTGTCGCTGGCGACATTGTCGAGGTTAAGGACGGCTACGGACGTAACCTTCTGCTTCCCCGCGGCTTGGCAATTGTTGCCACCCGCGGCGCAGAGAAGCAGATTGAGGGCATCAAGCGCGCCCAGGAAGCTCGCGAGATTCGCGACCTGGATCACGCACGCGAAGTTAAGGCTCAGCTGGAAGCACTTGAGGGTGTTTCTGTTGCAGTCCGCACTTCTGAGAAGGGTAAGCTCTTCGGCTCTGTAAAGGCCGAGGATGTCGCCGCTGCCGTTAAAAAGGCTGGCGGTCCGAACCTGGACAAGCGTTCCATCGAGCTGCCAAAGAGCCTTGTTAAGGCCACCGGCGCTTACAAAGTGAACGTGAAGCTGCACTCCGACATCGCAGCAACGGTTAACTTCGAGGTCGTAGCCGCTTAACAAGCGTCTGACGACGGCTACACGAGATGTAGCCCAACGACAACAGCAACCTTAAGGCCCCGCGCCTAGATCTACACGATCTGGGTCGGGGCCTTAAGGCTATTTCGGGGTGGGGACTGGATTCTGGGGGGTGTGTTGCAGCGCAGGGAAATCAGTCCGGTTTCCTGTATCAAATATGCTTTATCGTCAAACTTGCCGGTCTAAGTTCATCTTGCAACGGAAGGACACCTAGAAGGGTCACTACTTGGGGATAACTTTCTTCTAGAAGCGTGTAAAAAGTGCTGTTACCCCCAATTCTCACATTCGGTGGGGTGACATGACGAGAAGTGGAATGTCTCGAGTCAAGTTGTCAAACTTGCTGGTTGAAAAGCTGAACCAAAGTTATCCACAGTGTGTGCAGTTGCCAGATATACGGTTTGACCTGCATGTATAGAAAACAAGCAACATGAACCGCACAACTATCCACAAGTTATCCACAATCTCTGTGGAAAATATGGGGATAGTTGACGTGCGATTCTGTAGGAAAATCACACCCCTGTGTATAAACCTGTGGATAACTTTGTGGGGTAAGAAATATCACGTAGAATAAGCGCGGTGTTTTCGGGGTAAAAATGCGTGTTGGAACGAAGATGAGTACGAACACGCACAAAGATCCCACAAGAAATAGTGATAAGGCCGTGTCGATGGAGGATGTGTAGGAATGACCACGCCCAGTTTTGATGACGATTATGTCCCACCGGGTGATGCGGATGTTCCTTCCGATACCGCAGATTATGCGGAGGCAGAGTACGCCGAGGTAGAGGTGTATGATCCGGCCCCGCCGGCTTCCTCGGATGTGCCAGTGCAGCGGGAGCGCAGGAGCTATAAGCGTCGTGAAGCGGCGATGGCGAGCACCGAGTTCCGTCAGCCTCCTCATGACGCGGAGGCTGAGCAGGGCGTGTTGGGGGCGATGCTGCTAAGCCCGCAAACGGTGATCGATACGGTGGAGTTGCTGGTTGCGGAGGATTTTTACCGCCCTGCGCATCAGTTGATTTTTGAGGCCATTGTTGGCTTGTTCTCCGATAACAAGGAGATCGACCCAGTGATCGTGGCTGCGCGTTTGGATCGTAATAATGATCTGGAACGTGTGGGCGGGGCGCCGTATTTGCACACGCTGATTTCTTCGGTGCCTACGGCTGCGAATGCTCGTTATTATGCGGAGATTGTGGCTGAGAAGTCGTTGCTCCGTCAGCTGGTTAACGCTGGTACTCGTGTGGTGCAGTTGGGCTATGAGGGTACTGAGGGCGCTGAGGTTGAGTCGGTTATTGACCGTGCTCAGCAGGAAGTGTTCAAGGTTTCTAAGAAGAACCAGGCTGAGGATTATGCGGTGTTAGCTGACATCGTGGGTCCAACAATGGATGAGATCGATATGATCTCGGAGAATGGCGGCTTGGCGCAGGGCGTGCCGACGGGCTTTGTGGATCTAGATAACCTGACCAATGGTCTGCATGGTGGCCAGATGATTATTGTGGCTGCCCGTCCTGGTGTGGGTAAGTCGACGATCGCGCTGGATTTTGTGCGTTCGTGTGCGATTAAGCATGACAAGGCTGCTGTGATTTTCTCTTTGGAAATGTCAAAGAGCGAGATCGTGATGCGTTTGTTGTCGGCGGAGGCTGAGGTGAAGTTGTCGGATATGCGCTCTGGGCGTCTCGACGATTCCAGCTGGGCGAAGTTGGCCACACGCGTGGGGCAGATTGAGCAGGCCCCTATTTATATTGATGACTCCGCGAATTTGACGATGATGGAGATTCGTTCGAAGGCGCGTCGTTTGAAGCAGAAGCATGATCTGCAGATGATTGTGGTGGACTACCTGCAGCTGATGAGCTCGGGTAAGCGTGTGGAGTCGCGCCAGCAAGAGGTGTCGGAGTTCTCGCGTCAGCTTAAGCTGCTGGCTAAGGAGCTGGATGTTCCGCTTATTGCGATTTCGCAGCTAAACCGTGGTCCGGAGTCGCGTACTGATAAGCGCCCGCAGCTTGCCGACCTGCGTGAATCCGGTTCGTTGGAGCAGGATGCCGATATGGTTATGCTGCTGTACCGTCCAGACTCCCAAGACCGTGAGAATGAGCGCGCTGGTGAGGCTGATATTATTTTGGCTAAGCACCGTGGTGGTCCTATCGACACCATCCAGGTGGCTCACCAACTGCACTACTCGCGGTTCGTGGATATGCCACACGCCGGCTAACGCCTAGACGAGGGCCTTGCCGCGCTGTTCGGGCAGGGTGAAGGCGGCGATGGCTGCGGCGAGGAAGGCAGCCCCGAAGAGCGCGAAGAGCGCTGGGGTGCCTGCGGCGGCCACGATGGGGGGAACGATTAGTGGTGCGATGATGGACGCGATGCGGCCGAATCCTGCTGCTGATCCGGTGCCGGTGCCGCGGATTTGGGAGGGGTAGAGCTCTGGGCTGATGGCGTAGAGTGCGCCCCACGCGCCGAGGTTGAAGAAGGAGAGGCAGCAGCCGGCGGCGATGATGAATGCGGTGGTGTCGGCAAATCCGTAGAGGGCTGCGGAGCCGGCGGAGCCGAGGAGGAATACTGCCAGTGTGGTGCGGCGGCCCCAGATTTCGATGAGCCATGCGGCTAGTGCGTAGCCTGGGAATTGTGCCAGGGTGATAATCAGCGTGAACTGGAAGGATTTGACCAAGGAGAAGCCGTCGGCAACGAGTAGGGAAGGGATCCAGATAAAGGCCCCGTAGTAGGACAGGTTGATGCAGAACCAGACTGTCCATAGGCCGAAGGTGCGGCGGCGCATGTTGGGGGCGAAGATGGAGTCTGCTTGGTCGGCGGGGTCTTCGGTTGCGATGGCGGGGGTGTCGGGGATGGTTGTGCTGGCTTTTTCGAATTGTTGGACGGCGGCTTCGGCTTCGTCGTGGCGGCCGCGGGCTTCGAGGAAGCGGACGGATTCGGGTAGTGAGCTGCGCACGTAGGCGGAATAGAGGGCGGGAACACAACCTAGGACGAGCGCCCAGCGCCAGCCGGATTCGGAGGCGGAGACGACGAAGGCGCCGATGATGGCGGCAAGGATCCAGCCGACGGCCCAGAAGGCTTCGAGGATGACGACGAGGCGGCCGCGGTGGCGCAGCGGTGCGAATTCGGAGACGAGGGTGGAGGCCACGGGGAGTTCGGCGCCGAGGCCAAGTCCGACGATGAAGCGTAAGACGATCAATACAGCGAGGCCACCGGCTAGCGCGGAGGCGCCGGTGGCAAGTCCGTAGACGAGGAGGGTGAGAGCGAATACGTTGCGACGCCCCCACTTGTCTGCAAGGAGGCCGCCGAAGGTGGCGCCGATGGCCATGCCGACGAATCCTGCTGATGCCAGTACGGATGTTTGGCCGTGGGTGAGTCCCCAGTGTTTGATCAGGGCTGCCATGACGAAGGAGATCAGGCCGACGTCCATGGCGTCGAGGGCCCAGCCGAGGCCGGACCCGACAAGGAGGCGTTTGTGTTGACTATTCAGTGGCAACAGGTCGAGGCGCTGGTTGCGGGTAAGTGGTGGACTTTGTTGAGCGCCTAGCACGCTGCCTCCCTAAAATAAGTGGTTTAAGGTTTTCCAAGAAACAAACCAGATTGTGACGTTTCTTGCAATTACCACGTCATAACGGGGGATAGATTTTGCTAGGAAAATACGCTGCGTACGCTGCGAAGACGAAGCGAATTAGTCACCACGAAGACTGAACTTAGCGCCATTGCAGCTCCTGCGAACATAGGGTTAAGCAGGCCTAACGCAGCTACCGGAATAAGGATCACGTTATATGCAAAAGCCCAGAACAAGTTGCCTTTGATGGTGCGCAAACTGCGTCGTGAGAGATTGATCGCATTTGCGATGGAACGCGGATCATTGTTCATGATGGTGATGTCGGAAGCCTCGATGGCCACGTCGGTTCCAGCACCCATTGCAAGACCCAAATCGGCCTGGGTGAGGGCGGCTGCATCATTCACGCCATCGCCAACCATGGCAACCACGCGGCCTTCGCGTTGCAGCTGTTCGACCGTTTGGACTTTGTTTTCTGGAAGCACACCGGAAATCACGCGGTCGGCAGGGATACCCACCTCGCGGGCCACTGCGGCGGCGGCACCGGCGTTATCGCCAGTCAGCAGCACCGGAGTAAGCCCCATAGCGGTGAGTTTTTCCACGCTGAGTCGAGCGTGCTCTTTCACAGTGTCGCGCACACTGATCACACCGGCGAGGTGGTCGTCGATACGCACCACCACACACGTAGCCCCCTCATTTTCCGCGGCCTTGACCTGCTGCGTAGCCTCGCCGTCGGATGGGCGACCCACCCACACTCGGTGATCCTCTACGGTGCCAGCAACGCTGTGACCTGCCTGGTTTTTAAAGTCCGTCACCTTGGGCAGAGTGCCAGTACGAGTCTGAGCCACAGCTGCCGCCGTGATCGCGCGGGCAATCGGGTGCTCAGAGGCATGCTCCACCGCACCTGCAAGCCGCAGCACATCCTGTTCCTGCCAGTCGGAAAGCGCATGAACCTTACGGACCTGCATGTCGCCCGTTGTGATCGTTCCGGTCTTGTCCAACACCACCGTGTCGATGTTTCGTGCCTGCTCCAACACCTCAGGGCCTTTGATGACCAAACCCATTTGAGCACCACGGCCCGTACCCACCAACAATGCGGTAGGGGTAGCAAGACCTAGCGCACAAGGGCAAGCAATAATCAGTACGGCTACTGCGGCTGCGAACGCATCGGCAGTAGCAGACCCCGTGGCAAGGTGAACCGCCAGCGTGATCAAAGAAATGACGATCACTGCGGGGACAAAGATCTGCGAAATCTTATCCACCAATTTTTGAACCGGCGCTTTATTCGACTGCGCCTCAGCAACCAGTCGACCCATGGCCGCCAGGGTGGTGTCGGCACCCACGCGCTGGGCAGTGACCAGCAAACGCCCAGAGGTGTTCATTGTTGCACCGGTAACGTGAGAACCTTGAGAAACCTCAACAGGGACAGACTCGCCGGTAATCATCGACTGATCCACAGCGGAAGTACCCTCAACAACCACACCATCCGTGGCGATCTTCTCACCAGGGCGCACGACAAACACGTCGCCTACCTGCAGCGATTGGATGGGTATACGAACCTCACGGTTATCGCGAATAACGGCGGCATCCTTCGCCCCAAGGTTAAGTAGGGAACGCAGCGCCTCCCCGCTTCGCCCCTTCGCACGAGTTTCAAACCACCGCCCCAGCAGCAAGAACACAATCACCATGGCGGCTGACTCAAGATAAATCTCGTCCACGCCGCCATGAGCATGAGCCGTAAAACTCATGTGCATACGCATAGCTGGATCGCCAGCATTGCCGATAAACAAGGCCCACACCGACCACAGATACGCAGCCGACGTGCCTAAGGAGATCAAGGTGTCCATGGTGAAGGAACCATGACGGAGGTTACGCAGCGTCGCGCGGTGGAATGGCCAGCCACCCCAGAAATACACTGGCGATGCGAGCGCAAAGGCCAGCCACTGCCAGTTGTTAAACTGCAGCTGCCCAAACATGGACATCAAAAACACTGGTAGAGCCAACACGGCCGAGTACACCAAGCGGGTCTTAAGCTCCTCAGCGTGGCGATCACGTGCGGTATCGCTGGGGTCTGCGGTAGCGGGGGCGTCGTCAAGCGAGGTAGCGGGCTCAGACTCGGTTACCTCGAAGGCATCGTAACCAGCGCCGCGGATGACGTCGATAAGCTGCGTGGGCGTTGTCGACGCTGGATCGTAGCGTACCGACGCCGTCTCCGTCGCGTAGTTGACCGTAGCCTCCACACCTGCAACCTTGTTGAGCTTGCGCTCCACACGTGCCGAACACGACGTACATGTCATGCCCGTCACCCCGAAATCTATCTCTACCGCGGCGTTGGTCATCGAGCCACCTTCTCGTATTGCAATTTATTGGTGCACATTATCACTAGGCTTACCAATCAATAACAACGCGCGCAAGAACTAAATTCCGCAGCACAAAGCCCCCAGCGCAGAGCCAAAACTCGCGCTGGGGGCCGCACACATGTTGCAGCTACACAGAGCAGACAGAATTAATCCTCACGAAGGGTAAAACCAGCTTCCTCAACAGCAGCCTTGACCTCAGCATCGGTGAAATCCTCACCGGTGACTATAACGCGTCCAGTTTCCAGATCTACGTCAACACCTTGGGTGCTAGGCAGCTCGAGCAGTTCTTCCGTCACAGATGCAACACAGTGCTGGCAGGTCATCCCGTCAACACGATAATTCTTCTTCATTTCCACGCCTCTATTCCTTGGGTGCTCTAAATAATTGACTACAGATTTGCACATCTGAGTTTTAATAGGAAACCGCACCCGCGAGATGTCACCCCATCTTAGGTGAAAATAACTCAAGTGATCTTGCAGTAATGACGCACAGCGGGAATAAGAATAGGGGTACCGTAGTTGAGAAGCACGAAACCTCAAAAAATCTTTAACGAAGGAGCATACATGGCAACCATCGACGTCACCGAAGACACTTTCGAGCAGACCGTTACCAAGGATGGCATCGTGCTGGTCGACGCGTGGGCTTCTTGGTGCGGACCATGCCGTGCATTCGCCCCCACCTACGAGAAGGCCTCTGAGAACCACTCCGATGCCGTCTTTACCAAGCTCGACACCGAAGCAAACCAAGGTCTTGCTGCAGCTTTACAGATTCAGTCCATCCCAACCTTGATGATCTTTCGCGATGGCATCATGGTCTACCGTGAGGCAGGTGCTTTGCCACCAGCAGCTCTAGAAGACCTGATCACTCAGGTGAAGGGCTTGGATATGGAAGACGTGAAGCGTCAGATCGCTGAACAAAACGCTCAAAACGAGAACTAAACTATTAAGCTCACCCCCATGCGGCACCCCTGCATGGGGTTTGCTTTTACCTGTATCTCATTATTGATCTGGTTCATGTCATACAAAAACGTCGTAAACTAGTGAGCAAGGCTGTGCGCAGGCCCCCAACCCTCTCACGCGTGGGGGGTTCCGTAGAAGAATCGAGGAACAATGCCGAATCCGTTTTCCAAGGGGTGGAAGTACCTAACCGCATCACTGGATAACAAGATCGAAGAAAATGCTGATCCCATTATCCAGATCAAACAAGCTGCCGAGGCTGCCAAGAAACAACACGCGGACATCGAGCAACAAGCTGCCGCTGTGATTGGTAACCGCAACCGGCTGCAGATGAAGCTCAACCGCTTGCTCAAGGACCAACAGTCTATCCAAGAAAAAGCTCGCCAAGCTCTCACTCTTAGCGATAATGCGACAGATCCGGCAGAGCAACACAAGTACCTCAATGCTGCCGAGGTATATGCCTCACAGCTGGTAGGCGTGGAATCCGAGATCGAGCAGACCACCACTCTGCACCAGCAAGCCGAGCAAGCGGCTGAACAGGCAACCCAGCAGGTTAAACAGTCAGAAGCTCACCTACACGAGCAGCTGTCCCAGATCAATGAGCTGACCACCCAGGCGCAGCAGACAAAAATGCAGGAAGCTGCAGTAGCTGCAAGCGATCAGATCAACAGCATTGATCCTGACCGCGATGTGCCTACGATGGACAGCATACGGGAAAAGACTGAGCGTCGTTACGCCGATGCTTTAGGCTCTCAAGAGCTCATGCAGTCCTCGATGAATGAGCGTATCCATGAGATCGAAGCCACCACCAGTGAGCGTGACATGCGTGCAAGCGCCAAACTTGATGCCATTCGCGCCCAGATGCGTGGCGAGCTCTCCGCCGGTTCGGAAGAGCCACCAGCGGATAAATAAAGCGGCTCTTCCGGTTTTAGAGTGCATTGATTAGTTCGCCGGGGTTCGGGCATGGCACAAGATACTAGGATCCTTGGCTTTGTAGGAATAAGGGTGTCTAATCCATCCACCTCAAAACTAAGGACCTACTGTGCAGCCCAACGGAAATGCCATCGTCGATACCATCTACCGCACCGCAGAACTAGGAGAAACTATTACCAGGGCCACAGAACACGGTGATAGTTACCATCATCAAAGCCGAGCCCATCAATGAATGCCCCAAGTGCGGGCAGCCTAAAGTAATCCGCGACCACGTCATCCGCAGCCTAGTCAATCTACCCACCATCAGCTACCCAACCGCCTTCATGTACGCCTCCCACACTACCGGTGCACCAACAAGCACTACTTACAAAAAGATCTTCCGCACTGGCCTTACCTACGCACCCGACAATTCAACGACCACGGACAAGGTGACCCACTGAATCCCGCAACGCCTTGGCCTTAGCCACTGTCCGCGACGTGATCTACAACGACAAGCACTACCTCAACGGGGTCAAGATCATCGGTGTTGATGAGCATCGCTGGTCGCACAACCGACACACATGGCGCGATGGAAACGTCATCCGCCCCACCCAGCTTCTTGACGTTGCCCCAGGAAGAAACACTGACGCGTTTGCGGACATGGCTGAATAATCAAAGCGAAGTTTCATAATCAGGTCACCATCACCAGCATGGACAGCTTCCAAGGCTATGCCACCGCCGCTGGCGACGTCATTTTCAACACCACCTAAGTCATAGACCTATTCCACGTTGTACGCCTAGCCGGTGCAAGCTCACCACGTGCCGCACCAAGCTTTAGTGAGAAACAACAGGCCGGCGTGGCCGGGAGCAAAGACCTGCTCTACCGCAACCGGACAACACTGTTGACCACCCATGCACCTGCTGACTGACAAGCCCCGTAGGAGGCTTGAAAAACTGTTTGACTTCGACGACGGCTACGCGCCGCTACAACAGACCTGGTACTACTACCAACAAGCAAGCAGCTAACAAAGCCATGAGCATGCTCATTGACACGCTTGATTGGTATGAAAGACGCTAGGATCGCTGAGATCGCGCAGTTGGGTAGGATCATGAACAAGTGCTGCAAGGACATCTTCGTCTGCTTCGACCACTACATTTTGTGGTGCCTGATTCACGCCGTCAACATGCGACACATAATCAGTGCACTCTAAAACCGGAAGAGCTACTAAACGGGGGTATTTCGAAGGATTTTTCTCAGGGCTTCACACCAAATCGCAAGAAAACCGGTCGTTTGGGCGGATTTGGTGTGAAGTGCCGTCTTTTCGGGGGTGAGTGGGGGTGGCGCGCCCACCAACGCCCACCAACGCCCACCAACGCCAGCCAATCCCAGCTAAGCCATGGTTGTGGAAAACGTCCTACTCTGCGTAGTGCCGCGCCCGAACCCCCGGCGAACTAATCAATGCACTCTAAAACCGGAAGAGCCAATAAAGCGCATACCCCCTTGGTTGACGAGTTTTTCTCCTGAACAACCAAGGGGGTTATGTGTACTCGGCGGGGCCGATTAAGAATTCTGATTATTAATCAAAACTCCGCGGATGCCGGAGTGGAAACCGTCGCGTAGTCCCACGCGCTGTGCTTCAGTCAGCGTGTACTCGTGGAGAGTCTCGCAAGCGAACTGGAGCAAGGGGCGATCGATCTCTGGGGGCAGCCCGCCGCCTGATAATAGATGGGCGGAATCGCGCTGCACAGGGGTGGCTGCGTTATCGAACCACCAGAGGGCGTATTGCTGGCCGACGTCGAAAGGCGTTTGGTAGCCGGCGGATGCCCACACCTCGTTGGGCAGCGGTACGTAGCGTGAACGCAGCTTACGGCGCGGTGCCATCATTGAGGGGTTCGGTGCCGGCCGTGGCGTTGCTGGGGCGTCGGCTTCTTCTGCCTCGACGTTTGGTTCTGTGGAGTTGCTTACCCTCACCTCAAGGGATTCCTCCACGGTGGAGGTCACGCGAACCGTCCTGCTGCTGGGTGTCGGCGCAGGCATGGCGGTAGGCGCGGGTGCTGGCGTTTCGACGGGCAGGTGCGCGCCGGGCTTAGGTGCCACTGGATTGGGCATTTTCGCGGGGACTTCCGCCATGCAGTCTTCTTCCGATAGCGCTGGTTCCCCTGGACGCTGCGGGCATGGGATGGGTGCGGTTGGTACTTCCCGCTGGTTTTTCTCTGCGACCTGCTCTGGCGTTGGCACTGGGGGCGTTGCCTCGGTGTCCGTTGTGCCTGTCGTAACTGTTGTGTCGGCAGCGGCTTCGGCGGCTGCGGTGGGGAATTCGCCTTCTTCCCCTTCTTCGTCGGGATTGCGCACGACGGGAGGTAGTGGGCCTTCGAGGATTTCGAGCTGCATGCAGTCGGCGAAGTCTTCTCGGGGGTCCAAGATGGTGGTGGAGTCGCAGGCGTGGCGGAGGGCCGAGCTCATGGAGTCCCATCCGAATCCGTAGAGGTGGACGCGGACGCCGGCGTTGACTGCTTCTTGGACGCCTGGGATCATGTCGGCGTCGCCGGAGACCAGGACGATGTCGGTAAATTCTCTACGTATGCCAGCGAGAACCATGTCGGCGACGAGGCGGGTATCGACGGCCTTTTGGGTGCGTCGTTCGCCCCATTCAATGAGTTGACCTGCGCGAAGTTGTACTCCGTCGCATGTGCGCAGTGCCCGCTGGTAGCGGTGTGGGCCGGATTCTGGGATGCCGTCGTACCAGAATTGGCGGTGTACTGGTTGGCCGAGTTGATTGTGGATCATGTTGTCCAAGGTGGCCACGACCTCGGGTAGATCGATTTCTAATTGTGCGCGAGCGCCGATTTCCCACGAGTTATAAAAGCTCGCGAGTAAATATGAGGTATCGACGAAGACCTGTGTGCGTTCAAGCATGGCTCCTGTGCTGTCCGTTTCATTGTTCTAAATAATTTATTTTGTGGGTTCTGGTTATCCAGTGTGCCGTATGTTAGGGGGTACGTCGATACGCTACGGTAAAACGGCTGGCTAAGTGTGCTTTTATTTTCGGGGGTTATGGGGTTTGGGGTGTGTATGGTCACTTTTATTGTCGGGTGGCGCCCTTTGGTTCTATGGTTAGTTACATGGGTAACCAACCAACTGGGTGGTGGTGAAGGTGGATGAAACAACGGCCCCCCTGTTTCGGCAGATCGCAGCACTGATTGAAGACTCCATCGTGGAAGGCTCCCTCTCCTCCGGCGAGCGCGCGCCCTCCACCAATGAGCTCGCGGCGTTTCACTCCATCAACCCCGCCACAGCACGCAAAGGTCTCCAATTGCTTGTCGACGCCGGCGTGCTGGAAAAGAAACGAGGACTAGGCATGTTTGTCACAGACAACGCCGTCGACCTGATCCGCGGCAGGCGACGCGACGACTTCGCAGCGGCCTATCTTGCCCCGCTTGTCGACGAAGCCGTCAAACTCACCATCTCTAAAACCGAACTCCACGACCTCATTGACCGAGTAGCAGAAAGCCGAGGACTCTACGAATGACCACGATTCATGTCAGTGACCTGTCCAAAACCTACGGCACGGACACCAATGTGCCAGTCATGAGCAACATCTCCTTCGACCTCACCTCGCCTGCTATCCACGGTCTTATCGGTGCGAATGGCGTGGGAAAGACAACCCTGCTGAGGATCCTTGCAGGTCAGTCGCGGTGCGATGGTGTCGTCGAGGTCGACGGCCGGCCCGCCTTTGATAACCCCGAAGTGATGGATCGTTGCGTGCTCATGGGTATCGACGTCCCCCTCCCATCCACATGGCGCGCCACAAAGCTCCTATCCTTCGCCCAGCATCGCTGTCCACGTTGGAACGAGGCACGCTGTGCGCAGCTTATCGACGCCTTCCAGGTGCCCGTCGATAAGCCCTATCGGTCGCTGTCCCGCGGCCAGAAATCCGCACTCGGTATCATCATCGCCTTCAGCGCCACCTGTGACATCACGCTTCTCGACGAGCCCTACCTCGGACTCGACAGAGCCAGCCGCGACCTTTTCTACCGTGAACTCCGCGCAGAACAAGCACGCTGCCCACGACTTATCATCCTGTCCACCCACCACATCAACGAGGCCTCCCACGTTTTCGACTCCGTCATGGTGCTCAAAAAAGATGGTGTTGCCCTCCAAGGTGACGTGGAATCCATTACCGGACGCGTTGTAGAACTAGTCGGCCCCAAAGCCACGATCGAGCGCTTCGTTTCTCACCCTGCGCGTCGAATTGGTGAGGTGCATACAGCCGGTGGCGTGGCAAAAATCCTAGCAGAAGCTCGTGCCGAGGAATGGGGCCAGCCCAGCGCCCTTGGTCTGCGAACCCGCGAAGTCTCGCTCGAACGCGCCGTGATGTTCTTGGAGCGTGATTGATATGCACATGTCCACCTCGTACCGAATACTCCGCCTCATGTCCCGAGCATCAATGCTCAGTTGCAGCATGGTTGTTGTGGTGTGGCTATTCGCCTGGGCAATCGGGATGGTATCCATGGCGTTTCTGGGCGCATTGCTAGGGATCGTCGTGATCTATGCTCTCGACCTCGCCCGATATCAAGCGTTCAACATCCCGACGTCGATATGGCTTCACGACGTTCGCCGCCTCACGGTCGCAGCGTCGACCTTTATGTTCGTCATGGCAGCACTTACCGCCGTGCGCACAAATACGCCATGGCCGCTGCTCACTGTATTCATCATCGTCGGAATTTGCGCCACGGTATACCGAGACTCCTTTCGCATGAAAAACGAAGACCCCGCAGAAACTGTGCTGGCTCAAAGCGGAGATATTTTCCGAAGTCCCCACCTCGACTTCATAATCTTGCCCATGGTCAAGATATGGTTAAAAATCTGGGCGGCTGTGCTCCTTGGTAGCACGATAAGCGTGCTGATCGGGTATTTTTCGCACCCTCGAGAGACGAATTACGGCAGTGGCGTCGGCCTAGTGGTCGTCATAATGGTGATAGCTACGAAAGAGATCTATAAATCCTTAGACAACTGGGTCGCTGCCGGCTATCGGCGAATCAACTGGCTATCCGTCCAAAGCGCTCTCATTATCGCACAAATCCCCGTGGGGCTATGCGCAGGTTTCTACCTCAAACTCATCGGGGCCGCCCCATCACTAGCCTTTCTCGCCCTCGCACCAGCGACGATGAGTTGGATCTTTCTCGCAGCCTCTCTATCTAAGAGGTGGAAACAGTTCTTTAGCATCGTACATCTATTCGGCGTGGCCGCACTATGGGTAGCCCTCTTTGCGGCAGAGCCTTGCCGCCCCTATTTCATTGCAGCCATGGTTGTATCAACCGCCGTTTCGATCTGGGTAGCGTATCGAAATGTGATCAATCGGGAGATTGAAAGTGAAAAATCTGACAATGTGTTGGGAACATCTACCTAAAAACCTGTTGTGACCTGTGGAGTTGTGTCAACAGGTCGTGGTGTGTACATTTAATCAAGTCGCCGCGACCGACACCGCCCCTTACATGAGTGAGAGTAGGCGGGAGGAAAACAAGCTGGTCGGCAAGAATACAAGTAATTTTCCGCTAGGCATCATTAGTTAATGATGGTGTGTGGTGGTGTGATTGTGTTGTTTGAGAACTCAATAGTGTGCCAATGTACTTTTGGTTCCCATCTTTTTATGGGGTGGGGATCGGATAAGAAAAAGATATATGCAATGATGATGAACGTGATGTTGTCATACGGCCGGCAAGTGTGCCATGGCTTGTAAATAACATGATGGTTATTGTGAATTGTTGTGTTGGTGGTCATGATTATTTTTCCTCGTCAAAGGGATGATGGCCACGTTTTTGATAGAGCAAATCATTATTTTTTATTTTTTTGCCAGTCGCAGGCAATGTTGTGTTGTTTGTGGTGGTTTTTAGCCAGTTGGTTGGGCTTGTTCCAGCTTAAAAGGGTTGGTCTTTTGACTGATTTTTTATGGAGAGTTTGATCCTGGCTCAGGACGAACGCTGGCGGCGTGCTTAACACATGCAAGTCGAACGGAAAGGCCTAGCTTGCTAGGTACTCGAGTGGCGAACGGGTGAGTAACACGTGGGTGATCTGCCTCGTACTTCGGGATAAGCCTGGGAAACTGGGTCTAATACTGGATAGGACCATGCTTTAGTGTGTGTGGTGGAAAGTTTTTTCGGTACGAGATGAGCCCGCGGCCTATCAGCTTGTTGGTGGGGTAATGGCCTACCAAGGCGTCGACGGGTAGCCGGCCTGAGAGGGTGGACGGCCACATTGGGACTGAGATACGGCCCAGACTCCTACGGGAGGCAGCAGTGGGGAATATTGCACAATGGGCGCAAGCCTGATGCAGCGACGCCGCGTGGGGGATGACGGCCTTCGGGTTGTAAACCTCTTTCGCTAGGGACGAAGCTTTTGTGACGGTACCTAGATAAGAAGCACCGGCTAACTACGTGCCAGCAGCCGCGGTAATACGTAGGGTGCGAGCGTTGTCCGGAATTACTGGGCGTAAAGAGCTCGTAGGTGGTTTGTCGCGTCGTCTGTGAAATTCCGGGGCTTAACTCCGGGCGTGCAGGCGATACGGGCATAACTTGAGTGCTGTAGGGGAGACTGGAATTCCTGGTGTAGCGGTGGAATGCGCAGATATCAGGAGGAACACCGATGGCGAAGGCAGGTCTCTGGGCAGTAACTGACGCTGAGGAGCGAAAGCATGGGGAGCGAACAGGATTAGATACCCTGGTAGTCCATGCCGTAAACGGTGGGCGCTAGGTGTGAGGGTCTTCCACGACTTTCGTGCCGTAGCTAACGCATTAAGCGCCCCGCCTGGGGAGTACGGCCGCAAGGCTAAAACTCAAAGGAATTGACGGGGGCCCGCACAAGCGGCGGAGCATGTGGATTAATTCGATGCAACGCGAAGAACCTTACCTGGGCTTGACATATGCAGGATCGGCGTAGAGATACGTTTTCCCTTGTGGTCTGTATACAGGTGGTGCATGGTTGTCGTCAGCTCGTGTCGTGAGATGTTGGGTTAAGTCCCGCAACGAGCGCAACCCTTGTCTTATGTTGCCAGCATGTTATGGTGGGGACTCATGAGAGACTGCCGGGGTTAACTCGGAGGAAGGTGGGGATGACGTCAAATCATCATGCCCCTTATGTCCAGGGCTTCACACATGCTACAATGGTCGGTACAACGCGCTGCGAGCCTGTGAGGGTGAGCGAATCGCTGAAAGCCGGCCTCAGTTCGGATTGGGGTCTGCAACTCGACCCCATGAAGTCGGAGTCGCTAGTAATCGCAGATCAGCAACGCTGCGGTGAATACGTTCCCGGGCCTTGTACACACCGCCCGTCACGTCATGAAAGTTGGTAACACCCGAAGCCAGTGGCCTAACCTTTGTGGGAGGAGCTGTCGAAGGTGGGATCGGCGATTGGGACGAAGTCGTAACAAGGTAGCCGTACCGGAAGGTGCGGCTGGATCACCTCCTTTCTAAGGAGTTTTTATTGTTGGGTGACAGTTGTTGCCTGTTGTTTTTTGTATCCGGGTGGATGCGTGTGACCCATGATGGTTTTTTCTCGCGCTGTGTGGTGTGAGGGTGTTGTGGTTGTTGTGTTTGTGGTTGTTGTGTGTTTTTTCTTGTTTGTGTGTGTTGGTGCGCTGTTGGGTGTCTGGGGCAACGTGGTTGTTCTGGTTGATCACTCACGTGGTTTTGTGTGGTGTGGCTGGTTGTGTGCTGGTTGTGCTGTCATGGGACCTTGTGGTTGGTGTGTTGTGTGAGAACTGTATAGTGGACGCGAGTAATCTTTATTCTTTAATTGTTCTTGGTGTTTTTGTTTGTTACATGTGTGTTGTTTGTGAAGGGCACACGGTGGATGCCTGGGCATTATGAGCCGATGAAGGACGTGTAAGGCCGCGATAGGCCTCGGGGAGTTGCCAATAGAGCGTTGATCCGAGGGTGTCCGAATGGGGAAACCTGGCCATGGTTATGTGTGGTTACCCATCAGTGAATGTATAGCTGGTGTGGGGGTGACGCGGGGAAGTGAAACATCTTAGTACCCGTAGGAGAAGAAAATAATTAATGATTCTGCTAGTAGTGGCGAACGAACGTGGATGAGGCTAAACCGTATGCGTGTGATACCTGGCAGGGGTTGCGTGTGTGGTGTTGTGGGGCGTTGTTGGAGGAGGCTGCCGGCTCCTCGCTTGTGTATGTGTGTGTTAGCGGAAGTGGTTTGGAATGGCCTGCCGTAGTGGGTGAGAGTCCCGTACGTGAAAGTGCATGCATGTGAGTGGATGATGTTCCCGAGTAGCAGCGGGCTCGTGGAATCTGCTGTGAATCTGCCGGGACCACCCGGTAAGCCTAAATACTTATGATGACCGATAGCGGATTAGTACCGTGAGGGAATGGTGAAAAGTACCCCGGGAGGGGAGTGAAATAGTACCTGAAACCGTGTGCTTACAATCCGTCAGAGCCTTTTTTGTGGGGTGATGGCGTGCCTTTTGAAGAATGAGCCTGCGAGTCAGCGGCATGTCGCGAGGTTAACCCGTGTGGGGTAGTCGTAGCGAAAGCGAATCCTAATGAGGGTGTTTGTTAGTGGCATGTTCTGGACCCGAAGCGGGGTGATCTACCCATGGCCAGTGTGAAGCAGCTGTAAGAGGTTGTGGAGGCGCGAACCCACTTAGGTTGAAAACTGAGGGGATGAGCTGTGGGTAGGGGTGAAAGGCCAATCAAACTCCGTGATAGCTGGTTCTCCCCGAAATGCATTTAGGTGCAGCGTTGTGTGTTTCTTGCTGGAGGTAGAGCTACTGGTTGGTTGAGCGGGACTACAATCTTAGCAATGTCAGCCAAACTCCGAATGCCGGTAATGTTAAGCATGGCAGTGAGACTGCGGGGGATAAGCTCCGTTGGTCGAGAGGGAAACAGCCCAGATCGCCGGTTAAGGCCCCTAAGGGTGTACTAAGTGGAAAAGGATGTGGGATCGCGAAGACAGCCAGGAGGTTGGCTTAGAAGCAGCCATCCTTGAAAGAGTGCGTAATAGCTCACTGGTCGAGTGGTTCTGCGCCGACAATGTAGTGGGGCTCAAGTACACCGCCGAAGCCGCGGCAGTCAGCATTTTTTGTTGGTTGGGTAGGGGAGCGTCGTGCACTGCTGTGAAGCACCTGGGTGACTTGATGGTGTGGAGTGTGTGCGAGTGAGAATGCAGGCATGAGTAACGAATGAAAAGTGGAAAACTTTTCCGCCGGATGACTAAGGGTTCCTGGGTTAAGCTAATCTTCCCAGGGTGAGTCGGGACCTAAGGCGAGGCCGACAGGCGTAGTCGATGGATAACCAGTTGATATTCTGGTACCCGTGTATGTGCGCCCAGTGGTGAATCAGTGGTACTAACCATCCATGGATCTTCTGGTCATGCTTTTTGTGTGGTTGGTGGTGATGTGCGTGGGATCTTCGTTGGTAGTAGCCAAGTGATGGGGTGACGCAGTGAGGTAGCTGAGCCATGTAGTGGATTGTGGTGTAAGCGTGTGGCCCGTGGCATAGGTAAATCCGTGTCGCATAGTGGGTGAGGCGTGATGCGTAGACCTTTGTGGTTGATGTTGGTGATCCTGTACTGTCGAGAAAAGCCTCTAGCGAGTGCATATATGGCCCGTACCCATAACCGACACAGGTGGTCAGGTAGAGAATACTAAGGCGATCGGGTGAACTGTGGTTAAGGAACTCGGCAAATTGCCCCCGTAACTTCGGGAGAAGGGGGACCATTGCTGGTGACCGACGTGGTTGAGCTGGTGGTGGTCGCAGAGAATAGAGGGAAGCGACTGTTTATTAAAAACACAGGTCCGTGCGAAAACGTGGAAGTTGATGTATACGGACTGACGCCTGCCCGGTGCTGGAAGGTTAAGAGGACCTGTTAGGGCATTGTTGTCCGAAGCGGAGAATTTAAGCCCCAGTAAACGGCGGTGGTAACTATAACCATCCTAAGGTAGCGAAATTCCTTGTCGGGTAAGTTCCGACCTGCACGAATGGCGTAACGACTTCCCTGCTGTCTCAACCACAGGCCCGGTGAAATTGCAGTACGAGTAAAGATGCTCGTTACGCGCGGCAGGACGAAAAGACCCCGGGACCTTCACTATAGCTTGGTATTGGTGTTTGGTTCGGTTTGTGTAGGATAGGTGGGAGACTGTGAAGTGGTCACGCTAGTGGTTGTGGAGTCGAAAGTTGAAATACCACTCTGATCGGATTGAGCACCTTAACCTTGGCCCATGATCTGGGTTGGGGACAGTGCCTGGTGGGTAGTTTAACTGGGGCGGTTGCCTCCTAAAATGTAACGGAGGCGCCCAAAGGTTCCCTCAGCCTGGTTGGCAATCAGGTGGTGAGTGTAAGTGCACAAGGGAGCTTGACTGTGAGACTGACAGGTCGAGCAGGGACGAAAGTCGGGACTAGTGATCCGGCATCTACTTGTGGAAGTGGTGTCGCTCAACGGATAAAAGGTACCCCGGGGATAACAGGCTGATCTTCCCCAAGAGTCCATATCGACGGGATGGTTTGGCACCTCGATGTCGGCTCGTCGCATCCTGGGGCTGGAGTAGGTCCCAAGGGTTGGGCTGTTCGCCCATTAAAGCGGCACGCGAGCTGGGTTTAGAACGTCGTGAGACAGTTCGGTCTCTATCCGCCGCGCGCGTTGAAACTTGAAGAAGGCTGTCCCTAGTACGAGAGGACCGGGACGGACGTACCTCTAGTGTGCCAGTTGTCACGCCAGTGGCAGGGCTGGTTGGCTACGTACGGGAGGGATAACCGCTGAAAGCATCTAAGCGGGAAGCCTGTTTTGAGATGAGGTTTCTTTTGAGGTTCCCTCTAGACTAGGGGGTTGATAGGCCAGATCTGGAAGCGTAGTAATGCGTTAAGGTGACTGGTACTAATATGACCGAGTAATAACATTGTGTAACGAGCAAAAAGAATAATAAAGCATTATGGACATCTCACCCCTTTTTTTGTGTGGGTGATGGTTTGAATGAATAAAAGTGTTGCTTGCGTCTGCTGTGCAGTGTCTGGCATGGCATGCCTGTCGCCGTGGGTGGTTGGTTGTGTGTGTTGGTGGTTATTGTGTCGGGGGTACGCCCGGTCCCTTTCCGAACCCGGAAGCTAAGCCCGATTGCGCTGATGGTACTGCACCTGGGAGGGTGTGGGAGAGTAGGTCGCTGCCAACCTAAAACTTAAAAAATAATATGGGGTTGTGGTGGCGTGAAACATTATGTGTGTTTCACACCACCACAACCCCCCTTTTTTTGCCCACGCTAAGGGGGGGCGGGTTGGTGTTTGTCGTGTTCTCGTGTTCGTGACTACGTAAATCCATGCTCGGGGGCTTGGGTGTGGGTTTGGGGCTGAGGTGCTGCCACGGCCTGGCAGGGGCACGCTCGATTGTCGACAGAGTGTGCATGGCGTCTGCTTTTCAATGTCTGGCGGGAATTCTTAAAATCGCCGACGGCATCACTCAACTGTGTTATGAATAAGAAATTTTAATTGGCTCAGCTAGGTCCCAGACGACCTGCTGCGGTAGCGCCCATGCGTGGGCTGTGTACATCGAGGCTGGTAGGGTGCGGTAGACGTACCGTGAGCGCCGACGTTGACCGTAGTAGTGGCTGCATCTTTGAGAAGTCTCCACCGACGGCGCATGTGGACCGAGTTAGATCGGGTTGAGGGTGCGGCTGCTTGTACTGCACGGCTCGGCACGGACGACCGTGATCGCCGAGGTCAACGACTCCGGCAGAAAATTCCTCGGGGATCACGGGGAGGCGCTACTAGTCCACCCAGTTTCTCACGATGACAGGTCATGGCGGTTTACCAGGTTCGCGGTTGGCCCGTTTGTGACACCTGGGGACGTGGCGTCACCTACGGAGTCCTTTGGAAGCGACCGCCGTCAGCCGTCGTAGCAGCAGGTTCGTGACCCGAAGAGATCTCACCTGCGGATGAGGTCGCGCGTGGCGCCAATGTGTTGGTGCAGTCGCACTTTCCTATCTGATGCATGGAAGCTCGATTATCAGTACCACTATCCATTTCAGGCCCGATGCAGATCGGAGTTGGGCGCCGACCGGCGAGCCTAGACGAGAGGTAGGGGCGGGCATCGACAACGTCGTTGCGCTTTGACTGTGTGGAGTTTGGTGGATGCTGTTTGTCCTGAGCCCGGATGGAGTCGAACCTCGAAACGGGAGGGGTTAGACCCCTTCGCAGATGTGCGTCATGAGGTTCTCACCACAGCGATCGACGCATGAACGCATGGTTGCAGCCTCGTCTCCGTCAGCTTCCGACTACAGCTCGAGGTATCTGTTCAGAAACGACGTAGACCACGGGATTGACTTCCTCGGACGATTCCCAACTCATTGAACCGTCCTGGGTTTTGTTCCGACCTAGTTTGAGGAAGGATCATCATCCATGGGTAGGAAGTTCCCACAAGATTTCAAGGAGCGCGCCGTCCGCCTAACCGACGAGCACCGCAAGGCCCACGATTGCTCCGCATGGCAGGCCGCCACGGTAGTCGGCGAACGCCTCGGAGTTAGCCCCCACACCATCCGCGGGTGGATGCAAAAGAGCTTGGAAAAGACCCCACCAGGTGACGATTTGCCATTTGAAGTACGCGAAGAAATGCAGCAGCTACGCAGCGAAAACCTCGAGTTACGCAGGGCAAACGAGATCCTCAAGGCCGCATCGGCTTTTTTCGCACGGGAACTCGACCATCCCGGACGCTAATGATCCGCTTCATCGACGAGCACAAGGATCATTACGGGGTCGAGGCCATCTGCCGGGTGCTCCGCGAGGACTTCTGCGAAGATTTCTACACCTCACGCGGCTACCGGGCGTTTAAGTCCCGCCCACCATCGGCCAGGGCGCTTCGCGACGAGGAACTCATTGAAGAGCTCAAGCGCCTACACGCCGACAATTTCGGGGTCTACGGCATCCGTAAGCTGCACCAGGCCATGGTTGACGAAGGTCACGACATCGGCTGCGACCAGGTCGGCAGGCTGATGAAAATCGCAGGCCTCAAGGGTGTGCGTCGTGGCCGCAACCCCGTGACCACCAAGCCTGCCAAGCAGCCCGATTCGCGCCCTGACCTGGTCAAGCGCAACTTCACTGCTGATGCGCCGAGCCGCTTGTGGGTCGCTGATATTACCTACGTCCGTACCCGTAGTGGGTTCGTGTACACGGCATTTGTCACCGATGCGTTTAGTCGCAAGATCGTCGGGTGGTCGACGAAGTCTTCGCTGTCAGCCGTGGCGCTGCCGATGGAAGCGTTGTCGCAGGCCATTCATTCAGCGAAAGGCCAGTTAGATGGGCCTTTGGTGCATCACAGTGACCGTGGGTCGCAGTATGTGTCGGTGGCGTACACCACCCGCCTGGAGCAGGAGGGGATCGACTTGTCGGTGGGCACGGTCGGTGACTCGTATGACAATGCCCTGGCGGAGACGGTCAACGGACTATACAAGACCGAGTTGATCTATCAGCGCAGGTCATGGGACTCGTTGGCGGATGTGGAGCTGGCGACGATGCACTGGGTGTATTGGTGGAATAACAAGCGGTACCACGATGCGTTGGGGCTGAAGACCCCAGCGCAGGTGGAGGCTGCGTATTATGCAAATCGGCCTGAGCTAGTTCAGGTCTAATGCCCGGAACAAAACCCAGGGTGCTTCAGTACGTTGACGTCCCCGAGCTGGTCAAGGTGCTCAAATTCGACGCCCTCGCCGAACCCCGCGTCGCCGCCATTACCACCCCTCCCTGGGCGATGGTGCAGGCGCGGAGAGCGCCGCTGTTGCCGATGCCGCGCCCAACACCGCGACGGTAGTAGAGTACCCGCTGCCGGTGCAGGAGTTTGCGGTGACCCGCTACGATTTGCCCGCCGGCACCACGGTTTCCACGCAGCTTCCCGGACCGGCCATCGCCCTGGCTACTTCTGGTGTGGTCACGGTAAACGACCTGGAGCTAGCCCCGGGCGAGGCCGCCTGGTTGCCGGTAACCGGCGGCGACACTACCCGCCTTAGCGCGGCCGCGGGTAAAGATTCGCAGCTCTTTATCGCGGCGGCGCGCCCTGCGCGGCAAGTAGCGCTACCGCGCCGCTGGGGACGCCGCCGCGCGACAAGTAGCACTGTCGCGCTAACCGGGGCTATTTACGACATGGTGGGGCGGCGGAACGCAGCTGCGGCGGCTAGCAGCACTACGGTGAGTGCTACCATCCAGGCCACGAAAGCCCAGACTGCGGTGCCGGGCTGGCCGGTGGCAAGGATTTCGGCGCTTGGCGTGCCGTCGATGGCGGCGCCGGCGCGGGCGGCGAAGGTAAGCGGATTCCACCGGGCGATGGGTTGAACCACACCAGCGAATTGCTCCACGGGCACGAGGCCGCCGTTAAGTGCCATGGCCGCCATGATGATGGGGGCCGGGCCAATGGCGGCCTCCGGGGTGGCGCACATCGCGCCCACCATGGCCGATAGCGAGGCGGCCACCACCGCGCCGAAGATGATGACTAACAGCACCCAGCCAAACCCGGCCAGCGTGTGAATACGCAGGCCAGAAGCCACGGAAGCCAGCAGCACCGCGCAGCCGGAGATAAGGCTGCGTAAGGAATCGAAACACCAGCGGCCGAAGATCTCCGGGCTGGTGCCGTAGCGCGTGGTCGCGATGCGGGTGGTGATACCGCGTTGGCGTTCCTTAATTATCTGCGCGGCGGCGGAGGTGCCATTCATCAGTTCGCTGGAAAGGATGAGCGCGATGGTAAGCGGTAACGCGTCGAGCGTGGCAGAGCCTTGCGAGGCCGCCATGAGGTCGCCAAACAGCCACCGCATGACCAGGAACATCAAAACGGGACCAGCCACGGTATTGGTAATTACCGCGCTATCGCGGCGGGCGGCGCGCAGGTGCCTTCCAAAATGCGTGGCGACAGTGGACAGCCAGGTGGTGTCGTGCGACACGGTGGCGGTGGTGTGGTTAGTCATGTTTCCTCCCCTGGAAAGCGGTGATAAAGCCCCATACGCCAACGACGGTCATGGCGATGAGCCAGCACAGTGCTTCGACTCCGCGCGCCCCCAGGGCAGCGCCACCTAGTAGGTTGCGGGCGGTGTCCAAGATGGGAGATAGCGGTACGTGCCGGATGATGGGGCCAATGCCGCCGGGCAGCGCATCCGCAGGCACGAATGCGGTGGAGAACATCACCATGACCAGCACGAGGTTTTGGAAGAGCAAGGACGCCGAGGTGGGCTTGGGGGCCAACAGGCAGGAGCCATCGATAAACGCGGAGAGGATGATGGTGAGGGCGGCGAAAAGGGCGATGGTAAGGATAATACGACCCGGTCCGGCAGCGTAGCGGGCACCGAGCAGGATCGTGGTGAGGACGACGATGCTGCACGACCACGCGGCGCGGGTGAGATCTGCCAGCAGCCGGCCGACGACCGTGGCCCAGGCGGGCGTCCCGGTGGCGCGGATGCGGTCGTGGATGCCGTTTTCGGCGTCACGCGTAATCGCCAAGGAGGAGCCCCCGGCGGCGAACACAATCGCCTGAATAACGCCGGCGGGCAGGAGGAAGGCGGCGTAATCGATGCCGAGTTCCGTCGAAGCCTTGGCGAAGGTGGCGTAAAAGATGACCATGAACAGGCTGGGTATTGCCACGGCGGAAACCATTACGGCCTTGTTGCGGACGGTGCGCAGGACATTGCGGTGCCACGAGGCAGCGACTGCTCCGAGCGCGTTCACTGGGAGCCTCCACCGGTGTGGGGAGCCTGCTGCGCGATGTCGCCGGACCCGGCGATAGCGAAGTAGACATCGTCCAAGGAGGGCGGAACCAAGGAGACGTCCGCGACCGAGGTGTCGTCGCCATCCCACAAGGCCAGCGCCCGGACTAGGGTGCGGTGGCCATCGGGGGCATCGACGCGCAATACGGTGTCCTCTTGGCGGCAGTCGATGCGGTGTTCTTGCAAGGTGTGGGTGAGGCGTGCGGCATCGTCCGGGCTAGACATCGTGATGAGGCACACCGTGGTGCCATAGCGGTCCTTGAGCTCGGCGGGGGTGCCTTCGTCGAGCACCTTGCCTCCGGCGAGCACGGCGACGCGGTCTGCGAGCTGGTCAGCTTCTTCCAGGTATTGGGTAGTAAGCAGGATCGAGGTGCCGTCGGCCGCCAGCCCGCGGACGGTATCCCACACGGAGCTGCGCGCGGCGGGGTCGAGGCCCGTGGTCGGCTCGTCGAGGAACAGCAGCGCGGGCGGGACAGTGAGGGAGGCGGCGATATCTAACCGCCGGCGCATGCCGCCCGAGTATGCCGAAACCAGGCGGTCGGCGGCGCCAACCAGATCGAAGCGCTCAAGAAGTTCCGCGGCGCGGGCCTTCGCATCGCTAGCTTTAAGCCCTGCCAGGCGGCCAAAGAAGATGAGGTTTTCCTTGCCGGTAAGCTCCTCATCCACTGCGGCGTATTGCCCGGTCAGCGCGATGGAAGCGCGCACCTTGGAAGGATCCGTGGCTAAGTTGTGGCCATCGATGATGGCGGTTCCGCCCGTGGCGGGCAGCAGCGTGGAAAGGACATTGACCAAGGTTGTCTTGCCGGCACCATTGGCGCCTAGGACGGCGAGGATGCCCCCGCGCGGAATGGCGAGGGTCACACCGCGCAGGATTTCCGTTCGCTTCTTGACTTTTCCCAGGCTACATCGCAGATCTTGGACATCAAGCACCAGGTCGCGGCCTTTTGCGTGGGCGCTGGTTGAGGGGACTGCGGTGGCGCTGGGGTCACCGCTAGCGGTTGCCGTGGTGGGGTTTTCTTTCATGATTCATCCCTGGATATACGTCAACGGTCTATTAGACGGCGCACCGATTAGACGGCGCACCGATTCTCCTACCGCAGAAGGAAAACCGATTATTGCCCGCGAACGATGGATTGTGGTCCACGGAGCAAGCGCCTGGGGTAGTGCCAACTAATCCTTAGAAAAGATGTATGTCTAGCGGCACCGGGTCGTGCACAGCGCCCCGCAGGAGAGGGCTGCACAGGTCGGCTGATCGGCGGCGACGCTGCAGGTTGCTGCAAAGTTGAGCATACCATAATTAGGCATGGCATGCTTGACAATTAAGTCGAAGGCCTGTAAGCTACCAAGTGTGAGCTAAGAATCTGGGTATTCCGACTAGTCAGGGTCAAACCGCGTGGCTGACCGTAATTCGTATTGTGGCTCGCGCCTCTCAAGCGCAAAGGAGTATCCATGGATTCTCGAGAGCAAATCGAAGATAAGATTCTCTGCGGTCAGCCCTTCCGCCCTATTGAGGAACCGGATCTCTATTACGAGATGATGGAGGCGGCGGAGAAGTGTCACGATCTCAACCAGCTTCGTCCACTTCAAACAGCGGAGAAGCAGGCAGTGATGGCAGACCTGCTTGGTGAACTGGGGGAGCGCTTAATGGTTTTCCTGCCATTTCATGTCCAATATGGCTCGAAAATCAAGGTCGGAGATGGCGTGACCTTCAATCGAGGAACGACGGTACTTGATATGGCCCCGGTGACATTTGGCAATGAGGTCATGGTTGGTCCATGGTGTTCCTTCTTTGCTGGCAATCACGCCTTAGACCCCGTAGAGCGGCAATACATGGTGTGTACCGGGGGTGCGATCACCATACAAGACCATGTGTGGCTTGGTGGCAATTGCACGGTAACTGCGGGTGTCACGATTGGGCATGGTGCAGTAATTGGTGCTGGCAGTGTTGTGACAAGAGATATTCCGCCCATGGTACTCGCAGCCGGTAATCCGTGCCGAGTCATTCGTGATATTGGCCCGGAAGATAAGCTCATGGGGGAGTCTTGGGTTCCTGAGTGGCCTAGTTGGATTACGGATTGAGACGGCTGTGAAAGTTCTCGCGGTCGTCCTGGGTTCTGAGGGTGATATGCTGCCATTTGCGCACCTTGGTGTCGCACTTCGAGATCGTGGCCACCAGTTTGTTTTGGCTGGGTTTAGCGAATTCGGCGGGAGTTTTCGTGCAAACGGGGTGGACTACATCGAGTTACCCGGTGATTACCGGGCGTTAATGAAGCGCCTTTTGGGCGATAGTAAAGGCATGATGGACACTGTCTTAGGTATCCGTGAGATGATATCTGACGCCCACGTTTTCGATGTGTTAGAGCATGCCATGGATGGCGTTGACGTGGTCATGTACACCCAATTCAGTGAAGTTGCTCGGTTGTTAGGGGCTGCACGCGGAGTCCCCAGCGTTCGGGTGCAGGTTTTCCCTACCGAACCCTGCCTCCGTTACAGCCTCGTGGATCCGCGAAAACTGGACGGCTCTGTCGGAGCTCTGGTCACCCACTGGATGTCCAATACTCTGATGGCTTGGGCGATGCGCCCAGTGATAGCGGCATGGCGCCGTAGGTTGGGGCTGCGTCAGCGAGCGCTCTCCTCTCCACCAACCACGATCTACCAATTCAGTCCCGCGTTGAGTCCGCCGGCGCCGGAATGGAAAAACCACATTCACGTCACTGGCGAGTGGCTTGACCCGCACCACAGTGAACTCGCCCTAGACCCAGCAGTCGAGGAGTTTGTGGCTGCCGGCTCGGCCCCGGTTCTGGCAAGCTTTGGGAGTATGGTCTCAGATCGCGTTTATGACCTTCAACGATGGACTCGAGACGCGTGCATCGAGCATGGTCTGCGGGCGATAATCGTCGATCCCGATCATGAGCCTGGTGTGAGAGAAGGAATCCTCACCGTCGCCCGGGTCCCGTTCGCGACTGTGCTTCCGTGGTGCCGTGCAGGCATCTGCCACGGCTCACTGGGCACCACCGGGGCGATCCTGCGCGCCGGCAAGCCGTGCCTTGCGGTTGCATTCGGTGGTGACCAACACTTCCATGCCAACGCAGTTTGTCGAAACGGTGCCGGGCCGAACTATATTGACGCCCAGCGAGGCGAACTGAGTGCCCAGTCCCTGGCCGCCGGAATTGCCGATTTGGTAAGTGGAGCATACGACTCCGCAGCCCGCAGGATGCCCGAGTTGCTTGCCACAGACCCGGGTACCGTCGCAGCAGTAGAAATCGTGCTTAATCAGTCCGACCTAGCGAAAGGCGAAAAATGACAGAAATCAGCTGCGAGGGAGTCTTTCCGTTTGTGGCCGGACATCGCACTGGAACCCTCTTGTTTTGCTTCCATCACGCAGGAGGCAGCGCTTCCGTCTATCGTGGATGGGTGGGGGTCAACCCAAGCATTGACGTGGTGCCGGTGGAGCTTCCCGGAAAGGCAACCCGTCGCCGAGAGAAATGGGTAAGCGACTTTGACAAGCTCGCCGATATGTGCGCAACCGAGATAGTAGATCTGGCGGCGGGCGCGCCGATTGCGTTGTACGGCCACTCCATGGGGGCAGCGCTGGCCTACCAGGTTGCTGCCTGCCTGCAGCAGATGCATCGGCCCACTATACCGGAAGCCGTGGTGGTGGCCGCACGGCAGGCGCCCGGAGAAACCGTGCCTGGGGAATACCACTCGTCAATGGGGTTCGGTGCGCTGCGCAGGGAGTTTGAGAAGGTAGGTGGCACACCACCTGAGATCCTTGCCAATGATGATGTGATGAAGCTGCTGCTCGCTGACATTCGTCGCGATTATGTGTTACACGAGGGCTTTCACCATGCAACCACGGTGCTTCGCTCTCCTGTGCTGGCATTGGCGGGGGATAGCGACCCAGCTGTCAGCCCAGAGATGCTTTCCCGGTGGGAAAATTTTACCAGCGGTAGTTTTGAACTGAAGGTCCTGCCGGGTGGGCATTTCTTCCCGCTCGATACTGGAACCGAGTTCCTCGACCTGCTTGCCGGTTTTCTAGCGGGAATTACTGGGAACACTGCCTGGTTAGCGCGGAACAATGCGTGATTGTGACTGTTAAGTAAAGAGGCCCCGATGACCGAACAAAAACCACCCATTACATTTAGGCAAATATCTCAACCTGCCCACCGGCAGATCACGGTGTCGCTGCTATTGGCGGTGCTGGCGGCGTTTTTGTCGCTGGTGCCGGTAATCGTGCTGGTTGAGCTGGTGCGCACCGTAATGCTGTCCTTCCAGGGAGAGCCGATAGATGCGTCAAAGCTGTGGCTGCTAGTCGCGGCGCTCATGGTGGCCACCGTCCTACATGGACAGGCAACCGTGAAGAGCCTCCAGGTAAGCCACCAGGCCGACGTCCTTTTGGGCGAGCACTTACGCCAGCAGCAGATTACCAAGCTGGGTAGGCTCCCGCTGTCTTGGTTTACGCGGACACCTTCGGGGACTGTGAAAACCTACATCGAAGACGACGTCACCAAGATCCACCAGCTCATCGCCCACGCGCCGCACGATTATTCGGCCGGTGTACTCGTACCGCTATTGAGCCTGGGATACATGTTCGTGGTGGACTGGCGGATAGGCCTGCTGGGCCTGGTACCACTGCTGTTGGCAGTGGCCACCATGCCGTTTATGATGCGCGAGTTTCAAGAAAAGGCGGAGAAATTTAAGTCCAGCCAGAAGCAGCTAGACGCCGCCGTCGTAGAGTTGGTGCGCGGCATCCCGGTTATCAAGGTGTTTGTTCCGGAAGGCTACGACGAGAGCATTTTCCTTAGTCGTTCCCGGAGTTTTGGTGGGTTCTATCTCGAGTGGTTGCACGCCACCGTACACCCCACCGCTTTGATGAAGATCTTCACCTCCACCGGGTTTGGCCTGCTGGTGGTAGCCGCGGCCAGCCCGTGGCTCATCACGTCTGCGGGCGTACCAGTGGCCGATGTGCTGGCAGCGTTTTTGTTCATCAACAACATCGCCGCGCCTCTGCTTATGCTTTCGCGCACTAACATCATGTTTTCGGAGGCGAAGGCTGCCGCGGCGGATCTCACCGAGTTCTTCAACATCCCGGTATTGCCGCCCGCTGCTGGCGGCAGGGAGCCTGCAAACGCCGGAATTGAGTTGAAAGATTTAAGCTTCTCCTACGTGCCGGACACCCCGGTGCTTTCCGGCATTAACCAAAAACTTACCGCCGGCAGCATCACTGCGGTGGTGGGACCTTCCGGCTCGGGGAAGTCCACGTTAGCCGCGCTCATCCCCCGGCTATTAGACCCCACGGAGGGGTCGGTGCGCATTGGTGGCGTCCCTAGTACTGATCTCCGATCTGACCAGCTCTACCGCAGGGTAGGGTTCGTCTTCCAGGACCCTTACCTTATGCGGATGAGCGTGCGGGATAACATTCGCCTCGCTCACCCGGAGGCCACCGACGCAGACGTGGTTCGCGCCGCCCGCGCCGCCCAGATTCATGAGCGCATTACCCATCTGCCGCGCGGCTACGACTCGGTGGTGGGAGAGGACGCGCAGCTTTCCGGTGGCGAGCAGCAGCGGCTGGCTATTGCCCGGTCCATCTTGCTCGACGCGCCGATCCTCGTGTTGGATGAGGCCACCGCTTTTGCGGATCCGGACTCCGAGGCCGCGATCCAGCGGGCCATTACCGAGCTGGTGGCCGGGCGCACGCTAGTAGTTATCGCACACCGGCTCCACACGATCACCGGCGCTGACCGGATCCTCATGCTGGAAAACGGTGAGGTCACCGAAGCAGGCACTCACGAAGAGTTAGTGGCGGCAGGCAAGGGCTACGCCACGATGTGGGCACGCTACCAAACCGCGCAGGCGGGCATCCAAGGGGAGGAAAAATAATGATCCGCACGCTCTATTCACTGGGCAGTCCGGCTGATCGTCGCCGTCTGGTGCTGGTCCTTACGCTAATTGGGATTTCCGCGGTGGCGTTGGCCATTGGCCTTATCCTCATTGCACTGTTTTTGGACACGCTGTTTAGCGAAGATCCCGCGCAGGCCGCAGCATGGTTGCCCTGGATCATTATCTCCGTCCTCGTCTACGCCGCCGCAGACTGGCCCACTGAGGTTATTGCCCAGGACCTGGGGCATGATTACGTGCTGCGCATCCACCGGCTTATCGCCGACCGCACGGCACAGCTACCCCTGGGCTATTTTGAAGAAGATCGCGCCGGCCAGATCGGTGTTGTAGCCACCAGCGGTGCGCTGTTTGCCGCTAACGCGCCGGCAATGATGCTGCGGCCCATGCTGCACGGTGCTGCCTCGGCCGGTTTGGCTTGCGTGTTTCTCATCGCCGTGGACTGGCGGCTGGGGCTGGTTACCGTTGCAGTGGCTGCCGTGGTGTGGTTCGCCTATAACCGCCTAATGCGGCAGTACCGCGTGGCAGAGCGCCAGAAGGGCGAGCGCAACGAGCACGGCGCCGCGGAGGTGCTGGAGTTCGCCCAGGTGCAGCCGGTGCTGCGCATGGCTGGGCCGGATTCGCTGGGGGAGCGCGCCGTGCGCGCCTCGATTCGAGAGCAGCTTAGCGCCCAGCAGCACACCCAGAAGACAGGTGAGATGATCATGGGTCGTCTGGCTTTAATCATCATGGTCGGTACCGTGGTCATTGATGCCCTGGCCACCGTGCTACTTCTCAACCACTGGCTAGAAGCAGGCACCTACATTGGCGTCATTGTGTTGGTGTTCATCCTGGCTCGCGTTGCTATGTCGGGCATACCCTACGGCGAGGGCTTGGAATCCGCGCGCAATACCTTAGATGAGATCCAAAAGATCCTCGATGCGCGGGTGTTGCCGGAGCCTGCGGTTCCGGCGGCGCCACGCGACTATGGCATCGAGTTCGATGGGGTGGGCTTTGGCTACGAACCCAACACCCCAGTGGTCCGCGACGTGAGTTTCCGCGTGGCGCCCGGAACTACTACTGCGTTGGTGGGTCCCAGCGGCTGCGGCAAGAGCACCTTGCTAAAACTTGCGGCACGCTTCTATGACGTTGACCAGGGGACCATCCGTATCGGTGGTGTGGATATTCGCGATCTTGGCTCCCGGGCGGTGTTGGATTCGCTGGCTATGGTGTTCCAATACGTGTACCTCTTCGAGGACACACTGTATGAAAACATCCGCCTGGGCTGCCACAATGCAACGCGGGAGGAGGTGCTCCGCGCAGCGGAGTTGGCCGGTGTCACCGAGATTGCCCGGCAGCTGCCGCAGGGGTTTGACACCCTGATTAGCGAGGGCGGACAGAATCTCTCCGGTGGTGAGCGTCAGCGTGTCTCCATCGCTCGTGCGCTACTGAAGGACGCGCGGATCGTGCTGCTTGATGAGGCGACTAGCTCTCTAGACGTGCAGAATGAGCACCTTGTGATGCGCGGTATGAAAACGCTTTCTGCCGAGCGCACCATCGTCGTCATTGCGCACCGGCTGCACACCATCCGCGACGCGGACCAGATTGTGATGATGAGTCCCTCCGGCACCGTGGAGTCTATCGGCAACCACGAGGAACTCATGGAGAGTTCCCCACGCTACCGCAGCTTCTGGGGTGAAAAGAGCGACGCCACCAGCTGGAAGCTGTAGGGACTAGCTGTCGCGGCCGCGTAGATACCGCACCGTGCGCGCCAGTGCGAGATCATCGCACGGTTCGCAGGCGGTAAGGCGGCCTTTTTCCACGCGCAGGAGAAGATCGCAGCACCGCGCCACCAGCTCCATGTCATGGGTTACTACCAAAACGGTCTTGCCCTGCCGGGCTAGGGCGTCTAGCAGGTGGGCCACCCGGTGCATGCGGCACAGGTCCAGCCCGCTGGTGGGTTCATCGAAGACGATTACCTCGCGCTCACTTAGGACTGCTGAGGCGATGGCCACGCGCTGGCGTTCGCCGCCCGAAAGCGACATCGGGTGCCGGGCCCGCTTGTCCGCGAGATCAAGTGCACCAAGCACCTCGGTAAGGCGCGCTTCGTTTTTCCCATCCGGTCCACTGGTGCCGATGATTACGTCGGACTCCACGCTCTCCCCGAAAAGCTGGTGGTTTACGTCCTGCATTACTAAATAGGACTGGCGCAGGCGCTGCCGGGGACCCGAGAGCGAGCGGTTATTGATGTCCACCACGCCGGTGGCCTTAGATTCCAGGCCAGTCAGAACGCGCACAAAGGTAGATTTTCCGGCCCCGTTGCGTCCTACCACGCCGATGACTTGTCCTTGCGGCAACTCCGTGTGGCTGATGCTCAGGGATGGCTCTGTAGCCTTGGGGTAGGTGAACTGTAGCTTTTTGAGCACCATCGTGCCACTTGAAGGGCGTGGCTCGCGGGTCACCTCGGGGACCTGCTGCGCTGAGCGCAAGCCCATGCGGTACAGTTCGGCCTTGTCTAGGGTGCGAAACTCCGAGCCGCTGAGATCATGAGCGATCTGCCCGTCCTGCATAACCAGCACTCGGTCCACGATGTCAACTAGGTAGGAAAGCCGATGCTCAGCGATCAGGACGGTGCGGCCCTGTGTCTTCCACTGCGCGACGATGCGGCGCAGCTCATCGACGGCGGCGAGGTCGAGATTTGATGATGGTTCGTCTAGTAGTAGTACCTGTGGGTGCATCGCGGCCACTGAAGCGCATGCTATTTTTTGTTTCTGGCCGCCGGAAAGTGTGAACAGGTGCCGGTCGAGGAGATGAACCATGCCGAAATCTGCGGAAAGTTCCCCAATACGCTGTCGAATCTCGTTGGGCGCCACGCCGAGGTTTTCGCAGCCAAAGGCGAGTTCGCTGGCTACTTCCAGCGTGAAAAATTGCGACTTGGGGTTTTGGAACACTGAGCCTACGCGTTCGGCGATGTCGTGTGGGTGGGCATGAGTGATGTCTTCGTCGTCCAGCAGCACCTCCCCCGAAATCTGGGCGTCGCAGAACGTGTGCGCCACGCCGTTTATCAGGCGTAGCAGGCTGGACTTACCGCAGCCTGATTCGCCACACACTAGAACTAGTTCGCCCTTCGCCACGGTGAGATTTACGTGGTGCAGCACCGGCTCCGCTGTGTTTTGACCATAGGATAGTGACACATCGTGCAGCTTTATCACGGCAGCATCACTATATTTACCAGTAGTAGGATCAGGGACACGACGAGCACGCTTATGACTATTGCGTCGCCTACGCGGAAGCCTATCTCGCACAGCGTGGTTCGTCGGCGAGGCGAGCCCAATCCGCGGGTCACTGCAGACATAGCCAGCTCGTTGCCGATGCTCACAACGGACGCCAACAGTGGCACAAAGCGGTATTCGAGCATAGCGATCGGGTTGCGCAGGCCCGAGATGCCACGCATCTGCATGGCGGTGCGGATATCGCGGTATTCCTCGAGAATCGTCGGGAAGAACCGGAACATGATGGACGTGGGGATGGTCAGGGCGTCGGGGCTCCGCATGCGCTGCATCGCGGCCATGAATTCGCTGGCCGAGACGGTGCGTAGTAGGTACCAGCAGCACGTGATGCCAGGGAGGATGAGCGAAAGCCCTGCGAACCACGTAGCGCACACGTCCACGATGATGTGGCGCTCGGGCAGGGCCTGTACCACCACCGCAGGAAAGCCGGCGAGCACCGCGAAGGTGAGTGCGTATCGCAGTGCAGCGGCCACCATGCCGGAGGCGAGGAAAAGTGCCCCGGGAACGGCAATGAGCATCCACCGGGCGGTGCTGCCCAGCGCCCCACTGGACCCGGCCGGTGAGATGAGCACCGAGGACACCACGAGGATGACCAGCACCGTGGTGCGTGGGTCCAGATGGAGTCCCGCTGTGTGCGTGCCTGATCCGGGCAAAGTGGGCGACATCAGGCGATTCCTGCTCGCTGGAAGTGCTTGGTGAAGATGCGCCGGCCGAGGATCCCGCCGAGGATCCCGCAGACGAAGGTTACTATCACAATGATGAGGAATAGCCAAGTCATCTGGCCAATAGAGGTGAGGCCATCCGCGAAACTAGCACCATATTTGGTCTGCATGCCGCTGCTCTCTATGTAGCGCCGAGTGGTGAAGAAAAGCGGAATATATGATGCGGTGGGTGACACTGCTATAAAGGCATAGGCGATCACACTGTGTATTGCGCTCGTATACTTGCCGGCGCGCAAAATTAACTCGGCAAACACGGCCATGACCAAGCTGAGCAGCAGTGGCCATATGCCTAAACCAAGCAGCAGGCTGGCGAGGCCGCTGAGAAGAAGGAATATGAAGACCATGCCGGGCTTGTGCACCTTGGCCAAGAACAGCATCATCGGGATGCCCAGGATGAGGGCCTGAACGCTGGTGATCATCACGTAGGTGATGGGGGTGATGCCGATGAAGGCGATGACCACGCCGGCTACCAAGTTGATGACGAAGAAGATGCCGATGTTCATCAGGTCGGTGATGTTCAGCCGTCCTGCTTTTGCATCTTTCGGGGTGGTGTGGGGAGTACTGGGCATGATGTTTCCTTTCAGATTAGGCTGCTTGTGCGTAGCACTGGGTTGGGGCAAGTGGCTTGTCAGGTGAGTGAAACAGGTGTGGCATGAACTCTAAATTTCGCCTTCTTCTACGTCGCTGCCGACGATGTCGGCGATCAGGTCGGACAATTCTCGGACCGTTGGATGGTTGAATACGTCACGTATGGAGATCTCTAATGACATTTCTCGACGAATCGAGTTAGTAAGCCGCACGGCCGTGAGCGAGTCGGCACCGATGGTGAAGAAGTCATCGTCGATGCTGATCTCCTTGGGCCCGAGGAGATCTTGCAAGATGGTAATGATACCCGAATCTCGGTGATTACGAGAGCGTTCCCTTGTTTGTGGTTGTTCAAAGGTTTTTCCTTCTAAACTCTTGCGATCAATCTTGCCGTTCCAAGACCGTGGTAGCCCATCAATGCGTGATATCACGCGTGGACGCATATAGGCAGGGAGAGACTCGGCGAGGTGGTTATTGAGTGCTGCCATGTTAAAGCCCTCATGCGTAACAACGTAGAGAACAATGCCATGGTCGTTGACAGCGACGCAATCGCGGAGTTCGTTGAATTTTCGTGCTGTTGACTCGATCTCACCGAGTTCGATGCGGTAGCCGTTGACCTTAACCTGACCGTCCTCGCGCCCCAGGAAGATGATGTGACCAAGGTGATTGTAGAGGGCCTTGTCGCCCATGCGGTACATTCGTTCGCCGGTGCGGGGGTGGGTGATGAATGATGCTGCGGTCTTCTCTGGGTCCTTCCAGTACCCCATGGCCAGGCCACGTCCGGCAATGTAAAGGTCTCCCGGCACATGCGTGGGTCGGGGGTTCAGGGCCTCATCGAGGATGTACATTCGCTGATTTGCCAGCGGCGTTCCATAGGGAATGCTGGTACGCGAGGCATCATCGACGCCTACCTCGTACCAGTTTGACCATATCGATGCCTCGGTAGCACCCCCAGCAGCGAAAACTGTGCAGTCCCGGAAGAGGGTGCTGACCTGGTAAGCGATATTTACAGGTATCCAATCTCCGCTGAGTAGTGCCGACCGTACGGAGGAACCAATGAGGCTCCGTTCGCGGAGGTGTTCCACGTACATCGAAAAAAGTGCTGGCACAGAGTTCCACAGCGTCACCGAGTGCGTAGTTACGGCATCTGCCCAGCACTGCGGATCACGTTTGTCTGCTGGAGATGGCAACACCAAGGTAGCACCCCGCGCGAACATCCCGAAGATGTCGTATACCGATAGATCGAAGTTTAGCTCTGAAATCCCCAATATCCGGTCGGTCGGAGTCACCCCGAGGCGTTCGTTGACATCGACAATCGTATTGACCGCCGACTCGTGGGTGATGGCTACTCCTTTGGGAGTGCCCGTCGTACCAGACGTGTAGATGACGTACGCAAGCGAGCTGGGTGTCGGACTCGATTCGCTTAAGGCCTGGTCACCTGGCCGATGCCGGGGGGTCTGCTGAGGGTTTGGTTGACAGTTTTCCTTCTGATTTTTAGGCCGCAAGGGATGCGGCTGGTTCCATGATTGTTTCGTATTCGATTGGTGTCAATTTACCCAGTGCTCGTTGCCGTCTTTTCCTGTGATATGTCCGTTCAATCCAGTGAGTGATCGCGGCAGATAGTTCACGGCGCCTGTTCCAAAAGCCACGATCAAGAACGTTCTTTTGTACAAGAGCGAAGAAAGATTCCATCGCAGCGTTATCCCCACACGCTCCAACTCTGCCCATAGATCCCTTCGCGCCGTAAGATTTCAGCGCGGCACGGAATTTTCTAGAACGAAATTGCGAGCCACGATCAGAGTGAATGATTACGCCATGGGGATTGCCTCGTTTCCTCATCGCATCATCGAGCGCCGCCACCACGAGGCGTGATTTCATCCGCCCACCGGTCGCATAGCCCACGATTCTTCGCGAGCACAGGTCTTTGATCGCACACAGATACAGCTTGCCCTCTTTGGTCCAATGCTCCGTAATATCTGTAACCCACGCAACGTTGAGCGCATCAGCGTGGAAGTGACGCTGTAACAGGTCATCATGTACTGGAGCACCCGACTTCTTCCCACGCGACTTACGCCTAGCGATCACCGAGAACACCTGAGCATGAGAACACAAACGCCATACTCGACGCTCAGAAATCTCTATCCCTTGATCATGGAGCTCGTCTGCTATCAGGCGGTAACCAAATTCAGGATCGTCACTGTGAATCTGGCGAATCTTGTCTATAAGTTCTACTTCTTGGGCTTGCCTGTCCGAAACTGGCTTAGCAGCCCATTTATAAAACGCTTGGCGGGAAAACCCCAGTACCCGAGCCGCTACCGTCACGGTCGCCTTACCTGCCTTGATCAGCTTTTCCACGGTCGGGAAGACCCTTTTGGGCGATCACCTCTTGAGACAGGTACGCCGCCGCTGCACGTAGCACTTCGTTTTCCATCTCCAACTCGCGAATCCGTTTCAAAGCCTGGCGCATCTCTTTAGCCACTACCGGATCAGCACACGGTTGCATCCCCTGAGCCTGCAACCTCGCATCAGTAATCCATTTTTGCAACGAGGAACGCGAGATCCCCAAATCAGCACACACCTGACGGCGAGCAACCCCAGACTCCACCAACGCCACGGCATCAGCTTTGAACTGCTCTGAATACAACTTCGACATAATCAACATCCTTCCCTGCCCCGCCCCAGCGAAACAAGCTAGACGTCAACCAAACCCTCAGCAGACCCAACAGGGCCATGATCCCGCGATCCCGCACCCCTGCTACCGGATTACTGCACCGGTGAACAAGCGGGGCCGGCCGGTGAGCGGATCAATAAACCCCAGCTCAGTACTGGTCAGGTGCATGGGTCGGGAATAGTCTTCTGCGTCTTCGTCGAGGATTGTGGGGTAGATGGTGTCGCCAAGGATGGGGACGCCGGCTGCGAGCATGTGGAGGCGGAGTTGGTGGGTCTTTCCGGTATGTGGTTTGAGGGTATAGCGGGCAAGGTCTATGTCGGTTCCGTGGAGGGCATGGAGGTGTTGTTGCGTGGGGGCGTCGATACGCTCAATGGTGGTGACGAGGGTTTCGGCGTTGGGGGGTGCGTCGATAATGTGGCCCTGGATTTCGCCGGCGGTTTTGGTCATGTGCGAGCGCCATACGGTACCGGGTGTAATGCTCGGGTTGTACTGTGCGGTGGCGACGTAGGTTTTGCGGACGTTTCGTTCGCTGAAAAGTGTTTGGTAGGCGCCTCGTACTCGTTTGTGCTTTGTGAACAACAATAGGCCGCTGGTGAGGCGATCGAGGCGGTGAGCGGGGCTGAGTTCGTCGATGCCAGTGCTGCGGCGTAGTTGGACAGTTGCGGAGTTGGTGATGTGTTTGCCGCGGGGCATCGTCGCTAGGAAGGGGGGTTTGTCGGCGACGAGGATGGTGCTGTCTTCGTAGACCACCGTGCAGCTGTAGGGGATCGTCGGTTCGGGGGCGGGGATGCGATAAAACCAGACGTCGTCGTTGGTGTGGAGTACGGTATCTGGGCTTGCAATACGAAACCGCGGTCCGATGATGACCTGGTCGGTCTCAAAGCGGCGCATGAGGGCCTCAGGGGTGTCATTTGGGTGGCGGTGGCGTTGCAAGGCAATGAGCTCCCAGACGAAGTCGTAGGCGGAGACGCCATCGCGTTGCTCTGGCACGCGCACACGGGAGGGGTTGAGCCCATCTTTTATTCCGAGCGGTGCATGTCCGCGGGGAATCTGTACTATCCTATCTGTCATGAATATTGATGCTATCGTGAACCCCCTCATGGACTTCTTTAGCCACGGCATTGGCGAGGTCATTGCGCGTGTCCTTCAGATCCTCTACACCTTCATGTACCCCTCTAACTCTCCGGCGGCTACGCTGCAGCAATAACATGTGATTTTTCCCGCACCCCACCCCTGAACTGGTTGTAACCAGTAGTGTGTGCCGGTCTTGCGCGCTATCATAGAAGTGTTTGGTGCCACAGTGAGGATTCTGTGAGTACCCGCTACCTCAAGCGTGGAAATTCCGCCTTGTGCTTGATAGAAAGGCTTTACAATGACTGCCGAAAACATCGTTGTCGTTGCTGTCGATGGTTCCGAGGCCTCTCAGAACGCCGTTCGCTGGGCGGCAAATACAGCCAACAAGCGTGGCGTTCCGCTTCGCCTCGCCGCAAGCTACACCATGCCACAGTTCCTCTACGCTGAGGGCATGGTGCCACCACAGGAGCTTTTCGACGAGCTCCAGTCCGAGACGATGGACGTGATCGAGGCAGCTCGCGTAGTTGCCCATGAGGTCGCCCCAGACATCAAGATCGGATACGTCATCGCCGAGGGAAGCCCCATTGATATGCTTCTCGATATGTCGAGTGACGTCACCATGATCGTCATGGGCTCCCGTGGTCTTGGCGGACTATCAGGCATGGTCATGGGTTCCGTTTCTGCAGCAGTTGTCAGCCACGCAGACTGCCCAGTGGTAGTCGTGCGAAGCGACAACCACGTCACCGAAACCAACAAGTACGGCCCAGTGGTCGTCGGTGTCGACGGCTCCGACGTGTCCCAGCGCGCAACCGAATTCGCCTTCGAAGAAGCACAAGCACGCGGTGCAAAGCTGGTAGCCATCCACACCTGGATGGACATGCAAGTCCAAGCATCCTTGGCTGGTCTGGCAGCCGCCCAGCAAGAGTGGGAGATCATCGAGAAGGAGCAAACCACCCTGCTCAAGGATCGCCTGCAGCCACTGCTGGAGCGTTTCCCAGACGTAGAGGTCGAAATGGTGATCACCCGTGATCGCCCAGTACGCGCCCTCGAGGACTGCGCACACAACGCACAGCTGCTGGTGGTTGGCTCCCACGGCCGCGGTGGTTTCCGCGGCATGCTGTTGGGCTCCACCTCTCGCGCGCTGTTGCAGTCTGCACCATGCCCAATGGTGGTTGTGCGCCCTAACGAAAAAGAAAACTAAAGGCCTAATCTCCTAAGTTTTTAAGCGCCGCCAATGTGCCCAGGGAGGGTATGTTGGCGGCGCTTTTGGGTAATGCGACAATTCGTAGCCTAATTGTTATGTAATCCTTATCACCCCAGTTCAGATATATTTATTCGTGATAACGAATTGATTGAGATGGCCACAAAGTGTGGGTTTTCCTACATGTTATCTGAAAGAAAAACAGTCCCCGCCTACTGTGGAAATCAAAAACCACCGCGCTCGGATTCGAGGGCGGCAACAAAAATCTCAAGGAGGACAACATGCTCGGACTAGGAATTATCGGCTGGATCATTATCGGCGGCCTCGCAGGCTGGATTGCATCCAAAATCAAGGGCACTGACGCCCAGCAGGGCATTGGACTTAACATTATCGTCGGCATTGTTGGCGGTTTCTTGGGCGGTTGGCTATTGAGCCTCTTCGGAGTTGACGTTGCTGGCGGCGGCCTCTTCTTTAGCTTCTTTACCTGCTTGCTAGGCGCAGTCATCCTGATCAGCTTGGTGCAGTTGGTTACGCGAAAGAAGTAACGCAGCAGCGCTTTTTAGGTGAATGCTCACGAGGATTTTCTCCTCGTGAGCATTTTTGTACCTTAAGGCGAGTTTTTGGGAGTGCTTCTTGGGGAAATGCAGGCTTAGGGCACAAAAATTGCTCACAGGTCCCGCAGCACACTCCAGCGCACCCAGCCGCGCGCGCGACTCAAAATGCTGATTCAGCCACAAAAGGTGAATAGACTGATCTGTTCAGATATAGTGAAAAGCGTTTGTATTTTTCGTAGAACTTCTGGAAAGGAAGTGGATCGCTTTGGCCGAGGCGAAAAGCACGAAGACGACGAGTCGTCGACGTAACCGTCCGAGCCCTCGTCAGCGCCTATTGGATGGCGCAACGCAGCTTTTTACCACCGAGGGAATTCGGGTGATCGGCATTGATCGCATTTTGCGTGAGGCTGATGTAGCCAAGGCGAGTTTGTACTCCCTGTTCGGGTCCAAGGACGCGCTGGTTATTGCGTACTTGCAGAACTTGGATGAAAAATGGCGTGAGCAGTACTATGCGCGCACTGCGGAGATGGGTTCGCCAAGCGAGAAGATTCTCGCGTTTTTTGACCAGTGTATTGATGAGGAGTCGCTGAAGGATTATCGCGGTTCGCATTTTCAGAATGCTGCTAACGAGTACCCGCGCCCAGAGACTGATAGTGAGCGCGAGATCGTGTCGGTTGTGATGGAACATCGCCGGTGGTGTTTGGAGACGTTAACTCAGTTGTTGACGGAGAAGAACGGGTATCCCGGCACTGTTCAGGCTAATCAGTTGATGGTTTTTCTGGATGGTGGTCTTGCGGGTTGTCGTCTGAATCGCTCGGTGGAGTCGTTGGAGACTGCTCGGGATCTTGCGGTTCAGTTGTTGTCGGCTCCTCCGGCTGATTACTCGATTTAGGATCAAGGCCCTTTTTAGTGGCCTTTTTCTTTTTGTATTTTGCTACACGTCGGGCGATTTTTTCGATGCGTTCGGCATTTTTTTCGTTGTTGATTTCGTTTTCAGCTTCGCGACGTTTCTCGCGGATGGCCTTCTTGCGGGCTTTTTCGGCTTCTTTTTCTTCGCGGACTTCGTTTTTAATGTCGCGGGCCTGTTGGCGTAGCGCAGCGATTTTCCAGGGTTGGACGAGGCTGCGGTTGCGGAGGCGTCGTAACGCCTTCTTGCGGGACTTTTTTACCACTACGCGTTCTGCGCGCTGGGCACGACGCTCGGCTTGGAAGGCTTTGTGATCGCTGTCGTAAGGGTATTTCCACCATAGGGCGAGGAACATGCCGTTGTTTTGAATGAGGGTCCACAAGTTGTTGGTAACCCAGTACAAGCATATAGCGGCAGGGATTGGGCCAAATATGCCGGCCTGGAGCAAACCGATGGGGGCGACAAGAACCATGGCGATGAGGAAGCGGTACATGCCCACCGCAAATTCGGAGTCGTGGTCGATGGAGTAGCGGGTTCGCAGCGTGGAGACGATCATGTTGATCGTGGTGAACACGCAGGCGGCGATGATAAGCGGCAGAACAAAGGCGTGGATGGTGGGCTGGTCGGTACCAAGGTGTGCGAGCTGCTCTGGGGACATCGAGTTATAGGCGGGCAGTGGCACGCCGAAGAATCGGGTGTCTAGAAATGAGCGCACGTTGTCGGAGGTGAGCAGGCCGATGGGTTCGTGAACGGTGGCGTCGAGGCCCTCTTTGGGGCGTGCCATGCGCAACAGCACCTGGTAGAGGCCCAAGAACACGGGCACTTGGATCAATGCGGGGACGCAGCCCGCGGCGATGCTGTAGCCGTATTCTTCTTGGATTTCTTTTTGGCGACGTTTCTGCTCAAGGATGGACTCCTTGTCGGTGCGCTCGGCGAATTCCTCTTTGAGACGCTTGATTTTGGGGCGCATCATGATGGCGAAGCGTCCGGACTTGAACTGCATCCACGAGAAGGGAGCAATGATGGATCGGACTGTGACCACCAGTGCGAACAGCGACGCTACCCAGGCCTGCGACTGGGAGACGCCAAATAGATCTGCAAATATGTAGTGCCACAGCCGCATCACACCGGATACGGGATAGATAAACATCTCAAGCACGGGGAAACTCCGATCGGGACGTATCACGAACAAACAGACTTAAATGGTACGCGCAATCGGGCTGTAGAGGGGAAATGGTGGGCTGCGCTACGATTGTGGGCACACCAACCTAAAACAACGATAAGGAATGTATGAGTAGTCCCGTGGTTTCTCCCGAGCAACACCCCACGGCGCGGCGTCGTCCGCGGGTGACGGTCACGCAAGTGATCGGGGAGCTGCTACTCACAGCAGGTGTGCTGTTTTTTCTCTTCGCTTTCTATGAGGCGTATTGGACCAACATTGAGGCTGGTAAGGCCCAGGCTGCGGTGAGCGACAAGATGGATGACCAGTGGAAAGAGCGGGTGAATCCGCGTAAGAAGCTCACCCCTGAGTTGGGTGAAGCGTTTGCGCGTATGTACATTCCGCAGTTTGGTTCGGATTTCCAGTTCGCGATCGTGGAAGGCACGACGGATGCGGATCTAGAGGCTGGTCCTGGTCATTACAATGACACGCAGCTGCCGGGTGAGCGTGGCAATTTTGCGGTGGCTGGTCACCGTGTGGGCAAGGGTGCGCCTTTTAATGATCTGGGCAACTTGAACGTGTGTGATGCGATTGTGGTGGAAACGCGCACGTCGTGGAGCGTATATCGGGTTATGCCGGTGGATTCTTCTGGTCAGCAGCGTTACGACGAAGCCATGGGGTGCTTTACTCCTGAGCAAGCTGAGCGGATAACGCATGGCGATTATGAGCATGTTAATGGCCGGTTTATTACTACTCCAGGTGATGTGTCGACAATTAGCGCGCTGCCGGAGACGGATGTGATCGAGGCGGATCCTGGGATGGAAGGCATTATGACGATGACGACCTGCCACCCGCAGTTTTCCAATGCGGAGCGCATGATCGTGCACGCCATGCTGACTGAGCACTTCCCTAAAAACGGGGACAATAAACCAGCAGCGTTAGAGGAAGGCTAAAAACAATGTATGGATTTTTGTGGCATCTCATCCCTGGGCCGCGGCTAGCCAAGGTGATTATTGCTGTCGCTGTGGTGGTGGCAGTGTTCTTCCTGCTTATGGAAGTAGTATTTCCGTGGGTTTCGGCGATAATGCCGTATAACGACGTGGCTGTGTAAAACAAAAGAACTCGCCTGTGGCAGGAATTACTGCAGGCGAGTTTTGTTATTGGTGAGCTGCTAGGCGAGTGCCTTGCCTACCGCCTCTGCTGCTTGGAGCTTGCGGATGCGGCGTTCTTCGCCCACGGCGACGATCATGAGCAATACGATGCCGATGGTCAGTGCGAAGTAGAAGACGGTAAAGACAGCACCCCATCCGTGGAGGAGGTGTCCGAAGACGGTGAGGCCTTTTTGCTCGGGGTCTGCGATGGCGGCGAGGCCGACTTTGGCCATGGAGTCGCCAAAGAGGTAGCCGAAGGTACCGGTCATACCGTTAGCCACGCTGATTGCGCGCTTAGGCACGAAGCCGACGAGCGAGACACCGATGAGTAGCTGGGGTCCGAAGATCAGTGCGCCCAAGATGAACAACGAGAGGTTCACCATGGTGACACTGCTGGCGTTGCGGTAGAGCATGACGGCGAAGTAGATCGTGAACAGGCAGCCGATTGCCACGATGGCGCGGCGACCTTTGAGCAGGTCGGAGACGTAGCCCCATAGCAGGCTGGCTACCAGTGCGCCGATCTCGAAGTAGAAGATGGTGTTCACGGCGTCGCCCTTGTCAAAATGGAGTTCCTCGGTGACGTAGAGCGGTGCCCAGTTGTCGATACCAATGCGGACGATGTAGACGAAGACGTTGGCGATACAGAGCGTCCACAGCCAGGGGTTTTTCAGCACGTAGTTAAGGAAGATTTCGCGCTGGGGCATGGTTTCTGCCTGGGAGTTTTCTGCTTCCACAGCTTCGCCGAAGATTTCCTCGCTGCGGTTCCAGCCCAGTTCCTCGGGGTCGTCTTTGCCGACGAAGAGGCCGATGATACCGATGGTGAGGCCGATCAGTGCTGGGAAGATGAACATGCCGACGACGTTGCCGCCGAAGAATACGTTAGCGCCCCAGAGCGCTAGGCCACCGGCGAGTGCGCCACCGACGTTGTGGGAGGCGTTCCACAGGCCTAGGTATTTGCCGCGTTTGGTTCGGGGTGCCCAGCGAGAAATCGTCGAATAGGAGGCGGGGCCGCCGGCGGATTGGAATAGACCGTTAAGGCCCCACAAGACGATAAAGATGCCGATAACTGAGCCGAAGTAGCTCAGCAGCAGGCCCATGAGGAGGACCATAGTGGAGGCGCAGATCAGTAGAGTAGAGATGATGCGCTTGGAGTTGTGGCCGTCTACGAAGTAGCCGACCAAGGTTTTGCCGATGCCGTAGGTGATGGAGAAGGCGAGGCCGATGTAGCCCAGTTGGAGGGTGGTGAGGCCGAAGTCTTCTTTGAGCATCGGCTGTGCGGCTTTGAAGTTGTTCCTGATGAAGTACATCGACATGTACACGAAGAACACGACGAAGAACGCCTTGAGGAACTGTCCCAGCCACATCTTGCGTTGTTGCTCGAGTGGTATTCCTTTGTTGGGGATTTTCTTGAGATCGAACACGCTGAACATATCTGAATCGTTACAGAAAATATGTTGCTTCACAAGATTGAATATCATTGCCAATATGCAAAACCGCAGGTCGCGTCGTTTAAAAATGTGAAATCTCACATAAACAAGAGTCCGTTTTGTCCGATTGGGGGGTTAGAGATCCAATCGGACAATGGCCTCCTTAGCCATCAGCTCCGCCTTCAACGACTGCTGCTGGTTACTCCACACCACCACAGCAACAGAACCCTTTTGTACGGCATACACCGCACCCTCCTCATGGCCGGCACGGCCACCCGACCAGCCCTCCGGCGTCTCGGCAGGCTCGGTGGTATCAATAGGGGCCGCCCAATCAACCACCCGAATGGCCTCTTCCTCAGAAGGCATGTGACGCACCATCACCGTGGCCTGCGGGGCCTCGGGATAAGACCAGAACACGCACGCGGGGGTATCAAAACGCGTATCCACGCCTTGACCCGCCATGCGCTGGCCATTTGTGTCGGCAACCCACTGGGAATCAAGATACGGACACTCCTCGAACCCCTCGCGGCCCTGGGGCGGCATGGGGAGGGCGTCGAAAGGCAAAGCGGAATCGTGCACCACCGCGGGATCGGCGGGGGCAGGGGCGCCGGAAACCTCGTTGGAGCTAGGGGTGTTCTGGGGAGAACAAGCAGATAGCAGCACGGACACACCCAACGCCGCAGCAGGCAGTAATGTACGTTTCATGCAGTCAAGCCTAGATACTGAGAAGCTCTCAGGCACATCACACCTCACCGACACGGGGCAGCTCGACGTTTCCCACCACTCTGGACGCCCTGGGGCCGCGCTGTACTACCGCTCCATGAACGTGCTCACCAGCGTGTTGCTGCTGGTATCGCTCGCGGGCGTGGTCAGCTTGGATCGTCGTAGCGCTATTGTCGCGGTCATCCTGAGTGCGCTTTTTGCCCTCTTCTACGCCGTGGCCGCTGTCAGCCGACGCCGCGCCATGTGGACCAAAGCCATGCTGTTGGTCATTCTCACCGTGCTGTGGGTCTTTATGCTGCCCATCATTCCAGTGAGCATCTACATGGTCTTCCCGCTGTTTTTCCTCTATCTGAGGGTGCTGCCAGATATTCGCGGCATTATTTTGGTGGTCGGAGCGACGGCGATCGCGATTACCAGCCAATTAGCACAGCTCACCATTGGTGCGGTGATGGGGCCGGTGGTGTCGGCGTTGGTGGTCATCGCTATTCATTTCGCGTTCGAAGCGATCTGGAAGGGTGCGCGTGAGCGCGAGGAGCTTATCGACGAACTCCTAGCCACCCGCAATCAGCTGGCAGAAACGGAACGCGCCGCAGGTATCGCCGCAGAGCGCCAGCGTATCGCCCACGAGATTCACGACACGCTCGCTCAGGGGCTTTCCAGTATCCAAATGCTGCTGCGCGTTGCCGAGCAAGACATTAAAAAGTCAGGAATGCCGGAAGCCGAGCAACAAGCACCCTTGCGTCGCATGGAGCTTGCACGCTCGACCGCCGCAGAAAACTTAAGCGAAGCTCGTGCCATGATCGCAGCATTGCAACCAGCAGCGTTGAGCAAAACCTCGCTCGAAGGGGCATTGAATCGGATCGCGGAGCACGTGGTGGGCCCCGAGATCAGCATTGAGGTCGACGGCGAGGAACGCCAACTGCCCATGCGCGTTGAAGCGGCCTTGGTGCGTATCGCCCAAGGGGCGCTGGGCAACGTCGCAAAGCATTCGGGTGCCACGCATTGCCACCTCACCCTAAGTTACGGGGAAGAAGAAGTGCGTCTCGACGTAGTGGACAACGGCCATGGCTTCGACCCCGAGCAAGTAGCCCAACGCCCTGCGGGGTTGGGGCACGTGGGCATTAGCGCCATGCAACAACGCGCTGCGGAACTAGGCGGGGAGCTGGTTGTGGAGTCGGAACCTGGTCAAGGAACCGCGGTGTCGATGGCGTTGCCTGTAGACATCGAGGAGATTCATTCAAAAGATCAGGATCAGTGTTAGCAATTAGTTGTACAGCTGCGCTAGGTTAGTGAGAAGGTACCTGCACGCGCAAGCACATAAAAGAAGGGGCGTGGAGAACGCATGATCCGAGTTTTGCTCGCTGACGATCACGAAATTGTCCGATTAGGTCTTCGAGCCGTGCTCGAAAGTGCTGAGGACATTGAAGTAATCGGTGAAGTAGCCACCGCTGAAGCAGCCATCGCAGCAGCACAAGCAGGCGGTATCGACGTGATCCTCATGGATCTGCGCTTCGGCCCAGGCGTGCAGGGGACAAAGCTCACCAGCGGTGCCGACGCAACCGCCGCCATCCGACGCCGGATGAACAACCCACCAGAGGTACTCGTGGTGACCAACTACGATACCGACGCGGACATCCTTGGCGCTATTGAAGCCGGCGCCCTTGGCTACATGCTCAAAGACGCGCCCCCAGAGGAACTGCTGGCAGCAGTTCGTTCGGCGGCAGAAGGCGACACCGCACTATCGCCCACCGTGGCTAACCGCTTGATGTCGCGAGTACGTGCCCCACGAAATTCCCTGACCCCACGCGAACTCGAGGTACTCAAGCTGGTTGCCGATGGCTCTTCCAACCGCGATATTGGGCGCAGGCTGCTGTTGTCTGAAGCAACCGTAAAAAGCCACCTCGTGCACATCTATGACAAGCTGGGCGTGCGCTCACGTACCTCGGCTGTGGCTATCGCACGAGAACAAGGCGTGCTGTAACGAGGCATAAAAAATCACCGCAGCAGAGCTGGTTGTGCTCCGCGGTGGTGATATTTTTTTAGCGTTTGGTGGACTTGAGGAACGCCTCGATCACATTCGACGGGATTTTTCCACGATCAGCCACTTGATAGTCATGTTTTTGGGCCCACGCACGAATCGCCTTGGGGTCGTAATGTGTCGACTCGTCGACCTTAGCTCGGTGCGCCTTTTCTATGAAGGGCGCTAAAGCGTCCTCAAATTTTTGGGCATTATCGGCGGAAAGATCCAACACGTAATTAATGCCGTTGACGCCAAATCGCACAACATGAACCTGATCTTCGGTCAGTGGGGTGTTGTCAATATCGTCAAAGTACTGAGTGATTTCACGACGTGCCATGGGGGAAGAGTCCTTTTCAAAAGAAATAATTGGTTTCTATAACATGATAGAACGATTTGGCATTCCCCAAAATAAAAAAGACAGAATTTTATTTATTTGGGTGTGAAAAGTCATTAATGGGGTTGCTTCTCATGGAGAGAAGCAACCCCGCTGGCCACATTATTCGCCGATTTTATCTTGGATTTGGCGCGCTAATTGGTCTAGATCATTAGCAATGCTGCGGTGGCTACGCTGGCGCAGTTCGGGAGTCATGTATTCGGCGTTATCCACTGCGAAAGTGAGGTCGTCGAGCCGCTGCTCTACATCAGCTACAAATCCCTTAGGCAGCGACGATACTTTCACCGAACCGCGGATTCCCTCAATACGAGCCTTGAGCTCAGCGCCATGGCCGGCGAAGCGCGCAAGATCGGAAGGGTCGATACCAAGACGCAGCGCGCGCTTGGTATTTGCCTGCTCTTTAGCCAAGGTAATTCCGCGATAAATGAGCGGCAACACAATAGGGGCTAAGGTGCGTGCAGCGCCGGCGTAACGCAAGACATTATCTTTATTAAATTTGCCAGCCTTGAGTTGTTCCAAAGTAGTTTTGGCGAGTTTCTCTTCGTGCTTACGCTTCGCCTTGAGGCCCTTGCGTTCCTCTTTCAAGAGAGCTTTTTCTTGTTGTGCGAGAAGTTTATTTCTTTTTATTTCCAACTTCGTGGCGTCTTTAACTTCTTGGCGGGCCTTGGCCTTAGCTGCCTTGATTTCTGCTTTAGTTTTCGCGCGAGCCTTACGGAAGGATTCGAATAGTCCCATTATTTCATCCTTATCGAATACGTGAGCCATTTTTATTGAGGGGCACAAACCATAAACCAATGCCCAGTTCAATTCCACACTACCCGCGTTCGTGCAATAAGCTGGAGAACTTGTGGAAACTGATACGTACCTGCAACCTTCCGACCTAGTCGGTTGCCGCTACCGCCAAGTGCAGCGATGGCGCTTCCCAGACGTATCGGTAACTGAAAACTCCCAGCTCAGGCGCGAACGCCTCCTCGACGCCCGCCGAACCGTCTTTGATCTGTTGCCCACCAAGCCCCAAATCGGGGATCCCCAGCACTTCCTGCGCATTGATCTTCGCCCCGATTACCCAGCTCGTGTAGACCACGAGGATGTGTGGCAGACGTATCTGCAGACGCTGGAAGCTATCGCCGACCAAGCCACCATTATTACCGGCGCAGTCCTCATCGGCGAGAGCGCGGGGGTTGCGTGGCGCGCAGAACTCGATGCGCTGATCCGACGCCCTGATGGCTGCTACCTGCCCCTGCTCGTGTCTAACCATCGCGTCGCGCGCCCAGCTCGAAATGCCGCGGATCAGGCCAAAACGGTTCGGATGATCGCCACAGCCCGCTTGGGGCTTGGTCGATCTTATAAGGTGGCCACCAAACTCAAGCATCACTCCATTGACTCGTTCACGTTGGGCCTTGCTGCCCAGGCGCTCGATAGCCTCGGGGTGGGATGCCGGCGGGCTCTTATTATTGGGCAAAGCCGTGAGCAAGCGTTTGTGCTCAACACTGATTATTTTCAGCAGGGGCTCACTAATGCGTTGTGCGCTACGATTCCAGACGTGCCGCGTCGGGTAAAGGAGTGTGCTAGCTGCCGGTTTGTGGATCTGTGCGGTGAGCAGTTGCGGGAGCGCGATGATGTGAGTTTGTTCCTCAGTGGCGATCGCGCTGATCCGTTCCGCGAGCGGGGGATTGACACGGTCCAAGGGCTTATCGACGCCCGCCTCGGGCGCCCTTCCGAGCTTGCGGCGGCATGGCGTGCCCACATCCCTGTTCTTGCTGTGACTGAACACGTGGATCACGAACGCTTTGACGTTGAAATCGACATCGACGTTGAGGCCTACCTCGACCATGGTGCCTATCTGTGGGGTGCCTACGACGGCGATACGTACCATCCGTTTGTGACCTGGGAGCCTCTTGGTGGGCAGGCGGAAGGAGAAAACTTCGCGCGGTTCTGGGCGTGGTTGATGGGGCGTCGATACACGGCCGAGCAGGCCGGACAGACCTTCGGGGCGTTTTGCTACTCCGCGCACGGCGAAAACCACTGGCTGCGCTTCAGCGCGCGCCGGTTCCACGGCAAAGTAGAAGGAGTGCCCAGCGAGGCCGAGGTGCTCGCCTTTATTCAATCAGGGCAGTGGCACGACGTGTTCGTGGCCGTCAAGAATAATCTTGTGGGCCCTGAAGGGCTAGGGCTGAAGATTGTGGCTCCCGCGGCGGGGTTTAGTTGGGAGGCGAACGACGTGGACGGCGAGGCGAGCGTGAACCTCTACCGTGAAGCAGTCGGACTCGATACCCACGTTGATGCGGAGACGAGTGCGAATGTGCGCGCGACGCTGCTGAGCTACAACGGTGACGATTGCCGTGCGACCGCCGCTGTGCGCTCGTGGTTGAATGCGGGAGCACTTGGCGTGCCATTGTTGAGCACAATGCTGCATTGATACTGTTACACGCGTGATGAATAACTGCGACGAGCATAGCTTGCTGCGTTTCCTCCGCTGGCGTGGCACCGTGGTGGTGGCTTGGCTGGTCCTTGCGACGATCCTTGTTCTAGGTGTGATGGATCATGACGCTCTCTTTATGCGTAAACCCATCTATGGCTTCGACTCGCTATTTATTTATCACTACGACTTCGGCGTGTACTTCGAGGGGGCGAAGGCCTTTGCCGAACACAAAAACTTGTACACGCAGGGCTACCAAGTCCACAACATCAGTCTGCCGTTTACCTATCCGCCGTTCGCGGCGCTGGCGTTCGTGCCGTTCACGATCCTGCCGGTGCGCGTGGCTGCCCTCCTTTTCGACCTCGGCTCCGTGGTTGCCTTGTGGTGGTGCAGCGTCCTTGTTACCCGCACTATTGCAGGTCAGCGCCCCGAATGGACGCGTATCGACGCCTACCGCCTTGGGCTCGTCGTTACCGCAGCCGCCGCAGCGCTGGAGCCCATGCGCGAAAATATCTGGTTCGCCCAGATCAACGTCTACCTCATCTTGCTGGTGCTGATCGATACCCTCGCAAGAAAAACGCTGCTGCCCCGTGGTGTTTTAGTAGGAATTGCCGCGGCCATCAAACTTACCCCAGCGGTTTTTGGCCTGTACTTCCTTATCAAGCGCGACTTTAAAGCCACCGCTTGGTCTGTTGCCTCCGGCGTGGGGATGAGTGCACTTGCCTGGGGAATTTCCCCAGAAAACTCTCGCAGCTACTGGCTCGATGTGCTGCACGACTCCAGTCGCATCGGCGAGTTGAGCTGGCCGTCCAATCAGTCCTTGAAAGGCGTGCTGGCGAGGCTTTTCGGTGCAGATACCAGCGCCGTGCCGTGGGCTCTGCTGTGCGTGGTGACCATCGCGCTGATCGCCTGGATCATGCACAAACTGCTTGCGCAGGGAACGTCGCAGGCAGTGGTGGCTGCTGTGTGCGTGAATGCCTTGGTCGCCTTGCTGTGCTCGCCGGTGTCGTGGAGCCACCACTGGCTCTGGATCGTCTTTGCAGTTCAAACTGCTCTTTTGGTGCTGGTGAACCAAAAAGATGCGCCACGACGCATGCTCGCGGCAGGCGCGCTATTCGGTGTCGTGGCAATGATCTGCCAAGGGCACTGGCTGCTGCCTCGAAGCGACCGCGCCGCTGAGCGCTGGCCGTTATGGCAACACATTATTGGTGATAGCTACGTGATCCTAGCCGTTGCCACCCTCATGGTGATTGCCCTGTGGTTGGCAAAGCCGTGGACGGCTGCGCAGGATCGTAGATACGCAGCCATCACCACCGGCGTGCTGGCGATCTACGCACTTGCGTGCGGTGCTATCGCTATTAGCTAGCTCTGTACGTTTTTGCGCACGAGCTTTTCAAAGGTGTCGATGTAGCGCTGCACAAAGGCTGCGGTGTCGGGGACTAGCTTGTCGCCGTCGAAAAGCGTAGGGGATTGACCGAGGAAAACCTCAGGCTGGCCGGTAATAGGCATCTCAAAGTAGGACAGGGCAAGGCGCAGGTTCTTGTGCGCGCTGTAGCCGCCCATACGGCCAACGGAGTGGCTCATGATGCCGGCAGGCAGGCCGGTCCACGAAGGGGTGGGCTTGGAGCCGACGTCGACGGCGTTTTTCAGGCAAGCTGGGATCGTACGATTGTTTTCCGAGGTGACAAACAAGATGGCGTCGCAACTTTGGATGGTGTTGCGGAAGTCAATGTACTCCTGCGGCGGGTTGGCCTCGAGGTCGGCGTTATAGAGCGGTAGATTGCCGATTTCAATGATCTGGCCCTCGAAGTCCTCGGGGAACATGTCGATGGCGTTGAGAGCAATTTTACGAGCGTAGGACTCCTCGCGGAGGCTTCCTACTAAGACACCAATTTTCATGGGCTTCCTTTCGTTGCTTATGGGAAGTCTTTAGTCTATCCTAGAGTTCAAGTCATTGAACAATAGTGTTTAATTGCATTCTTCCGTTCTGTATGGCCGAAAGATAAGGAGTGTTATTGAGAGTTTCTTTCCTTAGTTGAGATGTGCGAAAGGCCCCCTGGTTATAGGGGGCCTTTGAAAAAGAGCTTTGTTAGCTCAGAGTCACAGTAGCGAAATGCTACTGAGTGCTACGTAAGCTTACGTGGGTTTACTTGGTAGCAGCCTCGAAACGAGCAGCAACGTCATCCCAGCTGAAGACGTTCCACACAGCCTTGACGTAGTCAGCCTTCACGTTCTTGTACTGAAGGTAGAAAGCGTGCTCCCACATATCGAGCATAAGAAGTGGGGTCAGGTTAGCGGAGATGTTGCCTTGCTGGTCAGTGAGCTGCTCGATAACCAGACGGCCACCGATGTGATCGTAGCCGAGAACAGCCCAGCCGGAGCCCTGCAGACCAAGAGCCGCAGCAGAGAAGTGATCCTTGAACTTCTCAAAAGAACCGAACTCCTGAGCAATTGCCTCAGCCAAAGCGCCGGTTGGCTCGCCGCCACCGTTAGGGGAGAGGTTCTTCCAGAAGATGGAGTGGTTGGTGTGGCCACCCAAGTTGAAAGCCAAATCCTTGGACAAAGCGGTGACAACAGCACCGATCTCACCGTTCTCGCGAGCCTTCTGCAGCTTCTCAAGAGCAGCATTTGCACCGTTCACGTAGTTAGCGTGGTGCTTGGAATGGTGCAGCTCCATAATCTCAGCAGCGATGTGTGGCTCGAGAGCGTCGTATGCGTAATCGAGTTCAGGAAGGGTGTACGTCATTCTTCGTTCCTTTCGTTGGATGTGCCTACCATGATAGGTGAATCCTCATATTTGGCAACAATTATTTGGCGAAATGTGTCTTTCGTGGTCAGAAAAATGAAGTATTGCACGAAATTGTGGAACATAATTCCTAAAGTGCACGTTGATGTCGATATGGGATGGTTATTTGGCGCACCGCGCTTAGTAGAAGAAAAAGACGCACTCAAAGGCGGACCACACCCGGTCCTGCCCAACCCACAGCCACACGCTGTACTAGGAACCCTTCGAGGTCAACCAGGCACCGAAACCATATATATAGGTATCGGCTGCTACTGGGGAGCAGAAAAACTGTTCTGGGAAACCCCAGGCGTGGTGTACACCTCCGTAGGCTTCGCCGGTGGAATCACACCGAACCCCACCTACCGCGAAACCTGCACCGGACGCACCAACCACACCGAAATCGTTGAAGTCGTCTACGACCCAACACAGGTCACCTTCGACGAACTCGTGGTCAAAGCCATGGAAGCACACGACCCCACCCAAGGCTACCGACAAGGCAACGACACCGGAACGCAGTACCGCTCCGCGATCTACACCGCCGGCCCCAACGCCGAACAACAAGCACAACGCGCCCGCGAGATCGTAGAACACTACGCCCCCAAACTTGCCGCAGCCGGCCTCGGACGCATCACCACCGAAATCCTGCCACTCGCCAGCACCCCAGCCGGCGAATACTACATGGCCGAGGACGAGCACCAGCAGTACCTGCACAAAAACCCACTAGGATACTGCCCGCACCACTCCACCGGAGTGGCCTGCGGAATCCCAGAGGCGTAGTTCTAGGGCTGCAATGAGAAAGCTTATGTCGCTAAGGAGGACTAGATATTTCGCTGGACAAACTCCGTCGTGAAGCTGAGAAATCAGCGGAATATAACGTGAGGTAGCGGTACTACCAACAATTAACGGGCTGAAACCGATGAAATATCGGAATCAGCCCGTTAAAACTTAGATATCTAGAATTACACAGCTCCCATTTCCGAAAACTAATTCACATCACAACCGATATCTAGTGCTCGCACCGAATGCGTAAGCTCTCCCACCGCTAAATAGTCAACACCAGTCTGCGCATAAGATAAAGCAACATCTAGCGTTAAACCGCCTGAAGCTTCTATTTCTACAGGGTGTGGAGCTTTTCGGCACATATCTACGGCGATTTTTACTTGGTCAACAGACATATTATCGAGCAAAATGAGTCGCACTCCCGAGTCAAGGGCTTCGGCAACCTGTGTCAGCGTGTCACATTCGACTTCAATCGATATGTGTGGATGTGCTTTACGAATAATAGATACACAATCTTTAATCCCCCGATAAGCTATGTGGTTATCTTTGATCAAGGCAGCATCCCCAAGCCCCATGCGATGATTTATTCCTCCACCGCATACCACAGCATATTTTTGCAACTGCCTAAGTCCAGGCAGCGTTTTGCGTGTATCTCGAATGCGAGTTTCTGTACCTGCGACTTGCTTGACCCATTTCGAGGTATGTGTAGCTATTCCTGATAAATGCGAAACTATGTTGAGTGCAACGCGCTCTGCGGTAAGAAGAACACGCAGCGGGCCAGAAATCCTTAAGATGACGTCTCCTGGGGCGACCACCTCGCCGTCCTCAATCAGAACTTCGGTGTCAATTCGCATTTTCAATTGCGTAGCGTACGTGCGAAAAACTTCCTCTGCTATCCTAGATCCGGCCAGAACCCCATGGGCACGTGCTACAAATTGCACCTCGGCTTTTTCTAGCCCAAAAATTGCTTCTGTTGTGACGTCAGGACCATAACATAGATCTTCATTAAGGGCATTGTTTATAACATCCATGGCTGCTGTCCTACCGCTTCTTTAACCAAACGAAGATTACATGCATCGAGATTTTCCATAACGCGCGCACGCGGAGTGGGTTTTGTATATTCATGGTTTTTATTCAGCCCAGTTGCAACGAGACGCCCCATAGTTACTGCCTCAGTAAGGGAATTGGAAGCTAATCTATTACTGCCATGCAACCCAGTGCACGCAACCTCACCAACCGCATACAAACCATCTATTGATGTGCTCCCGTCAATATTTGCGACCACACCGCCACAGTGATAATGTGCGCCTGGAGCAATGGGAATGCGATCTAGGTCATACCCCTCAAGTTGTCGTGCAATGGCTGGGAATTGCGTCCAATCAACTTTTTCGCAGTTCAGGATTGCATGACCACCAGCTTTCCAGATCGCTGCTGAGACAATATCTCTCGGTGCCAATGGAATCGTTGTTCCATCAAATAATTCAATCACCGCGCCAGCTCCTCGCACTGCTTCGGAGATAAGTACCCCACTGGGGGAATCAAGAACGGTCGGGTGAAATTGGACGTATCGCATATTTTTAGTACGAGCGCCTGCGCGAATGGCCATGGCTAGGCCGTCGCCAGTAGCCGTTACTGGATTGGTAGTACGCCCGAAAATTCTACCGATTCCACCAGTGGCCAAAACCACGATATTTGTTAGTAGCTCCCCGATACGGCCATTCTCATCCTGTACACGAATGCCGCACGCGGCTGTGCCGTTAGTAAGAATATCTACAGCTCTAAAGTGCTCTGTGATTTTGATTCCCATTTTTTTTGCGCGGGTCAATAAAACTGCATGCATTGCAGCGCCAGTGGCACCATCCCCAGTGTTATAAACCCTTGCAACAGCATGGCCGCCTTCGCGGTGCAAAACTGGACTAAACGGCATTCCCCAGGATCGGAGTTCATCGATTACTGCAGGTGCCTGCTGTACCATTTCTCGAACCATCAAGGGATCGCAATAGTGTCCAGCCTTGAGAGTATCTTGTGCATGGCTTTCAAAAGAATCGGGAGGTTCCACGGCAGCAAGCCCCCCTTGAGCCCATGCTGTAGCGCATTCATCTACAGTAGTTTTTGTCAATATGACTGGGCTTATGCCTCTCTCAGCTAAACTAATCGCAGAGCGAAGCCCTGCTGCCCCGCCGCCTACTATAACGGCATCATGCTCTTCAATATAATCGGTAGAGCCAAGATCAACTTCGAAGATCATAAAGCGATCATCGCCTCAACGGCTCCACGTGCACGTTGGGCTAAAACCGGATCAACGTGTACCTCATGGTGCCCTTCGACTAGCGCTTTTTCTAGTTTTTCCATTGTTATCATTTGCATAAATGGGCAGGCAGCATGAGGATTGACTGGAATGAAATCAGTCGCTGTGTTGGCTTTACGTAGTTGATGCAGCATCCCTATTTCTGTTGCTACTAGCACTGTGGATGCGGCAGTTTTTCGTGCTGCCTCCATCATCCCCCCAGTAGAGAGGATTCTTGCTTGTGGAATATCCCCTTGGCTAGCTAGCCAGAGCGCCGAGGTTGTACACCCGCATTCGGGATGGACATATAGGTCTGCTTGCGGGTTGTTATGTGCCATTTCCGTAATATGTGTCGGAGATATATCGGCATGAACATGGCATTCCCCAAGCCACACATGAATGTTTTTTCGTCCAGTTTCGCGCTGAACATGGGCTCCTAGAAATTGATCCGGAAGGAATAGGACATCGCGATCAGGGTCGATTGATTCAACCACGCGCACAGCGTTTGAAGAGGTGCAACAGACGTCGCTGAGAGCCTTAACTTCTGCCGTGGTATTGACGTACGCCACTACGGCAGCTTCAGGATGTTCAGCTTTCCATGCGCGTAGTTGTTCTGCGGTAATTGAAGACGCCAACGAACATCCAGCTTCAGGTTCGGGGATAATTACACGTTTCTCGGGACTGAGAATCTTTGCAGTCTCAGCCATGAAATAAACTCCGCACAACACAATTGTGCTTGCTTGAGATTCGGCGGCAATTTTTGCCAAGGCTAGAGAATCTCCGACGTGGTGTGCCACATCTTGAATCTCGGGCGTCTGGTAGTTGTGAGCCAGGATGAGAGCATCGTGCTCATTAGCTAGATCCATCAAATTCATGGATAGCCCCTTTTCGACTGTCGGGCGATAAGTGTTTTTACAGTATCATCTGCTTTATGGGCTCTACAAAATCTCGACCACTGCGCGATGCTAATGGGACACCGAAATTTCGACACGAATCCATTGCCTGCGTGTTCCGAGTCCATCCCCAACAAGGCGTGGATGTTCTAACTGTTATCCGATCGCGACCGCCGTATACCCATATGTCAGCTCTGCCAAGTGGTGCTTTAGAAACTAATGAGATGTTAAAAGATGCATGCTTAAGGCATCTATATCTTAGCGGCGTGCACCCGAGCATGGTCAGCCACATTGAGCAGCTAGATACCCGAAGTGCTATAGACAGAGACCCCTACGACCGCACCATTGCAACGGCGCATCTCTGTCTTATCCCTTGGGATATTGACCCATCTGTTACTAACGGTAGCTTTACCCCCCTTGTTGATCTGGATGAGCTAGCCTTTGACCACAAAAATATTATCGAACAAGGTCTATATCGTTTAAGGGCAAAGCTATCTTATTCCAATATTGGTTTTGCCTTGGCACCTCGTTTATTTACCATTTCAGATTTAGCTAAAACATATAGTCACGTCCTTAACTACAATGTTTCTCCCACCAATCTTCAACGAATACTTACACGGCGCAATCAACTGCAGCCGACCACCGCGCGAGCAATAGGCAGCGGTCGGCCAGCTCGACTTTTTACTTTTACTACCGATCGCCTTGAAATAACCGATCCATTTGCAACCCTCAAGCCTACCGAATCTCGGAAGTGCAAATCCTAAAGTGAAACCGAGAGTAATCGGTGGTGATGAGCTCGTGGGATGAGGTTACGGCGAAGAAAGCTGTCCGCGGATAGTAGATTGCTACTACCGCATAACTGATTCTGGGTGATGCGTGCTAGAGAAGCCACTTTCGTAGGATGGTTTCCTTTGCAATGCCGTCCTATTTAGGGGGTTTGGTTTGGGGTGCACTTGGGGTTGTAAGGTATATCTCAACACGAAAAGCAAATAACACGGGCATATTCCAACATTATCGGGCATAATGGGATGTGGGTCCCGATCCCGCTGTGCACGATACTGCCACACTGCTGCACACTAGGCACACTAGAGGCTCACGAGCCGATCACGAATTTTAGAAAGGTCATTGTGAAGAACATCGTCGGAAACAAGGTCGTTCTCATTGGAGCGGGTGACGTGGGAGTGGCCTACGCATACGCACTGGTCAATCAGGGCACTGTAGACCACCTCGCCATCATCGACATCGACGAGAAAAAACTCGAGGGCAACGTGATGGATCTCAACCATGGTGTGGTGTGGGCGTCGTCACGTACGAAGGTTTCTAAGGGCACCTACGCCGACTGTGAAGACGCGGCCGTCGTTGTCATCTGTGCAGGCGCAGCACAAAAACCAGGCGAAACCCGCCTTCAGCTCGTCGACAAGAACATGAAGATCATGAAGTCCATCGTGGACAACGTCATGGCCAACAACTTCGACGGCATCTTCCTCGTAGCCTCCAACCCAGTCGACATCCTCACCTACGCAGTATGGAAATACTCCGGATTCGACCACCACCGCGTCATCGGCTCCGGTACCGTTCTCGATTCTGCACGCTTCCGCTATATGCTCGGCGAGCGTTACGACGTCGCCCCAAGCTCCATCCACGCCTACATCATCGGCGAACACGGCGACACTGAACTCCCAGTCCTCTCCTCTGCAACCGTCGCCGGCGTATCCATGCGCCGCCAGCTGCAAAAGAACCCTGGACTCGAAGAGGAACTCGAGAAAATTTTCGAAGAAACCCGCGACGCCGCCTACACCATCATCGACGCCAAAGGCTCCACCTCCTACGGCATTGGCATGGGGCTAGCGCGCATTACTCGCGCCATCATCCACAACCAAGAAGTAGCGCTGCCTGTCTCCGCCTATCTGGAAGGACAGTACGGACAGGAAGACATCTACATTGGTACTCCAGCCGTGATCAACCGCGGCGGACTCAACCGCGTTGTGGAACTCGAGCTCACCGCCCACGAAATGGAACGCTTCATCCACTCCGCAAATACCCTCCGCGAAGTCCAAGAGAAGTTCTTCCCACCAGCTAACTAGGACGCTCATTTTTGATAAGTGAGTAGTTCGTGCCAAAACTTTTCTACGTCCGCGGCGTTTCCGCAGGTCGGAGATATTAGAAAAGATTTAATTTGGCACGAACTACTCACTTTCTGTTTTTCGCCCACGGAGTAGTCTCAAAAATATGGAGATCATCGCACACCGCGGATTTCGGGGCCGCTACCCAGAAATGACAGCACAGGCATACGAAAAAGCCTGCGAGCTGCCCATTCATGGGGTGGAATGCGACGTCCGACTCACCGCCGACGGCCACCTCGCCTGCGTCCACGACCGCACCCTGCTGCGCATTGCAAGCTGCGGACTTGTCGTCTCAACCGCAACCATGGACCAGCTCAGAGAACACGGGATAATCACCCTCGACGAGCTCATCGACATCCTCCCCGAGGACAAACACCTCTATATAGAAACAAAACACCCCATGCGCTACGGAGTCATGGCCGAAGAACAAGTCGCACTACGCCTGCGCTACCGCGGCCTGCTCCACGACCCCCGATTCCACCTCATCTCCTTCTCCCACGCAGCGATCCGGCGCATGGGGCGTATCGCGCCGGGCTTTGACACCATCTACTTGCGCAGAGAATGGGAACTACGCTACAACCCCAAAGACTTCGCCATCTCCCGCCCATCTGCGTGGGGACTTTCCCTAGCCCATGCGAAGATACTCCCCCAGCTCATCGGCCGCGATGGCAAAAAGACCTACATGTGGACGGTTAATGACGCCGACGATGTACGCTGGGCACGCGACAACGGGGTGCAGTTGCTGGCCACGGATTACCCGGATGTAGCTCTTGAGGCGCTCGCCCAATAGACTTATCCGTTATGGCTAAGAAAAAGAAGAAGGAACAGCTGCCTGAGGGCATGAGCCGCAGGCAGGCTAAGTTGGCGGCTCGTGCCGCCGAGCGCGCCGCTTTTGAACGCGACCCCCGCCCTTATGGCGGTTTCTCCTTTGAAACCGACCTCGTGGCAGTGCAGGAATTTGTCCCCTCTGCTATCGCAAAGATCGAGGTCGAAGGCCTGGAAAACGTCTACTTGTGCACCGTGCTGCCAGGTGGCTCCGCAGCGCTTGTGCGTGAAGAGTCCGCCGGCGGCGAAGTGTTCGTCGCATTGCAGACCCAGGCTCGCTCTCAAAACCCGAACCGCGACCTCGCATACGCCCTGAACTGGGCAAAGACCGCTAAGCCTGGCGACATCCTAGAAAAGGGTCTTGCAGATGGCACCGAGCCAAAGCTTGCGGAACTGCTCAAGGACCAAACCCTTAAGATCACCGAGTACTCCAACTTTGATTGGTGGCTCCCAGAGGGCACGACCGTGAACCCCATGCAGGCCCAGGCTATCCAGGCTGCTAACGATTCCGTCTTGCCTTCCGCGCGTGTCGACGCCCCCGTCCCCGGCACCGTCTGGTGGATCAACCCAGGCGAGAAGGCACATATTCGTTGGGTCCGCGCCGAAGCTGAGGATGCGCTGCTGCGTGCCCTCGCTCGTATCGCTGCTCGTGGCGAGCTCAAACTCGGTGAGGAGACCAAGTTCGCAGGCGCATTCCGCACCCACGGACTGGTCGTACCAGTGTGGGACCTCGACCCAGAGCGCGCACCAGAAAGCTACGCCGACGACCTCGTTGCGTTGAACGAGAAGATCGAAGCAGAGCTAGCTAACGACGCCCAGCTCACCGCCGATGAGCGCAAGCAACTAGAAAACATTAAGTCCCGTCAGGTGACCATCCGCTGACGCGGCACCGATAACAAAAGGAATGCCACCAAGGATCATGCGGTCCTGGGTGGCATTACTGCTATTGGCACGTTGACGTGAAGCTGCGGTCGTTGTTCTTCCAACGCTCGAAGGCATCTGTGATCGCCTTGGTGTAGGCTGCGGCACCTTCGGGACTAGGGTGGATTTGGTCTTCACGGAGGTACTCGGGGTGGCCTTGGGCTGCGCCGCACCAGTCGGCGATGACGACGTTGTCGTGGGTGGCGGCTGCGTCGAAAATTTGTTGACGAGCATCGGGTATCCATGTGCGGTCACCGTAGGGGAGAACCATCACAACGGTGTGGTCGGGGCCGATCTTGTTCAGGATCTCCTCGATCTGGCCGTCGAAAGCTTGGCCGTTGGTGCCAAAACCTAGCACTACCCATGGGCGTACGGGGAGAGTGTCGAGCAGCCCGAGGACTGCTGTGTAGTGGCGGGAGACGGCGGCGTCGACAAAGCTGCCGGGGTAGGTGCTTTGGATGGCATCGCTAGACGCGAGCATGACGGAATCGCCGATGGCCACGATCTCCTCGCCCTCAGGCAGACGACGACGCTCCGTTTCCGCCAACAACTGTGCCTTAGCGCGCTCCTCCGCGGCACGCGCCTGCTGCTCCTCCTGTTGTGCCTGCAAACGCTCCAAATCCATTTGCAGCGCAGTCTTTTCAGGAGCACTCCACAACGCCACAGGAACGAACAGCAACAAAACCGCCATCACAGTAGGAAGCGAAAGTGTGCGCATGGGGTGGGTCTGCTTCCACCACTCGCCAAAGTAGCGCTGGTATCCTTGACGACGCAGCGGATTCTCCACCGCGTGATACGACCACTCTGCGAGAATTGCGGAGAACACCGCCGATAGCAGTGCGATCAGAATCGAATGAGACTCCATCACCGAGGCCAACAAGCTGACCACCGGCCAGTGCCAGAGGTACAAACTAAACGACCGACGACCCAGCCAGCGCAGCACTGGGTTGGCCATGATCCTGGAAACAACACCGCGCTCATTGACCACCGACCACAATACGATGGCCGTGAGCAGCGAACCCAGCACAATGATTCCACGGTACGTTGTAGGGTGCGTCGCGTTAACCGCCATGAGCATAACCAGCAGCCCGACCAGCGCAAGTGGGCCAACGATCGAACTAATCCGGCTTTGGCGTATCGACGCCGGCCACGAATCCCCCTCAGTGCGACTGGTAATAGCAAACGCCAAAAACGCGCCAATGAGCAGGCCAAAGGAGTGGGTGTCGGTGCCGTAATAAACACGAGACGGATCCACCTCAGGGTTATAGGCAAGCGCCATCCACACCGCCGACGCGACAGCCAACAAGAACGTGAGAATCAGCGGAACAACGCGCTTGCTCAGCGCGACGACAGCCACGAAAATTAGGGGCCACACCACATAAAACTGCTCCTCAACCGCCAGCGACCAGTAATGGGCAAAGACCTGCACACCTGCGTCGGAGAAGTAACTTTGACTCTGGGCGATCTGAACCCAGTTGTTGGCAAAGAGTAACGAGCCGAGGAACTGTGAGGTCAACCCCACGGCAACGTCGCCACCAATGGCGGCCGTGACCACACTGACCGTGATCAACACTGTGACCGCGGCAGGAAGAATGCGCCTAGCGCGACGTACCCAGAAATGCTTCAAGTCAATACGGCCGGAACCCGCGTGCTCGCGAATAAGCAGGCTGGTGATTAGGAAGCCGGAAAGCACAAAGAAAATATCGACTCCCAAGAAGCCACCCGGCAGGGCGGCGCCATAGAAGTGATAGACGATCACGGCCAAGACAGCGATTCCCCGAAGTCCGTCAATGCCCGGTACGTTTCTAATTCTCATGCTCTGCTTTCTCGTTTGATAGCGTGCAAGAATGAAAATCTACTAGGCAAAAAAACTATTAGCAACGGAGCTAGTCATGTGGGTAGCGCCTCTGCTTTATTAGTGGTAGGGGGTACGGTGATGCACATTAAATCTGTCGGATGATAGGTTATAAGACACGCTTATTGTCAGGAAACTCCGGAGCACAGCATGAATACGCTCATCGAAACCCTTAATTCGATCATCTGGTCACCCTTCCTTGTTTTTCTCTGCCTCGGAGCAGGCCTGTACTTCACCATCGCCACCAAGTGCGTTCAAGTAACCGGCCTCCCCGACATGCTTCGTCAGCTCCGCGCCGGTGGAAAATCAGCAAACGGTGTGTCCTCCTTCCAATCCCTCATGATGTCCCTCGCCGGACGCGTGGGCGTAGGAAACATCGCCGGTGTAGCAACCGCCATCGCCTTCGGCGGACCCGGTGCCGTGTTCTGGATGTGGGCCGTTGCCTTCCTCGGCGCTGCCACCTCCTTTATCGAATGCACCCTCGCCCAAATCTACAAAGAGCGCGACCAAGACACCGGCGAATACCGCGGCGGACCGGCCTACTACATTGAGAAAAGCCTCAAGCACACCAAAGCAGCCCCCTTCATGCTGTTCTACGCCATCGCCTTCGCAGTGGTCATGATCTTCTCCACCAGCTACTTCATGCCGGGTGTGCAAGCCAACGGTGTGGCGTCGGCAATGCACAACGCATGGAACCTTGACGTTCGCATCGTCGGCGCATTCCTTACCATGATACTCGCCCTCATCATCTTCGGCGGGGTGAAGCGCATCGCCTGGTTTGCGTCGTTAGTCGTGCCCTTCATGGCCGTGGTCTACATTATCATCGCGCTCGTGGTGCTCTTCATGCACTTCGACCAAGTCCCACACGTATTTGGCACCATCTTCAGCTCCGCATTCAACGCCAACGCCACCTTCTCCGGACTCCTCGGCTCCGCCATCATGTGGGGCGTACGCCGCGGAATCTACTCCAACGAAGCTGGCCAAGGGCTCAACCCCCAAGCCGCAGCCGCAGCCGAAGTATCCCACCCCGCAAAACAAGGCTTCGCACAAGCCTTCGCCGTCTACGTAGACACCCTCTTCGTCTGCTCCGCAACCGCCTTCATCATCATCTCCACCGACATGTACCGCGTCTTCGAAGGCGGCACTGAAGACAACCCCGTGCGCTACGCAGGCTCTCTACCAAGCAACACCCCCGTGGGACCAGGATTCGTCCAACAAGGCCTCGACTCCGTCGCCTCAGGTGCCGGATCATCCTTTATCGGCGTAGCCATCCTCTTCTTCGGCTTCACCACCATCTTGTCCTACTACTACATCTCCGAAACCAACTTCACCTACCTCATGCGCTGGATCTCCAAAGCAACCGCAAGGCGCGCCACCATCTTCAGCCTGCGCTGCCTGATGCTGGTATCCGTTTGGATCGGTGCAGTATCTACGCCAGGTGCTGCATGGGCATTGGGTGACATTGGAGCAGGTGCCACTGCATGGCTCAACGTGATCGCCATCCTGATCTTGCAAGTCCCAGCTATTAAGTGCCTGCGCGACTACAACGAGCAGAAGAAAGCCGGACTGGATCCACAATTTGATCCTGCTGCGGTGGGAATCAAGAACGCTGAGTTCTGGGATACGTACAAAGCTCGCTAACGGCGGCTAGATGCCAAAAGTGAGTAGTTCGTGCCAAATTAAATCTTTTCTAATATCTCCGACCTGCGGAAACGCTGCGGAGGTGAAAAAGATTTGGCACGAACTACTCACTTTGTGCTTTTGGGCCACTAACGCAGGGAAGCGAACAGCTCCTCGGAAGCGACCTCGTCCCACAGGACCACATTTCCGACGTCATAATCAGCAAAACCTGCATATGGCACCGTCACTGTTTCCACACCTTCGCGCATAGCGAGCGCCACCCGGGCCAAATGCCACGCATGATCCTTCTTACCCACAGTGAACGAACCCGCCACAGTATTAATCGTGGGCATGATGCGGAAAGGATTAACCAAAGTCGACGTGGAGGTCAATTTGTTGACCAAAGCTGCAAAGAATTCGCGCTGACGCTGCACACGGTCAAGATCACCCAGAGCGGTGTGGCGGGTGCGCACATAACCCAAGGCAGTGGGGCCGTCGACTTTTTGGCAGCCGGCGGCGATGTTGAGGCTGGCGAGGGGGTCGTCGATAGGTTCGGCGGGGCATACCTCGATACCACCAACCGCGTCGACCACATTGGCCAACCCGCCCATACCGATCTCGGCATAGTGGTTAATGCGCAGGCCAGTGGCATTTTCCACGGTTTGGGTGAGCAAAGGCGCACCACCGTAGGTGAACGACGCATTGATTTTGTCCATGCCGTAGCCCGGGATTTCCACATAGGAGTCACGCGGGATCGACATCAATGTGGCCTTGCCTGACGACGGAATATGCAACACCATGATCGTGTCCGTGCGCATGGAACCGATGTCGCCACCCGTGCCCAAGCGCTGAACATCCTCCTCGGACAGGCCGCTGCGGGAGTCAGAGCCCACGAGCAGCCAGTTCGAGCCGGAAGTCTTCGCAATGTGCTGCGGCGGTGCGGCCTGAACACGATTGAGCCGAGTGTCTAGCCACAACGTGCCAGCGATACCAAGAACCATCACAATGACCAGCGTCCACACCAAGCCCGTGATGCAGCCGCCTGGGCGCAAACGACGACGCTTCTTGGGTTCTGCGGGAAGCGTGACCTGGCTGCGACGGTAGCGTCGATTAGGTTCAAACCCAGGCTGACCAGGCTGCACGGGCTGTGCAGGCTGTTGCTGCTGGTAGTACTGCTGTGCGCGGTAGCGTTGCTGCTCTTCGGGGGTAGGAATGTATTGCCGCGGGCGCTCCTGCGGAACAGCTCTGTGCTGGGCTGGCATTTGGGTGGTTTCCGTGCGGATTACCCGCGTTGCTTCGCTAAGCTCAGGGCGGCGTGGTGCGGAGCGTCGCCTCCGGATGGGGCGACCGTAGCGGTCCAAGAGGGGTTTTCCATCTGAGCCGAGAAGGAATTCGCCCTGATTACGCTGTTCATCCATGTGTTAGAGCATACAGTGCTGGTGCAGGTCAGCCGTTAATAATGGCGTAACCGACGAAGGCAACGGCGTCGATAAGGAAGTGGCCGATGATTAGTGGCCAGATGGATGTGGGGCGGTAGCGCAGATAAAACCAACCATAGATAAGTCCCATGATGACATTGCCGATACCTGCGGAAACGCCTTGGTAGAGGTGGTAGCTGCCCCGCAAAAGGGCACTGGCAACCAAGGTGAAAATAAGGCCGTGGTTGAGCTGGTTCAACCTTGTACTCAGCCACTTGACCACGACGATTTCTTCGGCGAAGGCGTGGGCGAAAGAAAACAGCAGCAGAACGGGGATGGTCCAAAAGTGTTCCAGTGCTGAGGGGATAACTTCCTTGCTTAGCCCGAGGTGAACCGCCGCATAGTAGAAGCCCAGACCTGGGATTCCAATAATGGAGGCAAGGCCTACACCCCAACCCAAATCAGTGCTCCGAGGCTTTCCTAGGCGTTCGCCTAGGAGGAAGAGGGCGAGTAATCCCCACGTCATGATGGTGGCAGCGCCGCATAGTTGGAGGGCAAAGTCGAGCCAGGCGGCGGTGGCGCGTGGGGTGTTGAGCGTCACGCTTTGGGTGTTCAGTGGGGTGGAGAGGGCGTCGATAAGCGTGAAAATGGAGCGCAGCCCCGCCATGCCGAAGGTCAAGGCGAGGACGAGCGCGACCTCGTAACGTAGCCGGCGAGTGCTCATAAGTCACCTGCCAGGCCGAAAAGCTCCGGTACGCTGCAGTGAAGCGCCCCTAGGTGGATGTTGCGCCCCCCATACGGCATGCTGAGTGCCGCCGCCCCAGACATGTTGAACATCGTGGCCCACGGAGTCCACTGGGTTTGGGTATGAAAATCCTGCTCAGGGGACATCGCGGAAAAGTAGCCCACTGCCGGCGGGTCGAAGGCCAACACAGGGGAGAGCACCGCGTCGACATCCCAGGCGGCAAGAAGCTGCGCACGCACCGACAAAAATTCGGCTATCGCCTCCGCTTTTCGACGCCCCCCAATGCGGCCACCACGATCCCGCAGCCACGACACCAACGGCGATGCCTCACCATGAATCTTGGCAGAGCGCAACGCAAGAATGTCAGAAAACGCCGCAAACGGTGCATCCCCATACGGACGCTGCACCTCAACTACCTGATGTCCCGCCTGCGACAATGCAGAAGCCGCAGCATCGACCGCCGCCAGCATCGGATCCGCAACAGAAACCTCAGCATGAACCGGCTGCGTTAATACTCCCACCCGCAACGGGCGGTGAACTGGGGTTATGGCGTGGAGGAAGGCGACGTCGGCAAGCGTGCGCGTAAGAAAACCCTGCGTCACCGGTACCGCCCCCGCCGTATTATGCGGCGGCTTAAAACCCACCAACCCACAACACGCAGCAGGAACACGCAACGAACCCCCACCATCAGAACCATGCGCAGCCCGCACCAAACCACGAGCCACCATCACAGCAGCACCACCAGAAGAACCACCAGGCGTATGGCCCTCAAACACCGGCGCAGGCTGATTCACCGGCTCCGTATAGGCAGTCAACCCCAACTCAGGCGTCAGACTCTTACCCGGCACCACCGCACCCTCAGCCATAAATCGTGCCACAAACGCATCCGTCTTATGAGGGTGCGTTACCCGATAATGCGAACCAAACGTCGTAGGCATCCCAGCCACATCAGACAAATCCTTCGCTGGGATAATCCACCCTGACAACCGCCCACGCGCATGCTCTGCCTGCTCATGGGCGGCATCCGCATCAAAATAACAAAAACCATGATCTGAAGCAGACATCTGAGCCACCTGTGCTGCAAGGAGATCAATCTGCTCATGGGTAGGCATGACGAATACCTTACCGGCCAGATAGAGTAAGACGCATGAGGATTGCCTATCTCGGGCCAGAAGGAACATTCACCGAAGCCGCACTGTGGAAATTTGCCACCCGCCTCGGACTAGAAACCGTCGACACCATTGCGGCCACCAACCCCCGCGAAGCGATCGCCGCCGTCGCCACAGGAGAAGCCGACTACGCCTGCGTTGCCATCGAAAACTCCGTTGACGGCCCCGTCACCCCCACCTTCGACGCCCTCACCACCATCGAAGGCGTGCGCATCTTCCACGAACTCGACCTCCCCATCGCCTTCGCCATCATGCAACGCACCGGCGCACCCCTACGCCGCTTTGCCACCCACCCCGTGGCCTACCAGCAGGTAAAAACCTGGCTTGCCGCCAACGCACCCGCAGCCGAATTCGTCCCCGCATCATCCAACGCCGAAGCCGCCCGCATGGCCAAAGACAACATCGTGGACTTTGCCGCAGCCCCCGCCCGCGCCGCCGACGTGTACGGGCTTAACATCATCGCCGACGGCGTTGCCGACGTCACCGGCGCTCGCACTCGATTTGTCCTCGTCGGACACGCCGACACCCCGACCCCACGCACCGGCCACGACCGCACCTCCGTAGTGTTCACGCTCAAAAACGAACCCGGCAGCCTCGTCGGCGCACTCTCCGAATTCGCCATGCGCGGCGTAGACCTCACCCGAATCGAATCCCGCCCCATCGAAGAAGGCCTAGGAACCTACCGATTCCACGTGGACATCAACGGGCATATCGACGACCTCAATGTCGCCGAAGCACTCCGAGCACTCTACCTACGGTGCAACGCGCTAAAATTTATCGGTTCGTGGCCAGCCATCTCCGGCCAACCCGTCACAGCAGTCGACCCCACCGTCGCACAGGCCGCATCCGCATGGGTAGAAGCAGCCCGCAACGGTGCCTAATCAGAAAGAAAAATAAGGAAACAATCTTGGGACGTCTCATCCTCATGCGCCACGGGCGCACCTTTGCCAACGCCGCAAAAGTCCTCGACACTAGGCCCCCAGGCGCCGAACTCAGCGTTATCGGCCGTACCCAAGCCGACGACGCCGGCCGCAGCCTTGCAACACTGAGCCGAGACATCCGCACCGTGACCTGCTCCATTGCCATCCGCACCCAGCAAACAGCAGTAGCAGTGCTCAAATCCTACGAAGAAACCCTCGGAATCGCGCCGGGCACCATCCCGCTCAGCATCAACGCCGATCTCCGCGAAATCGACGCCGGATCCATCGAAGGCAACACCGACAGACACTCCCACGACCTATACACCCACGCCCTTCACAGCTGGATGAACGGTGACCGCAGCGCAGCCATGCCCGATGGTGAAACCGCAGGCCAAGTAGTAGAACGCATGCGTCCCATACTCGAAGAACTCGCCACTCACGACGGCGACCACCTGATCGTGAGCCACGGCGCAGCCATGCGCATTGTCACCCGCTTTGGCACCAACGTCACCGCAGACTTCGCACTCCAGCACTACATCGACAACACCTCCACCATCGTCATCGACCCGACCGGAGAATACGGCCAGTGGAAGCTGATTACCTGGGCAGGGGCGGAGCTAGGCGCCGAATAGTGCTAACGGCACCACGGCGACTCCGTCGCTACGTCGATATGCGCGGTTGCCAGTTGTCAGAACAACCATATCGACCACATCATCCGGCAGTTGTTCTTTTAACCAGTGAAGATGCGCGACATCGTCATTTTTCACATCAGCGGTGAGCTTTACCTCGATAGCTACAAGATCGCCGTCTTGATTCGACGCAATGAGATCAACTTCATGGTCTCCGCGTCGAGTACGCAGGTGCCTAACGGAACCAAATTGTGATTCCGCGGCGACTCGAACGCTTAATGTAGCTAATGATTCAAATAGTGGGCCCAAAAAATGGCGATAACGCTCTGTAAACAGACGATTAGCTGGTACTCCTAAAAGACGAAGGACAAAGGCAGGATCAGCCAATTGGTGTTTTGGTGCTTGTGCGAGTCCAGCAAGCGGCGATCGTACAAAATCCCATGCCGGAACCTCGTCAAGCATCCAAATCTCAGTCAACTTACTGCGATATAGTGCAGCAGTTTTGCGGGCTGGCTTATCGCTTTCGCCTGGACTAGCAGCATTAAGGATTTCTGAATAGCTCATGGTGGTTGACGATGCTGCAGCATACGCGCGCATCCATCCTAAAAGTCCTGCTCGATTGCGCACGTTGTACCCCTGCTCAGGGAGATCCCGATCAACGATTCTTTCAATATAAGAGTCCAACTCCACGTTGATGGCGCGTTGTGGCTGTTCATTAAACCCTGGAAAACCGCTTCGTGCGATTTCTGAGACATAGTCGTTAAGCGTTAAATCTGTCGTTCCGCTAATAGGGGCATTGCCAAGAAAAAGATCAGCCAAGCTCACAGTGGCGGAGTGTTCTCTTCGCTCAAAAAGCGCCATGGGGCGCATACGGATAGAAAGGATACGGCCTGCTCCACTGTGGGTATCTATTCCTGCTTGTGGCGTTGCAGAACCAGTCAGCAAAAATCGCCCTGGTGTGCGCTGCGCATCAACGCCTCTGCGAACAAAATCCCAGCATTCAGGCATTCTTTGCCATTCATCGATGAGGATGGTGCCTGTAGAAAAACTTCTAAATTCTGGATCGGCTTCAAGAAGCTGACGATCACCGGCGCGGTCTAATTGCAGTAGATGTTCACTGCGCCGAATTGCTGATTCTGTTTTCCCCACTCCTTTTACGCCTCCGACCGCAATTGCTCCGGAAAATTGAAGCATTTCATCGAGCTGATTATCAATGGCTCTAAGCTGGTATTTCATCCCTAAAGGATACCATTTTGCGGCAACGAACTACCCCATTTTGCGCTCGCGAAGGATGCAAATTGTACAAGGGTTTAGGCGTAGCCAAGGCGGTGCAGATCGTCCTCATCGAGCCCAAAATAGTGGCCGATCTCGTGCATAACCGTTACACGTACTTGCTCGACCAGTTCTTCGCGGGAGCTGCAAAAATCCTTGAGAGCTTCGCGATAAACCGTGATGGTATCGGGTAGAAAACCAGTGTGGTCAAAGGTGCGCTCGGTCAACGCAACACCGTGATACTGGCCGAGGATATAAGGGGACTCCTCGGCATAGTCGCTGACGAGGAATGCAAGGTTTGCGATGCGGTCGGCGACGGGATCGGGGATGGCGGCGAGGGCTTCGTCGACAAGCGTTTCAAACTCCTCGTGGGAAATCTCAACCATGGTGCTTTAAGGGGCCGTGCCTTCGAGCACCTCGGGGTTGACAATCGGAGCACGTTCGGGGCGAGGCGCAGGCGGCTGGCCGTTGATAGTAAAGCCATGCTTGGCGGTGCCGTGCAGCACCCCGAAGTTGCCGTCCTCTTGGCCGAACACGAGTGCACAGTTCACGCTGTGAGAACCGCCCGACCAAGAATTATCGGGCAGGGTAGTCCAGAAGGGCTGCAAGGTTGAGTAATAGAGAGGGTCGTCGCCACCGAGGTAGTCGCGGGCTGCTTGGGTGCACACCTGCTGTAAGTGCTTGTCTTGGTCCTCAATTGACGGAATGAACTGTGGGAAAACAGGTTGCAGATCTACTACCGAGGTGATTTCCAGTTGGTGATCCTGCTGGCAATCAACTACACGGGTGGCCTTGACTGCGTCGATAAGCAAGCATTGCCCCGCACTAAAAATACGAGATTGATCCTGCTCGGCGGCCTTACCAGAGGTGATGATCACCTTGCCGGAATCATCCGTGGCCTGCACACCACATAGCAACGTGCGGTCACCCTTTTCCCACGCATCCTGCGATGGCAGAATCGACGCAACCGAATAACGCCCCAGCGGATCATACGTGCCACCCAAGTACTGCAAGGTAGGGCTGAGGCAAAGCTCTTCACGCAGCTGCGCCTGGCGGGTCAGGTCTGGTTTGGCGGCGTTGTTGGAAAACTCCTTGGATGGGTAGGCGTTGAGGTCCTCGCGGGAGGACACCTCGAAGCGGTGCTCGCCTGCGCAATCGGTTTGTTCGAACTTGGACACTTTGCCGCCGTTATCTGCCCATGTCAGGCATGCGCCAGCGTCAGCGCTGGTAAATGACCCGACGGAGGCAGCTGGTGCGCTAGACGTTGCGGTCTGCGGGCGGGGCGCGTTGTCGTGTTGCGACGCCGTGTACGTGTACGCGCCTACGCCGCTAGTCACTACGAGAGCAGCCACACCTGCAAAACCTGCAACCTTTTTCGAACTCATTTCGCCCATACTACTTCGTGATAAACGTCCTTAACGCGAAGCGGTCGGTGCGGTAGAGCGAGGAACACCACTCGATGGGGTTTTCTCCTGCGTGTGCGTGGCGTTCCACCTTCAGTAGTGGTTCGCCGACATCCACGCCGAGAATCCGCGCGGTTTCTGGGGTGGCGGCCACCGCAGTGGTGATTTGTTCGGCACCGGTAATAGATGCGCCGTAGTTCTGCTCAAGGATGGAGTAGACGGATTTATATACGTCGTTTTCGAGCAGGTCAGGTGCGATGGCGGAGTTGTACCAGGCGTCGTTAATGCAAAATGGTTTGCCACCGCCGAGGCGGACGCGCACGAGATGGGTGTGCGGGGTGCCTTGTTCGGTGCCGAAAAATTCGTGGACAACGGCGCTGGGTGAAGACCATGAGGATGCGAGGATCTTGCTGGAGGCTTCGATCTTGCGGGCGGCCATTTCGTCGCTAAACGACGCCAACTGCAGCCGAGTAATCATGGGGGCTTGGGCAACGAAGGTGCCTTTGCCGCGGCTGCGTCGCAGTTGGCCGGTGGCAACGAGGTCGCCGATGGCGCGTCGTACCGTGATGCGACTAACTCCGTATTGCTCCTCTAGGGCGCGTTCGCCGGGGAGCATGTCGCCAGGTTTGAGCTGGGTGCGGCAGAGTTCTTCGAGAATTTCCCTGAGTTGCTGGTGTTTCGGAGTGCTGGTTCCGTCAGTCAGGGTCCTGGCGGGCAACTCCAGGAGAGTGTCGACCATAGGTATGAGCATACCGTGAGTGGTCATAACCAGCGAGGGTTTCTGGTGTGATCTTTGAACCATTGCGGGGTCTGGGGCGGTCCGAACCACCCTCTTAACTAAGGAACGCGGTAGTGTAAGTTTTGTGATTGATCTAAAGTTCCTCCGCGAAAACCCTGATGTCGTCCGCGAGTCCCAGCGCATTCGTGGCGAAGACCCAGCTCTGGTGGATCAGCTCCTCGAGGCTGACGAGAAGCGCCGCGAGGCCATTAAGTCTGCCGACGACCTGCGCGCCGAGCACAAGGCCTTTGGCAAGAAGATTGGCCAGGCCTCCCCAGAAGAGCGTCCCGCTTTGCTGGAGGGCTCTAACGAGCTGAAGTCCCGCGTGAAGGCAGCGGAGGAGGCCGAGGCTGAAGCGTTGGCCAAGGTCAACGAGATCCAAATGCTGTTCGGCAACGTTGTTACCGATGCCCCAGCTGGTGGCGAGGATGACTACATCGTTTTGGAGCACGTAGGCACCCCACGTACCTTTGATTTCGAGCCAAAGGATCACCTCGATCTTGGTGAGTCGCTTGGGCTTATCGACGTCAAACGCGGCACCAAGGTTGGTGGTGCACGCTTCTACTACCTCACCGGCGATGGCGCATTCCTGCAGTTGGGCATGCTGAATCTTGCGGCGCAAAAGGCTCGCGAGAACGGCTTCCAGCTGATGATCCCACCTGTGCTTGTCCGCCCAGAGGTCATGTCCGGTACCGGTTTCTTGGGTGCTCACTCGGATGAGATCTACTACCTTGAGCGCGATGACCTCTACCTCGTGGGTACCTCCGAGGTGGCGTTGGCTGGTTACCACCAAGATGAGATCATTGATCTGGCTGATGGTCCTATCAAGTATGCGGGCTGGTCGAGCTGCTTCCGTCGTGAAGCGGGTTCCTACGGCAAGGACACCCGTGGTATTTTGCGCGTGCACCAGTTCGACAAGCTGGAGATGTTTGTTTACTGCAAGCCGGAAGAGGCTGTTGCGCAGCACCAAGCTCTGTTGAATATGGAGCGCGAAATGTTGGCTGCTGTTGAGGTTCCTTACCGCATTATCGACGTCGCCGGCGGCGACCTTGGTTCCTCTGCTGCCCGCAAGTTCGATACCGAGGCATGGGTTCCAACCCAGAACACCTACCGTGAGCTGACCTCGACCTCGAACTGCACCACCTTCCAAGCACGTCGTCTGCGTACTCGCTACCGTGACGAGTCCGGCAAGGCGCACACCGCAGCAACCCTGAACGGCACCTTGGCTACCACACGTTGGCTGGTCGCTATCCTTGAGAACAACCAGCAGGCTGATGGCTCGGTGATCGTTCCTGAGGCACTGCGCCCATTCGTGGGCAAGGAAGTACTCGAGCCAAAGAAGTAATTTCCCAGCGAAAAGATACAAGGAGAGCGATGAGCGCACTTATTGTCAGCGATATCGACGGAACACTCATCGACTCCAAGGAACGCATCCCCAGTGCTGTGAAGGAGTCGCTTGCGGCTGCTCAACGCGCTGGGGTGTCTTTCGTTGTGGCCACGGGGCGGCCGGCACGCTGGATTCATCCGATCATCGATCAGCTTTATACCCCGCCTACGCTGTGTGTTTGTGCTAATGGTGCGGTGATTTATGATCCCGCCCGCGATCGCATTACGTATCGTCGTGAGCTTGCCTCCGACACCATGCGCACGGTGGTGCGCGTTGCCCGTAAGGCGCTGAGCGATCTCGGCGGTTGCGGTGTGGGAGTAGAACGCGCAGGGATGTCTGCCCACAACATACCCGGTGAACTTTTTATGGTGACCCCAGATTTTGTGCATTCGTGGGAGTCTATTGAGCATTCCACTGTGGAGCTTGATCGGGTGTTAGCGCGTCCTGCGGTGAAGTTGTTGCTGCGCAATGATGCGTTGACATCGGAGCAGATGCACCGCTTGGTTGCTCCCGTGGTACCCGCAGATGTGGCCCATGTGACCTATTCCATGCCGGACGGTTTGTTGGAGGTTATGCAGCCTGGGGTGAATAAGTCTTCGGCGTTGGATGTGGTGGCGCAAGACCTTGGTGTGGATCCTGCGGATGCGATTGCGTTTGGCGATATGCCCAATGACCTTGAGATGATTCGTTGGGCGGGCACTGGTGTTGCGATGGGTAATGCGTGCGATCAGTTGCAGCGTGCTGCTGATGTGGTGGCGCCGTCGAACGATCAGGCAGGCATTGCGGTGGTATTGCGGGAGTGGCTGCAGGGGTAGTGACCCCGTAACATGGCAGGCATGTTCCACGATCTTTTGTACCTCAACATAATTGGTGCTGTGCGCGCGATCACGGCTGCCCAAGGCATCAAGATCCGTATTTCGGGCGAGGAGAATGTTCCAGAGTCTGGCGGCGCTGTTGTGGTGGTTAACCACACGGGGTACTTGGATTTTATTTATGCGGGATATCCGTTTAGGAAGTTCCGTAGGTATGTCCGGTATATGGCTAAGGGGGATGTGTTTAAGCATCCGGTTGCTGGGCCGTTGTTGCGGGAGATGCGTCATATTCCTGTGGATCGTATCGACGGCACCGCGGCTTTTGACCAGGCGGTGGATATGCTCAAAGAGGGGGAGCTCATAGGCATTTTCCCCGAGGCGACGATTTCGCGCAGCTTTGAGATTAAAACGTTGCGTCCAGGTGCTGTGCGTATGGCGCAGGCGGCGGGGGTTCCGATCATCATGGTGATGGTGGTGGGGTCGCAGCGGGTGTGGACTAAGGGGCGTAAGAAGAATCTAATTCATCCTGGTTCGCCTATCCATATGAAGGTGTTCCCAGCGTGGTATCCCGAGGGCGATGTGAACGAGGCGACTCAGGAATTGCGTCGTCGGATGATCGCGGGCCTTGAGGAGGTGTGGTCTGATTATCAGGATGAGGAGCCTATTACTCCTGGTGCGTTGTGGGCGCCGGCGCGGTTGGGTGGCGGTGCGCCGACTTTCGACGAAGCCCAGGTGGAAGACGAGAAGGTGGAGCAGGAGCGTCGCCGTGTGCGCGTGCTTACGGAGGAGATTGCGCAGCTGACGGAGCGGATTACGCAGGCCACGAAGGCGGGCGCGAGTGCTGTCGACGCTGCTCGGCACCGTGTGGAAGACATGTTGCATGGGGAGGCGCCCACTAAGACGGATGCAGGTAAGGCGTTGTCGGTGTTGAAAGACACTGTCGACGAGTTCGTTGAGGAGGTTGTCTCTAGCGCGAAGGAAGGCAAAGACCGTGTGGTGGATGCCGGTGAGCAGCTGCGTCGTAGTGTTGCGGATTTGTATGGGCAGGCGGTGACTGCCAGCCAGGTGAATCCTGTGGTGTTGCAGGCTACGGCCCAGGTCAGCATGTTGTTGGATCGGTTGCCGCAGCGTAAAGATGCACCGAAGTCTGAGTTGCCGCGTGCGCTGGTGTTGAGTGCTGATGGTGCGGTGGCTACGTACCCTGAGCTCACGCTGACGCCGTCGGCACTGTCTCAGGTGGCGGCGTTGGCGCAGCAGCGTCCGGTGGTGTTAACCACGATCAGTGGCATGGATCGGGCGGTGGCGCTTGCGCGTCAGGTGGCACAGGAGTCGGGTGCGGATGTCTGGGTCAGTGCTAGCGCTGGTGCGGTGACCGCCAAGGTGAGTGCCACGGACGTCTCGAAGTTGTATGAGTGTGTGGTTTCCGATGAGCTTCGCGCTGCTGTGCAAGAGTGTGTGGATAGCTTGGGCCTTGGTGTGGAATGGAAAGACGCTCACCATGGCGTTGTGTCTAGGGTGGGGGCTGATCCGGAGCTGTGGCAGGAGTTGTCGCAGGTGGTGCGGGTTGTTCCGTTGCCGGGGGAATCAGATCGTTGTGTGATTGTTTCGCCTGAGGCTTCTGTTGAGGTGGCTGTGCAGGCGTGCGTGGGGGATGTCTGGGATGAGGTGTTGGTGTGTGCTGCTGATGCGTCGGAGGTGGATGCGTTGGCGCGTGCGGGGCATCGTGTTGCGGTGGTGTCGGCGCCGGTGGTGGTGTTGCGGGAGGCCGCGCAGTGGTGCGATCGTCCGGACAAAGACGGGGTAATTAATTTCTTGGACAAGCACTTTATTACCCCTGAAAGTGTGTAAATTGCGGGTTTAGCGGGCTGTGTGGCGTATGTCGCGCGGCTCGTTTTTTGCTACCGTCACCACTGGTTATATCGCCTGCTACCAGTTGTTATTATCTCCGAAACTAAAAAACTTGCTCTAGGGTCTAGTCTGCCTAACTTACGGTTCAGTAGGGTTGGGGCAAACCTCGGACGCAAAGAAGGAGTGTGGCAACTATGACCACGAAATCCCATTGCACATTCAACCCCGATTACTACCAGGACGTCTGGCAGCGCTTCGGTGAAGAAGAATACGACGTTGTCGTCATCGGTGGCGGCTCCGTCGGCGCAGGCGCAGGCCTCGACGCAGCCATCCGCGGCCTTAAAGTGGCCGTCGTAGAGTCCCGAGACTTCGCAGCCGGCACCTCCTCACGATCATCAAAAATGTTCCACGGTGGCCTGCGATATCTCGCCATGCTGGACTTCAAGCTGGTGGCCGAATCCCTCCACGAGCGCGAACTCAACATGTCGACGCTCGCGCCGCACCTGGTCAAGCCGCTGAAATTCCTCTTCCCCCTCACACACCACGTGTGGGAACGGGTGATGATGTTCGGCGGCTTTACTCTTTACGACCTCATGGGCGGCGCAAAATCAGTCCCCATGCAAAAGCACTACTCCCGCAAGGGAACACTCGCCATGGCCCCAGGACTAAAAGACGACGCTGTGGTCGGATCTGTCCGCTACTTTGACACGCTTGTCGACGACGCCCGCCACACCATGACAGTCCTACGCACCGCCGGCGAACTCGGCGCAGATGTTCGCCCCTCCACCCAAGTAGTCGGCTTTGAAAAAGACGGCCAACGCGTGGTCGGCGCCATCCTCCAAGACACCGACACCGGCGAAAAAACCACCATCCGCGGCAAAGTATTCATCAACGCCACCGGCGTATGGAACGACCACATTGAAAAGCTCGCCGGCGGCAACGGCCCCTTCTCGGTCCACGCCTCCAAGGGTGTACACATCGTGGTACCAAAGAACGTCTTCGATGCCGACGCAGCCATGTGCTTTGTCACCGAAAAGTCCGTGCTTTTCGTGATCCCATGGGGTGAATACTGGATCATCGGCACCACCGACACCGACTGGGACCTCAACCGCGCAGACCCCGCACCAACTGCCGCCGACATCAACTACATCCTCGACGAGGTAAACCAGCGAGTCCGCCGGCCCATCCAACACTCCGACATCGTCGGCGTGTACTCCGGACTCCGCCCACTGCTCTCCGGCAAATCCGACACCACCACCAAGCTGTCGCGCAACCACGCCGTAGCAAAGGTCATGCCAGGACTCGTCTCCGTCGCCGGCGGTAAGTACACCACCTACCGTGTGATCGGCAAGGATGCAGTCGACCTCGCCGCCGAAGACTTGGACTTCCGCGTACCAGCCTCCGAATCGGAACGCACCCCGATCCTCGGTGCCGACGGCTACCACGCCCTACAAAACCAAGCACCACGTATCTCCCGCGCCTTCGGCACCACAGAGGACGTCGTCGAGCACCTGCTCGGCCGCTACGGCTCCCTCGTCCATGAGGTCCTAGAACCGAGCGTCGATAAACCTGAGCTGCTCGAACCCATCCCAGGCGCGCCGGGCTACATCAAAGCAGAGGCCGTCTATGCCGTTACCCACGAGGGTGCCCTGCACGTCGAGGACATCGTGGAACGTCGCCTACGTGCCGGAATCGAATACGCCGACCGTGGCGTTGCCGCAGCTCCCGCCATCGCCGAGCTCGTTGCCGACTACCTTGGCTGGGACGCCGAGCGCACCGCCGCCGAGGTCACCGCGTTCACCGACCGCGTGTCCGCCGAAATCGCCGCCGAGAAGGAGCTCACCGACAAAGCCGCCAACGAGCACATCGTGGCAGGCTCCGCGGTGCGCAGCTATGTGGATGTGTCAGGTGATAACTGATGACCGCCCTACAAACATTCGGCTGGGAGTTTTTGGGCACAGCCCTCCTACTTCTCCTCGGTAACGGCGTTTGCGCCGTCAACAGCCTGCGCACCTCCGCAGGCAAAGGCACTGGCTGGGTGCTTATCGCTTTCGGCTGGGGCATGGCGGTATTCGTCGGTGCCTCAGTGGCAAGCCCCAGCGGCGGCCACCTCAACCCAGCGGTCACCATCGCGCTGGCGATCAAAGGCAGCACACCATGGAACCTGGTAGGCGGCTATGTTCTCGGGCAGTTCCTCGGAGCCATGTTTGGTGCAATCCTGTGCTGGCTGACATTCAAGCAGCTTTTCGACGCCAACAACACCGACGAAAACGGAAACGTTACGGGAGCTAACCGCACCACCGGCGGCATCTTCTTCACCGGCCCCGCCCACAATCAGAACGGGTGGAACATGGTCACCGAATTCATCGGTACCTGCGTACTACTGCTGTTCATTTTCTTCGGCCCCACCGGCGGCGACCTAGGCCCCATGACCTATTTCGCAGTCGCCTTTGTGATCGTTGCCATAGGCTTGTCACTAGGCACACCGACCGGCTACGCCATCAACCCTGTGCGTGACCTCGGCCCCCGCCTGATGTACGCCTTCGTGCTGCCCATTAAAGACAAAGGATCCGCGAACTGGGGCTATGCCTGGGTTCCGATCGTCGGCCCCATGCTCGCCGCAGTCTTCTGCGGAGTGCTGGCCACTGTAGTGCTGTAGTGAAAGGGAACCACACCAATGAATCAACCACAGTATGTTGCTGCGATTGACCAAGGAACGACGTCGACACGCTGCATCATTTTCGACCACAACGGCCAACAAGTAGGCGTTGGCCAGTACGAACACGAACAAATCTTCCCCCAAAAAGGCTGGGTAGAGCACAACCCAATGGAAATCTGGGCCAACACGCGCCAGGCCGTTGGGACAGCACTCGCCGAAAGCGACGTCTCCCGTGAAGACATCGTGGCCGTAGGCATAACCAACCAGCGTGAAACCACGGTGGTCTGGAACAAAACTACTGGTGAGCCCATATATAACGCCATTGTGTGGCAGGACACCCGCACTAACTCCATCTGCTCGGAGTTAGCACAAGGCGACCCTACCCGGTGGCAGAAACGTACCGGTCTGCTCATCAACTCATACCCCGCAGGCCCGCGACTCAAGTGGATATTGGACAACCTCGAGGGTGCCCGCGAACTAGCAGAGAACGGCGATTTGCTCTTCGGAACCATTGATACGTGGTTGCTGTGGAACCTGACCGGCGGTGCCGAGGGTGACAACGGCCAGCCCGCCGTTCACGCCACCGACGTAACCAATGCCTCCCGCACCCTGCTCATGGATCTGGAATCCCTGCAATGGGATGAGGAACTATGCGCCGCGTTGGATATCCCAATGCAAGTGTTGCCAGAGATTCGTCCTTCAGTTGGTAACTTCGGCCAAGTACGTGCTCGTGGATCACTAGCTGGTGTTCCGATCCGCGCCATCCTCGGTGACCAGCAAGCCGCAATGTTCGGACAGGCATGCTTCCGCCCAGGTGATGCCAAATGCACATACGGCACGGGGCTGTTCCTTCTGGAGAACACAGGCAAAACCCCGAAGCATTCCGAAAACGGTTTGCTCACCACCGTGTGTTTCCAGCTCGAAGGCGAAAAACCGGTCTATGCCCTCGAAGGATCCGTTGCCATGGGGGGCTCGCTCGTCCAATGGCTACGCGACAACCTTCAAATCATCCCGAACTCGCCCGCCATCGAAAACCTCGCACGCGAAGTACCCGACAACGGTGGCGTGTACATCGTCCCCGCATTCTCCGGACTATTCGCACCACGCTGGCGACCCGACGCCCGCGGGGTCATCGTAGGCCTGACCCGCTTTGCCAACCGCAAACACCTCGCCCGCGCAGTGCTCGAAGCCACCGCCTACCAAGTACGCGAAGTGATCGATGCCATGGTCGCGGATTCCGGAGTAGAACTCACCGAAATGCGTGTCGACGGCGGCATGGTCATGAACGAACTGCTCATGCAATTCCAAGCCGACGTCCTACGATCCGACGTCACCCGCCCCAAGAACATCGAAACCACAGCCACCGGCGTAGCCTACGCAGCCGGCCTCGGCGTGGGCTACTGGGACAGCCTTGACGTACTCCGCAGCATGAACGAAGTGGACAAAACTTGGCACGCCAAGATGGACGCCGACAAGATCGACGAACTCCTTGCCGAATGGAACAAAGCAGTCGAACGCACCTACGACTGGGAAGACTAACTGCCTCCACCTGAGATAACAGCAAACCCGACGAACTATCCAGCTCGTCGGGTTTGTTTTATGGGTTGGTCTGATGATTGTGCTGTGCATCCAGAGTGTTAACTGGAACGAGCGTGGTTCTGGTAGCAGCAGAGGGCTTCGATTCTAAGATTTCAATTGGTGGTTTTGCACGCTAAGCGATACAACGTCAATCCGGTGGCCAGAGGTAAAACATAGGCATATGGGGTAATACGGTGCTTATTGGTTGTGATAGCACACTTTGGTGATCGGTTCTCATTTGGTATAAGAAAAGATTATTTGAAGGATGCTGCACTTGTAGCGATGCATGAGTATTTCACTGCTCGTGATGTTCTCTCCGAGAATCGAATTGCAACCAAAAGGCACTGAAAACTGCAAAACTTTGTGGCGTTACAAAACCGCGAACTGGCTAACGAGCTAAACGTTTCAGAGAGTTGATTATCAAGATTTTCCGCAAGCTAAAAATAAGTTTTGATGGAGCGTGTCAAGTTGTTTGTGTGTGGGGTTGGATTATAGGTACTTATCGAAGCGGTCGGGAAAGGCCACGGCCATTTGGTTGATGGCTTGTTTCCAGCCGGATACTCGTGCTCCTTTAACGAGCCTGCTTGCTGTAGCTGAGGCCCGTTTGCCTTGTTTCGCCCGCTTGATAGCTCGTTTGTCTTCAATAGTGCAGATCATCAACCACAACGTCTTTAACGCGGAATCATCATTAGTAAATTGGACCCGGTTACGCGTGGCTTTACGCAGCTGGTTGTTAAACGATTGGGTCTGCTGAGGGTTTGGTTGACGTCTAGCTTGTTTCGCTGGGGCGGGGCAGGGAAGGATGTTGATTATGTCGAAGTTGTATTCAGAGCAGTTCAAAGCTGATGCCGTGGCGTTGGTGGAGTCTGGGGTTGCTCGCCGTCAGGTGTGTGCTGATTTGGGGATCTCGCGTTCCTCGTTGCAAAAATGGATTACTGATGCGAGGTTGCAGGCTCAGGGGATGCAACCGTGTGCTGATCCGGTAGTGGCTAAAGAGATGCGCCAGGCTTTGAAACGGATTCGCGAGTTGGAGATGGAAAACGAAGTGCTACGTGCAGCGGCGGCGTACCTGTCTCAAGAGGTGATCGCCCAAAAGGGTCTTCCCGACCGTGGAAAAGCTGATCAAGGCAGGTAAGGCGACCGTGACGGTAGCGGCTCGGGTACTGGGGTTTTCCCGCCAAGCGTTTTATAAATGGGCTGCTAAGCCAGTTTCGGACAGGCAAGCCCAAGAAGTAGAACTTATAGACAAGATTCGCCAGATTCACAGTGACGATCCTGAATTTGGTTACCGCCTGATAGCAGACGAGCTCCATGATCAAGGGATAGAGATTTCTGAGCGTCGAGTATGGCGTTTGTGTTCTCATGCTCAGGTGTTCTCGGTGATCGCTAGGCGTAAGTCGCGTGGGAAGAAGTCGGGTGCTCCAGTACATGATGACCTGTTACAGCGTCACTTCCACGCTGATGCGCTCAACGTTGCGTGGGTTACAGATATTACGGAGCATTGGACCAAAGAGGGCAAGCTGTATCTGTGTGCGATCAAAGACCTGTGCTCGCGAAGAATCGTGGGCTATGCGACCGGTGGGCGGATGAAATCACGCCTCGTGGTGGCGGCGCTCGATGATGCGATGAGGAAACGAGGCAATCCCCATGGCGTAATCATTCACTCTGATCGTGGCTCGCAATTTCGTTCTAGAAAATTCCGTGCCGCGCTGAAATCTTACGGCGCGAAGGGATCTATGGGCAGAGTTGGAGCGTGTGGGGATAACGCTGCGATGGAATCTTTCTTCGCTCTTGTACAAAAGAACGTTCTTGATCGTGGCTTTTGGAACAGGCGCCGTGAACTATCTGCCGCGATCACTCACTGGATTGAACGGACATATCACAGGAAAAGACGGCAACGAGCACTGGGTAAATTGACACCAATCGAATACGAAACAATCATGGAACCAGTCGCATCCCTTGCGGCCTAAAAATCAGAAGGAAAACTGTCAACCAAACCCTCAGCAGACCCACCAGTTGGATGGAATTGAACAAACTCCATATCGGATACGGAGGCACCTGCTTTAAGGGCTGCAGCAATCCCGTCACATGATTTATCGGAAGACACTGCCGAAGGCTCGTACATCGATGCTCCAGCCCCATCGGCGACAACTACGGAACGGGCAAAAACTTTAATCTTTTCACCGGACCCCTCATCTGCGAATAAGGCCCCTACGACCTCCCCGGCGTCCAGGAGGAAATCCAAAAGGCGGTACTCTGTATGCACATTAATCGATCCAGACAGTGAGACCTCACGGGTTAAGGCCTGTTGAATGTACCAACCTAATCGGTCTTCTTTAAAGAGCCCACGTGCAGTGCCATTTCCCCCAAAAGGGCGAACGTCAAGCAATCCTTCCTTATTGCTAAGATTAATCCCCAAACCCTGGAGCCAGTCGACTAGCTCTACCGACCCAGCGCATAATAATCTGACCAATGCAGGATCGCCAATATCATAACCCCCGCTTAGCGTATCCGATATATGCGCTTCTATATTGTCGTCTCCTCTGACGGCTGCATTGAATGCGTGTGTTTTCCATGTGCACCCGCCGCCAGAGGACCAGCGGTTATTTGCAGACGTGTACATATTGCGAGTGAATATTTCGACTCTCGTCCCTAGGGAAGCTGCTTCAAGCGCAGCTGAAAGCCCTGCTCCACCAGCACCAATTAACCAGTACATCAGTATTGGAAAGTGGAGAAAAACATGAATCATTGTTACCCATAGTAAGCCCCTATGCAAGATGGCGGACAGTGCTCCTGTTTATCGTAGGAGACCTAGTTTTTTCTAAACCTTCCGAGAAATAGAATTAATGAAAGAAGTAGGCCGAGAACTAGCTGAGGGGCAGCCACAAAAAACAGCACCGCGCCGAAGGACGTGGCCACGAAAGGATTGGCCACCGCCGCATACACGGCACCGGACATCATCTGGATGAAGAAAAAGAGTCCCGTAGACACTCCCGGTAAGGCAAGCGATAAAGAAAGTTGCCCGTTTTGGCTGTACGGGATAGTCGCCCCCACCCCAATGAATTGGATGCACAAGACTGCAATCACAGCCCATGCAGGAAGGAGCGGAGCAACCACGCCTATCACAACAACGGCCAATGCGACCAGCCCAGAAATCATGATTGATGTATGCGCCAATTTGGTCGGGTTGGCAGTGTGCTTTATCAGAAAACTTCCGAACCAATACCCCACTGCAGGACATAGCATCAATAACCCGTAAGAAATTCCAGTGATTGCATAATTAGTTTCGAAGAAACCCGGAGATAGAGCCAAAAAGCCAAAATAACTCATCCATACCAGGGCGAGTGCTGCCGAATACCACAAATAGAAACGGTTAGAGAGCGATTCTCCGATGGAAGACAACGTGGAAGTCAAGGAAGGTAAAGCAGGGGTGTCGGCTTTTGCCGAACCTAACAAGCCGAGACACAGAAGAGAAAAAGTAATACCTAGAACAGCTAGCATCACAAAAATGGCTCGCCAAGGAAAGAAGAGGGAGGCCACGCCACCTAGAAGCGGAGCTAGGGCGGGTGTGAGCGAAATGACCATAGTCAGATTAGCTAGAGGTGCGATTCTGAATGCTGGGTCAATACGTCTGCGAATGATGAGACGGCAAAGAACGGTCGCTGATGTTCCTCCAAGAGCCTGAAGAAAACGCCCTAGAGACAACAAAAAGATAGATGAGGACAACGCACAGAGCAGTGAACCGGCACCGAATAGGATCAATCCAATGGCTTGAAGCTTGACTGCATCGTACTTTTCGGCCAAAAATCCGCCCGCAAACATGCTCAGTGCATATCCGGCCATGTATATCGTCGTTGTCCATTGAAGTTGTGCAACATTGACGTTTAAGTCTGCGGCCATTTGGGAAAAAGATGGTGTGATCACGCTTAATCCCAATTGCGGAGCCATAACCACAAGCAAGAGGGTAACCATAGCCCCGGTGGAAAACTTGTTAGCGAAACCATTAGCTTCTTTAGCCACGGCAAGCCCCCTTACCTGCCACAAGATCTCTCGCGATACTCTGCGCACGATTCCGTATCTTTGTCATAGCGCTGATGTAGTAAAGACTTCCCACTGTACATTCGCCAATAGCAAAAAGACCTTCGTTTTCGTAACCATTCGGAGCAATAACACGATTAGTTAGTGGGTTAATTAAGATTCCTCCGAAAGGGCTATCGGCCGCCACCCCACACTCAATCATGTTGCGGATTAAGCAGTCCGCCTCTGGAGCTAAAGCTCCAGCAGTAGTTTTAGTCGTATTAACGACAATATTTGCTTTGTCGGTTGTTCCTGCACATTCCAGATTCCAAAGACCACCATCTTTAAAAACTGCCTGAATACCTGACCGAAAACGAAGTCGCCCTGTACGGCATAGTCTTCCTATGGCGCGACCCGTTTCAGGGGGGATGGGGTTAGCAAAAGATTGAAAAACGGTGTGATAAGTATTCAAGAAATTTTCTCTGCAGTCATCATCCATAAAAGCCCATGCTGGAGTGATATAGTTTTGAGCAAGATCTAGTATGCAACCTTGAACTGTGGAGTCAACCGACCTCGGGGCATCGTACATATCGGAAAATCGTCGCTCAGGGGCCTGTCGGAGAAGATTAATCGCTCGCGTAAGGCGGGGTAATGTGATTTTGTGTTTGACGCAGAGACTCTCCATTAGCTGGTAAAATTCTTTGTCCCCAATTCCTGAATCAGCACAGCTATCGATGTATGTCAGCAGCGTCGGGTCTGGTTCGATGTTAAAAACGGGACTTCTCACATCCGGAGCGATTCCTCGTCTCGAATAAAGAGTTATGTATGTTTTTTGCGATGCATTTGCTGCTGCTAGCACGGCATCAAATGCACTGAGGCCACAACCGAGTACTGCTACATCTTTTGAGATGGCACTCATGTCTACCCAATTTGATATGGGGTATACATCTGAGAAATATCCCCCGCCATTCATCAGATTATATGGATTTCCCGAGACTATGGAGCCGAGCGCCAATACTACTTGGTCAACATCGATACTTATTTGCTTGCCACTCGCATTTTGAAATTCAACAACGTACCCGTTGTCGTTCTTTGTAACACGTTTTACGTCGCACTCTATTTTATGAAATCGGAAGGTCGAGCTAGACTCAATTGTTTGTATATAGTCTTTAAGGTACTCACCATAAAAAAATCGAGGGACATATTCTCTATTCTCGTTAGGATAACGAGAATCTAGCCATGACACAAACGAGTTCTTGTTATAATTAGAAATGGACATTTTATAGGTTGGGCGATTGAGGAGTGCGTTCTTGTTCCTTTCCCCGTAGGCCCTTCCTGGTCCTGGACTGTGACGCGACAGCACCGTAACAGCGTCGCCTCTCTCTAGATTAAGATGCGCCAGGACGCTAACGGCTGATGCCCCTCCCCCAATGATTGCTATGTGTGTCATGTTTCTCCTAATTCGGGTCGTGATAATTTCGTTCGTCTAGTCGGCAAAGGTGCTATCGAGAAGTCAAGTTAACATACTGAGTAGATCGGGGTTAAGTGGCCTTTCCGGTTTTAGAGTGCGTTGATTTTGTCTTGTAGTTGTCCGGAGTGGATTAGGCACCGCAAGATGTAGTGGTTGAGGTTTTTAAATCCTAGGGCGATGCCGCGTAGGTGTTCGAGTCTGCCGTTGATTGCCTCGACAGGGCCGTTGGATGCACCGATATCGAAGTAGGCAAGCACATCTTTGCGTCTTCGCCACAGGGTGCGTCCCAGTTGGGCGAGCTTTTCTAAACTTTTCGGTAATCCTTTATGCAGGGTGTGGATGATGCGTTCCATGAGCTTTTTGCCTTCCGTTTTCTTCGGATGCGCGTACGCTGCGATCATGTCTTGGTAGAGCAGCCATGTTACTTCTAGGGCCACGTAGTCGTCATCGGTGGCCCACAACATTTCTAAGCGTTGCTTTTGTCGCTGGGTGAGATAGTTCGTCCTGGTCAACAGGGTGCGCCGGTGCTTGTACAGTGGGTCATCTTTGCGTCCGCGACACCCGGTGGTCTCGCGTTGGAGTCTTTGTCGGCAACTGGTGAGTTTGTCGGCTGCTAGATGCACTACATGGAAAGGGGTCTATGACTTTGTTTGCTTGTGGTAGTTGTTCCTCGACTGCGGTGGTATAACCGGTAAACCCATCCATGGTCACCACCTGTATCTGCTCCTGGAAGCTGGGGTCGCGCTCTTTAAGCCACCCGCTGAGCACATCGGCGGATCTGCCCGGTCGTATGTCTAACAAACGTGCAGGCCCATGCCCGTCCACCAGCGGGGTGAGGTCAACAAGTATGGTCACCAGGTGTGATGCCTGGCCTGGTTTTCTGGTGTGTTTCCATACATGTTCATCGACTCCCAAGAATGCGAACCCCGTCTAGGTGACAAGGGTCGCCGTAGACAAGCTGACGGCAGGCATCTAGTGCGACCTGGTTGACCAGGTCCCAGCCCACACCGAGTGTTTTGGTGGTAGCTGACACACTCATCCGGTCAATAGCAAGGCGCTGCAAGATCCAGCGGGTGACCCGATACGTGAGCTTGGCACCGTCATCAGCGCAGGTTAAAGATTCTTGGAAGATCTTTCTCTTACATGAGGCGGCTGTGTACCGAAACCTGGGGACTTTTATGTGCAGCCTGGTGGGGAATCCGACGACAGGAAGACCAACGAGTCGACGGGTGATGTGGTCGCGTAACTTGCCAGACTGGCCGCAGTCTGGGCACACGCCGATAACGGCTACGGGCGTGGCCTCAATGATGGTCAGTGCTCCGGCATCAGCGGCACAGGTGATAGCAAGTCCGATTTCCGCGGTACGGCAGATGGTGTCAGCAACGAGGTTTCCAGTAGGCTTCACAGTGCGGGTCTCTGGTGGGTTTAGATGGTCGTGTAGCAACTTTCATTTTCACACTAGGGACCCCTACATGTTGTGGTGACCCGCTGGACCCGTCGTTTTCTATCTTATCCCGCTACGCACCCCAAAACCGGAAGAGCCCTTTTGCTTGTTACTGCACCTGGATGTCGATGGCGCTTGTTGTTGGGTTGAAGGTGATGTAGCCGTGTTGGAAGTTCACGCGTTGGAGGCCGTCAACTTCAAAGACGGAGCTGGTGGGTAGTCCTAGGGGGCCGGCTTCGAAGCCTTGTTGTGCCCATAGGTCGCCGATGGTTCCCCAGAGGGCGTTGGTGCCGGTTTCTGGGTTGCTGATCACGATGCCGTTGTCAAAGAGGGCGTAGTCGATGGGGGTGCCGGTGGCAGAGGCGTAGTGGGCGATGGGGGAGCGGGCGTTGCCGAGGGCTGCGCCGGCGAAGGAGTTTACGCCACGCCATACGCGGGAGACGTCGTTATTGCCAAGGAGGTTAACGATTTTGCCGATGATGGGCTGCAGCTGGGAGAGTTTCAGCCCGCCGATGACGGGGACGTCGCCAATGTTGTTGAGGTTGCCGATCAGACCGAGTGTGGTGGCTGCTGCGATGGCAAGTCCGACCAAGGAGCCTGTGTTTGCAGGGGTGGAGCCTTGGTTGAGTAGTGCGATGGGGTTAGTGCCAGCGGTTGCGGCTGATGCAGAAGGTGCTGCGGTAGCGGCTGGTGCTGGGTTTGATGCTACAGGTGGTGCAGCGGGTGCTGTCGCGCCGGAGCCGGAGCGGATCGAGTCGTATTTCTGTTTGGCGATGTTGCGGATGTTGTCCATTTGGGCGTATCCGTATTGGCCTGGGCAGGAGGTGTTTCCTACGTCGCGGTGGGCGAAGATGTTGGGCAGGCGTACTGCTTGGCCGTAGGGGTAGAAGGTGTAGCTGGAGCCTTCGGAGTAGTGGGTGTCGTAGCCCTTGGGGTCGATACCTGCGACTTTGGCGCGCCAGCCGGCGAGTTCGCCGACGGATTTGATCATGACTTGTGGGGGCTGGACTACGTCGTAGTTGCCCATCATGGAGATAGCCCAGGTGTTGGAGTTGAAGCCACCTGCGTGTGCGCCGACGATGCTCTTGTTTAGTCCGCCGTAGCGGCCTTCGAAGAGGTTGCCGTATTTGTCGGCGAGGGCGTGGTATCCGATGTCGCACCAGCCGAGGGTTTGTGCGTGGTACTTGTAGATGCCGCGCATGATGCCGGGGGATTCTTTTTGGCTGTAGTTGTTGGAGCCGGCGGTGTGGTGGATGACGATGGCTGCGGTGGAGTCTTCGTATTCTGGTCCGGAGCAACGGAGGGATTCGTCGGCACCCCAGCCTGCGCGGGAGATGACGCGGGGCATGCCGTCGGAGTCGGCGGTGAGGTTGATGCCGTTTTCGGGGAGATCGGAGGTTCCGCCGTCGATAAAGACTGCGTCCAAGTTGGCTGCGTCGGGGCCAAGGAGGTCAACGCCGCTGATCGATACCTGCACTGTCGTGGTGGGTTCGATGTAGATCAGGTCGGTGCCCTTTTTGTGGTTGGGGTTGTCTGATCCGTAGTCGAGGGGTTCGGTGTCGAACCATTCGGTCCAAGTACCGTCGGGGCGTTGGCCGCGGACGAAGGCTGCGATGTCGCGTTCGCCGTTCCAGGTGAGTGCGAACTGTGAGAAGGGTTGTTCGCGGTCGAATTCTTTGACGGTTTTGGGGCCTTCGCCTTCGCCTTGGGTGACGATTGCTGGGTCGGTCACCAGCACGTTGTTGCCTTCGGCAAGGCTGGAGGTGGTCAGCTCTGGGTTGATGGGGGCGATGGCGTCGCCTTGGGTAAATAGCACGGTGTTGGTACTTACGCCTACGGCTGCTGCGCCGACCAGGGTGATGGACATGATGGCTGCTGTGACTGGTTTCGGCGTGCGGCTTATCAGCCTTCGTCGTTGCTGCACTGTGTTCTCCCTCGATGTGATGTGCGCGTGTGTCTTCTGAGGAGAAAGACAATCTTTGTTAACTCTAGTGCACCTAGTGGCAAGAAGAAACCCCTGGGACGTGTGTGATTAAGGGAAACGCATATGAGTGCAGCATGTGAACGCGTGAAAAATGTGTAATGAGATACATTCTGCAAGTAAAAGAGACTGACTGCACTAATATTCACAGAGCTTTCCAGCATCGTCTTACAGAAGGAAACGGCATGACAATGCTTCGCCGCATGACACGCGCAGCTGCCCTCGTCGCAGTCTCCGCGATGGCCCTCGTGGGCTGCCAATCACAGGCACCCGAATCGGAATCAGCCCCAACTTCCGAGGCTCCGGCCAACCATCCAGAGCGCATCGTGAGCCTGTCGCCCACGGTCACAGAGATGCTCTACGCTATCGGCGCCGGTGACCAAGTCGCAGTGACCGATAAGTACTCCAACTACCCTGAAGAAACCCCTAGGGATCCAGAGCTTTCTGGTTTCAAGCCCAACGCTGAGGCCGTGGTTGGATATACCCCTGACCTCGTTGTTACTTCCCAAGATGACCCCAAGTTCGCGGATGCGATCAAGGCCGCCAACATTGAGCTGTTGGTGTTGCCTGCTGCGGGGTCCTTGGATGAGGTTTATTCGCAGTTCACCAAGCTGGGAGAAGCTACCGGTCACGCAGGTGAGGCAAAAGAGCAGGTTGACACGCTGCGCCGCGAGATTGATCAGGCGGTTGCGCTCGTCGATAGCAAGATTATCGACGCTCACCTGCCGTACTACCATGAGGTCAGCGACGATCTTTACTCTGTGGCCGACTCCTCCTTCTTGGGGCAGATCTACTCACTATTTGGAATGCACTCGGTGGCCCCAACTGCTTCTGCTAAGAAGTTCCCGCAGTTGACCAACGAGGCTGTGATTGCTTCTAATCCGCGCGTGATTTTCTTGGCGAACAAGCTGGATGAAGGCCAAGACCCAGTGGAATTTGTGGCGAAACGCCCAGGCTGGGAGACTATTGACGCAGTGGCTAACAAGCGGGTCACCGTATTGGATAAGGACTTGGCTTCTCGCTGGGGGCCACGATTGCCGCAGCTTGTGCACATGATTGCTGAGGCGTTGAAAGATGTGACGCTGCCATCGCACGTGTAGAAAGTCGTACGCTTTGGGCTGCAGTGGTAACCGCTGTGGCCCTCTTGGCAGCTTTGATAGTGGCTATCGCGGTGGGTGCACTTGATATTCGACCAGCCGATATTATCCAGGAGCTCACGGGTAGTTCGGTGTTGAACACCCAGCAGCATGCAGTGTTGCTCAATGTGCGTCTCCCGCGCATTGCAACGGCAGTGGTGGTCGGGGCGATGTTGGCGTCGTCAGGCGCGACGTATCAGGCAGTGTTTAGAAACCCGCTGGCCGATCCGTATCTCCTTGGCGTGTCCGCGGGCGCCGGGCTGGGCGTGACCTGCGTGATTGTGTTCGGTGCTGGGCTGGTGGGGATCATTCCCGCGGCGTTTGTGGGTGGGGTGCTGGCGGTGCTGGCAACATACGTGGTTGCTGGCCCGCGTGGCGACGCCACCACCGTGATCCTAGCCGGTGTTGCCGTGGCGGCCTTTGCTTCTGCTGCGCAGACCTACATCCAGCAAAGCAACATCGACCACGTGCAGCGCATTTTCTCGTGGATGCTGGGCAGTCTCAACGTATCCAAGTGGAGCACCGTGGCAACAGTGGCTCTGCCTGTTGCGGTGTGTTTACTCGTGCTGGCCTGTGCCCACCGCCAACTCGACGTGATCACCCTAGGTGATGCGGAAGCTGCAGCTCTTGGCGCTAATCCGCGTCTTATCCGGGGCGTGCTCATCGCTATCGCCACGTTGGGAACCGCTTGTGTGGTGGCGATCTCGGGTCTGATTGGCTTCGTTGGCATTGTGGTGCCGCATGCGCTGCGGCTGGTGGTGGGGCCGGCGCACCGCCTGCTGATGCCCTTGACGATTGCGTGGGGTGCCATCTTTATGCTGTTTGCCGATACCGTCGCCCGCACCGTGCTGGCCCCCTCGGAACTTCCCGTTGGCGTGGTCACCGCCGTGATCGGCGCCCCGTTTTTCCTTATATTATTGCGCCGCTACCGTAGGGAGGCGTTGTGCTAACCATCAGCCATGTCTCGCACTCCTACGCGCGCACCCCCGTGCTTCACGACGTCTCCCTCCGCCTCGCCCCCGGCGAATGGCTCAACGTGGTAGGCTCTAATGGTTGTGGTAAATCCACGTTGCTCAACATTGCGGCTCGTGTGATCTCTCCAACTGCGGGCGAGGTGAGCGTCGCAAAGCTACAAGCGCGTACTACGTCGCCGCGACGCTGGGCACAACACGTAGCCCTCATGCCCCAACGGCCTGTGATCCCAGCGGGAATGACCGTAAAAAACTACGTCGAACTGGGCTTTTATGCCGCAGGTAGCGTCAACCGGACGCTGCTCCAAGAAGTAACAGACACCCTCGACCTCAGCCCTAAACGCGAGGTCGCACGGCTATCTGGCGGGCAGGCACAACGCGTGGTCCTCGCGCGAGCCCTCGTGCAACAACCCGACGTTTTGCTTCTCGACGAACCCACCTCAGCGCTCGACATCGGACACGCCCAAGACGTGCTCGAACTCATCGACACTATGCGCACCACCCGAAACCTCACCGTGCTGGCCACCATGCACGACCTCGCACTCGCCGGCCTTTACTCACAACGCGTCGCACTCATGGACGCCGGCCGTATTATCGCAGTAGGCAGGGACGTACTCACCGTCGAACGAGTAGAAAAAATCTACAACGCGAAGGTTACAGCATGCGGGCCTATCATCGTGCCACGGCGATGACCAGTACTGTTCAGTATTCCTGAACAGTACTGTAGGGTTGCTTTAACAGCATTGCTTGAGGGGATTTGCGGTGCCTAACCCCCATAAGGTTGAGCTTTCCGGCTACACTCATACCCATGTCTGACTTTGATCTGATCGTGGTAGGTTCTGGCCTGTTTGGCCTGACGGTTGCTGAGCGTGCTGCTAGCCAGCTGGGCAAGAAGGTGCTCATCGTGGAGAAGCGTTCTCACTTGGGTGGCAATGCTTATTCGGAGGCGGAGCCAGAGACGGGTATTGAGATCCATAAGTATGGTGCGCACTTGTTCCACACTTCTAATAAGCGGGTGTGGGACTACGTGAATCAGTTCACCGCTTTCACCGGTTACCAGCACCGTGTGTTTGCTATGCACAATGGCACTGCTTACCAGTTCCCTATGGGGTTGGGTCTGATTAACCAGTTCTTTGGCCGTTACTACACTCCTGATGAGGCTCGCGAGTTGATCAAGGAACAATCTGCGGAGATTGATTCCAAGGATGCAACCAACTTGGAGGAAAAGGCGATCTCGCTGATTGGTCGTCCGTTGTATGAGGCGTTTATTCGCGATTATACGGCGAAGCAGTGGCAGACGGATCCGAAGGAGCTGCCGGCGGGTAATATCACGCGGTTGCCTGTGCGCTACAACTTTAATAACCGTTACTTTAACGACACCTATGAGGGTCTGCCTGTCCACGGCTACGCGCAGTGGTTGAGCAACATGGCTGATCACGAGAACATTGAGGTGCGGTTGGACACCGATTGGTTTGAGGTGCGTGAGGATCTCCGCGCACAGAACCCTGAGGCTCCTGTGGTCTACACCGGCCCACTGGATCGCTACTTTGACTACTCTGAGGGCCACCTTGGTTGGCGTACCTTGGACTTTGAAACTGAGGTGCTGAACACGGGTGATTTCCAGGGGACCCCTGTGATGAACTACAACGATGCGGAGTTCCCGTACACGCGTATTCACGAGTTCCGTCACTTCCACCCTGAGCGTGAGGATCGCTACCCAAAGGACAAGACGGTGATTATGAAGGAGTACTCGCGCTTCGCGGAAGAGGGCGATGAGCCGTACTACCCAATTAACACCCCAAGTGACCGCGAGATGTTGCGCAAGTATCGCGAGCTTGCCGACGCCGAGACGGAGTCCAGCAAGGTGTACTTCGGCGGGCGTCTGGGCACGTACCAGTACCTAGACATGCACATGGCTATTGCTTCGGCATTGTCGATGTTTGATAACAAGCTTGTCGACGCCCTGAAATAACAGCTAAAGCGGCTCTTCCGGTTTTAGAGTGCATTGATTAGTTCGCCGAGGGGTTCGGGCGTGGCACAAGATACTAGGACCCTTGGCTTTGTAGGAATAAGGGTGTCTAAACCATCCATCCACAACCAAGGACCTACTGTGCAGCCTAACGGAAATGCCATCGTCGATACCATCTGCCGCACCGTAGAACACGGTGATAGTTACCGTTATTGAAGCCGAGCCCGTCGAGTCCATCAATGAATGCCCCACGTGCGGGCAGCCTGGAGTATTGCGCGATGGAAACGTCATCCGCCCCGCCTGGCTTTTTGACGTTGTCCCAGGAAGAAACACTGACGCGTTTGCGAACATGGCTGAATAATCAAAGCGAAGTTTCGTAATCAGGTCAAAATCACCAGTATGGACGGCTTCCAAGGCTATGCCACCGCCACCGGCGACGTCATTTTCAACACCACCTAAGTCATAGACCTATTCCACGTTGTACGCCTAACCGGTGACAAGCCCCGTAGGAGGCTTGAAAAACTGTTTGACTTCGACGACGACTATGCGCCGCTGCAACAGACCTGGTACTACTACCAACAAGCAAGCAGCCAACAAAACCATGAGCATGCTCATTGACACGCTTGTTGGCATGAAAGACGCTAGGATAGCTGAGATCGCGCAGTTGGGTAGGACCATGAACAAGCGCCGCAAAGACATCCTCGTCTACTTCGACCACTACATCTTTTGGTGCCTGATCCACGCCGCCAACATGCGACACACAATCAATGCACTCTAAAACCGGAAGAGCCAATAAAGCGCCACTAGAGTATGGAACTCAGTGGCGCTTTTGTGCCAGAAGACTAGTGGTCAGCGCCAGGAATAGCCTTCGTGTGATCGCGAACCTTCTCGCCTTCAGCGTACAGCGGCATACCTTGCTTAGCTTTGTAGAACGGAACGTCGATGGGTGTCAGCGGCTTAATGCCCTTAATTAAATCGGCAGCCTTTTCTGCCATCATGATCACAGGGGCATAGATGTTGCCGTTAGTAATAATTGGCATCGCGGAAGCATCGCACACATACAAGCCATCAATACCATGAACCTGCATGTTCTCTGGATCGACTACGGCCATAGCGTCGTCAGCCGAGCCCATCTTCGCGGTACACGAAGGGTGCAGAGCGGTTTCGGCGTCGTTACGCACCCACTCCAAGATCTCTTCATCGGTTTGTACGTCCGCACCGGGAGAAATCTCACCGTCAGTGTACTCCTTCATAGCATCCGTATCCAGCAGGCGACGCGAAACGCGCACCGCCTCAACCCACTCGCGTCGATCCTGCTCAGTGGCCAGATAGTTGAAGATGATCTCCGGCTTAGCCTTAGGATCTGGCGAGGTAATGTGCACATGCCCCAAGGTGTCGGAGTACATGGGGCCGACGTGGAACTGGAAACCGTGATCGCCTTCCGGCTGGGTACCATCGTAACGAATCGCCATCGGCAGGAAGTGGAACATCAAGTTCGGGTAGGCTTCATCGTCATTCGAACGCGCGAAGCCACCAGCCTCAAAGTGGGAAGAAGCCACAGGGCCCTTCTTGGTTAGCAGCCACTGCAAACCGATAAACGGACGACGCGTCATCTTGTAGTTCGGCTGCACCGAGACTGGCTTAGTCACGTTGTACTGAACGTAAACCTCCAAGTGATCCTGCAAGTTAGCGCCCACGCCTGGCAGATGCTTGATCACATCAACGCCAGCCTTTTCCAAAACCTCACGATCACCAACACCGCTGACCTGCAGCAGCTGTGGAGTATTAAAAGCACCGCCGCACAAGATAACCTTGTTGGCCATCACGCGACGCTTCTTGCCCTTCCACTCATACTCAACACCGGTAGCCTGCGTGCCAGCCTCGTTGAACAAGATACGAGTGGTGAATGCACGGGTGCGCACCTCAAGGTTGGTGCGATCCATAACTGGGTGCAAATAAGCACGAGCAGCAGAAAGGCGCTTGCCCTTCAAAATGTTGCGGTCAAAGGGAGCGAATCCTTCTTGGCGGTAACCGTTGACGTCGTTAGTCAGGTTGTAGCCCGCTTCCTGAACGGAACGGAAAAACGCCTGGAACAGTGGGGTAGTAGCTGGACCTCGGGTGAGTTTCAGTGGGCCGGTATGACCGCGACGAGGATCGTTGGCATCGGCACCCAGCGCGGTTTCCATTTTGTTGAAGTACGGCAGCACGTGCTTGAAGTCCCAATTCTGCATGCCTGGCAGCGCGCCCCACTTCTCGTAATCCATGGGGTTACCGCGTTGGAAAATCATACCGTTGATGGAGCTAGAACCACCGAGAACCTTGCCGCGGGCGTGGTAAATGCGACGACCGTTCATGTGTGGTTCTGGCTCGGACTCATAAGCCCAGTCGTAGTACTTGTTGCCGATGGGGAAGGAGAATGCTGCGGGCATGTGGATGAACAAGTCCCACAGGGAGTCGGAGCGACCGGCTTCCAGCACCATCACGCTTGTGTCGGCGTCTTCCGAGAGGCGATTGGCAAGCACGGAGCCGGCTGAGCCACCACCCACGATAACCACATCGCGTGTCCGATCTTGAATGAATTCGCCGTCAGTGTCGTGCTTAGAAATTGAGGTGCGGAGTCGGTTTCGTAAACTCATATATCTCCTTTTCCTTTCAGGTTTATCAGCTTCTTCTATTTTCCAGTGTGCCAGCGAGTTGAGATTGCTGCCACACAAAAAGTCCTGTGCTGTGTAGTGTCGACAGTGATGTAACGGAGAATGAACTCGGTGCAAATGGGTAAAAATGCGACTTAGAAACCGTAATTTTGTCTAAAAACCAGTGGGTCAAAACTGCTGTCTCACATGGCGAAACATCGACTCCAGCAACAGTGATGATGAGTAAACGATAAGAAGAGGTGACACGGTGTGAAAGAAGATGCTCACATAGATGGTGACGCGTCCTCGGTGGACGCATCAACCTCACATGGGGGTAAAACACTGGGGGTAAAGGAAGCCGCTCCAAAAGTTTTGGTCGGTTCATATAAAGCCGGTGCGGGGGGAGTTGTCGGTGATAGTTCCGCAGGTGGAAATAACATCCCCGAACCCACCATCAACTGGCCCGTATTCGGCGCATCCGCAGTGGGCATTATTGCGCTGACCCTCTGGGCATTCTTCGCCCGTGAAAAAGCAGCCACGGCACTCGGTGCGGTCACCGAGTGGATCTCTACCAACCTAGGTTGGTTCTATATCCTCACCGCCACCGTGGTGATCGTTTTTGTTATCGGTGTTGCCGTCACCAGAACCGGCAGCATCCGCCTAGGTCCCGATCACTCCCGCCCACAGTTCAAACTCTTCTCGTGGTCGGCCATGCTGTTCGCAGCGGGTATCGGTGTGGATCTTATGTTCTTCTCCGTCGCAGAACCAGTGGCCCAGTACTATGGCCCGCCTGTTGGTCAGGGTGAAACGCGCGAGGCTGCAGAACAAGCCGTGGTGTGGGCACTATTTCACTACGGCATGACCGGCTGGGCGCTGTATTGCCTGATGGGCATGGCTTTTGGCTACTATGCCTACCGTTTAAACATGCCACTGGCTATTCGATCGGCACTATATCCGTTGATCGGCAAGCGCATTCACGGTGCGGTGGGTAACTGCGTAGACATCGCTGCCATGCTGGGTACCGTCTTCGGTATCGCAGCCTCGCTGGGTATCGGCGTGGTGCAGTTGAATTACGGTATGAAAGTACTCTTCGGGGTAGAAGAAGGCCCTACCTGGCAGATCATCCTTGTGGTGGTATCAGTGGCCGTCGCAACGCTTTCTGCGGTATCCGGCGTGGATAAGGGCATCAAAGTGCTCAGCGAAATCAACGTGCTGCTCGCCATCGCCCTCATGATCTACGTGGTCATCGCAGGTAAAACCGCCTTCTTGCTCGACGGTCTTGTGATGAACATCGGCGACTACGTGTCCTCCCTACCGGGGATGACCATGGACACCTACGCGTTTTCCGACGACCCGGAGCATACCAAGGCATGGTTGGGCGCATGGACCCTATTCTTCTGGGCATGGTGGGTGGCCTGGGCACCATTCGTGGGCCTGTTCCTCGCCCGTATTTCCCGCGGCCGCACCCTGCGCCAATTCGTGTTCGGCACCTTGAGCATCCCCTTCTTGTTCATCGTGTTGTGGATGAGCTTCTTTGGTAACTCCGCACTCGCCATCGTGCGCGGCGGCAACGATGCTTTTGGCCACGAGGCTGCCGCTAACCCCCAGCGCGGCTTCTACGATCTGCTGGCCACCTACCCAGGTGCGATCTTCCTCGTGGGACTGGCCACCATGATCGGTCTGTTGCTGTACATCACCTCTGCTGACTCCGGTGCGCTGGTGATGAGTAACTTCACCTCTACCACCCACCACAGCAGTCAAGACGGCCCAGTGTGGTCCCGAATTTTCTGGGCTGTGGTTGTCGGTGCGCTCACAATTGTGATGTTGCAGCTCGACGGTATTGCCACCGTCCAGTCGGCCACCGTGGTGATGGGGCTGCCGTTTACCATCGTGATCTATCTGGTCATGGCCGGTTTGGTGCGTTGTTTCCGATTGGAGCAAACTCAAAAGAATGCTCGCGTGGTGTCGGTTCATGCTGCTATGTCGGGGCGTAGCGCCATCGGTGAACAGCAGGGACACTCTATTTCGTGGCGTCGTCGTCTCAGTCGTGCCAATACGTGGCCGAGTGCTGCTAAGGTACAGGCGTATATCACCAATGTGGCAACGCCGGCACTCACACAGGTTGCTGAAGAACTGTGTAGTAAGGGGATTAACGCACGGTTGGTTACCACGGAGCCGCAGGCGGTTGAGGGATTGGATCTGATCGTGGAAATGGGCTCTGAGCAAAACTTCCGCTATCAGCTGCTACCGGTACGCAACCCTGTGCCACAATTCACCCGTAAAGCCAATGCCTCGGAGAAGGAAACCTACTACCGCCTTGAGGTGTGTGACCTGACAGGTTCTTTGGGGTACGACGTCTACGGCTATACCCAGGAACAGCTCATCGACAACGTGCTGGATTTGTACGAACGTCACCTCGAATTCTTGCACATGCATAGAGATTTGCCAGGTTCCTCGGATCTGAGCGATGGTGCAACTCCACCGTTGTTTTCCTAAGATCGGGGGGCTCATTAGGGCACTTTTTAGGTAAGCAATCAACACAGTATTAAAGGAGAAAATATATATGACCACATCGAACGCAGTATTTGATCCCCAGAAGTCTGAGCTTCTTGCCGGCTGCTTTAGCGATTCCACCAAGCCTGCCACCTTATATATCAATGGCACGTGGCAACCTGCCGGTAGCGGCGAGGTACGTACGATTACTAATCCTGCCGACGGCAGCGTGGTGGGTATCGTTTCGGAAGCGGGGGAGCAGGATACTGAGCGTGCGATTGCGGTAGCTCGTGAGACGTTTGATCGCGGTGAGTGGGCGGCGGTGCCTGCGGTAGAGCGCGGCAAGATTTTGCTCAAGGTTGGTGCGCTGTTGCGTGAGCATAAGGATGAGTTTGCGCGCGCGGAGTCCGCTGATACCGGTAAGCGCTTGGCGGAATCTGAGCTGGATATGGATGACATCGCTAATGCTTTTGATTACTTTGGCACCCTCGCCCAGCACGAGGCAGGTCGCGTGGTTGATCCAGGTGATCCGAACGTTCGCTCGCGTATCGACGTCGAACCGGTTGGTGTGTGCGGTTTGATTACGCCATGGAATTACCCCTTGCTGCAGGTTTCGTGGAAGGTGGCTCCGGCGCTGGCTGCGGGTAACACTTTTGTGTTGAAGCAGGCGGAGCTTACGCCGCACACGGCCATGATGCTGATGACCCTATTTGAGCGTGCGGGTGTTCCAGCTGGTGTGGCTAACTTGATTACGGGTGCTGGTGCTAGCTGTGGCAATCCGTTGTCTACCAGCCCGTTGGTAGACATGGTGTCCTTTACCGGTGGTCTAGTCACTGGTCGTTTGATTGCACGCAATGCAGCTGAAACTGTGAAGCGAGTAGCTCTCGAATTAGGTGGAAAGAACCCAAATATCATCTTCGCAGATGCGGACTTTGATGCTGCCGTGGATAATGCCCTCAACGGTGCTTTTGTGCACTCCGGCCAGGTCTGCTCGGCAGGTTCGCGCATTGTGGTGGAAGAGTCCATCCATGATCGCTTTGTGGAGGAACTTACTCGTCGCGCTGCCCAGATTAAGCTCGGCGGACCTCTCGACACCGCTGCGGAGACTGGCCCGTTGATCTCCCTTGAGCACCGCGACAAGGTGGACGCGTACGTCGTCGCCGCCAAGGAACAGGGAGCTACGATCACCACCGGCGGCCGTGTTGCCGATGCCAGCGACAATGAGGGATCGCACGCTACCGGAAACACCGATCTGGCGGCCGGCGCATTCTACTTGCCGACGATCATCGACAACTGCACCCGCGACATGGACTGTGTGCACGATGAAGCATTCGGCCCAACCGTAACTGTGGAAACCTTCCGCACCGAGGAAGAAGCCATTGCTATTGCCAATGACACCGAATACGGTTTGGCTGGTGCCGTGTGGACCCAGGATGCTGGAAAGGCTGAGCGTGTTGCCCGCAAGCTGCGCCACGGCACCATCTGGATCAACGACTTCCACCCTTATCTGCCACAGGCTGAGTGGGGTGGCATGAAGCAGTCCGGTAATGGTCGGGAGCTAGGCCCTACCGGTTTGGCTGAGTACCAAGAGCACAAGCACGTCTACCAGAACATCGCCCCTGCTGTGACTGGATGGTTTGCCGGTTAAACTAGCTTTTTGTTTTAAACAAGAAGCAAGGGAGTTTTCGTTGGGTATCGACCACGCCGTGTGGAGCTACATGATCGCGCTACGTTCGGAGTGGTTGACCTCCCTCGTTGTGCCCTTCACCTTGGCATTCGCGCCGCGCTACGTCCTGCTGTACTCCGCACTGTGGTCTGCGTGGCGCGCCTGCCATAACCCACCGCTACAAGCAGCATTTCCCCTGCTAGCGGTGGGTTTTGCTGTCTCACTTAGTCCGGTGCTTAAAGCGCTCATCGGTCGCGAACGCCCACCGATCGCCGAGCAGCTGCTTTACCATTTCAACCCATCAATGCCCTCTGGTCATGCGGTAGCGGCCTTTGCCCTTGCCACGGTTATTTCTTATCTCTCAACGCGCGCTTGGGTGCAGCAATTGGCGTGGTGTGTGGCGGTACTGGTGGCCCTTAGCAGGCTTTATGTGGGGGTGCATTGGCTTAGCGACGTCTTCGTCGGTGGCACAATTGGGGTCATCGCAGTGTGGTCAATTTGGTCTGTTTGCCGCTTCAATCAGTCGAATTCGGAATAAACCAACTACGCTGTTATCTGAAGAGTGCCCACTTTCCCTGTTTCGTGGTTGGTGAGGCACGACCGCACTTATTAGAAAGGCCCCATGCTTACCATGAGTAAAGCAGTCGAATCACTGCAGCGCTTCCTGATGCCTAAAGCAGGAGAGCCGCACGACGTCCGCATGCTCTACCTGATTGAGTCTGAGCACAACAATGGCCGCGCCATGTGGAACGACCGCCACTCCGTTGCTATCTCTGCTGGCGACGAAGTGAGCTTTCAGACGTACTTCAATGCGTTCCCTGCCAGCTACTGGCGTCGTTGGACGCAGCTGGACAACGTAATCCTGCGTGTAGAGGTCACGGGCACTGCCCGTGTGGATGTGTTCCGCACTAAGATCGACGGGGCGTCGTATGCCGAGCAAGGCCAAGTGGTCAGCGATGGCGTTGTGGAATTCGACCTGAGCTTGGCTCCTTTCGAGGACGGCGGCTGGCTGTGGTTCTATGTCACCGCAGAAACCGACGTGACCTTCAAGGCTGGTTGGTACGCTGCGCAGGCACCGCAGCCACAAGTCATGCCAGATGGCAGCCAGGTGGGACCTTTTGATAAGCGCGTGACGGTGGGTATCCCTACCTTCAACCGCCCAACTGACGCTGTTGCCGCGCTGACCGCACTGTCGGAAGACCCAGAAGTCGATGCGGTCATCGACGCTGTGATTATGCCCGACCAGGGCAACAAGCACCCAGCTGATGAGCTAGGTTATAAGGAAGCAACCGAGCACTTCGGTGATCGTTTCTTCGAGTTCCGCCAAGGCAACCTCGGTGGTTCCGGCGGCTACTCCCGCATTATGTACGAGGCACTCGGTGGCGTGGATGGCACCAAACCAGCTGGTGTCGCACAGTCGCCTTACATCCTGTACATGGATGACGACATTGCCATCGAGCCGGACTCCGTCCTGCGTGCGCTTCAGGTAGCTCGTTACGCCAAGAGTCCTATCTTGGTTGGTGGCCAAATGCTCAGCCTGCAAGAGCGCAGCCACCTGCACTCCATGGGTGAGGTTGTGGACCGCAACATCTTCATGTGGACCTCCGCACCATTCGTGCACTACGACCACGACTTTGCCAAGTACCCCTTGAGTGATCGCCCAAGACCCGATGCCCCAAGCGATCGTCCTAAGACTGAGGACCTGCACCGCCGTATCGACGTCGATTACAACGGCTGGTGGATGTGCGTGATCCCACGCGTGGTTGCCGAGCAGATCGGCCAGCCACTGCCACTGTTTATCAAGTGGGACGATGCTGAATACGGCCTGCGCGCCGGCAACGCCGGATTCGCCACCGCCACCTGGCCTGGTGTGGCTATCTGGCACCTCGCATGGTCGGATAAAGACGATGCCATCGACTGGCAAGCCTACTTCCACCTACGCAACCGCTTGATCGTTGGCGCTATCGAAAACGGCAACCCAGCAGGCATGGTGCGATCCATGCAAAAGGCCACCCTCAAGCACCTCCTGTGCTTGGAGTACTCCACGGTTGCTGTTCAAAACGAGGCAATGAAAGACTTCCTCGCAGGCCCATCGCACCTCTTCGACATCCTTGAAACCTCTCTGCCACGCATTAATGCGCTGCGCAAGAACTACTCGGATGCCGTCGTGTTGCCAAGTGCCGCTGATTTGCCACGGCCTTCCGGTGCGCCGGGTGTGCCAACGGTGTGCAACCTGAGTGGCCCGCTGGCTCCGGTGAAGAAGGTTGGCTGGTTGCTCAAGGGCATTAAGCACACCTTGTCTAAGGAGAATCCGCAGCACCACGATGTGCCGCAGGCTAACTTGGCTCCGATTAACGCTCGTTGGTTTAGCTTGTCGCGTCTCGACGGCGCCACGGTGTCGACCGCCGATGGTCGCGGTGTTGTCTATCGCAAGCGCGACCGCGCTCAGGCGAAGGAGCTTTTGCAGGAGTCTTACCGCTTGCAAAAGGAGGTCGCTGCGAACTTCGATCGTCTGCGTGAGGAGTACCGTGCGGCTCACAAGGAGCTGACCAGCCGTGAGGCGTGGGCGAAGATTTTCGAGGAACCACAAGGGGCTGAGGAGTCCTAGTGAAAGAAGCAGACATACTTGTAGAGGTGCAAAAACACCTTGCTACTCCGGGCGTTTTGGCCACGGCTCGCGGTTTGAGTCATTTTGGTGAGCACGCCTTGGGATGGATGGGCATGGGTGCGCTGGGTGCGCTTATCGACGCTCCCCGCCGTGGGCAGTGGGTTCGTCTCGCTGCGGCCGCCTTTGTGAGCCACGCTATAAGTGTGGTGGTAAAGCGAATCGTGAGACGTAAACGCCCTCATGATCCACGCATCAAAATCGGTGTCGGAACCCCGTCCAAGCTGAGTTTTCCCAGCTCACATGCGACGTCGACAAGCGCTGCGCTGGTGAGCCTCGCACGGATCACCCGCAACCCGCTGCCGCTGCTGGGTATCCCTGTGATGATGGTGTCGCGTATGGTTCTCGGAGTACATTATCCGACCGACGTGGCCACCGGCGCTCTCGTAGGTGCGGTCACTGCAGAAGCAATTGCACGAACTGGGAAGGTGAAATGAGCAAGAACCAAGGCTTTATCGAGCCGGAGCCACACACCCGCGGCGTTGAGCTAGACAAGAAACGGCAACCGCCTAAAAACCTTGTCGACGGCATGATCAAAGCGCTGCGCCCGAAGCAATGGGTGAAAAACGTTCTGGTTCTTGCTGCCCCAGCGGCCGCTGGGGCCGACGCCCTGCTCAGCACTCGCACCCTGTTCGACATCCTCATCGCCTTCGTAGCGTTTTGTATGTCTGCCTCCGCGATCTACTTGATCAACGATGCCCGCGACGTAGAAGCTGACCGCGCACACCCCACCAAGCGTTTCCGCCCGATCGCGGCCGGCGTGCTTCCCGTGGGCTTGGCCTACATCATGGCCGTGGTCCTTATCATCGCCGCGGTTGCGATCAGCTACACCGCATCGTCTGGCCACGGCTTGGCTATCGTGGTTGCTGTTTACATTGCACTGCAGCTGGGCTACTGCTTCGGCTGGAAGCACCAACCAGTGATCGACATCGCTCTGGTGTCCTCTGGATTCATGCTGCGTGCGATGGCCGGCGGTGTTGCTGCCGGAATCGACCTATCGCAGTGGTTCCTGCTGGTCGCAGCATTCGGTTCGCTGTTTATGGCGTCGGGTAAGCGCTATGCTGAGATCCTGCTCACGCAAAAATCTGGTGCCAAAATCCGTAAGTCCCTTGAGGGCTATACGCCTACCTACCTGCGCTTTGTGTGGACGCTTTCTGCAACTGCCGTGGTCATGGCTTACTCCTTGTGGGGCTTTGAGATGGCCAAAGCTGCAAGCGGTACCGCTTCCGTGTGGTACCAGGTTTCTATGGTTCCATTCACGGTGGCAATTCTGCGTTATGCGGCAGACGTTGACCGTGGTGAAGGCGGTGCGCCTGATGAGATCGCATTGTCGGACCGTCCGCTGCAGTTCTTGGCCTTGGGCTGGGTTATTTGTATCGGTATCGCTGTCTACCTAGTACCGGCTCTATAAAAAGGACACCTCGGAATTAGAAGAAGCATGCGTATGAGTCGAATCCGGAATTGGAGTACACCTCAGTTATCCACCCTGATCAGCGTGGTTGTTGTGGGTGTGCTCATGTTCTGGGGAGGTTGGGCGCGTCGCTGGATGAGCGACGACGGCCTCATCGTGTTGCGGACCGTGAGGAACTTGCTCGCCGGCAACGGTCCAGTGTTTAACGTCGGGGAACGTGTTGAGGCCAGTACCTCAACACTGTGGCAATACATTATTTATCTCTGTGCCCTTATCAGTGGCGCTGATATTCACCGCATTGCGCTCGGGGCCTCTTTAATCTTGAGCGTGCTAGCACTCATGGTGGGTGCTTATGCCACAGCAGTGCGTTACCGTGACAGTGCCCACCTGTTGGTGCCTTTTGGTGCACTCATTTATATAGCGCTTCCTCCCGCGCGGGATTTTGCCACCTCCGGTTTGGAGTGGGGTCTGTCCATTTTCTACTTAGCGGTGATGTGGTGGTTGAGCGGTACCAAGCACACCTACCTCTTTGCTTTTTGGCTAGGGATTGGTTGGCTAATCCGCCCCGAAATGCTGCTATATGGCGCCATTTTTGGGCTGTGGCTGTTATATAAGGCCACGGATTGGTCGCAACGTTGGAAGATCATCGCAGTGGCGGTTCCCGTTCCGCTGGGGTATGAGGTCTTCCGGATGGGGTACTACGGGTTGCTGGTGCCGCATACGGCCGTCGCAAAGTCGGCGAGCTCTAGCGACTGGGCTGGTGGGCTGAGCTACCTGTGGGATTTGGTCAGCAGTTATGGCATGTACCTTCTTCTACCTGTGGTTGCGGTACTAGTCGTGGGATTGGAACGTCGTGGGGTGCTGATGATTGCCTGCGGCCTGCTTCATGCTGTGTATGTGATTAAGGTCGGCGGCGATTTCATGCATGGTCGCATGCTGCTCCTACCGCTGTTCGCACTGCTGCTACCTATTATGGTGGTTCCGGTGACAAAGAAAAATGGCTGGGCTGCGGCTGCGGTGGCGGTCTGGGCGCTGGGAGTTACCCTGCACGGGCATACGTATGAGCGTCCCACCGGCACCCAGGCGCAGACGGAGCTAGGCATTGTCGACGAGCGGGAGTACTGGACGCAGACCCTGCACCGCGATACTCCACCGCGACGTGCGAGCCACTTCCTTAGCGCACCTGCGCTGCGCAACTTTGATTCCGCCCTTGACAAAGGGCATGCCACTAACGGTGCCTACTTGGTTAATTATGTGGTGGATAAGAAGCGGGATCTTCTTTCTTGGGCCGTGGTGCCTCGTGATGGCGACCAGCCGTTGGCGCTGATGCACCTCAACCTCGGCATGACGAGTATGAATGCTGGTCTTGATGTGCGTGTGCATGACACTGTCGGTTTGAGTACTCCTTTGGCTGCGCGTCAACCAAAGATCGACGGTGGGCGTATTGGGCATAACAAGCAGTTGCCATTGGAGTGGGATCTGGCGGATTCCAGTGCAGATCTCAACATCTTGCCTAAGTGGGTGGATAAGGAGGTAACCCGTCAGGTGCGGGAGATGTTGCAGTCAGGTGACGCTGCAGAACTCATGGCTTCTTATAAGGAACCGATGAGTGTCAAGCGCTTTGTTAAGAACATGAAGTTTGCGGTGACAACGGGGCTTACCTTGCAGTTTGATGGTGCGCCCAGCGGCGATGTTGATCACAAATAGAACCTGAATTACCCCTGAGAGTATGTCAAAGGTGCCGGAACTGCTGCAAGTGTGTTATTTTTATCAAGATTTTGTCTCAAATCCGTAACATAAGCCTGTGGATGGCGATATAACGTGAAGAGACACTTGGTTGAAGTCGAGGAGATTTATGACAATCGCATCACGGTTGAAAAAGGTCGGTAGGAAAACCGTCGCTACTGTCGCAGCTGTCGCCGCAGCCGCATCCATGGTTGTCGCAGGTACGGGCGTCGCAACGGCAGGAAACCGTGACTTCCTGCGAGCTGACGCTACCGGTACATGCGAGTGGGACGGCGTTGGCTTCTGGGTTCAGCGCTGTGACGTTTTCTCCCCAGCAATGGGACGCAACGTTACCGTTCAGATCCAGCCAGCTCAGCGTGGTGGCAACGCAGGCCTTTACCTCCTCGACGGTGCTCGCGCTAACGACCTTGCTAATGCGTGGACGGTAGAAGCTCACGCACAGGATCTCTTCGTTGACCACAACATCACCTTGGTTATGCCTGTTGGTGGCGCAGGTTCCTTCTACACCGACTGGGTTGGTCCTGCGGGCCCTCAAAAGGCTGTGTACAAGTGGGAGACGTTCTTGACCGCCGAGCTGCCAGGCTACTTGGCTGCTAACTTCGGTGTTTCCCCAACCAACAACTCCATTGCCGGTTTATCCATGGGCGCTACCGCAGCAATGAACTTGGCTGCACTGCACCCAGATCAGTTCCGTCAGGTGCTCAGCTTCTCCGGTTACCTTTCCATGTCGGTTCCTGGCACCTACTTGATGATGGCCTTGGCACTGCAGGAAATCGGTGGCTTTAACATCAACAATATGTATGGTTCGTTCTTCGGACTGCGTCGTTTCCAGCTCGATCCACTGGTCAACGCTGGTGGTCTTGCTGGTAAGGATGTGTACGTTTCTGCGGCTAGCGGTATTTGGGGAGCCCCTGATTTCAATTATCCAGTGGGAGAGCGCATTAGCGGTTCTGCGCTAGAGATTGCTTCACGCGTATCCACTCGAATCTGGGAGGCTCAGGCTCGCTCTATAGGATTGGATATCACTACTAATTACCCGTCTAGAGGCGTGCATAACTGGGGACAGTGGCGCTACCAGATTGAGATAACCAAGGGTCGTATTCTTGACGTGATGAACGCTTGGTAATAAGTTTTCTACCCCCGCCTCTGGTGGGGGTTATTCTTATTTCTATGCGTTTTACGTGGTTGTGGGCCCTCGTGGTGGGTATCGCCAGCGCCGTGCGAGTTCATTTCTCGGCGCAGCCGGACGATTGGGCTAGTTTATGGATTGCGGCCAGGATGGTTACGGATGGGAAAACGGAGCATCTGTATGCTCTGGATCCTAATGATTTTGCCTCCTTTTCTGGAGATGTGTGGCCGGCCTATGCGGCTGAGATTTCCGAGCTAGCACCCTATGCGCACCCATTTGTTCACAACCCGTTGGTGGCATATTTGCTCACGCCTTTAACGTTGTTGAGCTTTGAGCAGAGCGTGCTGTTGCTGGCTGCGTGCAATGGTGTTGCAGTGGTGGCATTTGCGGCTGCGTGTTTGAAGCTGTGGGGTAGTTTTGATGCGACGAAGCTGGTGGCGGCGTCGTTAGTTATTTGGTTATCGTTGCCACTTCAGTTGAGCTTGTGGATTGGCCAGACTACCCCCATTATCATCGCTTTGACGGTTGTGGGCTTGGCGTTACGACGCCCCTGGCTTGCCGGCTTCCTGTTGTCGTGCGCGGTGCTGGTGAAACTGACTCCGGTGATTTTGATTCCGGTGATGTTGTTGTGGCGGAGGCGTGCTGCGTTGTGGGCCGCTGGCTGGACTGTGGCATGGGCTATTGCCAGTGTGGTTCTGGTTCCATGGGTAACATTGCGTGATTGGTTTACAACGTTGCGGTGGTTGGGGTCGAAGACCTTGGTGGCACCGGTGAACCAGTCGGTGGATTCTATCGTGGCGCAGTGGAGTGAGCCTGGGAAGGCGGAGATGCTGGTCGAGGTGCGCGATGCGGGGGAGGCAATGGTGTGGAAGTTGCTGATCTGTGCCGTTATTGCTGTGGTGTTTGCGTGGGCGATGTGGTCATCGCGGCAGTGGCGTTATCACATGGCGGTGACTGTGGTGGCGTGCACGGTGACGGCGATGGCGTCGATTGTGTGGTCGCATTACACGATGTTGGCGTTTTTACCCTTGATTGGTGCTGGGGTGGTGACGCGCCATCAGTGGGTGCGTATTGCTGCGATGCTGTCGGTGGTGTTGTTGCTGCCACCTGTGGGTGAGGTGTTTGATCCGGAGTCGACTCCGTTGGCGTTTGTGGGCAATGGTTTGGGGGCCATGCTGGCGGGTGTGGTGATTGTGATGGTTGCGGTGGGGTTGCAAAAAGATTTGAAACCAGATGTGGGGGGTTTACGGAGTGTCACTGGATAAAGTCTCAAGTTCAACTTAAAGTTACTTCTAGACTCATGTTTCACGATTATCACAATGGTACCCACATGCTGTTGTGGCGTGGAACGAGTATATGTTGAACGACGGACGAACACTCGATGGGACTTGGGAGCGTTTCACAGGAGGGGAACCTGTGAAGCCTCGTGGGTTTTGTTGGCGTCCCCTGCACTCAGGAGAATTTTTTATGCGCGACACCGCATTCCGCAAGCGTGGTTCCCTCTGGATTGCCACCGCCGCCGTGCCCGTTGCTTTGGCAATGGGTGTCTCGGTTATGGTTCCAGCCAACGCTCAAAGCTCAGGTAGCTCTGGTCTACTGGGCGGTCAGACCGATTATCTTAACCAGCAAGGCGTGAAGCGCACCCCAGTGCGCACCGATCACCCTAAGGTTGATGGCCTGCCTGCTGGTGTATCCGTCGATCGTGTGGAGTGGCTCGGCGGCCGTCGTGTTGCCGTCTACGTGAACACTCCTTCTATGGGACAGGTGCAGGTTCAGATTCTCTTGGCTCGCGACTGGTTCCAGGATTCTAACCGCAGCTTCCCATCTGTGTGGGCTCTTGATGGCCTGCGCGCTACCGATGTGGAAAATGGCTGGACCATTGGTACCAACATCGAGCAGTTCTACTCTGATAAGAACGTGAACGTGATCTTGCCGGTTGGCGGCCAGTCTTCTTTTTATTCTGACTGGCAGCAGCCAAACAATGGCAAGCACTACAAGTGGGAAACCTTCCTGACTAACGAGCTCGTCCCTGTACTCAAGAATGGTTTCCGTACTAACGACGACCGCGCTGTCGTCGGCCTGTCTATGGGTGGCACGGCTGCCATCAACTTGGCTGAGCGTCGCCCTGACCTGTTCAAGTTCGTTGGCTCCTTCTCTGGATACTTGGATACCACCTCGATTGGTATGCCAGCTGCTATTCGCGCTGCACAAAACGACGCCGGTGGTTACGACAGCACCGCTATGTGGGGCCCTGAGGGCAGCCAGGATTGGATCGACCACGATCCTAAGCTAGGTGTTGAGGCACTTCGTGGCATCACCACCTATGTTTCTGCAGGTTCCGGGCGTGATGACTTCGGTCAGCCAGGTTCGGTGGCTAACAAGAAGAGTAGCTACGCAGGCATTGGCCTTGAGGTGATCTCTCGTATGACCACTGAAACTTTCGTTGCTCACGCTCGTCGCGCAGGCGTTGAGGTTCAGACATTCTTCCGCCCATCGGGCGTGCACGACTGGCCATACTGGCAGTTTGAGATGACTCAGGCGTGGCCTTACATGGCTAATGCACTGGGCTTGTCCGAATCTGATCGCGGTGCATCCTGTGCTCCTATTGGCGCGATTGCAGATGCTGTGAAGTCCGGAAAGGTGGGCTCCTGCGTGAACAACGAGTACGACGTTCCAGGTGGTAAGGCTGAGGACTTTGTTAGCGGTCGCGCTTACTGGTCGCCATCAACCGGTGCACATGCTCTCTACGGTCGCATCAACGCCCGCTACAGCGAAATGGGCGGCCCACAGTCCTGGCTGGGATTCCCCATCAGCAGCGAGTTCGCCATCAAGGACAACGCTCGCGTGGTGCAGTTCCAAAATGGCAACATCTATTGGTCCCCTGAGCGTGGCGCTATTGCAGTGCCTAAGGACATTGTGGATAAGTGGGGCGAGCAGCAGTGGGAGAATGGCTTCTTGGGCTTCCCTGTTGCTGAGGCAAAGGAAGTAGCTGGCGGATTTGTTCAGGAGTTCGAGGGCGGCCTTGTGGTGCGCACTAAGGACAACAAAAACCAGTGGCTGCGCGGCGAGATCGCTAAGAAGTACCGTGAGATGAAGACCGCTGAGTCTGAGTTGGGCTTCCCAGTTTCTGACGAGATCAAGATCAACGGTGGTGCTTTCCAGCAGTTCGAGCACGGCAACATCTACTGGTCTGCTGCTACCGGAGCACACTTCATCCGCAAGGGCGACATCTTCAACACATGGGGTGTAAAGAAGTGGGAGCAGGGTGAGTTGGGCTTCCCTGTGACCGACCACGCTCAGATTCCTGCTGGTGGCGAGGAAATAACCTTCCAGCACGGTAAGATTTCGCAGGTCAATGGCGTTATCCGTGAGGAGCGTCGCTAATGCGTAGGGCCGTGGTTCTTGCGGCCGTCGCATGTCTTGCGCTGGCCGGTTGCGGTGAAGCAACAGTGACCGACGAGGATCAGAGCACCTCGGTGGCACCGTTGACCAAGTCGTCGAAAGCTGCGGCGAAGAGCTCGGAGTCGAGTTCCGCTAAGGGGTCGACGTCTGCGAGCCGTAGCACCGAGCCCACCGCTGTGATGGGCGGTCCGGCGGGCGAGCCGCAGGAAAACGACGTGCCTGGTAAGCAGGTCAGTGAAGTGCCGCAGCAAAGCTTTGAGCCCACCAAACAGGACAAGGGTTACCTCGAGTCCTTGGAAAAGGGTGGCGTGAAAGTTGAGGGTGTAGAAAGCCAGATGGTTGGCTTGGGCAACCTCGTGTGTGGCAAGGCTGATGGCGTGAATCCGGCGACGGTTCAGGCGGTTGCTGGCCAGCTGATTGAGCAGAAACGAACCACCAAGAACTTTGATGAGCTGGTCAAGCTCATTGAAAGTTCTGCGAAATCCGCGTACTGCTAGTAGTTATGAAAAAACTTCTGACGGTCGCAGCCACCGTGGTTGTGCTGGTGATTATTCTCGCCGGTGTGGTCCGCTGGATGAACACGAGTTCTGATGAGCAGCGTGACTCGCAGGCGGCTCCTTCGAGCAGTGAGCAACCATCCCAGCCTGATTCTTGCCCTGCTGTTGAGGTTATCTCGGCGCCGGGTACGTGGGAGTCGGCGCGTAACGACGACCCGCTGAATCCGATGGCGAATCCGGCATCGTTCATGCTGAGCATTTCTCGTCCGCTGCAGGAGCAGTATGCGGGTGATGTGTTGGTGTGGACGTTGCCGTATACCGCGCAGTTCCGCAACATCAACTCCCAAGAAGAGATGTCTTATGACGAGTCGCGTCAGGAAGGCACTTCGACCTTGGAAGGCGAGTTGGTGCGGATGCACAAGGAGTGCCCGCAGACTGACTTTGTGATGGCGGGCTTTTCGCAGGGTGCTGTGATCGTTGGCGATATTGCTAACCGTATTGGTACCGGTGCTGGGGTTATCCCAGCGGAGCGTGTCAGGGGTGTCGCCCTGATTGCTGATGGTCGTCGCGAGCCTGGTGTGGGCCAGGCTGTGGGCAATCCTGTTGCCGGTGTGGGTGCAGAGATCGCTTTGCAACCGCTGAATCTGCTGGTCCAGCCGATTGTGCCTGGTGCTACGATGCGCGGTCCGCGCGTGGGTGGCTTCGGTGAGTTGGATGCCAAGACGGTGGAGATTTGTGCGCCGGATGACACGATTTGCGACGCCCCTCGAGATGTGGGCAATGCGCTCGCACGGGCGCAGGCGCTGGTGGAAGCCAATGGTGTGCACGCCTTGTATGCCACCAACCCGAATGTATTCCCAGGGACGACAACAAACCAGTGGGTTGTTGATTGGATCCGAGGACTTATCGACGGATAATCCAACGTCCGTGTAACATTTTTGTCATCAAAAACAATATGTTGCATGGACGTTGTTTACTTTGAAGGAGACGTATGGATCTGCATAAAGCCATGGGCCAGTTCTTTGACACCAAGGGCAACATTGCGCTACCGCCACAAATTACGCTCGCAGGTCTGAGCGAATTATTCTACCAGTCGGATGTAGATGGCGGTGATCGTCACTGCATGCGCTACTGGGATTACAGCACTGAGGGTGGCGTGGCTCGTGACTACAACCGCCGCGAGATCAACACTCGTATTAAGTCGGTGGCAGCACGCCTCCAGCAGGTGGCACAGCCGGGGGACCGCGTAGCTATTTTGGCTAACAACAGCCCTGAATACCTTTTCGGTTTTATCGGCGCTTTGTATGCAGGTCTGGTGCCTGTTCCGCTGTATGACCCCTCTGAGCCGGGGCATGCCGATCACCTGACTGCGGTGATGGGGGACGCAAAGCCTGCGATTGTGCTGACCAATAATGCGTCGGCTGCGGCGGTTCGTCGCTTCTTCTCTGCGCTGCCAGGTGCGCAGCGCCCTCGTATTATCTCCATTGATTCGCTACCGGATACGCTTGCGCAAAGCTATCAGATCCCTACGCCGTCGATGGCAGCTGCTGCGATGAACCCTGTTGATTTGCCAGCATTCTTGCAGTACACCTCGGGCTCTACTCGTACCCCTGCCGGTGTGGTGCTGACCAATCGTTCGATCGTGACCAACGTGCTGCAGATTTTTACCGCGGCTCAGTTGAAGACTCCGTTGCGTTTGGTGTCGTGGCTGCCGCTGCACCATGACATGGGCATCATCTTGGCCGTGTTTGTTACGTTGTTGGGCTTGGAGTTCGAGATGATGTCGCCGCGCGACTTTATCCAGCAGCCAAAGCGTTGGATTGACCAGCTGGATCGTCGTGAGGGTGATAACGCGGTCTACGCTGTGGTTCCGAACTTCGCGCTCGAGCTTGCTGCACGTTATGCAACGCCTTTTGAGGGCTTGGACCTTTCTGCTGTTGAGGGCCTTATTATTGGTTCTGAGCCGGTCACGGAGAAGGCCGTGGAGGCTTTTGTTGAGGTGTTCGGGCCTTATGGTTTGAATAAGCAGAACATGCGCCCGTCGTATGGCCTTGCTGAGGCATCACTGCTGGTAACTACCCCGCAGACTCCGCAGCGCCCTGTGATTTCTTACTTTGATCGTGAGCAGTTGGCTGCAAACCGCGCGGTGATCGTCGACAAGGGCGATAATGCTGTGGCTTTGACTGGTGTGGGCCAAGTGGTGCGCCCACAGAACTTGGTCATCGTGGATCCCGAGATGCGCACCGAGGTTGCAGATGGCACTATCGGTGAGCTGTGGGCTCATGGTGAGAACATGGCTGCTGGCTACTTGGATCGTCCAGAAGATACCGCAGAGACGTTCCACAACACCTTGGCTGGTCGTTTGGAGAACTCCCGTGCGGCAGGTGTACCGGAGGAGTCCACGAAGTGGATGGCGACAGGTGACCTTGGTGTGATTGTGGACGGTGAACTCTACATCACGGGTCGTTTGAAGGATCTTGTGATAATTGCGGGCCGTAACCACTATCCGCAGGATATTGAGTACACGGTGGATCATGCCTCTGAGCACATCCGCCCTGCTGCAGTGGCTGCCTTTGCCATTGAGGGCGATGCTGTGGAGCAGCTGATTATCTTGGCGGAGCGCGATCTGGATCGTGATCCATCTGGTGATGCGGAGGCTATCGACGCTATCCGTGCTGCTGTCACGGAAGCTCATGGTGTGGTTCCAGCGGATATTCACATTGTGGCTCCCGATGAGATTCTGCGTTCTTCCTCCGGCAAGATTGCTCGTCGTGTGAACAAGAAGGCGTATCAAGAGTCCCACTAGGTTTTTCGGAATATTGCCCCGCGCGTGAAACATTTGTGACGCGTGAGACGATATAGGATAGAACGACTGTTTCGTCTGCAATATTCTGAGGTTTAAAGTATGGATTCTCGCGTCACGGCTATGACCACTTCGCAGCTACGCACATGGCTGCACGATTGGGTCTTAGCCACTACAGGTTTGCCCGCGGAAGAAATCACCGATGATAAACCGATGCAATCTTTCGGGCTTTCCTCCCGTGACGTGGTGCTACTTTCAGGGGAATTAGAGAACCTCTTGGGCGTCAAACTCGACGCGACCATCGCTTATGAGTACCCAACGATCGCGGCGCTGAGCCAGCGTCTGATCGAGGGTGCTCCTGAGGCGGCCGCGCCCGTCTTTATACAGCGAGAAAATCAGCGAACTGCGTCTCATGACATCGCCATCGTGGGCATGGCAGCCCGTTACCCTGGCGCACATGACATTGACCAGATGTGGTCAATGCTCATTGAGGGCCGCGATGGTATCACCGACCTGCCGGAGGGGCGTTGGTCGGAATATGCTGCTGACGAGGTCACCAGCGAAAAGATAGCTAATACCGATTTACGGGGTGGCTACTTAGACGATATTGCTTCCTTTGATGCGGAGTTCTTTGGACTATCTCCGTTGGAAGCAGTCAATATCGATCCGCAGCAGCGCATTATGTTAGAGCTGACATGGGAGGCTCTTGAGCACGCACACATTCCGGCATCCTCGCTTAAAGGCAAGCCGGTGGGTGTGTTCTTCGGTTCTTCCAATAATGACTACGGCATGTTGATCGGTGCTGATCCAGCCGAGTCACATCCTTATGCGATGACGGGGAATGCCAGCTCGATTGTGGCTAACCGCGTGTCCTATGCCTTCGACTTCCGTGGTCCGTCGGTAAGCGTCGATACGGCGTGCTCCTCGTCGCTGGTATCGGTGCACCAGGCGGTGCGCGCGCTGCGTGAGGGCGACGCTGATGTTGCTGTCTCCGGCGGCGTTAACATCATGGCGGCACCGTTCGTGTCCACTAGCTTTGGTGAGCTTGGCGTGTTTAGCCCAACGGGTAAGATCCACGCGTTTTCCGACGACGCCGATGGATTCGTGCGTTCCGACGGCGCTGGCGTGCTCGTGCTCAAGCGCGTGGAAGATGCCGTCGCCGATGGCGATAGCATTTTGGCCGTGATTAAGGGCTCCGCGGTGAACTCCGACGGACACTCCAACGGTCTGACCGCGCCTAACCCAGATGCACAGGTCGATGTGCTGCAGCGCGCCTACGCCGACGCTGGTATCGACCCACGCTACGTGGACTACGTGGAAGCACACGGCACCGGCACCATCTTGGGTGACCCCATCGAAGCAACCGCACTTGGCAAGGTCCTAGGCCCTGGCCGTGACGCAGCAACCCCTACCTTGCTGGGTTCGGCTAAGACCAACTTTGGTCACTCCGAGTCGGCTGCGGGCGCTGCTGGTTTGATCAAGGTGGTGTTGTCGATGATGAACAACACGCTGCCAGCTTCTTTGAACTTCGCTGGTCCGAATCGCTACGTTGACTTTGATGCCGAGCACCTTGAGGTCGTGGAAGATCCACGCGAATGGCCTGAGTATTCCGGCAAGAAGATCGCCGGTGTGTCCGGTTTTGGCTTCGGTGGCACCAATGCGCACGTTGTGTTGAGCTCTTATGAGCCAGCGGCTGATGCGGAGCGTCGTTATGCCCCGAGCCTGATTGATCCTAACAACCCGAATGCTGTCACTTTTGAAGTGTCGGGATTGCTGCCGTCGCGACGTCGTGAAGCAGCCGCCGCGCTGGCCGACTTCCTCGAAGGTCGCCCCGACAGCGACCTGCCTAAGGTGGCGCGCTCGACCGCAAAACGCAACCATGGCCGCTCCCGCGCTGTGGTCACAGCAGAAACCACCGAAGAGGCCGTTAAGCGCCTGCGCACCGTTGCTGAGGGCAAGACCGCCATGGGTATCGCTGTGGCCGACGCCCCCAGCACCGCACCTGTGTTTGTTTACTCCGGTTTCGGCTCCCAGCACCGCTTGATGGCCAAGAAGCTGCTGAGCGTTTCCGAGGAGTTCGCACAGCGTATCGCGGAGCTCGACGAGCTGGTGGTTTTTGAGGCCGGCTGGTCCATGCTGGACATCATCACCAACGATGAGGAAACCTACACCACCGAAACCGCGCAGGTCACCATCACTGCCATCCAGATTGCACTGACAGATCTGCTGGCTTCCTTTGGTGCTACCCCAGCGGGTGTCGTGGGCATGTCGATGGGCGAGATCGCTGCGGCCTACGCCGCCGGCGGCTTGTCTGATCGCGATGCGATGACCATTGCAATCCACCGTGCTCGTTTGATGGGCGAGGGCGAGAAGTCGCTACCTGAGGACCAGCTCGGCGCTATGGCCGTGGTGGAATTCTCCGTGGAAGCGCTGGAGGAGTTCCGCCAACACAACCCTGAGTTCAGTGGTGTGGAGCCAGCCGTGTATGCGGCACCTGGCATGATCACAGTGGGTGGCCCACGTGAAGCCGTGACCAAGTTGGTGGAAAAACTTGAGGCAGAGGGCAAGTTTGCGCGTTTGCTCAATGTGAAGGGCGCAGGCCACACCAGTGCTTTGGATCCGCTGTTGGGTGAGCTCGCAGCTGAAACCTCGATGATTGAGCCGAAGCCACTGCGCATTCCGTTGTATAGCTCGGTGGATCGCGCGACTGTATATCCTGCTGGTTCGGTGGTGCACACCACCGATTACTGGTTGCGTTGTACGCGTCAGTCGGTGTGGTTCCAAGACGCAACAGAGCAGGCGTTTGCGCATGGTGCCATGATGCTGGTGGAGATTTCTCCGAATCCTGTTGCGCTGATGCCGATGATGAACACCGCCTTTAGTGTTGGTAAGTCGGATGCGCAGTTGTTGTTTGCGTTGAAGCGCAAGGTGGACGAGGTGGCGTCGATACGCGACCTGTTGGCCAAGATTTATGTTACGGGCGAGCCTATTTCCTTCGAGTATGGCGATGGGGAGATTATTCCTGCGCCGCATATTCCGTGGAAGCGCCAGCATTATTGGACGTCCGCGCGGCCGTCGTCAGGCAATCGTGTTGCGATGCCGGGCACGAAGGTCACACTGCCCGGTGGCGCGCTGGCGTTTACGATGGTCGCCGATCAGGTGCCGTCCACCGCAGCGCTTATCGACGCTACCGTCACCGCCGTACAACCAGGTGCGCAGGTGCTCGCAATTTCTGAAACCGCAATGCTTCCTGCCACCGGTGAACTAACCACCGTTGCTACCCCTAACGTTGGCGGCGTGGCCGTGGTGGTCTACCGCGTCATCGATGGCAATACCCACCAAATCGCAGAGGCCTTTGCCACCACACTCAACCCTCCGCATACTCCTCTCGCTGAGCCAGCCCCTGATCCGGAAGCCGGCATGGTGGTTGAAGTAGAAGCCCCACATGTGCCCGATAGCCTGCTGTGGGATTCCGCTACCGAGAGTGTGGAAGAGCGCCTGCGTGCGATCGTTTCTGAGGCGATGGGCTATGACGTTGAGGATCTTCCCCGCGAGCTGCCGCTGATTGATCTGGGCTTGGACTCCCTGATGGGCATGCGTATTAAGAACCGTGTGGAGCACGACTTCCAGATCCCACCGCTGCAGGTACAAACCCTGCGTGATGCCTCTGTCGCAGACGTGGTCACCCTAGTGGAGGAGCTTGTTGCCGATCGTGGTGCCGCTCAGTCAGAAGGAGCTGAGATTGCTATCGAGCACACCGCTACCTCCGCGGAATCCCACGAGGTAGGCGTGGCACCGCGCGATGCTTCTGAGCGTTTGGTTTTTGCCACGTGGGCAGGCATTACCGGTGCAGCAGCCGCCGGTGTGACCAGCACTTTGCCGGAGATCACTGAGGAGCAGGCTCGAGAGATCGCAGAGCGCCTCACCGAGCGTGCGGGTGTTGCGGTGTCTACAGAGCAGGTACAACAGGCAGAAACGCTAGAACCACTGGCCAACATTGTGCGCGAGGGGCTAGAAACTGATGTGGAGGGCAACATCCGTGTGCTGCGTGCCCGCCCTGAAGGTTCTACGCAGCCAGCTGTGTTCATGTTCCACCCAGCTGGCGGTAGTTCTGTGGTGTACCAGCCGCTGATGCGTCGTTTGCCTGCGGACGTTCCTGTCTACGGCGTGGAGCGTCGTGAAGGCTCGTTAGAAGAACGCGCTGCAGCCTATCTTGATGAGATCAAGCAGTACTCCGATGGCCTACCCATCATTTTGGGCGGTTGGAGCTTTGGCGGTGCGTTGGCTTATGAGGTGGCCTACCAGCTGCAGGATTCCGACGTAGAAATCGCAACGATTGCTTTGCTGGATACCGTGCAGCCTGCGCATTTGGCGCCGGATACTAAGGAAGAAACGGTTAAGCGTTGGGAGCGCTACTCGGAGTTTGCTAAGAAGACCTATGGTCTTGATTTCCCAGTGCCCTATGAGCTGCTGGAAACCGCTGGTGAAGATGCGCTGCTGGCAATGATGGCGGAGTTCTTGTCCACCACTGATGCTACAGAGCACGGTTTGTCGGCGGGTGTGCTGGAACACCAGCGCGCTTCCTTTGTGGACAACCGCATTTTGGACCGTATGGACATGCAGCGCTGGGCGAATGTGAAGATTCCGGTGATGTTGTTCCGTGCGGAACGTATGCATGATGGGGCTATTGAGTTGGAACCCGCGTACGCTGAGATTGAGCCTGATGGCGGATGGTCGGCTATCGTTGAGGATTTGGTGATCATACAACTATCTGGCGACCACTTAGCAGTGGTGGATGAGCCGGAGATCGGTAAGGTTGGTGTGGCGCTGACCAACAGGATTGAACAGCTACAGGGTAAGTAGGAGATTGGACTGTGAGTACGACTGCGGAAAAGCTCGCTGACCTTCGGGTGCGCCTAGAAAAGGCACAGGATCCAGGTAGTGAGCGGGCGCGGGCTAAGCGCGACGAGGCTGGTTTTACTACCCCTCGTCAGCGTATCAACCGTCTTCTTGATGATGGCTCTTTCGTAGAGATTGGCGCGTTGGGTCGTACTCCAGGTGAGCCTGATGCCCCGTACGGTGACGGCGTTGTTACTGGTTATGGGCGTATCGACGGCCGTCCTGTGGCCATCTATGCCCATGACAAGACTGTCTATGGTGGTTCGGTGGGCGAGACGTTTGGTCGCAAGGTGTGTGAAGTCATGGATATGGCCATCAAGATTGGATGCCCTGTGATTGGTATCCAGGATTCTGGTGGTGCTCGTATCCAGGACGCTGTTACTTCGCTGGCTATGTACTCGGAGATTTCGCGTCGTCAGTTGCCATTGAGTGGCCGTAGCCCGCAGATTTCCATCATGATGGGTAAATCCGCTGGTGGTGCTGTGTACGCTCCTGTGACTACTGACTTTGTAGTGGCCGTGGATGGTCGCGCGGAAATGTATGTCACTGGTCCTGCTGTGATTAAGGAAGTCACGGGCGAGGACATCACTTCTCATGATCTGGGTTCTGCGCGTCAGCAGGAACTCAACGGCAACGTGTCGTATGTGGCCGCCGATGAGGATGATGCCTTCAACTATGTGCATGATTTGCTGCAGCATTTGCCACTTACCTGCAATGATCCCAACCCTGAGTATTGGGCACCCTCGGATGAGGATGTTATGGCGGCAGATCAGAGCTTGGATACTTTCATGCCGGATGACACGAACGCTGGCTACGATATGCATTCGCTGCTCAAGTTGATCTTCGACGAGGATGATTTCCTTGAGATTCAGCCGAACTTTGCTCCTAATATGATCGTGGGCTTTTCGCGTATCGACGGCCGCAGCGTGGGTGTGGTTGCTAACCAGCCGTTGGAATATGCAGGGTGTATCGACGCTGACGCGGCCGATAAGGCGGCTCGCTTTATTCGCATTTGCGATGCCTATAACATCCCGATCCTCTTCGTTGTGGATACGCCTGGTTATCTACCTGGTGTGGAGCAAGAAAAGGTTGGTTTGATTCACCGTGGCGCAAAGCTGGCCTTTGCGCTGGTGGAGGCCACTGTGCCGAAAATTTCTCTTATCGTGCGCAAGGCTTATGGCGGAGCTTATGCAGTGATGGGGTCGAAGAACCTTTCCGGTGACATCAACTTGGCGTGGCCTACCGCGCAGATCGCAGTGATGGGTGCCGCTGCTGCTTCGGTGATGATTCAGGGCAAGCAGCTAGCTGCAGTAGAAGATCCTGCGCAGCGCGCCATGATGAAGAAGCTATTCATGAACTTCTATGACGAGAACATGACGTCGCCGTATGTTGCGGCAGAGCGCGGCTATATCGACGCTATGATTCAGCCTCACGAGACGCGCATTGCTTTACGACGTGCCCTGCGTCAGCTGGAAACTAAGGACGTTCATGATCTGCCTAAGAAACACACTATCGCACCGATGTAACAATACTTTGGGATGGGAAAGTACTAGGGCACTGTGCTAACGTAAAAAAAATCCTTAAATATCTTCTCTTTTTTAAAGGATTATTAATAGTGAAGTCACGCGCCCTTACTGCTCTTCTGGCTACCTCGTTGATCCTTGGCGCTGCGCCTGCAGCCCACGCACAGCAGGCAAAAGAGCCTCTGCCCCTTCCTCAGGTCTTTGTTGATAACAACAAGGGTGATACGACCAACCTTGACCAAACTGAGCTTTTGGAATCCGTCAATGGTCGCCGCATCGCAGCTAAGGATCTTCGCGAATTCGCGCTGCTTCTCACCCAAGAAAATAAGGGCTTGAAGGCTGCTCAAGCTGCCGCAGCGGAGCGCCTGCCACTGCTCAAGATCGTCTTCGCCTTCATTGGCAGCTAACGATTCTTCATCGTTAAAAAAGGGGAGTCTGTACCATTCTTGGTGCAGGCTTCCCTTTAGTCTTAGGGTGCCTTACTTAAAGAAGTGAGGGATGCTAGGCAGGTTATGGAACAAGTGCCATGCCAGTGCACTCACCATACCTAGGATTGTCAACAGGCTCCAGAAACCGCCGGTGCTGGAACCGGAGCTTGAGCTCGACAGTGAACCCTTGCCCTGCGGTGCCGGATCAAGATGTGGGTGATTGTCCTTGCTGTGTTCAACCAAGATTGACATAGGTTTAGGGGCTCTTCCGGTTTTGGGGTGCGTAGCGGGATAAGGTAGAAAACGACGGGTCCAGCGGGTCACCACAACATGTAGGGGTACCTAGTGTGAAGATGAAAGTTGCTACACGACCATCTAAACCCACCAGAGACCCGTACTGTGAAGCCTACTGGAAACCTCGTTGCTGACACCATCTGCCGTACCGCGGAAATCGGACTTGCTATCACCTGTGCCGCTGATGCCGGAGCACTGACCATCATTGAGGCCACGCCCGTAGCCGTTATCGGCGTGTGCCCAGACTGCGGCCAGTCTGGCAAGTTACGCGACCACATCACCCGTCGACTCGTTGGTCTTCCTGTCGTCGGATTCCCCACCAGGCTGCACATAAAAGTCCCCAGGTTTCGGTACACAGCCGCCTCATGTAAGAGAAAGATCTTCCAAGAATCTTTAACCTGCGCTGATGACGGTGCCAAGCTCACGTATCGGGTCACCCGCTGGATCTTGCAGCGCCTTGCTATTGACCGGATGAGTGTGTCAGCTACCGCCAAAACACTCGGTGTGGGCTGGGACCTGGTCAACTAGGTCGCACTAGATGCCTGCCGTCAGCTTGTCTACGGCGACCCTTGTCACCTAGACGGGGTTCGCATTCTTGGGAGTCGATGAACATGTATGGAAACACACCAGAAAACCAGGCCAGGTATCACACCTGGTGACCATACTTGTTGACCTCACCCCGCTGGTGGACGGGCATGGGCCTGCACGTTTGTTAGACATACGACTGGGCAGATCCGCCGATGTGCTCAGCGGGTGGCTTAAAGAGCGCGACCCCAGCTTCCGGGAGCAGATACAGGTGGTGACCATGGATGGGTTTACCGGTTATGCCACCGCCGCTGGCGACGTCATTTTCAACACCACCCAAGTCAAAGACCTATTCCACGTTGTACGCCTAACCGGTGACAAGCTCACCACGTGCCGCACCAAGCTTTAGTGAGAAACAACAGTCCGGCGCAGCCGGGAGCAAAGACCTGCTCTACCGCAACCGGACAACACTGTTGACCACCCATGCACCTGCTGACCGACAAGCCCCGTAGGAGGCTTGAAAAACTGTTTGACTTCGACGACGACTATACGCCGCTACAACAGACCTGGAACTACTACCAACAAGCAAGCAGCCAACAAAGCCATGAGCATGCTCATTGACACGATTGTTGGTATGAAAGACGCTAGTATCGCTGAGATCGCGCAGTTGGGTAGGACCATGAACAAGTGCTGCAAGGACATCCTCGTCTACTTCGACCACTACATCTTGTGGTGCCTGATCCACGCCGTCAACATGCGACACACAATCAGTGCACTCTAAAACCGGAAGAGCTACTAAACGGGGGTATTTCGAAGGATTTTTCTCGGCACTTCACACCAAATCGCAAGAAAACCGGCCGTTTGGGCGGATTTGGTGTGAAGTGCCGTCTTTTCGGGGGTGAGTGGGGGTGGCGCGCCCACCAACGCCCACCAACGCCCACCAACGCCAGCCAATCCCAGCTAAGCCATGGTTGTGGAAAACGTCCTACTCCGCGTAGTGCCACGCCGGAACCCCGGCGAACTAATCAATGCACTCTAAAACCGGAAGAGCCATCAATTGCGGAATTGTTTTCCTGTGCCATGACGGTGGTTGGTGCGCAGAGTGGGGAAGCGACAGTTACTGCGGAAATTGCAGTGGAAAGGCGGAATGCCTTCATAAGACTGGTCTGCCTTTTGTTCGAAGGGAGGCACGGTGCCTGTGAAGGAATGCGAGCCATCGTCTGGTCCACGTTCCTACAGGTACGTGGTGTCATTTACTTATGAAGGAAATATAAACGTGTAAGTATTAATGTGCCAAGCTTATTTTAATCACACTAAAACTTAAGTTATTGTCCTGTGGTTTTGTCTGCAAAATTTTGCGCTGACGTGGTGTTATACGTGCTGGAGCATGCAAAAAGCGTGTGGGTAAAAGTATCCCACACGCTTTAGGTTGCTACAGGTTTATTAAGACGCGCTTTGTATTTATTTGCGTCGGGCGATCACCGCAGCAAGGCCGCGCCAGCCGAGTAGGAGGATGCTGGACATTACCGCTGCGACGATGATGAAGGACCAGTGGGGGACGGATCCGTGGCGTAGTCCCCAGAAGGTGAGGCCGGCGACGGCGGTGCAGATCCATACGGTAACGCCGTAGGAGAGGGCGAGTGGGTTTTTGCCGCGTTGGAGCGCCCAGCCGAGGATGGTGCCGATGGTAAAGGGCCACCAAGTGTCTAGAATATGGGCGATTTCGAGGCCGCCGTGGGCTGCGCGGGCGAGGATGGCGAAGATGAGGACGGCGAGGACGTCGATAGCTAAGTATTTCATGGGATGCTCCTTTCGTGGGCGCGCAGTCCGCCGCGGGCGATGGAGATGAAGTAGATGACCCAGCCTGCGATGGTAATGATCGCGAATGCGATGATGCGGAAAACGAAGACGGAGGCGAAGGCGCTGGCGGCGGGCATGCCGACGGCCACAAGGCTGGCTGTCATGGCTGCCTCAACGGGGCCTAGGCCTGCGGGGGTGATTTGGGCGGTGCCGACGATCTTGGCGGTGACGAATGCGAGTACTACGCCGAGGATTGAGGGGATTTCGCCGATACGCTCGAGCCCGGGCAGGGTGTCGGTGACTGCCCAGATGCACAGCCATAGGGCGAGGATCTCAAAGAGCCAGTTGCCTAGGGAAAAGAGGGAGGCGATGGCGAATCGACCTGGTGTGAGAGCTACGGCGTGGAGCTGGCCCACCTGGGCTTTTACTGTGGGGATCCAACGCTCGCGGTCGGCGCGGATCAGGCGGTTGAAGCTGTGCACAATGCGGCAGGCCACCGCTGATGTTTGCCGAGGATTATTGGTGGCTACGAATAACAGGATCGAGAGGCCGATCATGAGCGCTGCCGTGCCAATGAGCGGGACCACGCTAAAGTGTGCGCCGAGGAAAAGCACGGCGACAAGACCTAGGGCGACGAGCCATAGGGTAGATAGCGCACCGGAAACCACAATGAACCAGGAGCTGACTACTACGCTCACATCCCAGGCACGCATGGTGCGGAATTGGTACACGGTAGAGATTGCGGCACCGCCGGGGAAGGTGCCGGACCATGAGTTCGCGATAAAGGTCAGTTCTGTGGTGTGCAGTAGGCTGACGTGGCTGCCGCCGGCCCCTAGGAGTTGACGCATGACTTCTGCCATCGACACGATGGAGATCACCACGGCGACGACGGCGAAAATAAGGCCGGTGTTGTTAGCGGCTAGAACTTGGGTGTATCCCTCTGCAAGGAAGGGCATTTTGTTTCGAAGAAGAAACGCTGCGATCACCAGAACAACAAGGGGGAACAGGAATCGCACCCACTTGTTGTTCAGGATCTGCATCTTAGGATTCTTCACTCAGTCGTTTCATCAGTTCGGAAAATGGGACTAGCTCGGCATCCTCTTTGACGGTGCGCCCGGATCGTCCGGCTGTATCCAAGTCTACGGTGAGATGGTGAAGCGGGTCGTGTTCAGTGGAACCACCCTCGGAGACTTGCATTTTCTTGAGCCAGGAGGGACCCCACCAGTTGTCTTCGCGCAGAAGATGCATAACGGCTGGGACGAGCATCATGCGGATGATGGTGGCGTCGAAAAGCAATGCTACGACCATGCCAAAGGCGATGTATTTCATCATCACGATCTCAGAGAACCCGAAGGCACCACAGACCACGATCATAATGAGTGCAGCTGCGGTGATAATGCCGCCGGTATGTGCGGTGCCATACTTGATGGCCTCGTCGGTGGATTCGCCTTTGGCGCGGGCTTCCACCATACGAGAGACAAGGAAGACCTCGTAGTCGGTGGACAGGCCGTAGACGATGGCCATGATGAGCACGAGGACGGGGCTCATCAGTGGTCCAGCGGAGAAGTTGAACAGCGAGGAGCCAACACCGTCGACGAACATGGCGGTCAGGATTCCCAAGGTGGAGCCCAAACCTAGGATGGTCATGATGATGGCCTTGGCGGGCAAAATCATGGATCCGAATACGAGTGACATCAGCAAGAAGGTGGCGGTGACGATGTAGATCGCCATCCACGGCAGCTTGTCAAAGAGTGCCTCGATGGATTCGACTTCCATTGCTGGGGTGCCGCCGATGTAGATCGACACGCCTTCGGGGGCGTCGATAGCCCGTAGTTGTTCTACTACCTTGGCGTTGTTTTCGCGGTCTTCAATGCCGGCGGATAGGACCGTGGTGCCGTCCTTGGTAGCCGAGCTGGGTTTGAAGCGATCGGTGAGGCCTTCAACCTTGTTGGCCTGCTGATACACGTCGACAAGCTGTTGATTGGTTGCACCGGTAATCACGAGTTTGATGGGTTCGGTGCGGAAGTGCGGGAAGTTCTCGTCAAAGGAGGCTTGTGCTGTGCGCACCGTGTTGTTGGGTGGCAGGTAGGTTTCGTTGATGCCACCGAACTTCACGCCGGCTAGCGGTAGCGTCAGGCCGAGGAGTACCGCCACGATACCGACGGTGACCAGCGTGGAGTGCTTCATGGCCCATGCGGGAATACGGTACCACGCGGTGGAGCGTAACGACGTTGTCTTGCGGGAGGTACGGCGCAAGGTCCACTTGTCGATGTTTTTGCCCAGCATGCCAAAAAGTGCCGGCAACACGGTGATAGACAGCAGTGCTGCTAGTCCTACCGCGCTGATGGCTCCGTAAGCGACGGATTTGAGGAAGGCCTGCGGGAACACCAAAAGGCCAGAGAGTGCTACGGCGACCATGGCTGCGGAGAACGTTACCGTTTTGCCCGCGGTGGCGGTGGTGATGCGTACGGCATCAGGGATGGGCCGGCCAGCGTCGAGCTCCTCACGGAAGCGCGACACCATGAACAGGCCGTAGTCGATAGCAAGGCCAAGTCCTAGGAGGGTGACCACGCTCTGGGCAAACACGTTGACCTGCACAAAGCCTGCCAAGATGGATAGCACGCCCAAGGATCCGAGGATGGAGAGGATACCTACGATCAGTGGCATGCCTGCGGCTACGACGGAACCAAAAACGATGAGCAGGAGCACGGCGACGACGGGCAGTGCTACTACCTCTGCGCGTTTGATGTCGCCAGACATACCTTTGTCGAGTGCGTCGGCTACGGCTGTGGAGCCGGCTACCTGGACGGTGACCTCTGGGAACTGGGGGTGTAGATCGGATTCGATGGCACGGAAGTCTTTTAGGGTTTGTTCGCCGTCGCCACGCAGCGAGACAGCTGCGAATGCGGTGGTGCCGTCCTCGGAGATGAGTTGCGCGTTGCGCTTGTCAAAGTAGGAGGTGACGTCATCAATGTGGTCGCTGTGATCAGTTTTCAAGGAGTCCAGGTACTTCTTGATCTTGTCAAAGCTTGGGCTGTGTGCGATGCCGTCTTTCGCTGTGAAGAGCAAAATCACATCGCCGTTGTTGTCGCGGCCGAAGGTATCGCGCTCGATAGTGGCAGCTTGTGCGGATGAAGAACCGGGATCTTCCCAGCCTTCTTGGCTCATGCGATCTGCCAAGCGTGCGCCGAAGAGCGTGTACACGGCGAGGATCAGCGCCACAATGACGATAGGTACGACCTTGCGGTGGCGGTATGAAAAGTCTCCCCAGCGAGAGAACATACGGGTTTCCTCTCTTATTTGCTCTTGGAAAGTAGAGCGCTGAGCGGTCGGATGGGCTTAAGCCAAGCTCCCTCTTCGGGGAGGTTGTCGAGGCTAACACGCGGTAGTGGTTCGCGGAAGACGCCGGGGATTTCCTCCAAGTCGACGAAGGTGATGCAGTCGTTGGCAAGCGCCCACGTGGCGTGCTCATGGAAGCCGATCACCGTGATAGCAATGCCTGCCGACGCCAGCTCGTCCAACGTTTCTTGGAAGTTGCGGCCATCAGCACTGGCGACGATCACTCCTGCGAGACCGCCTTCCTCATAGCGCTTGCGAATGTGAGCAAGCATGTCGGGATCCACGTCTGTGTCTTCCCGCAGCTTTGGTTTGGCAAACACCGCAAAGCCAACATTGCGCAGGGCCTCGACCCACGAACGAATGCTGTCGGCAGATCCTGGTACCACGTTGGCAAACACCGTGGCTTCTGATTCCACTTTGGAGCCCGTGGTATGCGCGAGTTCACCTGCCTTGGCCAGCAGCCAGCGGCCGACGGCGTCGAAACGCGGGCGATGGGCAGTGGTGGGGCGACCGCCGAGCAGCGCCCCTAGACCCATATCAAGGTTGGGGGCATCCCATACGAGTAGCAGCCGGCTCACTTGCGCCTCCACAGGAACTCTGTGATGGTGTGGTCTTTATCCAAGCCTTTGCCTTCAAACTTGGTGATCACTTGGCGATCGGTTAGCTGTGGGCATTCATCCCATGGCCAACCCATGAATTCCAGCTGTGGCTCTACGTTGACCAGCTCGGTAATCCACTCGGCGTAGTCGGCATGGTCGGTTGCCACGTGCAGAACGCCACCTGGTTTGAGGCGTGACGCGATCAGGTTGAGCACGCCGGACTGAATGATGCGGCGTTTGTGGTGACGGGCTTTAGGCCATGGATCTGGGAAGTAGATGCGCACACCGTCGAGGCTTTCCTCGGGGAACATGCGGGTGAGTACCTCAACACCGTCGCCGCGGATCATGCGCACGTTGGAGATGTCGCCGCGCACGACTGCGCCGAGCAGCTTGGCAAGACCTGGCTTGTACAGCTCGACGGCGATGATGTTGGCGTCGGCTTCTAATGGCGCCATGGCTGCTGTGGAGGTGCCGGTTCCGGAACCGATCTCGAGGATGGTCTTGTGTCCACTGCGACCGAACCACTCGGCGACGTCGATGCGCTGGTCCTCGGCGTCGGTGAGGTCCTTGCCTAGGATGGGCCAGTTGGCATCCCAGAGCGTTTCTTGGTTGTCGGTGAGGGTGCCGCGGCGGAAGCTGACGGAGCCTAGGCGCGGGTAATCGAGGTCGTTGCCGAACTCGGTGTTGAAATCCGTTTGCGGTGGACGATAGCCGGTGGGCTTGGTGTTCTTATCAGAATTATCAGTATTAGACATCCCGACTATTGTGCCCCTCGGTTGTGATTAGTTCAATATCGGGCGGGTGATAAATATGTGACGTGTGTGAAAATAGTGACATGAGAGGGGGTAGGGTGTTCGCAGATTTAGTGCACTGAGGGCGGATATGTCCAGTTGTTCGGAAAGCTGAACATAGGGCGACCTAACCTGCGTGCGGTGCGCAATGATCCGTGTGGTAGCGCGCGCAAATTGTGGAGGTCTGACGGGTGCCGTGTTGATCTTCCACAATATAACACCCCCTGAAGGGGGTAAATTGTTTCAACGCGAAGACATCGGACGTGATCGTTTACCTGTGGTTTTTGGGGGTGCACTGTGCGAGTAGCCTACTTTGTGACGTGTGTCTCCCGCTGTGTTGTCATTTGCTGTTCATCTTCTGGCTACTGTGTGAGGTGGAAGAACTGTCAATTGACACGCGAAACTATGTCAGGAGAAGCGATGTCCACCGTGTCTATTAAGGGCCTTGAGGGTGAAGCACCCACCAAAAATGAAGTACTGCTGAATTGGATTGCGGAAAACGTCGAGCTTTTCCAGCCGGATCGAGTTGTTTTTGCTGACGGATCCCAAGAGGAATGGGACCGCCTGACAACTCAATTGGTAGAGTCCGGTACTCTCATCCGTCTCAACGAAGAGAAGCGCCCTAACAGCTTCTTGGCTCGCTCCAATCCAGCCGACGTTGCCCGAGTAGAGTCCCGTACCTTCATCTGCACTCCAACCCCAGAAGGTGCAGGTCCTACCAACCACTGGGCTGACCCGGCGGAGATGAAAGCCGAGCTCACTGAGCGCTTCCGTGGCTCCATGAAGGGCCGCACCATGTACGTCGTACCTTTCTGCATGGGCCCTATCGACGACCCAGCCCCCAAGCTAGGGGTTCAGCTCACCGACTCTGAGTATGTTGTGCTCTCCATGAGCATTATGACCCGCATGGGTGCAGAAGCACTGGCCAAGATCGGCGACACCGGCTCCTTCGTTCCATGCTTACACTCCGTGGGCGCACCTCTGGAACCGGGCCAAGAAGATGTGGCATGGCCATGCAATGAGGAAAAGTACATCACCCATTTTCCAGAAACCAAGGAAATCTGGTCCTACGGTTCCGGATATGGCGGAAACGCCATCTTGGCTAAGAAGTGCTACGCCCTGCGTATCGCTTCTGTCATGGCTAAGGAAGAGGGCTGGATGGCTGAGCACATGCTCATTCTGAAGCTCACCTCCCCTGAGAAGAAGGTCTACTACATCGCTGCTGCTTTCCCATCGGCATGTGGCAAGACCAACCTCGCTATGCTCCAGCCCACTATCGACGGCTGGTCCGCCGAGGTCGTAGGCGACGACATTGCATGGCTGTGCTTCGGCGAAGACGGCCGCCTCCACGCCATCAACCCAGAAAACGGCTTCTTCGGTGTTGCTCCTGGCACCAACTACTCCTCCAACCCCAACGCTATGCGCACCATGGAACCAGGCAACACCTTGTTCACCAACGTGGCGCTTACCGACGACGGCGACATCTGGTGGGAAGACCTGGAGAACATGCCAGAGCACCTCACCGACTGGTTGGGCAACGACTGGACTCCAGAAAGCAGCCAGCCATCCAGCCACCCGAACTCCCGCTACTGCGTCCCGCTGGCACAGTGCCCAGTCGCCGCAGAAGAGTACAACGACCCACAGGGTGTGCCGATCTCTGCAATCCTGTTCGGTGGCCGCCGCCCAGACACCGTCCCGCTGGTATCCCAGGCACACAACTGGGATCACGCCACCATGATCGGTGCCCTGCTGTCCTCCGGTCAGACCGCCGCCGCAGAAGGCACCGTCGGTGCACTGCGCCACGACCCTATGGCCATGCTGCCATTCATCGGCTACAACGCAGCGGACTACCTGCAGCACTGGATCGACATGGGCAAGAAGGGTGGCGACAAGATGCCTGAGGTCTTCTTGGTCAACTGGTTCCGCCGTGGTGACGACGGACGCTTCCTGTGGCCAGGCTTCGGCGACAACAGCCGCGTTCTCAAGTGGATTGTCGACCGTATCGAAGGTCGCGTCGAAGCAGACGAAACCATCGCCGGCTACACCGCCCGAGTAGAAGACTTGGACCTCACCGGCCTAGATACCCCAATCGAGGACATCCGCGAGGCACTGTCCGCTCCAGCCGCACAATGGAAGGGCGACCTTGCCGATAACGAGGAATACCTCGCGTTCCTAGGCTCTAAGGGCTCCGCGGTTCCTGCTGAGGTTCTCGAACAATTCGAGGCACTCAAAGCTCGCGTAGCAGCAGCTGAATCCTAAAGCATTACCCCCAAGGTGGCTTCTGAACTGCTCCCCGTTTTTCGGACTGGGTTAATTCTCAGTGGTTTGGGTCTTTGCAAGGGCCTGGTTCCGATATTGCATCGGGGCCAGGCCCTTGAATTGTTCCTGTAGCCGGGTCGTGTTGTACCACAGGATGTAATCATCAACAGCGTGGCAGAACTCCTCGACGCTACTGAAGGAAACACCGTGGCACATTTCAGATTTCAGATGGCCGAAGAAATTCTCCATCACTTTGTTGTCATAGCAATTGCCTTTCCGTGACATCGATTGCACGCCACCAATGCTTGTCATCAAGTCACGCCAGCTGGCGTGCTGATACTGGAAGCCTTGGTCGGTGTGCACAATGAGTCCTTCAGCTGGGCTGGGCAGGTCAGATACGGTGATTAAGTCATCGAGGCGGTGGTCAGACTTGAAGGTGATGATGGCTTCGACTTTTAGCCTCGTTGTTGATCCCTTAAGTCCCGTAATTTTTTTAGGTATGCTAATTCAGCCTTGAGAAGCTCATTTTCGCGTCGCAGTTTGTCTTCTTCGGTCAGTGGTGTAGGCCGAGCTGAGCCGTTAGGCCTGCGCTTCGGTTTCGGCCGTAGTGCATCAATACCATCCTTGTTGACCTCCCATGCCCAATGACTAATCAGGTCAGGCGAAGACAAGACAAAGTCTGCCATGTAAACGGAACCGACCCCCTGAACCCAAGTGCGTGGATGCATAGAAAAACTCCCCACAATCTGGTTTCTGATTTCTCAGTCCGGATTATGGGGAGCAGTTCATTCCTTATGTAAGGGAGCCACCTTTTTGTATCACCAGCACTAGGTTGCTCACCAAAAACTCCCGCAGCACCGGCACCCGAACCAGCCACCACGCCCAGCGCGGATGATAACGCGGAAACGCCAACGCCAACTGGCCAGTGCTCACACCCCAGCGCAGCCCCTCGGTGCAACTGACTGCAAACAACGAAGAACCGAATACGTTTTTAGGAAGATGCCCATGTTTGCGGGCATACCGATCTCTGGCAAACGCACCACCAACATAGTGCTGCCATAAGCCGGTTTCATGCCCGCCGAACGGCCCCAACCAGACGGTATAGCTTAGAATTACCACACCACCAGGGCGTACAACGCGGAGCATTTCTTCACCCATCGTCCACGGGTCTGGAACATGCTCCGCCACATTGGAGGACAACACCACATCAAAAGTTGAGTCCGGAAACGGCAGCGCTGACCCCGACGCGCGAACCGCCTGCACCACCGTGATCCCCGCCGCAGCCATCTCGCCTGCCGAGGGCTCCACGCTCACATAGCGCTTCGGGCTAAAGGCATCGGCAAAATATCCTGGTCCGCCACCAACATCGAGAATCGACTGATACTGAATCCCCACCTTGTTGCATACATGATCCACGAGGTCCCGAGTGTCTTGCGCCAGTAACGAATAGAAACGGTCGGGGTCCGACTGTTCGTACTTGAAGCTGCGCAGGAGGTGGAGGGAACGTCGCAAAGTGGCGAAATGCATGCCCTTTATCTTGGCACAATCCCAGCAAAACGGGCTGGTTGTGGGTCGAGCGCCTACGATGGAGACTGATATGAGGATTTTGTTACTCTGCTGGCGCGACACCACCCACCCCCAAGGCGGTGGCAGTGAGCGCTACTTGGAGCACATTGCAAAGTATTTGGTGGCGTCGGGGCATGAGGTGATTTTTCGGACGGCGCGCCATACGGATGCGTCGCGACGCGCCGTGCGCGACGGGGTGGAGTATCAGTACGCGGGTGGCAAGTATTCGGTCTATGTTCGGGCTGCGGTTGCGCAGCTTATGGGGCGGCTGGGGATTGGTCGGCTGCGTGGAGTGGATATGGTGGTGGATACCCAGAATGGGATTCCGTTTTTTGCGTGGGTGTTTTCGGGCGTGCCGACGATCCTGCTTACCCACCATTGTCATCGCCGGCAGTGGGATGTGGCTGGTCCGCTTGTTGCGCGCTTGGGCTGGTTTATTGAGTCGAAGGTGTCCCCGTGGGTGCATCGGGGTGTGCAGTATGTGACGGTGTCGGAGCCTAGCCGTGACGAGCTGGTTGACCTGGGTGTTCCGGCAGATCACATTACTATTGTGCGCAATGGAATTGATGTGCCTCCGGTTCCGGTGAAGCTACCGCCGGTAACGCGACCGCATCTTGTCACCTTGTCGCGATTGGTGCCCCATAAGCAGATCGAGCATGCCATCGATGTGGTGCGCGGACTCGATGGGGTGGTGCTCGACATCATTGGTTCAGGTTGGTGGGAGCCGCAGCTACGAGAATATGCACGTGATGTGGCTGACCGTGTGATTTTCCATGGTCAGGTGGCAGAAGACCATAAGCATGCGTTGTTGGCTCAGGCTGCGGTGCATGTGATGCCTTCGCGGAAAGAGGGATGGGGTCTTGCAGTCATTGAGGCTGGTCAGCACGGGGTTCCTACTGTTGGTTATGCCCATTCGGGTGGTCTTAGGGATTCGGTGCGTGACGGTGGGATCTTAGTGGAGACTCCCACACAGCTCACGTGCGCTATCCGCCAGTTGCTCGCGGACCAGCACTATCGCGATGACTTGGGGCGACGAGCCTATGATTTCGCGTCAACGTTTTCGTGGGAGGACACTGGTCGTGAGTTTCTGCGTGTGATTGCGCAACCGCAGATTCCGGCCACAGCCCACAGTACTAAGCAGCCCAATCCGAGATAAAAACCAGCGGTTCGCTGGGGCGTGGAATCGGCGATGGGGGCGAACTTGCCGTGGTCGATCACAGCCGTGATTCCTTGTTCTCGCAGGTAGTTATGATCGCCGCGGTGCCATGCGGCGGTTGCTTGGGAGTAAGCGGGGGAGGGGGCTTCGATAAGCTGGCCATCGACGCTGAGCGCACCGGATTCCACTGTGGCGTTGGCCTTGATGCGGGGATCGACGATCGTGCGGCCCTGATAGCTGACAAGCCCGTGGGAATCGACGATCAGTAGCTTTCCCGTGGTTCGCGGGAGTTCGGGCTGCGCCACGGGAGCAAGCGGGCGGACCGCAAGGGGCGCGTCGGGAACTTGAAGAAGCGCTGCAAGGATCGCTGCAGTAACCAGTGGGCGGGGGCGGATACGTGCAGCACCATAGATCATCGCTGGTAGCAACAACATGCTGAGCTTGGCGGAATCGCGAAACAGCACAACACCTGGGATGTGCGCCAACGTCCAGGGCGTAACCGCATACATGGTCACCACCCCTACAAGGGCGAGGAATTGATAGCGGCGGGGAGCGTACCACACCGTAATTGCGCACAATATAATTCCGGCGATGGCAAAGCCCATCTCCCGCGAAGGAGGTGTAGCCTCCGCATTCCATATGCCGCCGAGCCCCACAAACGCGCCCAGCCGGCCCACATAGCCTTCAGCACGGGGAAAGAATACATCCGTCACGCCCGCAGGAGGAGCGGTGATACTAGGCAACAGCCACGGCAGAAACAACACCGCGCTCATCGCCATAACCACTAAGCGTAGCCTTCGAGTTGGGGCAGACACCGCCGCAATCACCGCGCCCAAAACAGCACCTGTGGGCGTTATCGACGCCACCCACAACGCCACCAAACGCCCCTGACCAAGCAACAGTGGTACCAGCCACGCGGCGATCACCAACGACCAGTGGCCCTGTAAAAGACGCTCCACCGCGAAGGGATTCCATAAGGTCACGGTTATTGCAGCAATACGCTGCCACTGCGATCGACCCAAGCGTGCAGCGCCTACCGCACCGCCAATAGCAGCGGCAAGCAGTGCCGCCCGCACAACCCACGTTGCCGGAATAACCTGGCCGATAACCGCCAACAAACCATCTTGGGGAGCATTACGTGCGGGGAGATTTCCCCAGCCCAAGGCGTTTTCGCTTAAAGCTGGGTGGTCGATGACCACCATGTCCCGCAGCGCCAACATACCATCGTGGGGCAGCAGAAACGGCCATAAAAGCGCCGTAATAAGCGCCGCAGCCCAACCGATGACTAGCGGCATGGGGATTCGCGGCGGCGTCGAGAAGCCAAAACCACACCGATGATCAGCGCTGCCACGCCAGCCATCTTGCCCAAGAAATCGCTCACGCGGGCAGCTTTCAACGCTACTACCGTCGGGCGTGCTTCCGCGCGGGCATTCGCCTGAGTATCCGCATCCCACTTCAAAGAAGTGTGTAAAATCGTGCGTTCTTTACCTAGCTCTTCATTGCGGCCGGAGGCGGCAATGCGGGCCGCTTCGCGTTGCGAACCCGCATAGAACATAAAAACATCTTCTTCTTGGTTGACCACCACACCACTTTTTGGCTCCACCCACAGCGTGCGCGTCGTGGTGTAATACGGTGTGAGCAGCGCCGAACCCTGCGGATCCGGCACCTGCATAGAAGCCAATTGTTTTTGCTGCTCAGGGCTTAGATCCGAGGCCTGAGCCTGAGTGGAATGCTCATCAGAAATATCATCAGGCTGTGTATAAGAACGCGTGGCAGCCTTGACCAAGTTGGTCGCAGGAACAGTCTGAGTGAACACATACTCGCCATTATCTTGCTGTACATAATCCAATGGCCAAGCCGTTTGTGCAATCGGATCAAAGAACTGATACGAACGGCGCTCCGTGTGGAAGGGGAAGAAATACTGCAAACCATCGCGGGCAAAATCACCGGTATCAAAGTTCAGGTTTAAAGCCTTAGACTTCACCTTCATGTGGCTTGTGGAATCGAACACAGGGTAGGTGGAGTGCCTGATCAGACGCAGGGAATCATCGATAGTAATGATGGCGTCGTTGGTGTCTGTGCGCCGCAAGGATTCGTCGACACGCAAATCCACCTCATCGCGCACCTCCGTCTTATTCGTTGTCACCTCACGACGCAGCTGGGTGGTCGTTTCCACATGCGGGCAAGACAGCGGCGACACCCCCGCACACGCAGGATCCGCCAGCACTGTCGCCGCCGGCTGGGTAGTAATAGAACGCGCAATACCCACAGGAATCGGCTTGAGCAGCGCCGTCACCAACGCCGGAACGACGGCCGCCATAATAAACAACACGGCAGCAGTAACAAACGCAATGCCAGAGGGGCTGAGGCGAGGTTTCATCTTCACCCTTGTGTGCTCAACTTTCGACTAGGATCCGTGGGAGTGTCTCAATCGTACCTAACCTCGCAACCACCACGGTTCTTGCCCCAGCTAGAGGGCCTACGCGCCGTGGCGGCACTCGGCGTGTTAGCTACCCACGCGGCATTCCAATCAGGTATCGACCAACGCACACCCGCCGGCGCAATACTGGCCCGATTCGACTTCTTCGTCGCGGTTTTCTTCGCCCTATCCGCATTCCTCCTCGCCCGCGGCAACCACAAGCACTACTATCGACGCCGCGCCCAACGCATCCTGCCCGCCTACTGGGCATGCTGTGCCATCGTCTTTGCCCTACTGCCCAACGCATTCGGCACTTCTTGGTACACCATTCTGGCCACCTTTACTCTTACCCAGATCTACCTGCCCCACGCCCTTGCCGGCGGGCTGACCCACCTATGGTCGCTGAGCGTCGAAGTAGCCTTCTACCTTCTCTTACCCCTGCTCATCCGTATACCGCAACGCTACAAAATCGCCAGCTACCTTGGTCTTGCGCTAGCAGGTTTTGGGTGGGCTGCCATCCCCTGGCCCACCGACGTGTGGGGAGGGGTCAACTTCCAACTTTGGCCCATGTCCTACCTGCCGTGGTTTGTTGTGGGTCTGTGCGCTGCGGAGCTGGAACAACGCAGATGGGTTATCCGCCACGGCTGGCTCTGGTGGCTTGTTGGGCTAGCAGTAGCGTGGCTAGCAGGGCAACAATGGTACGGCCCCATCGGATTGGTTCATCCCACGCCGGCGGAATTTATCAGAAAGATCGTAGCTGGCGCTGTGTTTGCAGCACTGATCATCGTCCCTTGCATCTGGGGCGCGCCCCAATCGCTGCCTAATCGGATACTCACCACGCAGCCCATGTTGAGCCTCGGCCGCTGGAGCTATTCCCTGTTTCTTTGGCACTTGCCAGTGCTGACCGTGCTTTTCGAGGTCACCACATTGCAGGTGTTTTCCAGCAACACCGCCCTCGTTTTCCTCCTGTGTGCCACAATCAGCATCGTGGTGGCATGGATCAGCTACGAGCTCATGGAATCAGTGGGGCGTTTTTCGCTTCGCCACCGAGGCAACAACGCACCCATCCCCAACGCAAACACAAGCGAAGCCCAGGTGCTTACATCAAAGTAATGGGAATCAGGCCACGGGGCTCTTGCCATCCACATGGCAGCAACAACACAACATGCTGCGATAACGAAGGATCGTTGAACAAAACGGGTGGCGGTGATACCAGTAGCTATTCCTACGGCTAGCAGCCCTAGCCAACCGCTTGCGGCTGTTATTGCACCTAATCCGATTGTCAGCATGATCCACGCGGGTACATCAGGGGTGAAAGCCGCAGCTACATAAGTATCAGCCAAAGCATACTTACGAGCACGCCAGAGGGATACTGCGCAGGCACTGAGTACTGCTAGTGCCAGAAGAAGCCCGCCGGCAAGGCCGCGACGGTAGGTGTGTTCACCGGCGAACTCGAAGCGAATCACATCAAGCACATCGTCGGTGGCTAATGCCTTAGGAACGATAAACCCTTGGCCACCTGCGTTGATGGTGATAGGGGAGAGGTCATGATCGCCGATGAATGCGCGCATGCCACTATTGGCAGTTTGGGTGGTCACAAAAACAGAGTCACCGTTGAGGTCAACAAAACCAGCCTTACCATCCCCAGAAAGGCGCACCCAATCTGATCTGGTAGATAGTTCGTGGTAGCCGGCGGGCAGGAGGAAGCGTTCACCGCAGGTGTAGGTGGCCTGGTCGAGGGTGATGGCGCGATCGCAGTGGGATGCAGAAAGAGTGACTTCGACGGGGCGTGTGGTTTCAAAGTCGCGGTTGAGCAGGCCGGTATCTACCATCACTTTCTGGAATAAGAAGGTGTGCGCACTGGGCCCTGCCGGCAGCAGGGTGGGGATTCGCGTGATGTGGGAGTGGCTAAGCTGCGCGGAGGCGATACCCATGCCTGGGGCGACTTCGACGCGCACGCGGTCAGTGGCCCCGCCTGGTACACGGATGGTGGTGGGAACACCTGGACGCATATCGGCGGTGACATGAGCATTGTTGCTGCGTATGGTCACTTTTCCGGCCTTGCCGGTGGTGCGCAGTTCAAGATGGGGGTCAGTGCTCTCGGTCTGTAGTTCAAGCCACGGGTGGCGATCTCCTGGGGCCGCGAACCATGCGGTGTTAGGGTCGTTGTCCACTGCTGCGGTGATAGATCTTGTGGGGTCTGCACCACCAAAAGCGGTAGCGTCTGCGGCCGATGACGAGGCCACTACGTGCCCACCGTGTTCCACCACACGTGTGGCGCGAGCAACTGATGGGTAATCACGCACGGGGTTGGCTACGTCCTTACCCTCTGCTTCGGTAGCGAGCGGCGCCGAGATCGCTCGGCGGGCGGCACCGTAGTTGCGGGCGGCCAACATCGGGGTGTCGGTGACGATCTCTGCGTCGGAGTCGCTGAGGATAAAATCACCGGGGCCGAGCAGGCTTAATGCTTCACCACCGCCGGCAACGCGAGTGAGTTTGTCGGTGAGATACCCGTGGGCTTGACGGTCAAGAATGGCTACGTCGACACGCTCTTTCCCGGAACCAAACGTGTGCACCTCTAGGTTGGGAAACTCTGAGCGCATCATGGTTAAGGTTGCGTCCCCACTGTGTGGTGCCACGAGATCGTGACGGATGACCACAATGCCTACGCCGATTCTTCGTAACTGATCGCCAAGATGATCCACGGCACCTTTGTCTACAGCACTCAACACACCATCGAGCCCGCGAATCGCCTCCGGTGGTACCAGTGGCACTGCGTCGCGTGCCACCCACGGCACCTGCAACAATGGTTGCAGTGGCTCATCGCGCGTCCATCCCCAGGTTTGGCGCGCAAAGTTTGCCGCAGGCAGCACCAGCGTGCGGGTGTGAGCACCCTCGCGATTAATGAGCTCAGCTGCTTGCTTCCAATACTGTGGCACCTCACGGTAGGCCCCCTGGGGGAGCAACTGTCCCGACCATGCAGGAGCCACTGAACCAAGTACTACCAACCCAGCAAGAACTGCAGCCGGAAGACGTTTGAGCTGTAGGGAATGAAGCGCGTAGGCCAAGCCAATAACCAGTGGTAAACGCACGAGGGGGTCGAACTTGTGGATGTTGCGCAGGGCCGCGCCGGGGCCGTCGAGAAGCCCTGTGCAAAGGTGCGCGCCGCCCATGATGAGCACGCCGGTGAAAAGCAGGAGCGTCCACCATCGTGGCGCGCGAAGTAGCCCGATCATGCCGAGGCCGGCGACCGCCAGCGTGCACACGATGAGGATCGGATTGGCCACAAGCTCGTGGCCGGCGGCGCGTTCTACATCTACGAAGGGAGTCCAGCTGGTTGTACCACGCAGGATTTCAGGCAGGCTCAGCCAATGTGTGGTGACCGCCGCGCTTTCGATGTAGTCGGTAAACGGCGGCGCATAGCGTCCCAGCACCAGCAGCGGGATGATCCACCACAGGCTTACTGCTATCGCCCCGCCAAGCCATAGCAGCAGGTGTCGCCAGCGTCGGTGGCAAAGAAGGTAGAGGCCAGCGGGTACGCAGGCAGCTAGGGTGGCGGTGGCATTCACGGCCCCTAAAAACGCTACGGCGCTTATCGACGCCGCCACGTGGCAGCGCTTTAAGTTCTGACGCATAAGCGGCCAGATTATCCACGGGACGAGGGCTACCACCCAGGCTTCCGAGGAAATCGCTGTAAGCGTGGTGAGGATACGAGGCGACAGTGCGTAGGCGCCCGCGGCGATCATTATGACTGTGGCGGGGGCCTGGGGGAGGAGACGGCGTAACAGTATCAGGGTGCCGGAATATCCCACCCCAAGCACGATGGTCCACCACAGGCGCTGCGCTACCCAATCCGGTAGCGGATCCGTGATGAGGAAGAAAAGCCCGTGGGGAAATAAATACCCGTAGGCTTGGTTTTGTACTTGGCCTAGGGGGAATGTGTCGCTCCAAGCGTGGAGTGCGCCGCCAAGAAACTGGCGGGGATTAGCCACAAGATCGTGTTTGGTGTCGGCTGCGATAAGTCCCCACGGTTGTAGGAAGCTGAAGAGGGCGGCCAGCATCCAGCCTAGGAGGTGTGGCATTTAGTTGCGGGACCCGTATTCTGGGTCGCCTAGAAGGGCATCGTCAGAGCTGACATGTGTTCCTTGTGGTGAGGAGTCCACCATGGACGCGCCGATTACGGCAACAACTCCGAGCGCGATCCCTAAAACAGCGCTGGCAATTGCCGGACCGAGGGCACGTCGGTTCAAGGAATCGGAATCAAAGGCCATGTGCACTACTCTAGCGTGGTTTACTAGATAGGTAATGGATAACCTACGCCGCGTTTTCACACCCGCCTCGCTGATTCTTGGCACCGTTGTTGCCACCAGCATGCTTAGCGCCTGTTCGCAGGACTCCTCGCAACAGGCTGCGCCGAGCTCTCCTTCAGCATCTACTGCTGCTGCGTCGCAGTCGTCTCAGACCTCCTCGGCGTCGTCAACGCCGCAGGCTGTCGCCGTAGATCCAGTGCAACTGCGCAAGGATGCCGCCAGTTTGATGATGGTGGGCGTGGGCAATTTCGACGATGCCCTCTTTGCTATCCAACAAGGTGCCGGCGGAATTTTTATCGGCTCGGGAACGGACCCCCAGATCTTGACCACCCCTGGCCGCGACATCGCAGAGCTGCGTCGGATAGCGGGCCGACCGTTATCCGTAGCCATCGACTTTGAGGGTGGTCGCGTGTTGCGCCACCGCGGGATCCTCGGCGATTTCCCATCCCCACAGGTAATGGCACAAACCATGACCCCAGAGCAGGTGCGCGGAATGGCCTATGACATGGGACGTTCGCTTTTTGCGCATGGCATTAACGTGAACTTTGCGCCGGTTGTTGATATTGAGGCCGGCCTTGAAGTGGTTGGGGATCGCGCATTTAGCCCCGATCCGTTTATCGACGCCACCTACGCCACCGCATTCGCCCAAGGAATGTCTGATGCTGGGGTGCGTCCCGTACTCAAGCACTTCCCAGGGCATGGGCGTGCTAGCGGCGACTCGCACACCGCACAGGTACACACCCCGCCATTGGCTGAGCTAGAAAAGCTCGATCTGATCCCATATGGCAAGGTGCTAGTCGCTGGTGCAGGCGTGATGGTAGGACACATGATTGTGCTGGGGTTGGGTGCTCCAGAAACTCCGTCGACGATCAATCCAGCTGCGTACCAGTTGCTGCGTTCCGGCTCGTATCCTGGTGGTCAACCTTTTAGTGGCGTGATTTACACCGATGATTTGACCATGGCCGCGGTTACATCATTAATGCCCACTGTGCAGGCGGTACCAACAGCTCTAGCAGCGGGTGCTGATCAGGCACTGTGGGTAAGTACTGCAGGCTTGGTCGAAGCCATTGATGCCACTGTGGCTGCAGTCTCGGAGGGGCGTTATCCCGTCGAACAGTTCAAGGCTTCAGTTGCGCGAGTCGCAGGCTAAGGCGTGTGTGCACTAAATTGGGTCAGGTGAGTTCTAAGAAAGTAGCCAAGTTTAGTGCGGGTGTGATCCTGGGGCTGGGAGTTCTCGGCGGTATCGCATACGGCGCTGACTACGTGACGTCGCAAGGCGAAGTGCCTCGTGGCGCAACTGTGGGTGGCATCGCAATCGGTGGAATGGCTAAAGAAGACGCCATTTCTACCCTGCAGAAGCAACTGAAATTGACCGACCAGGTCACCGTCACCGCTGGCGAGCGCACAGCTACTTTCTCCCCAGAGGTTGCAGGACTGAGCGTGGATTGGAACGAGACAATCCGCGCCGCCGGTAAGCAATCCGCCAACCCCATTACACGCCTGAGCAGCTTCTTTACCACCCACGAGGTAGAGATTGTCTCCGAGCGCGATGATTCTAAGCTCATCCCTGAGCTAGAGCGTGTACAAAAAGAGCTCAGCCCAGCACCTGCCGATGCCGCTATTCGTCTTACCGACGGAAAAGTGGAAGTCATCCCAGCTGTTAACGGCCAAGAGCTGGATAAAAAAGAACTAGATGAGGCTGTTGTCTCCTCGTGGCTACACCCTGAGGGAGTAAGTGTTGACCCGAAGGTGACTAAGCCACGCATCGGTGAATCCGCTGTGGAAGAGGCACGCCCTGCTGCCGAAGCCGCCGTTAGCAGCCCCATCGTGGCACATGGTCGCGACAAAATCGACGGTGTTATTGAACCAACCCGCATGGGCGAGGTAGTAACCTTCGAACCTGATGGCAAGAAATTCCGCGTGGCCGTGAACACCGATGCCGCACGCGCAATTTTGAACGAGACACTCAATGTGACTGAGGTGCAGCGGAAAAACGCTGACATTCAATTCTCTGGTTCAGCAAAGACCGTGATCCCGCACATGGATGGCGTGCGAATCGAATGGGACAAGACACTGGAGCACTTTGATAAGCGTGTGACCGGTAAAGATAGTCGCACCTTCGACGTCACCTACACTGATGAGCCAGCCACCTTCACCACCGAGCAGGCAGAGGCTGCGACCTTCGATCAAGTTGTCGGTGAATTTACTACTGGTGGCTACTCGCATGCCTCGGGCATCAACATCGCACGCGTTACACAAATGGTCAACGGTGCCATCGTGGCCCCAGGCGATACATTCTCTCTGAACGGCTACACCGGACCTCGTGGAACCGCCCAAGGATTTGTGGAATCCGGCATTATCCTCAACGGCCACGCGGATAAGGCTGTTGGCGGTGGCATCAGCCAGTTCGCAACCACTTTGTACAATGCCGCCTACTTCGCTGGTATGGAGGATGTTGCCCATACCGCACACAGCTACTACATCTCTCGCTACCCCGCGGGACGTGAGGCAACCGTGTTCGAGGGCGCTATTGACCTAAAGTTTAAAAATACCTCTCCGTATCCTGTTCGCATTGTCACCTCCACGGGTGGCGGTTCGGTAACGGTACAGCTCACGGGTGTGAAAACGGTGAACGTGGAATCGATCAATGGTGGTCGCTGGAACTACACACCACCGCGTCCGATCACACTATCTGGTTCGGATTGTGTCGCTTCTTCCGGTGCACAGGGCTTCACCACCAGCGATACTCGTATTATCCGTTCGCTTTCTGGCTCCGAGATCTCTCGTGAGACAAAAACCACGGTGTATGATCCTTCGCCTATCGTGACCTGCTCCTAATGAGGGCGTAGAGTTAGGGGTCATGCCACATTCGACGTCGACACACTTGGTCATCCCTAACCAACATGGCGCTTGGGCCATGCTTATTACCCCAGCAGTTCTTGGTTGCATTAAAGCGTGGGGGCATACACCGGCTGCTGTGTTGGCATCGGTGGCGGTTGCGTGGTTGAGCGGTTACTGCGCGTTCTTTGCGTTCGGCATGTGGGTGAAGGCGCGTCGAAACGCACGTCGACGCGCCTATTACACCCGTTCCTTGCTGGTCTACGGCGGGATTTCTGCGGCCATGTGCGCGGTAGCCTTAAGTGCCGACCCGTCGCTGATCCGGTGGGCGTTCTACTTCGCACCATTGGTCGGCATTGCTGTGTACGAGACGTATAATAAGCGCCCGCGTTCGGTGCTATCAGGGGCGGCCACCACGGTGGCGTCGGCACTGCTCTATGCGGTGCTGACCGGTGGGGTCAACATCGCCACTGCGTTTTTGGTGCTGTACTTCACCAGCACCATCATGGTGGTTAAATCATTGATTCGGGAACGCTCCAACACAAAGTTTTGGTATGCCTCCTTGGCCTACCACGTTCTCGCTATCGCGATTATGGTGGCAGTGATCTATGCCCATGAGGCAGGACACCTAGGCAGTGAGAGCCTTGGCAGCGGTTTTATCTGGCTATCGCTTCTGACTTTGCTGGTTGCGCTGGTACGCGCGTGGGCGTTGCCCTTTGTACAGCGTCGTGGGCTGCGAGTGTGGAAGGCAAAAGATATTGGTGTGCTGGAAATGATGGTGCTTGTGCTCGCCTGCGCAGCTATCCTTGTCTAGCATGACCGATCAATCCGCGATTAAGCCGAGTGTTGGCACCATAGTGGCCTCTACTGCGCTAGCGACGTTGCTCGCTGGCGGTGCGGCGGCAGGTGCTGTGGCTATGACCTGACTTGGCTCATTTTGGTGTGTTGTAGTTCATATTGACGTTTCTGCCTGTGGGGTTGGGTATCAGAGTGCGGGTTTTGTCTGACTAAGCGGGTAGCGGTGGGGTGCCGGTAGGCTGTTGAATATGTCACCGAGTATCCGCCGGGTCCCGACGGCGTCGGGTGCGACCGCTGTTCAAATCATCTGGCGGTACCGCAACCGCAAACCTGAAATCGAACACGTCGGCTCCGCCCATACCGACCACGATCTCGCAGCGCTGATGGTCAAGGCTCAGCGGCTTGTCGATGGCGAGCAAATTTCACTTGACCTCAAAGTGTTGCCTTCTGCGGTTGCTGTGTCTGGAACAGGCACGGTTGATAATCCCGTCACGGTATCCGGTGAACGCGCAGGTCTTCTCCTAGACGCGATTCGCGGGGCCTTCCAACTCCTTGGCCTGGATACGGCAAGCGGCAAGGACGAGGTGTTTTTCAACCTGGTCCAAGCCCGTATTATCTCGCCGGGTTCCAAGTTTGATTCCATTGAAACTCTGGCAGAAGTCGGCGTGGCCTCGGCTTCATACGCGACTATAAAGCGCTACCTTCCGCGGTATGCCGACAAAGACTTCCGCGACCAGATAACCCACGCGCTAGCCACACACGCGGCCATTGGTCCTGGTGTGATGGTTCTCTACGATGTGACAACCTTGTATTTTGAAACTGACGTGCCCGACGAGCTACGCAAACCCGGGTTTAGTAAAGAACGCCGACTCGAACCCCAGATCACTGTCGGGATGCTCACCGACTCCACCGGCTTGCCCTTGGCGATCGGCGCGTTTGAAGGCAATCGTGCGGAAACGCACACCATGTTGCCAATGATCCTGCGTCTTAAAGACGCCTACCACCTTGACGACATCACGATTGTTGCTGATGCTGGCATGTTTTCAGCCGCCAACAAGACCGCGATTATCGATGCCGGGTTGGACTACATTCTGGGCACGAAAGAACGCGAAATCCCAGAACCAATTAAAGCCTGGCTAGATGCAGCGGAAGGGCGCAGCTACACCGACTACGACGACGGACACATCTGGACCCACCGTCACCACAGCGACAAACGCCGCACCAGCGGCAAACCGCAGGCAGTGACCTATTACCAGTATTCCTACGATAGGGCTCGGCGCACAAGGCGCGGCATCGGCGAACAACTAGATAAAGCCCAGCGTGCTGTTGACGGAAAGATACCCGTCAAGCGGAATCGATACGTCAACCTCAAGGCCCCGAATAAGCAGGTCAACCACACCCTAGCCAACAAGCACCTAACCCTGGCCGGGATTAAAGGATACGAGACCTCACGCACAGACTTAAAACCCCAGGAAGTCATCGGTGCCTACCGGCGCCTGTTCACGATCGAGAAATCGTTCCGAATGGCGAAATCAGACCTGAAAGCCGACCGATTTATCACCGTAAAGAAGACTCCATCCACGCACACCTAACCATTGTGATGGCCGCGATGGCCACAGGCCACGTGTTGGAACAAGCCACGGGCCTGTCGTTGAAGCGATTAGTGCGAACCCTGAAGAAATACCGGACGTTTACCGTCGAAATCGCAGGCCAGACCCTCCATGCACAAACCGACCTGCCCGCTGACATCCGCGAACTCACCGAAAAGCTGCCCCAACCGTCTGACTAAATTGAGCCAAGTCAGGAATCCGCGATTAAGCCGAGTGTTGGCACCATAGTGGCCTCTACTGCGCTAGCGACGTTGCTCGCTGGCGGTGCGGCGGCAGGTGCTGTGGCTATGACGATTCCCAACCCACAGCGTGAGAATTATGTTGTGAGCAATCAAGATCAGTATCGCCCCTCGCACAGTGTTGCTGTGGAGATCCATGATCGCGATGGTGTGCTCAACGCCGAGGACCAGCGGCGGCTGCTGAGCAATACCGACAACATTGAGGTTGCTCAAGTAGTCAAGCAGGTGCACTACATTGTGTTTCGCACCAATGATGAGAACGTGAACGACACGGTGGAAAATTACCTGCGCGATCAGCGTCCGGATTTGATCGGCAAGGAGTACTTTACTGACGGGGTGCTCATTATTGGCGTGGGGCTTGATCCGCGCCAGGCGTTTATTTTTGCTGGTAATGATGTTGCGGACGCTTTTGATCTGCGTGAAAGCGCTCATCTTGAGCACTCTTTGGATGCGATCAAACCGGGTGTAAAAGACGGCAACATTCCTGCGGGCTTGAGCAATGGTCTGCGCACTGCGGTTGATGTTCGTGCGATCGAAGAGCAACAGTACAATTCTGCCGTCGATGAGCGGATGGCGGCGCTGGTAGGCGGTGGTCTTGGGGCTGCCAGCGGCGGGTTTGGTATCGCGGGCATTGTAGGTATTACGCGCCGGCGAAAGTCGCGGATTGTGGCACAGGCTCGTGACAACATGAATGTGGTGTCGCGGGAGTACGGCGAGCTGGCGCAGCGTCTCGACGCCATCGACATCCGTGCGCATTCGCTGAGCTCCCCGCTTGTCGACGCCACCCTGCGCAACCAGTGGGCTGATGTGCGTGATCGTTTCCTGCGTATTCACGACAGCGTGGATACCTTGGGCAACTTGGCGACCGATTCGGACTATTACTCTAAGTCGCATGAGATCTCGACGGCACGGGAAACCGCCGAGCAGATCAGCTATGCCGAGAGCAACATCGATACCCTTTTCCGTCTTGAAAATGGGGATGCGGTGATCCGAGTCCGTGAAGCCGATGCGCTGTATAAGGACATGCTGGAAGCCCTTGGGGAGATTGAGATCTCGGCGTTAAGCCGCGAGGTAGAACGCCTGAAAGACGAACTGCTTGCGTTGAAAGCAACACCGGAGTCCCCGCAGTTCCTTGACCGCTACGCTACAATCCTGACTTCCTACCAGGCGGTATTGGAGCAGGTGCGCAAGCAGCAGTTCTCCGATGTGAAGGAGTCCACGGCTACCACGTTGGCGGCACCGGCTATCTACGAGTCCGGTTACCGCCCAGGCTATGGCCTGAACAACTTTGTGCCATTCTGGATCATGTCTACTTGGCACACCGACAACATTGCAGCCCAAGAGGCTGCCAGTGCGAGCTCGTCGAGCGCTAACACCTCGTTTAGTTCTGGGTTTAGCGGTGCAGGCGGTTCGTCGAGCTTCTAGGAAGAGCGCAGGGCTTGTGCTAAGCCCACGACGGTGATCACCGCGGTGACCGACATCATGGTGGCGGCTGCGAGCGGGGGTGCGATCCCCCATGATTGGATCACGCCGAACATGGGGGCGTACAACCCTGCGATGAAGAACTGGCCGGAGCCCAAGAATGCGGAGGCAGCGCCACCCACGGGGCCGGCGTGGGACATTGCCAGTGCTGAGGTGTTGGCAAAGATCATGCCCATGGAAGCAGTCATGGTGAAAATTCCAGCCAAGAATGCCACGGTGCCGAGGTTGAATGTTGCGGCGATCGCCAGCCAAGCAACTGCCAAAGCCATGATGGTCACTCCTATTGCTGCAAGACGAGGAGCCCCAAAGTGATGAACCATTCGGGCGTTGATGATTGCCATGGTGGCTAGACCCGAGGTGTTCATGGCAAAGATGAGTGCGTAGTGCAGCGGCGAGAATCCGAAGTGTTCCTGCAGGATAAAGGGTGAGGCGGACACGAAGGTGAACATGGTGGCAAAGGCAAAAACGAATGCCACTGTGGAGCCTATGTAGACGCCATCGCTTAACAAGGTGCGGATCGCGGCAAACATGGTGCGGATACCACCGTGGGTGCGACGTTCCACAGGTAGAGTTTCTGGGATAGTGCGTGCTGCAATAACAGCTGTAAGCGCATAGACTACAGTGAGGAACCAGAAAACAGCACGCCACCCTGCGGAGTGGACGATCAGGCCGCCGAGGATGGGTCCTACCACGGGGGCGATGCTGCCCAAGACCATGAGGATGGAGAACACCTTGGCTAGTTCTGGGCCAGAAGCCTTATCGGCGGCAATCGCACGTGCAGAAACAACTGCGGTGCCGGCGGCCCAGCCCATGGCTGTGCGGGAGAGGTAGAGCACCCATACGTGGGGTGCGAGGGCGCTTAACAAGGTTGCTATCGCAAGCACGATCGTGCCGATGAAAAATAGCCCGCGCCGGCCACGGACGTCAGTAATCGGCCCGCTGAACAGTTGACCCACGGTCATTCCGATGAGGAAGAACGTGATGGTCAGCTGTGCGTCGAATTGGCTGATTACGAACTCGTGGCGTAACGCGGGCAACCCCGATAGGTACATGTTGATGCTGAGCGGTTCAGTGGCGTTGATCAGCGCTAACGTGCCCAGCAACGCTGGTGGTATGAGCTGACGTGTCTGAGAAGCAGGACTTGGGGACATGTCAGTGAACGTACTCAACTATTATCAACTAGACCAGTTGGGTGCGGGCCTTAATGGCAGCGGCAACCAATACCTGCAGGCTGGCGAGGTTTTCCGGCCACCCGCGAGTTTTCAAACCGCAGTCGGGGTTGACCCATAACAGGTGAGGGTCGACGGAGGTCAGCGCGCTGGCGAGAAACTCGTCGATCTCCTGCTGGGCGGGCACGCGCGGGGAGTGAATGTCCCACACACCAGGGCCGACACCCAACTCGTAGCCTTCCTCCTTCAAAGCTGCGAGCACCTGCATTCCATTGCGGGCAGCCTTGATGGAGGTGACATCTGCGTCGAGGGCTGCAACCGTGTCGATGAGCTCGTTGAACTCCGAGTAGCACATGTGGGTGTGGATCTGTACCTCGGGCGCAACCCCAGAGGTGGCCAGACGAAACGCCCCGACTGCCCACTGCAAGTAGGCCGGTTGTTGCTCGGCGGTGGTACCTAGGGGTTGGTCGCCACACGTCACCGAAGACGATCGGTGGGCGGACGCAACGAGAGAACCATAGGATTGCACCCAACCATCGTGGGTGGAAGCGTAGCCTGCGAGCTGTTCGGAGAAGTACTGCACCATGTCGTTACGCTCTGGTTCACTGTGGACGAGGACGTCGAGGCCCAGCTCTTCTTACTTGGTAATCACCAGCTTGACCTCATCGACCATGGCGTCGTGGTACTACTGGGCGAAAATATCACTGCTGCGTAGTTGGACGCGCTTGGCGAATCTGCGGGGTTTGTGGGAACGAGCCGATGGTTGTGGTGGGAAGCGGCGGCAGATTCAGAGCCGTGGCCTGTACCTTCTTACGCAGTGCGGCTGCGGCGCGGGAGGCAGCGAAGTCGGCGAGGTCGAAGTCTTCACCGGCGATGGTGTAGGGAACATGCAGCAGGGAGCAACTGGTGCTCACGGCTACGGCTCCGCGCGTCCTCAGCTCTTGGAGGGTGCTTAGTGCCTGGTCGAGGTTGGTGCGCCACACGTTGCGGCCGTCGACAATGCCTGCGATGAGAGTTTCCTCACCGGTCCATGCCGGTAGCGCCCCAGGGGCAGTGACGAGATCAACGCCGAATCCGGCGAGCCCAATGCCACTGAGCGTTTCGACGCACACAGTAGCGTCCCCAAAGTACGTGGTCACGATCAGCGGAACGCCGTGGCTGACCAGCTCTTGGTACACCGCGCGTACTCGGGGCAGTAGGTCGGGGTCGACATCGGTGACAAGCGCCGGTTCATCGAACTGCACGCAGGTGGTACCGCGCTGCTTGAGGACGCCGATAAGTTCTGCGTACTGCTGCGCTACTGCTTCTAAATGATCGAGGGCGTTGGAGCCGTCGGAAGTCCGTGACCATGACAGGTAGGTCAACGGGCCCACGAACACCGGCCGGTTTTCGGGAGTAGCGGCGAGGTCGTTAATAAGATCGGTGGCGTTAAGCGTAAACGTGGTGGTCGCGGAAAGTTCCGGAACAATGTAGTGGTAGTTGGTATCAAACCACTAGTCATTGCCGATGCCGGCTGCGAAGCCGTACCGCGGGCGGTAGCAAAAGCCACATCGCTATGGCACGGCAAGGGGCCGTCGTGGTCGGGGATATCGCTAAAACGCTCGGGCAACACCCTAGTAGCGCGGAGGTATCGAGCACCGCATCATAAAAACTACGGCCTACCGTGGGCGCTTGATCGAGGCCTTCGCCCAGAATCCGCTGGGTGATGTCTGCGTTGAGCGCGTAGGCGGTATCGGATAATTTTTGCGCATCATTCGCGTGGACCGTTTTCCAATAAGACTCAAGGGCCTTTTTTTCAATTCGCGGTTCGGTCCAATGCGTGGAACGCCAGTCACAGTGGAATGAAACAGTGGTGGATTCGTCATAGTATGGAGCCTTTCGTGCTTCGAATGTGCGCCGGGGATAGGGGGTTGTAAGCGCGCATAAAACAGTGCATTGCTGCGTGTTTTGCGGATACATCGCCTCATCTAGGGCTCCAGGAGGGGTGTGCCTTGGCCACAAATCAACACTAGGCAGCTCGGTATGTCAATCGTGGAATGCTGGGGTGTGTGGGTTTCAATAAGGAGGGCACCTTAATGAAAATACTGCCCGAGCAGAGCTTTTGCTGTACTCGGGCAGTAATGAAAAAAGATGCGATTAAATGTGAATAAAATTAGGGTTCCGGCCTAGGCTTCGGTCACTGACGGCGGCTGCATACGAGCGAACGCGCGCTTCTCATTACGTATCAACCACACATAGAAAACAACGAAAGTAGAAAGCGACATCGGCAACTTGGCACCAGAAGCCGCCACCGCCGAAAGACCAAACAGACCACGCACCAGCGGCAACATCACGCCACCGGAAAGATCACTATTAATGTCTACATAGGCGGAGTTAATCGCGTACCAAATATCCTCCGTCACCTAGAAACCCAGTCCGGTAAACGCACCAATGAAAACGCCTGCGTTGGGCGAGTGATCCGCTGGCGGAACAACAAGATCACAGCCAAAGCGAGAACATCCTTGACCCACTCCTCGACCAGTGGACCATAGATTGCATCACCCCAAGCGCGATACGTTTCGGGGTCGCTGACGCGGATTACCTCAAAATCGAACTTGTCGTTGGAATAAATCGCAACCAACGACCCAATGAATCCGCCGGCAACAAACGCCGAAGCCCACATAGTCTTAGTGCCACCGACCTGTGCAGCTTCGTATGATCCAACGCCACAATCACGCAGAGAAACAGCACACCAAAACCTAAAGAAATGCCTGTCGACGGTGCCGCCGCCACCGGGATCTCCACCGCTGTATAAAGAAGCCGCATAAGCAATACGGCTAACGAGCCCGCACTCAACACCGCCAGCACCTACGCCAGCGCAGAATCTTTCACAGACGCCATCATGACTCCACCTTTGCAGAAGCGAGAAGATGAGCAGGATCAGCGGAGGCATCGATATGCCCGCTCTCAGAGGTAGAAACCACCGTAAGAATCACATCAGAAGCCCCCACAACCGCACACGGCGCCACTTCCCCCACATCCACCGTGCAGGCCTTACCCGATAACGAACCATCGCCGGAAACAATACCCTTACCGCTCCACGACGTTTCCCCCACAGCGCGGTTCAAGATAACCAAGCCGCGCTCAATCGCCGCCTCCTGCTGCTCAGCACCCGAAGACAACTCCAAATACACATGATGATCATCGCGAACCAACTCAATACTGGAATCGCTATTAGCAACAACGCGCTCAAAACCCTCGGGGCGGTCAATGTTACCGACGTATCACCAGAGCTCAGCGTCACCTCACTTTGATCTAGCATCTCCATATCATGACGATCGCCAAGCTGACCCGCAACCGCAGGCACAATCCACATCACAGTAGGCAAGGCCGCAATAGCTGCGGCCTTGCCTACGTCTTTCACCTTCACAGCGTCCCTTTGCTTGAGTAAGCTCCAACCGCCCCCACAGGAAGCTAGTTAGGCTAACTAAAATATTTCACGCTTAGACAATAACGCACACCAGTTTCAATTCCACTGGGTACAATCTGTTGAATGGCTGTAAGAATTTAGCGGCGCATGGACACCATGATCGAAACGAAAGACACCAGCAGGGCTGCCGACACCACAGCACCGGCAGCAAGCACATTCCCGCCAGAAGCATGCAGGATCCACGTCAACACCAGCGGGGTGAAACCAGCAATAAGAGCACCGTTGGTTTCCCGAGCCAGCGCAATGCCACTAAAACGCGCGCGTGCTTGGAACAGCCCAGCAAGGAATGCACCTTGGCTACCCGAGGTCAACGAAATCACCGCACCATAGCCAAAAGCGACCGTCAGTGCGGCGATCACCGCATTGCCCGTTTGCAAACCCAAAAGGAAGGGCACTGCATAAAATGCACCGATTAATGAGCCGGTAGCCAATACACGATCAGCACCGAAGCGGTCGGCGGCCAGCCCGCCCAGCGGGGTAGCAACCACACCCACCAAGGTTCCGGCAGAAACCGCCAGCAAAGCATCAAACTTGGCCATGCCCACCGCATCGGAAGTCATAAAGGAGATGGCAAAAACAGCCATGGCGTAGTTCAGTGCGTTGTGACCAGTGATAGACAAAAATCCCAAAGCCACCTGACGCTTGTGCGACTTGAGCAGCTCCACAACCGGCAAAGACTGGTGTTTTGCCTGTTCAGAGCGCTCTTCCATGGCCGCTACATACTCTGGGGTTTCCTCCAAACGCTTGCGCATGAACAACGCAATGAAGAACAACAGCGCAGAAATAAGGAACGGGATACGCCACACGCCACCCAACAATGCCTCATCGCCTACTGAGGACGCCCCCATGAACGCTGCAGTAGCCAACACAATGCCCGCAGGTGGCATCGCAAGAACCAGCGAGGTAAACAGACCACGCTTAGCAGCAGGGGCAAATTCGGCCACCACAGTCATCGCACCAGCAAGTTCAGCACCAGCACCCAAACCTTGAATCAGACGAAAGAACACCAAGAGCACAGGGGCCAGCACACCAATAGCGGCCTCCGTGGGGAGCAAACCAATGCCGACCGTGGCAATGCCCATCATCAAAACACTCAAGATCATCGCAGGTCGACGGCCAAAACGATCACCAATGTGGCCGATGGCCACACCACCTAGTGGGCGGGCAACAAAACCAACTGCAAACGTGGCAAAAGCGGCAAGCTGGCCGCCGGCCGCAGATGACTCGAAAAAGAGCGGGGCAATCACGACGGCAGCTGCGGCACCATAGAGAGCGTAGTCGTACCACTCAATGATGGTTCCCAACAAGGCCGCCAACAGCGCACGACGGCCCTGCGGGGTCAAAGAATCGTTGCAGTTTTTCATACTTATATTTATGAACATATGCAGAAGGCGTTACATAAAATGTCATTATGCTTACTCGGGAACTACAACATCTGGTCAAACAGGCCATCACACATACCCGCGACTCCGGCTGCACTTTTGGTACCGCACTGCTCACCCAATCTGGTGCCATCGTGTTCGGGGAAACACTCACGACGGCCGTGGACAACCACGCAACCGCCCGCTCCGCTGACCCCATCGGCGCCATTGCTTATATCCACGGACTCACCGCAAATGTGGTTCCACCAAATGGACACGACCGCGAAGCGATCTATCAGCTCTGCCCAACAATCACCGTCGTAGTGCGAGACGCCACCGGTTTAACCTGACTTGGCTCATTTTGGTGTGTTGTAGTTCATATTGACGTTTCTGCCTGTGGGGTTGGGTATCAGAGTGCGGGTTTTGTCTGACTAAGCGGGTAGCGGTGGGGGTGCCGGTAGGCTGTTGAATATGTCACCGAGTATCCGCCGGGTCCCGACGGCGTCGGGTGCGACCGCTGTTCAAATCATCTGGCGGTACCGCAACCGCAAACCTGAAATCGAACACGTCGGCTCCGCCCATACCGACCACGATCTCGCAGCGCTGATGGTCAAGGCTCAGCGGCTTGTCGATGGCGAGCAAATTTCACTTGACCTCAAAGTGTTGCCTTCTGCGGTTGCTGTGTCTGGAACAGGCACGGTTGATAATCCCGTCACGGTATCCGGTGAACGCGCAGGTCTTCTCCTAGACGCGATTCGCGGGGCCTTCCAACTCCTTGGCCTGGATACGGCAAGCGGCAAGGACGAGGTGTTTTTCAACCTGGTCCAAGCCCGTATTATCTCGCCGGGTTCCAAGTTTGATTCCATTGAAACTCTGGCAGAAGTCGGCGTGGCCTCGGCTTCATACGCGACTATAAAGCGCTACCTTCCGCGGTATGCCGACAAAGACTTCCGCGACCAGATAACCCACGCGCTAGCCACACACGCGGCCATTGGTCCTGGTGTGATGGTTCTCTACGATGTGACAACCTTGTATTTTGAAACTGACGTGCCCGACGAGCTACGCAAACCCGGGTTTAGTAAAGAACGCCGACTCGAACCCCAGATCACTGTCGGGATGCTCACCGACTCCACCGGCTTGCCCTTGGCGATCGGCGCGTTTGAAGGCAATCGTGCGGAAACGCACACCATGTTGCCAATGATCCTGCGTCTTAAAGACGCCTACCACCTTGACGACATCACGATTGTTGCTGATGCTGGCATGTTTTCAGCCGCCAACAAGACCGCGATTATCGATGCCGGGTTGGACTACATTCTGGGCACGAAAGAACGCGAAATCCCAGAACCAATTAAAGCCTGGCTAGATGCAGCGGAAGGGCGCAGCTACACCGACTACGACGACGGACACATCTGGACCCACCGTCACCACAGCGACAAACGCCGCACCAGCGGCAAACCGCAGGCAGTGACCTATTACCAGTATTCCTACGATAGGGCTCGGCGCACAAGGCGCGGCATCGGCGAACAACTAGATAAAGCCCAGCGTGCTGTTGACGGAAAGATACCCGTCAAGCGGAATCGATACGTCAACCTCAAGGCCCCGAATAAGCAGGTCAACCACACCCTAGCCAACAAGCACCTAACCCTGGCCGGGATTAAAGGATACGAGACCTCACGCACAGACTTAAAACCCCAGGAAGTCATCGGTGCCTACCGGCGCCTGTTCACGATCGAGAAATCGTTCCGAATGGCGAAATCAGACCTGAAAGCCGACCGATTTATCACCGTAAAGAAGACTCCATCCACGCACACCTAACCATTGTGATGGCCGCGATGGCCACAGGCCACGTGTTGGAACAAGCCACGGGCCTGTCGTTGAAGCGATTAGTGCGAACCCTGAAGAAATACCGGACGTTTACCGTCGAAATCGCAGGCCAGACCCTCCATGCACAAACCGACCTGCCCGCTGACATCCGCGAACTCACCGAAAAGCTGCCCCAACCGTCTGACTAAATTGAGCCAAGTCAGGTATCAGCTCTGCCCAACAATCACCGTCGTAGTGCGAGACGCCACCGGTTTAATCCCACGAAGCGCCGCCGAATGGTTCCCCTTCCCATGGAACCCCCGCGACCTAGAGCAACCACAACAAATATCCATGTGGAAAGGCTACGAGGAACTCGTCAGCTCTAGGCGCAAACAACAAACCATACGTATCGACGACCTCTTCCACGTAGGTACCGCAGAAATCGTCTTTGATAATGAGAACGGCAGCACCAACCGCTACCCAGCCACAGTGACCGAAGTGCGCATCGTCACCTTTGCACTGGACTAAGCGCAACCACGCGGTCAGCGATCTCAAGAACCGCAGGATCGTGGCTCGCAATCAACACAGCTGCTTGGGGTGCTCGATGCGCACGAATCGCAGCGAGCACTAAACGTGCACTGTGCGAATCGAGCGCGGAGGTGGGTTCGTCGGCAAGCAAAAGATCCGGACCACCCAACAACGACAAAGCCACGCTGACACGTTGCCGCTGCCCACCGCTGAGATCGTCGGCACGCAACCGACGATGCTCACGACACAAAAAATTCGGCAACTCCAGCTCATCAAGTAACGCCGTGATCTGCTCTTGTGACGCACCAGTACGAACCAACAACGAACGAATCGCAACATGCGGATTAAGCGCCAACTCCGATTCCTGCGGAATCCACCCAAACCGGCGGCGCAGCTCACGCCGACGCTCACCAAGCCTCGATGCCACAGGGATACCGTCGAAAACAATGCTGCCGTCACTATGCGGAAGCAACCCCAACACACACCGAATCACCGACGTTTTGCCAGCACCCGAAGGAGCCGTCAACGCCACGATCTCACCAGCACCAACGCTCAAAGACACCGGTGCACACAACACATGTGAACCATGAGCTACCCGAACATCAGTAACCGAAAGTCGCGCCGCCCCCGGATCAGCACTGCTAGCAACAGCGGCACAAGGGCACGCAGCTGCCGGCTGAGGTGACACCGCGTGAATCCCCTTGGAATCCACGGTGAGGATCCGATCAGCAAGAGCACACGCCACATCCATGCTGTGGGTAATCACAAGAGTGGTGGCCTGAGAACGCCTACGCGCAATACGCAGTGTGTCCACCATCAGCTCCACGGTGGGGGCATCAACACCCGCGGTGGGTTCGTCGATAATAAGCAACTCGGGATCAGCTGCGACCGCCGCCGCCACGCTAACCCGACGCCGCTGGCCACCAGACAATTCCCGCGGGGTGCGATCCAGAATCCTGTCGATATCTCCTAGCCCAAAATCGCCAAGAAGACTCAGTATCTGCGCATCCGACAAGGAAGCACGAGAACGCACAATAGATCGCACAGAATGCCCAGGCGGTAAAGTCGCGCCGGGGTCTTGATCCACGTAGGCGCAGCGTTTACGCAGCTCACGCAGCCTGCGTGGCGCTAACTGCAGCGGGTTGAGCCCGTCCACATCAAGGCTGCCGGAACACCACCTACAACCAGGGGCGAGATACCCAAGGATCGCCTGGGCGAGCGTGGTCTTTCCACTGCCGGATTCTCCCATGAGGGCAACACATTCCCCAGAGCCAACATGCAGGGACGCATTGGTCAACAGTGTAGTGTCACCTGCGGTAATGGTGGCATTTGTTATGGTCAGTTCGATCATCGACGGCCTCCGGTGTGCTGTTCGAGCAGCAGCGCTGGGCAGGCTGTCAGTGCAATGATAGCGACTACGGGGGCGATAACCGCCCACGGGTTGAGGTCCACACCGCTAAGTCCGCTGCCCACCATGGCCGCCCACGAATTCTCCTGTGCGCCAGAGGTTCCGGCGAGAAATGCTGCGGTAGCTGCTAAGAATACGACCGTGACAAAGCGAATGCCGATGTCTGCGATGATGGAGCGACGCAGAGCGGGAAGAATGTGTTGCCCTATGATCTGTGGCCATGTGCTGCCGGTGGCGCGTGCACGGATTACGTAGTCGGCGGCGAAGATGGGACGGGCTGCGGCGATGAAGTAGCGGGTTGATAGTGGTACGGATAATGCGACGGCGGCGATAGCGACGGCAAGAAAGCTGCCTTCCGCGGCCGTGATGACTGCGAGCAGGATAATCATTGCGGGGATGACCAGCAAAATATCGCCGAAAAACCGGATGATAGCGCGCAGCAGCGGGCTTATCGACGCCACCAACGCCAGCAATAAACCGATAGCAGTAGCGATCACCGCGGCGATGGCTGGGGGAATAACAAGCCCAATGTTGCCGCTGAGCATCCGTGCCAGAAGATCTCTGCCAAGGCGGTCGGTTCCGAGGGGGTGCAGCGTGGATGGGGGATCGAAGGAGCGCGTCATTGTCTGGCTTGGGTCAGGTGTTCCTAGCAGGGTAGCCACGGTGGGGCCGGCGATGGCTGCGATAAGTGCAAGAATCCACAGCAGCCATAACGCAGAGGTGGTGACGGTGTGCAGGGATGGGCGGCGAAGGTGAATCATGCGCGGCGTCCTTGGATGTCGTGGTGGAGATCAGCCAGAGTGAACGCTGCGATGGTAATGGCAGCAAACACTGCGGTGAGCGTTGCCACGGCGATGGTTTCACGTGCTGCGATGAATGTGGCTATGAGCGTGCCGATTCCTGGGAATCCCACCACGTTTTCTATAACAACGGTGCCGGTGACAGCGTAGGGGATAGTAGCGGCACAAGCTTGGACAATGGGGCCTGCTGCGGCAGGAAGTGTGAGACGCCAGGCCACTGTTGCGGGATGGTGGCCAGCGAGGTGTGCGGCGCGAATGTGGGGGAGCGCGGCGGCGTCGACAATCGCTGCGCGCACGAGACGTTGCAGCCATGCGCCACCGACAAGCGCGATGGCGAGCGATGGAACAATCAGAGAATCGGGACGATCTAATGGTGTTCCACCTGGGGGAACCAGAGAGACTGCCGGTGCCAGATGCAGCACTCCCGCGCAGAGAATCAACAACACGGTGGTAACAGCGAAATCAGGGGTAGCCAGTGTGGTTTGTGCACCGGTAGAAAGTACTCGATCACGCAAGGCGGTAGGGCGTAGACCTGCGACAACACCGCTCAGAATTCCAATAAGGAGTAGCAGCGGGAGTGCGCAGGCAACAAGGTAAGCGGAATTTCGTGCCGAGCTCGCCGCAGCCTCCCACACGGGTATGCCAGAGGCGTAGAGGTGGCCGCCGTCGCCGTGAAGAAATAGCGCAGTGGCCCACTCTCCCAGCCGCACTAAGAGGGGGTCGTTGAGTCCGAGGCGACTACGGACCGCGTCGACAGTGGCGGGGTCCGTAGTGCGCGCGATGGTGCTGGCAGCATCACCTGGAAGAACATCCATGATGACAAAACTCGTCATCGCTGCTGCGACCAGCAAGACCGGTGCGCGCAGCACGAGGCGAATGATAGACGAAGTGCAGTGGGGCAGATGTGGCACGATACCGTGGGATTACTTGGTGGTAGGAATAGGTACGCTTTGAGAAACCGGCACGTCAGGGATGCCGTCGGCACGCCCGTGGACCTCATTTGCGTAGCCCCACAGCACATCGCCACCATCGCGCTGCATCTCAACAGCAAGCTTTTTGAGCAATGCTGCACGCTGGGAGTCGTTGGTTTCTTCCTGTGCTGCAGCCAAGCGCCTATCCCAATCGCCGGAAGTGCCAAATCCAGACAAGTTGAATATGGCGTGGGAACCGGTCATAAACGGCAACGCCGACTGCAAGGAGCGGTTCACAATGTAGGAGGCGAAAAATGGCAATGCGCGCAGCGCAGCCATATCGGCAAAGTAGGTGGTGGGGTCGCGCTTTTCCACGGTCACCTTGACTCCTGCATCTGCGAGCTGCTTGGCGGCGATGTCGGCACCGTCGTTCATGCCAGGGGTGAAATCGGCGGTGACCAAGGTGAGCTCTTTAATGCCCTTATCCTTGAAGATCTGTCGCGCCGCGTCGAGGTCACGGTGCACATCGGAGATGCCTTCGGGGTAGTCATTGAAGCCAAAACCTGGAATGTCTGCGCCGACGGTTCCCGCTCCATCGAGGGCCACATCGACCATGGCCTTGCGGTCCAAGGCGATCTTCACGGCACGGCGAACCTCGGGGTCGCTAAATGGTTCGACTGCGGTGTTGAGCACGAACAACAACGCTTTGGAATCGGCAGGACCTGGTATCCACGCCTGCGCTTTTTTCAAACTGCGGGCTGCTGTGGCGGGAAGATCCATGGCCAAATCCACGGCACCGCTATCCACGGCGCGCAAGCGGGCGTCAGCATCGGCAATAACTTGAATCTCTAGGGCCTGGGAGATCCGGCGCTCGGTGGGGAAGTGCACGTTAGCTGTCAGTTTCCATCCTTGGCCAGAATCACCGGATTCCACCACATAGGGTCCGGAGCCGATGGTGGTGCTGGGGTCTCCGTTTTTGTACACCAGTGAGTTCACGCCGAGTACGGCATCGACAAAGTCGGCGCGGGGGCGGGTGAGGTGGATTTCTGCGGTGGAGTCGTCGACAGCCTTGAGCTTGTCTACGTCGACATCGGCATAGGTTGTGCCATGTATGGGGTTTTTGGCCACCATTTTCAAAGAAGCGACAACATCGGCTGCGGTGACGGGGGAGCCGTCGGAAAAGAGTGGTGTGTCGCGGAGTGTGACCGTCCACATGGTGGCATCTTTGTTGGGCTCGACGCTCTTGGCTAACTGGAAGTCGGGTGCGCTATCGCCTGCGATCACAAGGGATTCATAGACGGCGTATATGGCAGCCCATGTGGCGGTGGACGCGGCTTCGTTGATGTTGAGGCCTTCGCCTGGTCCGCCGATTGCGGCAATGCGAATGGTGTCGGTTGCTGCTTTGCCACTGGTTGCGGAGTCTTCATCGCGGGAGCATGCGGCCATGACGGGGCCGGTGGCGGTGATGGTGGTTGCGGCTGCGAGGAGCTTGAGAAAATCTCTGCGGAGCATGTGTGGTTCGGTGTCCTTTTCGTGGTGGGAAGTAATGGTGGCTGTGGGGGTTGCTGGCGAGGTGGCTAGGGCAACCCGAAGTGTTCTCGGGGGCGGTGATGTGACGCAGTAAATGTCATGATTTTGGTCATTTCGGTCTTTCGGGTAAGAGATAGATCACGCAAGTTATAGGATAGCCTAATCCAAGTTCAACACTGGTATTTATGTCCTAATTGCAGGCTTTTTCATTAACTAATTACCCGATCATAGGGAAATGTTGTGCCGGTGGCTACATCGAGGGGGTGGCATTGTAGACCGCCTCGGTTTACCCTCTGGGAAATATGCCCATTGTTGAAAAGAATTACCACTTGCAGCGTGAGATGTATAAAAAGTGCTACATGGTAGCTGGTTGTGGAAGGAAATACTAGATGAACTCCACCACCACAACCGACACCATTACCGAAATTCTCACCTCCATATACGGCCCCATCGACCCCCATCAACCCCTCTCACACCTCGGCATCGACTCCATGACCGCGGTACGCCTCCAAAGAGAAATCCACCACGCCACCGGCATATATCTCCCACTTATCACTTTTATCGGTGATGCCACCGTGGCCACACTCGCCCGCGCAGTCGACAACGCCGAACCAACCCCGCTGGAAACGTCGACACGCACAACCCCCACCAACGGGCGCACCATGACCCCCGTCCAAGCAACCTACTGGGTAGGGCGACAACCCGACTACGCCCTCGGCGGAATCGCCACGCGCTTCTACATGGAACACGACATCACCATCGATGGCCCCATGGACGAATGGATCGACGCCCTACGCCGCAGCTGGAACACAGTGGTCCAACGCCACGGCATGCTTCGCGCCACCGTCGACCGCGACGGCAAAATCACCATCGCCGATACCGTCACCGAACACACCTTCCCCGTCCACAGCGCCGACCATGCGGCGGAAGTGCGAGAACGCCTCGCCCACCGCACCGCCGACCTTGGCACATGGCCTGTCCATGACATAGAACTCACCACCATAACCGCCACCACCGTGCGCATTCACTGCGGATTCGACGTTATCCTGATCGACTACCCCAGTATCATGCGCGTCCTCGACGACTGGGGGCGCGCACTCGCCGGCTACGATCTTGGCGCCGAAGACACAAGCTTTAGCGACCTCATCGCTCAAGGAATAGCCGAACCACTCCCCAGCGACGAAGCCTACTGGCGCGAACGCGCCCCACGCCTGCTACCAGGGCCCCTCGACCTAGCCGAGATTACTTACAATGCCGCCACGACCCCAGAATTCCACCGGCACACCCGCACCATCGCGGCTCAACAATGGAAACGATTCGTCGATAATGCGCACGCACACGGCACCAACGCCTCCAGCGCACTACTGGCAGTCGCCGCCCACAGTCTGCGACATGTAGGCCCACGGCGTTCCTTCGCCCTCGGCGCCACCTTCTTTTCCCCCGACGTGCTCGAACACGGCCCCGTTGGTGATTTCACCCGCACCGGTGTCGTGGAACTGCCCGACACCGTAGGTACCTTTGCCCAGCAAGCCAGCGCAGCGCAGCACGAACTCTGGGAGGCCTTCGACCATGCCTCGGTGACCTCTGCCGACATCATGCGCTGGCGCAATAGCCACACAACAGGGCACGCATTGCCGGACTATCCCGTAGTGTTTACCTCCGCCTTAGGTCACGGCGACAGCGCCGACTGGCTAGGTGTGATGACGTGGGGTGTGAGCCAAACCCCACAAGTGCTCATGGACTTATTGCACTGGGAATCAGATGATGATTTAGTACTCGCCTGGGATTGCGTCGACGCTGCACTACCGGAGAACTTCGCTGACAATGCCATCGATATTGCCTATGCGGTGATCCAGCAGCTCACCGACCCCGCGGCGTGGACGGACTCAACTGTGGTGGCTGACCCCTGGTTGCGCATGCCTGAACCCATGGAACTCATCGGCGAAAGCGAGCTTATCGACGCCCCACTGCGCGCCCAACACGAGGCAGCACCCGAGGCTCGCGCTGTTATTGCAGGGGAGCAATCGTGGACTCGCGCCGAACTAGACCACCACAGCGAACGCCTTGCTGCCGCGGTAGCCCGTGCCGCCCATGATCATGATGTAGTCCGTGCGGATGCGCCAGTTCTTGTGATGATGCAGAAATCCTGCATGCAGGTCGCTGCAGTCTGTGCAGTTGTTCGTGCAGGTCTTGCCTATATTCCGGTGGACCCCAGCTGGCCTATGGAACGCGTGCAGTCAGTCATGCAGCGATCGGGTGCCGTTGTGTGCTTAGCGGATGAGGGTGTGGCGATCCCCGAGGGATTGCACCGAATCCCACTATCCGAGCAAGGCGCAGAGGCTACCGGTTGTCTGGGGCGACAAGCTCAGCCCGAAGATCTTGCCTACGTGATTTTTACTTCAGGTTCTACGGGGCAACCCAAGGGTGTGGCGATCGAGCACCGCGCCGCACGGACCACCATTGATGATGTTAACCAGCGCTTTGAGATCACCGATACTGATGTGGTCCTTGGCCTATCCGCGCTGAGCTTCGACCTATCGGTATGGGACATTTTTGGTGGCCTTGGTGCTGGCGCTACCTTGGTACTGCCGGAAGAAGATCGCCTCCGTGACCCCTCTTATTGGCTCGACCTGTGTGATCGCCATGGGATCACCGTATGGAATTCCGCGCCACCGCTGTTAGAAATGCTCGTCGACTATGCCGAGATCGACCCTGCAGCCGCCGCCCATGCGCTGCGTAACCTGCGGATGGTCATACTGTCTGGCGACTGGATTCCAGTGACCTTACCGCGCCGGTTAAAACAATTTGCCCCCAATGCCACCGTGATGAGTTTGGGTGGTGCAACCGAAGCATCGATCTGGTCTATTTGCCATCGTACAAGCGATGAAGACGAACATGGCCCGTCCATTCCGTATGGACGCGCTCTGCGTGGGCAATGGTTCCGCATCCTTGATACCGAAGGTGTCCCAGTTCCACTAGGAACACCAGGTATTTTGCACATCGGTGGCCACGGTGTTGCCCGTGGCTATCTTGGGGACCCAAAGCGTACCGCTGAACGGTTCCGTGACCACCCCCGCTTCGGTGAGCGCCTTTATGACACCGGTGATGAGGGCATGTGGTTGCCCAATGGTGAGATTAGGTTCTTGGGGCGCGTGGACCGACAGGTAAAAATCAATGGTTTTCGTATTGAGTTAGGTGAGGTCGACGCAGCTCTGGCACGGTGTGCGAGTGTGAAATCCGCGATTTCGGCAGCGCCGCAGGATGCCTCGGGGCGCAAGCGCCTTCTTGGGCACATTGTACCTGTGCATCCAGAGCGTTTCGACGACTCCGTGTTGCGTCGCGAGTTAGCAGAGCACTTGCCGTCTTATATGATTCCTTCTCGTTTTGTGGTGCACGATCATCTGCCGGTCACCGATAACGGCAAGGTGGATCATAAGGCGTTGCCTAATCCGTGGTGTGCTGAAACCGCGCCGGAACCGCAGGTGGAGCCAGAACCCGAAGTGCTGCCCGAGCTTGATCGCGGTAGTGCTACCCCTACGGAGCTGGGGATTAACTCCTTAGATATTGTGCGGTTGGCCAACCGGATTGAAGATGCCACGGGTACGCGGCCGTCGTTAGCCACCTTGTTGAATCAGCCGTGGCAGGAGTCACTGGCGATGGCGGAGGTGTCAGAAACTCAGCAGGCGCTAGCGTCTGAGCAAAAACCGGAATTGGTGCCAGATCGTGATCGTGAGGTCACTGATGTTGTCGGTGCCGGAATGGCGTTAGGTGCGCGAATCCGTGCGGAGGTTCCGATAAGCGAGGAGCCGGTAGAAGAGCAGTTTGTGCAGGTGGGGCAGTGGCTTAAGCAGCTGCGTGCGGTGGTAGAGCCCGCCGGATGCATGCAGGTTACCCCGCCATCAGGAAACATATTGTGTGCCATTGACATCACTCCTGGTGAGAAAGCGGACATGCCTGACCATGCACCGTTGACTCCGCTGCAGTTGGGCTATTTGGTGGGGCGCGCGGATACCTGGCTTGGTGAGCCGGTGGCGCCGCACTATTACACCGAAGTTGAGGTAGCAGACCTTGATGTGGTGGCGTTGCAACGAGCACTCGATGAGGTAGTGCGTGCGCACCCAGCACTGATGTTGGGCGTGCGTGACGACGGCAACCAGGGCTTATCCGAGGCTTTGCGGCCGCAGGTGATGGTCACTGATTTGCGGGATCACCCCGATCCAGATGGTGAGCTGGAGCGCATTCGCGCTGTGGGGTGTGCTGGTGTTTCGGATCCGTTGGGTACCGCATGGTTCCAATTGCGCGCAACCCTATTGCCTGCTGCTACGCGGCTGCATCTTTCCATCGACATGCTGTTTTGTGATGTTGTCGGTGCTGGAGTGTTGGTATCTGATCTGCAGCGTGCCTACAAAGGGGAGACCCTTGAACCCGAACAACGAAGTTTCTTGGAGTTTGCGCAGCGTGTGGCGCAAAACTCCGGCGCGCAGATTACGGCAGGTGCCAGCGATGCTCAGCCGTTACCCGCAGTGATTGGCCCGTGGCAGCAACCCACCTCGGCGCGCTTTGAGCGGATTCGTACGGAGATAACTTCGGATGTGGCTGATGGGCTTTCTCGTGCTGCAGCGACGATGGGGGTCACCCTTGATGCGTTGATGGCGACGATCATTTCTACAACAGCCGGCGCGATTACAGGTTCTCCTGCGCAGCCTATTGTGGCCACGGTGCTTGCGCGTCCGCGAGGTTTTGAGCGCACGGTGGGTGAGTTCACCTCGACGGTGCGTGTTGTCCCAGATCAGGGCGATTTTGTGGCGCGGGCACAGTCCGCTACGCACACCTTGGTGGCGGCTACTGATCGTGCGTTGCGGTGTGAGAGTGAGCCTCGTCAGGGGTCTGCGGAGGTGACACCGATTGTGTATTCCTCGGGGCTTCATGCTGTGGGCGATCAGTCTGAGGTTTTGGGCATGTGGGGTAAAACGATCGTTGCTCAGTCGTGGACGCCGCAGGTGCTTGTCGACGTCCAACTGTTTCGCACCGAGTCTGGTCTGGCGCTCATCGTGGATTATGCCGTTGATGCGCTACAGCTTGGTGCTGGTCGCGCGTTCGCCGATGGCATTGTTACTGCTCTGCGGCAGTGCGCCGCGGGGGATGCCATGGATTCGATATGGCCTCAGCTGCGTGTGGCTGGGCTTCGTGCGGTGGATACGCGGTGGACAGCATTTGATGGTGATTCTGCGGCGAGTTCCACTAAGCCAGACCATCTTGTTGAGGTAGACATTGTTGCCCAGGAACTAGGGGCGGTGCTCGGAATAACGCTTGACGCGCAGTCCTATGACAAGGGATTTTTCGATGTGGGCGCAAGTTCCGTTGATCTGATTGCCATGCGTAATGCGCTGGTAGAGCGGGGCTATTCGCTTACGCTTCTCGACGTATTTGCACACCCTAGTGTGCTGCAACTCGGTCGATTCATTGCCCCAGATACCCCGATTACCTCGCAGGTGACTACCGATTCTGCTCATCAACGCGGCCACAGAAGGCGTCGTATAGCTCGTGCTTTGAATGGAGAACTTTCATGACCACATTCGCATCAACTGACATCGCTGTGGTGGCTGCGGAATGCCGATTCCCAGGCATTAACACCATGGCTGAGCTGCACCAGCAACTATGTTCTGGAACTCCAGTAACACATTCGGTGCCTGATACTGGGCAATCGGATTTTGTTCCAGTGGGCACCACCATGGACAACATTGAGTTTTTCGACCCCGCCCCGTTTGGGATGTCCAAGCGCGAGGCGGAGTTGTTGGAACCGCAGGCACGATTGCTACACGAATTGTGTTTGCAGGCCCTTGATTCTGCCGGTCATGGCTTTGGTCGGGGAATTGAGCAAGCCGGTGTGATCATGGGTGGTACGCATGCGGCGTTTTTGCATGATCGTTTTCCGGATTTCGACCCGGTGGGTATTCACGATCCGATTGAAACCATGGAAGCCTCATTGGGCTCCTATACGGATTATTTGGCTACCGGCATTGCCCATAGGTTGTCGTTGACGGGGCCGGCGTTTACGGTCCAGACGGCGTGTTCTACGTCGTTAGTAGCGATTCATTTGGGTGTACAACAGCTGCTGTTGGGGGAATCGGATCTGGTTCTTGCTGGTGGCGCCACCATTCATGTGCCACAAGGCCACGGCTACCAGCACATTCCTGACGGGCCGTTTTCTGCTGATGGTTTCACCCGCCCCTATTCGGCGCAGTCCTCGGGGGCGGTATTTACCCAAGGCGCTGGCGTTGTGGCGTTAAGACGCGCCCGCGATGCCGAAGCCGACGGCGATCCGATTCTCGCAGTGATCCGCGGTACGGCAGTCAACAATGACGGCGGACGCTCCGCGGGGTTGGTGGCTCCGTCGATGCACGCACATGCTGAGGTGATTAAAGAAGCCCACGCCATGGCCGATATAAGCCCACGTCAAGTCACCTACGTGGAGGGGCATGGTACCGGCACGCGGGTGGGTGATCCTTTGGAATTTGCGGCCTTTGCCGAGGTTTTTGGTTCCGCAAGCACACCGTGGTGCACTTTGGGATCCGCAAAAGCCATCCTTGGGCATACGGAGGCCGCCGCTGGTGTAGCCAGCATGATTGCGGTGATCGGTTCGCTGCAAGCACGTGAAATCCCAGGCACCATTGGTACTGGCGAGCCCTCGCCAGACTTAGTGCTTGAGGGCTCTGCGTTGCGGTTGGCGGATCGCACACAGCCGTGGGGGACACCGGATGAGGAACTCATCGCAGGTATTAGCTCCCTTGGATTCGGTGGCACTAATTGTCACGTGGTGGTGGCGCAGGCTCCCCAGCGGGTGGAGAAGACACCGCAGCGCCCGCAATCTTTCACCGTGCTTCCGATTTCTGCAGCTACCAGTGGGGCTGCCAATGCGATGACAACGGAATTATCGCAATGGGCCCACAGCAACCCTGAACGGCTTGCCGATGCAGCGTGGACGCTGCAGCATGGTCGCCACACCATGGCGTATAAGAGTGCGATCGTTGTTGATCCCCACGGGACTACGGTCGATAGTTTCGAGGCCTGCCATAGTCCGCATACCGCGCGTGTGTTATTCGCCTTCCCAGGTGGCGGTGCGCAAAAGACCGGCATGTTAGAGCAGATTGTGCGCGTAAGCCCACGGTGGCGTGCCGAGTTCGAATCCATTGCGCGCGCCTTTAATACGCATCTCGACGGCGACATTCGTGCCGTATGCGCACCGCAATTTTATGGTTGTAGCCCTGTCGATGCCGCTGATCCGATCTTGGGGCTACCGGCCTTGATAGCAGCGGAAATCCTTTGCGCCCAAATGCTGACCGCTGCAGGGATCACGCCACACGGCGTAATAGGGCACTCGACTGGCGAGTACGCTGCAGCGATTGCCGCAGGTGCACTAACAATCGATCAGTTAGCGCCTTTGATTGCTGCGCGTTCTACTGAGCTGGCACGGATGCGCTCCGGTGCGATGGTGCGCGTGCGTGCCTCTGCCGCAGAGCTCGAGCAGGTGCTTGAGCAGTTCCCCAGTGTGGAAATCTCGGCGTGGAATTCACCACGCTCGACGGTGCTCGCAGGAGATACCGACACCATGAATGCGGTGGTTGCCCAGCTCGGTAGCAGTGCGGAACTGGTGCCGGTCACAGTTGCTGCGCATTCGACTTTCGTAGAACCAGCACTTCCTGCTGTACGCGCTGCCGCACAGCAGCTGCAGGCGCATACTCCGATAGCACCTGTGTTTTCTGCAGCGACTGCTTCTCGGGTGACAACCGCGCAGCTAGCGGATCCAGAATTTTGGGCACAGCATATGCGCCAGCCGGTGCGTTTCCACGATGCACTCACAACTGCTGTCGATGAACTCGGTGGTCCTGTGGTGGTGATTAACGTAGGCCCTGGTGCGACCTTGGCGTCCTTGACTAGGGAGTCCGGCCTTGAAGGTATTAGTGCTACCGTGACCACCGCCGGGGATGATCGTCTGCTCAGCGAGCAGTCTATTGCTGGGGCAGTAGCTCAGCTGTACACCAGCGGTGTACCACTTGAGGTGGCACAGGGGGCGATTACTGAACTACCGCCGTATCAATTTGATCGGCTGCATTTGTGGCCCGAGAAGGCTGAACGTACCCCGTCAGCTCAACCGTCGCTGTGGTATCGCCTGCATTCTCGACGCATCCCGCGCAGGTCAGCACAGTCCAGTGCAGCGGAGTATCAGTTGGTGCGCCACGCAATAAACGCTGATCCCCATGACCACGCGGCCGCCGTGGCGGATTGCTGTGCCGTACTTGTGGCTCATGCGCGCACAGCACAGCGCCACGATGTGGTGGTGCTGGAGTGTACAGACAGCACCACCGCAGGAATCGTTGCTGCCGCCGCGCGTTCTTGCTGCGATGAATTAGGGATCCGCGCCGTTGCTACCAGCGGTGATGTGAGCGATCACGACGTTGTTTACGCACTTGCTCACGGTGCTGCGGTGATCACACACAATGGCACCACCAGCACCTATGAGGTGTCACTGCGTACAGAGCAGCCCCGCGCTAGTAAGGGCACGCTTCCGAGCACCGTGGTGATTCTTGGTGGCCGTGGCCGCATAGGTCAGGTGCTAGCTCATGCTTGCCAAGAAGCTGGCATTGAGGTTGTTATCGGTACCCGGCGCGAAGGCATAGGGCATGTAGATCCTAGTGATCCTCAGGACCTTGCTCGGTTGTTGCGTGAGCATGGTTGTGGCTGTAGCACTGCGGTGATTGTGGCTACTGGTGTGGTGGGGGAGCAGGCGTTCGCGGAGGCTTCGGATACGGATGCTGCATGTGTGCGCCACCATTGGCAGGCAAAGCCGCAGGTGGTGGCTGCGGTGCGGGAGGCGTGTGAGCTGTTAGGTGATGCCGCGCCGGGCCATGTTGTGGTGATGTCCTCGCTGGCGGCTTATACCGGTGGTGTGGGGTTGGCTGCGTATGCTGCGGCAAATCGTGCTGCGGAATGTGTGGTAGCTCCTGGGACGGATACGCGTTGGTCGGTGGTTGCTAGTGATGGTTGGCGCAGCGGTGCGCAGAATTCCTTTGGCCGGAAGTTGTTGCGGCAGTCGTTGTCGCAGGATCAGGGTGTGGCAGCGGTGATGTCGGTGTTGGCATCGGCACTTGATGGCATAGCGTTGTTGACTACTCGCGATGCTGATGGGGCTTCCTTCGTGGGGGCTGATACTGCAGAAGGCACCCAGGAGCATGCGTCTGTGCAGGCTGTGGTGTCCTCGGGCAGTGTTGCTGAGGATGTCAAACAGATGTGGTCGCAGTCTTTGGGGGTTGATGTTGATGATTCTGCGGACTTTTTTGATCTCGGTGGCAGTTCTTTGCAGGCGACGAAGCTGCTTGCGGATGTGCGAGATCGCTTCGGCGTAGATATTCGGTTGCGGCACTTGTTAGCGCAGCCGTCGATAAGTGCGATGGTTGAGCGTATTCATAGCCAGCGTGGTGAGGTTCCGGAAGCTCCGGTTGCCCCAGAAACCCCTGCTACCAGTGTGGATACGTGGCCGCTGACGCCTGTGCAGCGTGCTTATATGACGGGTAGAACGCACAGCTTTGGGCTTAATGCGGCTGCGTGCCATAGCTTTGTGGAAACGCTTGTTCCTGAGATCGAGTCTTTTGATAGTGAGGCGTTAAACCGTGCGGTGTCGACCGTGATCGATCGCCATCCGATGTTGCGGGCTGTGGTGGATGTGGAGGGCCACCATGCGTTAATCCCTAGGGCTTATCGGGTACCGGTAACCGATTGTCGTCGTAGTGCGAATCCCGAGCAGGCGTTGCAGCGTTGGCGCGAGAAATATTCCACGCGGGAAAGTGCCGCCGACCAGTGGCCGTTGGTGTCGTTGGCCGTGGCCTATGCGCCTGATGGGGTGCATGTGGGCTGGTCCGTTGACGTTTTGGTTTGCGACGCTTCTAGTTTTGGCATCTTGTTTGATGAGATTTCTACCGCATATCGAGGGCAGGCGTTGCCACCAGCGCCGCAGCGGCATTTCGCGGAACACGTTGCAGCGGTTCACACCAGCGCGAAAGATCGCGAGTTTTGGGAATCACAACTTTCGACGCTTCCCCCAGCACCGGCGCTGGGAGAACCTGCTGGTGAGAACGAGTCCTTCCACCGGCTTACCTATGCGCTTGATGCTGTGCAAGCAGAGCGCCTAGAGCAGGCAGCTAAGGAACACAAAACCACTGTGACCTCGTTGTTCTTGTGGGCGTATGCGAAAGCGCTGAGCGACTATACAGGCCAAGGGGATATGTCCTTAATGCTGACGGTTTTCGACCGTGCTGAGGAGTTCGCCGGCGTGATCGGCGACTTTACCTCCCTTGTTCCGTGCCCGATTCGTTGGAAAGACGGCGGGGATTCGATTGCGGCAGTCAGTACCTCGCTTTTCGATGCCCTCGACCACAGCTCCATGCCGGGACCCGATATTGTGGCGCGGAAATCAGCACAGGATGCTACAGCATTCCGGCTGCCGGTGGTATTTACCTCCACGATTGGTACGCAGGTAGACGGTGGTGCTCATGATGGGTTGGGCACAATGATCGGTGGGGCAAGCCAAACCCCACAGGTGGTGTTGGATCACCAAGTATTCCAGTGGGGTGGGACTCTTCACGCACAATTCGACGCTGTGGAGTCGGTACTCGATGCAGAGGCACTAGAGCGCTTCTTGGCTATCTATCGCCGTTACCTTGATGAGATTGCACCGCTTCCGCAGCCATCATCGGCGCAGCTAGGTAGTGCGGATGTGATAGCAGTGTGGAAGCAGATTTTGGGCGTGTCCGAGGTATGTGCACAGTCGCAGTGGGCGCAGTGTGGTGGCGATTCCTTAGATGCGATTCGTGTGGTGGCAGCGCTGCGTCGGATCGGTGTGCACACCTCAGTAGAAGAAATCCTTGGTGGTATTACCCCAGATGAGCTGGGCGGTAAGCGTACTGAGGTTGATGTGGTGACGGTGCGGCGACACCCTATGGGAGAACCTTTTGTGCTTACGCCACTACAGCAGGCGTACTTGGTGGGTGCTGATGGCGGCTGGGATTTCTCGCACCATTCTGCACACTTTTACGTTGACTATGCGGACCCCGATGCCACCGGTGAGCAGATGATTCATGCGGTGCGTGCGTTGATCCGCCACCAACCTATGTTGCGCGCAATCGTTACTGACGACGGCCACCAGCTGATCCTCGATGCCGATGATCCGCAGGTTGCCACCCCGCCAGTCGAAGTGGTTGACCTCTGTGACGCTACGGCAGACGAAGTAGACCGCGCCATTAATGAGGTGCGCGAAAGCTGGTCTGTGGCACCTGTTGACCCCCGCAGCTGGCCAACATTTCGTATCCTCGTGCACGAGCTACCCGAAGGCGGTTCGCGCATTCACGTGCAAGCAAGCCTGCTGTTTGTCGACGGCTGGTCGTTCTACCTGTTCTTCGATCAGCTATTTACCTTCCTAGACAACCCGAATACGGTGCTGCCGAGGGCGTCGTTAAGCTTCGCCGACTATGTGGCCACCGCTGCTGAGCTCGATGCCCAGCAGCGTGAAGACGACACCCAATGGTGGCGCCAACGTCTAGCGGATCTGCCGCAACCAGCAGCTTTACCCATTGCGCGGCCGGATTCCTATGACGGCATAGTAGGCATGCACCGCGACGCTGGGCGGCTCACCACGCAACGCGCTCAAGAGTTCTTCCGCATATGCCAAGAACACAACACCACGCCTACCGCAGTCATTGGTGCCGCGTGGGCACAAGCAGTGTGCGCTCTGAGCGGCGATGAAGAACTGCTCATGGCCGTGTTGTACTTCAACCGCAAAGCGATAGCGGAAGACGTCGACCGTGTGTTGGGGCCATTTGCCACCACCGCACTAGTGCACTGTACCCCACAACACTGGGGTACAGATCAGCCTGCTGGATTTGCTGGCGCACTTGCTACCTCCTTGTCCCATGCCAGTGTGTCCGGTATTGAAGTCGCACGAATGGTGTCGCGGCATCGCTCCAACCACGATGTGGTAGCGCCCGTGGTGTTTACCTCCACGCTGGGCTTCGACGATCAAGCTAGCGCCGCCGCCACCGCGCGAGTGGATGAGACAGACGTATTTGAACGCGTGGTCACACCGCAAGTGTTGCTGGATTTGCAGGCCTCGATGGAAAACGGTTCGGTGGCTATCAACTTGGACTCCCCACGCGGAGCATTCAACCCAGAAGCCACCGCGGCACTGCTTGACCATGTGCTTTGCCAAGTCAACGCCTACATCGATAACGCTGGGCATTTTGAACCCGAGACAACAGCAACCGCTGCGCTACACCAGTGGGCGCAGCCGCGCGATGACCACGCGGTTGCCGTGCACGATGATCGCACTGCCCAGCGTTCGTTGGCACGCTGCTGTTCGCCGGAGTCCTTAGCAGCGGTGACCAGCGAATTTAGTCATGTGCTCGGGCAAGATTGTGCTGCGGAAACCAACATGCATGATGCGGGCGGCGATTCGCTATCCATGGTGCGCATTATTGCCCGATTGCGGGCGAACCAGCGCCTAGAGATCACCCCCGAGGCGTTTTTGAGCGATCCCACCCCAGCAGGAGTGGCCGCCCGCGCCGCCTATGAGCTAGACCCAGACATCCACGTACTCCCGCTTGCCGACGGCACCGGCGAGCCCCTGTACCTGCTCCATCCTTCCGGCGGCGATGTGCTGTGCTACATGGGCCTAGCCCGCGAGCTCCAAGGCCGGCCAGTCTATGCGGTAGCAGACCCAGGGCTCGAAGACACCCCCATGCCAGTCGACCTCGACGCCGTAGCGCTGACCTATGGCCGCGTTATTATGGCTCACCGCGCTGGTCTTGCCGCTACGGGCACACACGGCGTGCACGAAACAACCACCGGCTACCTCATCGGCGGCTGGTCCATGGGCGGCACAGTGGCACAACGAGTAGCGGTGCAGTGGCGCGACCAAGGAATCGCCGTGGGAGCCCTCGTGCTGATCGACTCTAATTCTCCCGACCGGATTCGGGCGTTGACAGGCATGAACGACCGTGAGGTAGACGCGGAGTTCGCGCGTCGATACCTGCGCTCCTTGCAGGCCTTCGGGGCAAACACCGTAGACGCCTCGGCGGTCACCGAATCCGACCCAGCATCAGGGGTCGCCCGCGCACTCGCCGGCCAAGGTCTAGCACTAAAAGACGTAGAACGCCGAATCTCCGTGTTCACACGCCACCTCGCGGGTCTAGCTCAGCTACGCGCCCGCCCGCTTGTCGACGTCCCCACGCTGCTCGTCATCGCCGAACACCAAAGCCCCGCCAACTCTGGGGTCGGCATGGGTGTCGACGATGCCCGCGACACCGAACACTTGGGCTGGGGCGACAACCTGCCCACGTCCACCACAGAAATCGTGGTGCCAGGACATCACTACTCCGTGCTGTCCGCGCCGGGTCTTGAGATTATTTCTGAGCAGATTCGGGAGCTTTTGGCATGACATCTTCTAGTCTTAATAGGAACCTATTTCACCTACAAGGATCAATGCACTGATGGAATCACACACAACTGAGGCTGCGCCCACCGCCCCCAGCCGACCCGATTACCGCTCAGCACCCCGCCTGCTATCCCGCTACATCCACGGACGCTGGCCGCACATGGCGCTGGCCATCACTTGCGGCATTGTGGCCGGTATCTGCGAGGTATTACCCGCTTGGGCAATCTGGCGGCTGGTAGTCGCACTCGCACAACACGAGGCCACCATGTCGTCCTTTATCACTGCTGCACTGATTGCTGGTGCAGCAGTGATCGGAAAGGCCGTGTTCTTCGGTTCTTCTACTGCGATCGCGCACCTGATTGCCTTTGGCGTGATCGCAGATATCCGCCATGCACTGGGGAAAACATGGAATTCACTGCCGGTAGGGGCAGTAGCGTCGGTGCACTCCTCACGGGCAAAAACCGTAGCGCTTGATCACTGCGAAAAACTGGAGTTGTTTATCGCCCATGCGTTGCCGGAAGCAGCCGCCGCGCTGACCGTGTGGCTATCGATCACCGCGTGGCTGTTTCTTGTCGATTGGCGGCTAGCGCTGGCCACAATTGCACTCGTACCGGTGGCTTTTCTCACCATGATCCATGCCATGCGCTCCAACGGGCACCGCATGGGTGACTGGGTGCAGGCCAATGGTCGGATGGGTGCTGCCATTGTAGACTTCATTACCGCCATGCCCGTCATCCGCGTGTTTAACCGCGTGGGGGAGGACCACAAACGTACGAGCGACGCGGTGCGCACCAACGCCGCCTTGCAGTCCGACTGGGGTAAGGGATTCGTCCTATGGGGCGCGCCCTTTTCCACGCTGGTGGCTTCTGCTATTGCGGTGATCTCACCGGTGGGCGCCTGGCTGTATAGCACCGGCAGCGCAGTTCCAGCGACCTTGTTGCTCTTTCTCATTGTGGGGCCTACCTACCCAGTTCCCTTGGTCACCATGTTTTATCGCTTGGTGGCATTGCCCCTGCTATCTAATGGTGCTGTAGAAATCGAGCAGCAGCTTGCGCGCTCGCCGCGTCCGCAGTGCGCGGATCCTCACGCTGAGGTTGATGTGTTAGCTCCGAGTGTGCGGTTTGATCGGGTGTCTTTTGCCTATGAGCCAGGTAACGACGTGCTGCACTCCATCAGTTTTGAGGCCAAGCCTGGCACCATCACCGCGTTAGTGGGGGTGAGTGGTTCTGGTAAGTCCACCATCGGTGAGCTGATTTTGGGCTTCTATCAGGCACACAGCGGAACGGTGACGATCGGTGGGCGTGATATTCGCACGCTTAACGACGCCACCCTCTACCGCCACGTCAGCGCAGTGTTCCAGCGCCCGCATCTTCTTGCCGGCACCATTCGAGAAAATCTCACCTTGGGAAATCCGGATGTCAGCGAGCAGCAGCTGCGTAGTGCCATGCGTGCTGCCGCCGTGGATGTGTTTGTGGATCAGCTGCCACAGGGGCTCGATACCGTGTTGGGTGAAAGTGGTTCGGGGCTTTCCGGTGGTGAGCGCCAGCGTATTTCCATTGCGCGGGCACTTATTGCCGATCGCCCCATTCTCATCTTGGACGAGGCCACCGCGGCTACCGATCCCGACAATGAGGCACTGATCCAGCAAGGCCTCGCCGCTCTTACCCACGGCCGTACCGTTATCGTGATCGCTCACCGGCTGGGGACGATCACCCACGCCGACTGCATTCACGTGCTCGACAATGGCCGCATTGTGGAGTCGGGTACTCATGAACAACTCCTAGCGGCACAGGGAGACTACGCCCGTTTGTGGTCGTGCCAAGGGGAAGGGAAGTAACAATGAATCAACTAGCAACAATGTGGAAACTTGCAGGTCCTGCGCGTATCCCAGTCTTGTTTGGTGCTGTGCTGCGGCTTGCACAGTCGCTGTGCCTTGGCGTGGCTTTTGGTGCCGCCATGAGCGTGGTCATTCATATTGTGCACGACACAACGCCGAGTCCGCATGAGGTGGCCTGGATTGCTGCACTGTGTGTGGGATCTTTGGTCGCGCAGCTGTGCTGTGGGTGGGCGGCTGCTCGGCTGTCGTGGCTGGCGGCGTATCAAGCAGTGGCGCATATGCGTTTACAACTGCTGGCGCATTTGCGAGAAATCCCCGTCAACGCCTTGGGTAAGCGCTCGCGTGGCGACATCGCCGCATTGCTCAGCACCGACACCCAGCTCATTGAAGACTTTCTCTCCGAAGGCCTACCCCGACTAGGCCAAGCCCTAGGTATCCCCACCATCGTGCTGGTGGCGGTGGGCATGCATAACCCACTGCTCGCCCTTGCCATCGCACTGCCCATCGTGGTGGTCATCCCCGTGATGTCCTGGTCTAGTGCGCGGCTAGCCCAGCTGGGTGATCGTCGTGGCGCAACCCAAGCAGGGGCGGCGGCCCGCATGATCGACCTCGTAGCAGCCATGCCAGCGCTTCGCGTGTATTCCACATCAGCGCGCACCCAAGCATGGTACGGGGCAGCGGTAGAAGAATTTCGCGCACTCTCAGTCGAGATGGTCCACCGCCTCATCGTGCCATCGACAGCTGCGGGACTCGTACTCATGCTCGGAATCCCCGTGGTGATCCTCACCGGCGGATACAGCCTCGATACGCTGGGTGCCGACGCCACCTTGGTAGCAGTAGTGCTCGTGGTGGTACTCAACGTGTACCAGCCAGTGCAGGGGCTATTGTCCACGAACGAGTCATGGCAGATGGCGCAGGCGTCGTTACGCCGTATGCTCGCCGTGCTCACCATCGAGCCGCTCCCGACCGCTGCGCACCCCCACGAGCTGGGCGAACACCCCCACGGAGCCGCCGTCGAGCTGGAGCATGTCTCCTACACCTACCCCGACGGCAGCCTCGGCGTGTGCGAGGTTACGCTAAGCGCAGCCGCCGGCGAAACTACCGCGATCGTAGGTGCCAGCGGCTCCGGCAAATCCACAGTGCTCAACCTCATCTCGCGTTTCGACGACCCCAGTAGCGGCCGAGTGCTCATCGACGGAATCGACCTACGCACCATCGACCCAGCTCAGCGCAGTGATCTTGTCACCGTGGTCTTCCAAGACGTGCACCTATTCCCCGGCACCATCGCCGACAACATCGCCGTCGGCCGCCCCGATGCCACCCGCGACGACATCATCGCCGCAGCCACCCTCGCCTGCGCAGACGACTTCATCCAAGCGCTGCCCAACGGCTACGACACCATCCTCGGCGAAGATGGCTCCGGCCTTTCCGGTGGGCAACGCCAACGACTCTCTATCGCCCGCGCCGCCCTCAAAGACGCCCCCGTCGTGCTTCTCGACGAAGCGACCTCCGCCCTAGACCCCGTCAACGAAGCAGCCGTACAACGCGGTCTTGCAGCCCTTCAACGCGGGCGCACTACCATCGTGGTAGCTCACAAACTAGCCACCATCGCCGCAGCTCACCGCATTATCGTCCTAGATTCCGGCCGCGTTGCCGAATCCGGAACCCACGACGAACTTATTGCGCGCAATGGAATTTACGCCTCCCTGTGGAACACACTCGAACGCTCCTCACAATGGCGTATCGGCGAAGAATAAAGCTCCATAGCGTTACCAGATAAAATGCGCTGACGATCCGACTCACTCAATGTGCTGGAGCGAATGTAATCAAACGCCGCACATACTTCTCCTCCTAGAAATATGGGTGATCGGATCCAGCCAACACTTGGGTGGCCCCGTAATATTCCGCAGCCATACGCAACGAGGGCTCATAAAAATTCGCAGCGTCTGCGCAGGGGAGTGTGGGAACGCACTCCAATCCTCAAAATTATCCTCAATGCGCTGGGTTAGGAACGGCACATCCCCACCCAAGTGTGCAATATGGAAACGAATATGCGGATAGCGATTCGGAATATCCTCTTTCAGAAGCTGCAACACCGCAGTAGCATCCTCCACCGGCGCGATCCATCCACAGCAGGCGTTTTTCAATATCGTCTGGGGGTGGAAGCCGCCCCCAGATTGCGGGCGATCTTTGTACTGGCGGGGTCGACACCCGCCTTCTCGAGCATGTCGAGGTACGGTGCTGGATAAATGTGGACATGCGTATCAATTACGCTATTCATGCGAGCTCTCGATTCTTCTTTTTGCTACTTTTCCATGCGGTCTACCTTTTCCATGGTAAGGCGCAATCGATTCCAACACCCCCAATAAGGTTGACATGTCATCGTGAGCAATTTTTGTGCAATAACTTTTGCATGTGTCGCGTTTTCGTAGGTCGGAGATATAAGAAACAGCCTACGTGTACAAAATTGCTCATGTAGCGCCCTAGGAACGCAAAAAACCGGTGCTCTCCGCGAGGAACACCGGTTGAAAATGAAACAAAGACGCAGAAAATGATAAAAGCTGCTTAAGTCCTTGAACCCCTGTTGAGCAGGGGTTTTGCTGTTTCTAGGACTGTTCGGGGGCATGCGGGAGTCTATGCGATCTGGTGCTCGTCCCCGATCTTCCCGTTGGATTGGTGCACGTTTCTGGTTGAGGGGGTCTGCGGGTGGGCTTGCGTTAGCGGGTATCAGACGAGGGTGTTAGAACATAAAATCTGGCATCGAGAAGGCTTCTGGCACGTTGTATCTGATTTCTCAGTCCAACTAATGGGGAGCAGTTCAGGCATTCGAGCAAGGTAAAGACCTCTACTATGAAACCGCATCACGCATGTTCAGCGTCCCCGTCGAGAAGCACGGCGTTAATGGTGAGCTTCGGCAGAATGGGAAGATCGCGGTGCTTGCCTGTGGTTATGGCGGCTTCGTCGGTGCGCTCAAAGCTATGGGAGCATTGGGCATGGGGCTCGCCGAGCACGAGCTTAAACCGATCGTCGACGCATGGCGAGCCGCCAACCCATACATCGTCCAGCTCTGGGCCGACGTCGAAGAAGCCGCTATTGCCGCGATCACGTCTCGTCAACCGATCTGGCTCCGTAACCTGCGGTTCAGGTCTAGTCTGGGATTTTCTTCATCGAGCTACCCTCAGGTAGGCGGTTGGCGTATGTGCAACCACGTCTTGGTGAAAACCAGTGGGGTGGAACGTCTATCATCTACAGTGGCACCACTACTGGGCGTAAGTGGGATCGGCTGGAAATTTACGGCGGGAAACTCGTCGAGAATATCGTGCAGGCGATCGCTCGTGATCTGCTTGTCACCGGTATGCACGCAGTGGCCGAGGCGGGGCACAAGATTGTGATGCATGTTCACGATGAGATCGTTATCGACGAACCCGCAGATTCGGGCTTCACCGCCACCGATGCTTGCGAGCTCATGTCCACGCTCCCAACCTGGGCACAAGGGCTGCCGTTGGATGCGGACGGGTATGAGTGCGACTATTACCGTAAGGACTAGGGAACCCAGAGCGCTAGTTCTTGCCAGTTCTCGGGAGCTCCAGTGCGAGAGAGTGGAACAATGGGATTGTGTGGATAGGTGTTGAACAACCGTGTTAATCGGTCACCTTGGGACAAGCCCAGTTGATGATGTAAATACTGGATCATCGAGAGTTGACCGAATACGCGGTTCATTCTGTTAGCCACTGGAGTCAGCTTTGGATCGTTGTTCAGTTTGGGCTTGATGTCGTAGACGCGGTTGAACATTCTCGCGTGGTGGGCCGCGTAGTTACGCAGGATATTTAAGGATTTCAGCCATGACTCTAGCTGGGGCCCAGTGAGCCCACACGGCTCGGCAATCCGTTTACGCACAATATTGGGAGACATGCCATACAGGTAGGACAACATTCCCCAATCCATGACTTCAACGGCTGCCCAGATCGGCAAAGTCCCTCCATATTTGGAATTATGATGGGCGACGAAATCCTCCTTCGACGCTTTCAGCGCCGATTGATACTTTCCTATCCACACCTCGTGCACAGTGCGCTCACCCTTGCCTCGCTGACTTGCGCGAGCTCCTAAACGCTGCGGATCTAAATAGATCAGCGGATCAAGGCGACCTAGTTCGTGACCAAGCCTAGTCCGAATTGCCAATTCCACACGGTCGAGCTCAATGAATACGCTGTGGCGCAATCGTTCGTCGAACTCGTACAGCGCCACCACCAAATCGAATGACGCTCCGTCAACAAATTCATCTTGGGCGATACCATTTTGCGGGGAAAACCGGCGCATCGGATACCAATATCCGGATAAACGGTAGTAATTTAACTGCGCTAACAACTTCTCGGCGTGCTCTGAGTTATCAATTTGCATCCCACGCTGACCAAGCAATTCGACCTGCTCCTTGTAGGTCTTGAACAGTTTCATCTGTTCCACGCGCTCACCTTTGTCTAAAGCGAAGACCGGCCCTGGACTCCCACCGAAGCGGGCAGCGGAACCGGTCATGTTGTCTATAAGGTTACCGTGTCGGCACCGCTGTAGCAAGAAAATGATGGTTCTTCCACACAGAGCACTCGAGAAATTTGTCAATGCCCCGGCGAGAATACCTGCCAGATTGCTCTAACAGATAGCGCTCCACCGAGGCTTCACCGTTAATCATGGCAAAACAGGAGCCTCTGGTCATCTGTGATGTATGGATTTAACACTTTTAGGTTCGTCGGCAGTGGGGTGAGGCCCTTAACCCTTGTGCCGCCCGACACGACTTTTTCTCGACGGGGTCTCGGGAAAGAACCCCGCCATGGGAAACCAGATTCAAACATTCACCAACGACGTGTTCGGCACCATCCGCACCATCACCAACGACGGCCAGATCCTTTTCTGCGGAAAGGACGTCGCCACTGCGCTCGGTTACGTTAACGCCAGCAAGGCGGTCCAAGACCATTGCAAGGGGGTTCCATTTCGTTACCCCCTTGAGACCGCTGGCGGAATCCAGCAGGTCCGCTTCATTACCGAAGGTGACCTCTACCGCCTCATCATCTCCTCCAAACTCCCGGCAGCACAGAAGTTCGAAGCATGGGTGTTCGATGAAGTGCTGCCGACGATTCGCCGCCATGGCGTGCACGCATACGACAACCTCCTCGCTGACGATGAGTTCCTGGAGCATGCCATCGCCACGCTGCGGGCCGAGCAAGCCTTGTCGGAGGCGGCACCGAAAGTCTCGTACTACGACCTCGTGTTGCAGTCCGATTCACTCCTGACGACGATCGCGATTGCGAAGGACTACGGACTCTCCGCGAAGAAGCTCAACCGGATCCTACGTGATGCTCACGTGCAGTTCCATCAGTCGGGTCGCTGGTTCCTCTACGCCAAGTTTGCTGAGCAGGGATACACCCAGTCCAAGACCCACGAATACGGCGAAGGTCAGACCCGCACCCGGAACTTGGGGCTTCACTATGTCCGGGAAGGAGCCAGCGATGCCGGTCAAACCAGCGTCCCCGTGCTCCCACCCCGGCTGCCCCGAGCTCACCCACGAACGCTACTGCGACGCCCAGGCCAAGGCAGAGGACGCCCGGTATCGGAAGTATCAGCGTGATCCGAAGATCAACCGCCGCTACGGTTCACGGTGGCGCAAGATCCGCGCCGCCTACGTCGCCGCCCACCCGCTCTGCGAAGACTGCCTCGAAGCCGGTCGCTACACACCCGTGCAGGAAGTTCACCACGTCCTCCCTATCGAACACGGCGGCACCCACATCTTCGACAACCTGCAAAGCCTGTGCAAGCCCTGCCACTCGCGCCAGAGCGCGCTCGACGATGACCGCTGGAGGCAACAACCTCGGGTCTACACCTACTGACGAGCCCACACGTTGGCCGCTGTCGCGTCGATCATCTGGAATCTTAAAGGGCGGATTCTAAGGATCGTGGAAACACCTGACCTTGATTGGTGGTGTTTGTGGTGTCGAGTCGTTGGGATCCTTCACCGGATGTGGTAGAGCAGCTGTGTTACTTGGTTTCAGGCGGTCGTAGTGTTCCTAGTGCGGCGTTGGAACTGGGACTTAGCTTGAGTATTGCGTATCGGCTGGCTTGTGAGTGTCAACTTCCTGTGGCGTGTTCAGACGTCGACTTCTGCTTCGGTGACAAAAAGCATTGAAACGCTATGAAAGCAGGGTGTAAAGCCGTCAGATATTTCAACGCGGCTTAATGTAGGAACCAGCGTTGTGTACCGCATTGGTATTGAGCTTGGCTTGTGGCAGCGCAATCCGCATGGCCGTCGAGCTAGTGCCACGTCGCGTCGGTGCGAGTATTTGATGCTGCGTTTTGGTGCGATGAGCCGAAAAGACGTTGCAAAAGCCGTCGGTATTAATCCGCGCGAGGCTTTGGACATCGATAAAGGAGTAACCAAGCTCAATGGTGTCGGGCGTGTGCCGTGTGTTTCCGATGGGCCAGACACTGAGCTTTATAAAAGACTGATGCAGGTTGTGTCTTATGTTGACGGCCGTCAAGCAGTGCTTGTCGAAGTTATCCCACAGCACGCGATAGCCAAACGCATTAGTCCTCGATAATTTATCCGTCGAGGAACGTGAACTTATCGCCGATTTGAACCGTCAAGGCCTAGGTGTGCGTGCTATTGCCCGGCATGTGGGTCGTTCACCGGGAACAATAAGCAAGGAAATGACACGCAACCGTGATGAATTTGGGTTGTATCTGCCGCATGCAGCTCATCGGAGGTCCGTGCTGCGTAGATTCCGGTCTAAGCCACGCAAACTGGACACATATGCAGCATTGCGTGATGCGGTGTGGGCGATGTTGAAGAAGTGGTATTCACCGGTGCAGTTTTCCTAAAGGTTGCGTCTAAACGTCCCTGACGATGACACTGTGAGGGTGTGTCCTGAAACTATCTATATGTCGTTGTTCTTCCAAGCTAAAGGCGAGTTGAAGAAAGAAATCGCTGCATGTCTGCGCCAAGGCCGTGCTGTGGAAAAGCCACGCAACCAGCGTATTGCCCGCCAGCGTTTTAGCGATCCCATGGTGATGGTTTCCGAACGGCCAGCAACGGTTAACGACCGCGCTGTTCTAGGTCATTGGGAAGGCGACCTCATTTTGGGCAAGGGAAACAAATCAGCTATCGGCACGCTTGTGGAACGCAGCACCAGATACGTCATGCTGCTGCAGCTGCCCAACGGGCATGGTGTTGTAGAAGTGCGCGACGCGCTCGTCGAGACTATCCAATAGTTACCAGCACACCTGTGTGGTTCGCTGACGTGGGATCAAGGAAGTGACATGGCCGGTCATAAATCATTTACCATTGCCATCGAGTGTCTGGTGTACTTCTGTGATCCAGGGTCACCTTGGCAGCGAGGAAGTAACGAAAACATCAACGGACTTCTGCGTCAGTATTTCTCCAAAGGTACTGATCTATTCGTCCATACCAAAGAAGACCTCGAGTTCGTTGCTATGCAACTTAACGACAGACCGCGCGCAACCCTTGGCTTTGTCAAACCAGCCGAAAAAATGGCCGTACTGCTAGACTATGCCACCGAAATCTAGAATCGTGTTTCCACAACCACTAGAATCCGCCCTCTAAAACCGGAAGAGCCGCTTTGATGTTGTAGTACGTCTGCTTCGATACGCCGATGTTCTTGCAGAACTGCTGGACTGTGATGCCCTCACGGATGGGGTCGAAATCCGCTATCTTCTTGCGGAGAGTAATGGGAATTGCCATCCCCACATTGTCAAGAAGCCAGAGTCTAAAAGTCACTAGACATCACAGTCCTAGCGAAAAAGTAGTTGCTAGGCTTTTGGACAGGCGGTAGTATGTTATGCAAGGAACATGGTTAAGCAAGGAGGTGGTTGTGTCTGAGTCGCAGTTACGCAAGGGCGCTGTTGAACTGATTGTCCTTGGATTGCTTTCGTCTCGTCCTTCTTACGGGGGGCAGCTCGTAGAGCGTTTTCGTGAGGAAGCGGGGTTGGAGATTTCGACGGGTACGTTATATCCGCTGCTTGCGCGGCTACGTAAAACAGGGTTGGTAGTTACAGCTTGGCAGGAGTCTCCGGTAGGACCACCGAGGAAGATTTATAAGCTCGCAAAACCTGGGAAGAATCGCTTATTGCAGATGCGCCGCGAGTGGGAGGCGCTTGATTGTGCTGTGAAGCGAACAACGCAGAAAGGAATACGGTAATGAAGTGGTTCGGTAAGGACGCAGAAGGGCAGACGCGAGTTTTGGGGATACCTGTCTCCGGGGTGTGGTTGGGGCGCTCTGATGCTGCGCTGGATGGTTTTGAACCAGAGAATCCGCGCTTGTTCATTCCTCGAAAATACGGACTGGGTTGGGACGTTAATCTGGGTGCTGTTGGGGTGCGTTTAGGGCTAATTCGGCCCGATGATTCTCTACCGGACTTGGCCGGCTACGTCCCCACGCGTCTAAAGCGCGGCATTAAGCTCACCACTATTGCCGGTGGGATTTGGGTTGGGTTCTTGGCGGTACTGCTCAGTAGCAAGGAGCAGGTTCTCGTCCAGCGCTCAACACGCGGTGGGTCTGAAAGTTTTATTACCGGCAGGCAGGCTGCGCTAGCTCCAGTGGTTTTAACGACCGTTGCAGCGCTAGCGCCACAGGTCTTTCGACGCGATGACCCAGAATCCGAAGATGCCGTGCGTTTGGCTAATCAGGCTGATCTGATGGGCGTTGAAGCCATGTCCATAGCCTGGCTCGCAGCAATGGCCCGGGCTGGCGACAAGCAGGAAATGAGCCGCCGGTCGATGGTGCCCATTGTTGCTTTATGGCCCCTCGTTGCTGGCGCTTGCCAACTCGCTTATGTAAAAACCGCGTTAGCCAGGGTGAAAACCCGGCTGCATAATTCAGGAGACAAGTAATGAACCCTATAGATAAACTGTTGGATTTGCCGACCCCAGCATTGATAGGGGTTTGCATTCTTATAGGAGTGCAACTGGCAGCGGTAGTCTGGTCTTTGATTTGCTTACTGCGCGATAAGCGAGCTCACATTGCCGGCTTAAATCGCCTAGTGTGGCTCTTGGTTATCATCTTTGGCCAAGTGATTGGGCCAATCGTCTTTTTGGTTATGTACCTTCACGAACAAAGGCAGCTTAAAGTGCAGCGTGAATACGAACAGAAAGCTACAGCCAAACATCACCAGGTTGATGCGAGTTCAGTGGTAAGCAAGCTGTATCCGAAGGAACGAACATGAATTTAGCAGTCTCTACTAAAGATTTGTCCAAAACCTTCGGTAAGCACCAAGTACTAAACAACATAAACCTTCGAGTTCCTACCGGCTCCTGTTATGGGTTTGTGGGAGCGAACGGGGCTGGTAAAACCACCACCATGAGGATCCTTGCAGGACTGGCCGGAGCTAGTAGCGGTAGCGCCACCGTGCTGGGAGTTAGTCGAGGAAAATTTCCGGTCAAACCGATCCCAGGCGTGTCTTACCTGACTGATGTCCCCCAGATTAGCCCCTGGCTTCGAGCCAAGGACGCGCTCATCACTCTCGCCCGCCTTGGTGGAATCTCCCCAGACCTTGCAGCCGAAAGAAGCGACGAACTACTCAATCTGGTGAACCTCGACAAAGCCCCCGGAAGAATCGGCTCCTTCTCTAGAGGCATGAAGCAACGGATGGGAATAGCAGCAGCACTCGTTGCTACCCCGAAACTACTACTGATAGACGAACCAACCAGCGCTCTTGACCCGATCGGGCGAGCAGATGTTCTGGGGCTACTACGCGAGTTAACCGGGGAGGTAACGGTAGTATTTTCCTCCCACATCCTCAGCGATGTCGCTAAAGTCTCTACCCACGTGGGGATCTTGCATCGCGGTAGCCTGCTAGCTCAAGGACAGTTAGGCGAGCTAGTCAGTCAGCAAACAAAACACGTTACGCTTGATGTCACGGTGCGTTCAGACGTTGCCACCGCCGTGGCTAAGGCTATCTACAGCCTCGACTCTGCCGCAAAGATTCACCCCACCTTTAGCGGCTTAGATGAACTTTTCACCAAACTAACTAAGGACGGCAGTAAAAAATCGTGAATACCTCGAGTTTCAGATTGATCTGGCGCTATCAAGCTGTCTGGCTCCTACGCTCCTATGGGACATGGATTATAGGCGGGGTATTCGTTATCCTTGCTCTCACCCAAGGATTGTTTACCCAATACACGCCGCGAATCATCAGATTTCTGGCCGGATCAGAAGTAACCACGCTAATACAGTCGCTACCAGAACCTTCTTGGCAGCAAGCCTACGCGGGATGGATAAAGAACCTTACCCAAATTCTTACCGTAATCCTCATTGCAATGAACTCTTTTCGTTGCAGCGCGCTTACCGGCAATGGTGACATTCCCTTTATTTTCCCTGGTAGCGTGCAGCGCTCACACTACCTCATCAGCTTTGCTATCAGCAGCTGGCTATCTACCTTATTCCTTGCCCTCTTCAGCGCTACCCTAGCGTGGGCCGGAACATCACTGTTATTCCCAGGCGCCAATCCCGCCCCGATCATATTGGCTAGTTTGGTATGGGCGCTACAAATCATTCTCATTCACGTAATACAGACTGTCGCAGCCACTTTTAAACCAAGCATCGGTATGCCACTTGCGGCCGGATTTGGAGCCTATCTACTAATAACGATGTCAGCAATATTTATCCAGGAGGGCAACAAAACTCCCCTTGGCCTCGCCCCCATAATCAACAACCTCGCTCAAGACACACTCAAGGCGCCTTGGGGCTGGCCAATCACCAGCAGCCTACTGCTAATCATTGCGCTACTTTTCACCGCCACTTACATATACAACAGAGTAGAACTTAACTAAAAGCCAAACACGGGCAACGCAAATAGATCCGATTCAAAAGTAGAAATAGAACCACCATCACAAGCACTACAGCGAACGCCACCTGCCATCCGTTAGCGAGTTAAACCCCAAAACCCAAACCCGCCCACGCAAAAGGGTACTTATCAAATCCGACGTCTAAGTGGAGCCAAAGACTTCGGATTTGATAAGACCCGCCGTCGCTGCCTAACCCCTGTTTGTCAGGGGTTTTATTGTTCCTCGGGCGAATCATTGCCCTTGGCGTGCAGCATTCGGGTACCGCCATGGGGCACTCTCGCTTGGACAAACCGCGCCGTCAGCCGAGGAGGGGGTGCGGAGTGCGTCCTGCGTTGGCGAGTACGGGTTGAGGGGGCGTGAGATGAACTCGTCTTTGTAGGTCGTTCACCTACTCGACAGTCAGATCCGCAGATTCTCATCTATATTTACATGTAACTATTGGTGGTAATTAACATGTATCTGTGCCGTGTTTTTGCCTCCATCTGCTCAGCTTGTGTGGGAGACTTAGGGTGGCCCGCATGAACGACAGGGAGACTCATGGCGATCAAGAAACGCAAGGTTCCGATGCGTCACATCAACATCGGTGATCTTTCGCGTGGTCAGGCATCGCGCCTGATCAAGGAGGTGGCCGACAAGGACGAGCCCGCTTACGTTCTGCGCTACGGAAAACCGATCGCCGTGGTGATCTCGAACGAACGCTACGAGCGACTAATGAATGAAGGAATCGACCCGAGTGAGCACTGACAGACTTACTAGCCACGTTGCTTTGATTTGGAACATCGCAGAGATTCTGCGTGGCGACTATAAGGAACACGAGTACGGCGACGTCGTGTTGCCTTTCACTGTGCTGACCCGACTCGATTCCGTTCTCGTGGATACAAAGCAAGCAGTCCTGAATATCAAGGCCACCTCAGTTCCGAGCAAGATCAAGGAACTGCAGTACGCCAAGGCTACGGGCTACCCGTTTTGGAATACGTCGAACTTCACGCTCAAGACTTTGTTGGATGACCCTGACAATCTTGAGCAGAACTTGAGTTACTACGTGCAAGCGTTCGCGCCTGCCGCGCGTAAAGTGATGGAGGCATACAGCTTCTACAACGTGATTGAGCGCCTCGACAAAGCAGGCCTGCTCTATCAGGTGCTCACCGAGTTCACGTCCTCAAAGGTTAACCTTCACCCTGACGTGGTCAGTAACGACCAGATGGGCTACATCTTCGAAGAGCTCATCCGTCGGTTCTCCGAACTGTCGAATGAAACCGCTGGTGAATACTTCACCCCGCGTGAGGTCATTAGCCTGATGGTCAATCTTCTTTTCAACCCAGAAGAAGATATTAACAGGCTTTGCGCAGACGGTGCTATGGCGTCGCTGTATGACCCCGGGGTCGGCACCGGTGGAATGCTCTCGATCGCTGCGCAGCATGTTGAGGATCTGAATGACACTGCCCGCCTCGAGGTCTACGGGCAAGAGCTCAACCCGCAGACGTATGCGGTGGCGAAGTCGGACATCATGATCAAGGGCGAACGGCAAGAACGCATCTACTTTGGTAACTCGCTGACCAATGACCAGACGGCGGGCCTCCGCTTTGACTACATGCTGTGCAATCCACCTTTTGGAGTGAATTGGAAGAAGTACGCCGCCCCGATTCATGAAGAAGCTGAACGAAAGGGGTTCCAGGGTCGCTTCGGCGCTGGAACGCCTCGTGTTTCAGACGGCTCGTTTCTTTTCTTGCAGCACATGATCTCGAAGATGAAGCCCTACGATCCACAGGACCTCGTGAATGCTCCTGGAACACGGATTGGCATCGTATTCAATGGCTCGCCCCTCTTCACAGGCGGAGCCGGGCAGGGCGAATCTGAGATCCGCCGCTGGATCCTTGAAAATGACTGGTTGGAAGCGATCATCGCGCTACCCGGCCAGATGTTCTACAACACCGGCATCCTCACCTACATCTGGGTTCTTTCGAATAAGAAGGAACGTCGCCGCAAGAACAAGGTGCAACTGATCGACGCGACCAGTTACTTTCAGCGGATGCGTAAGCCCTTGGGTGAAAAGCGCAAGGAGCTCACGCCCGAGCACATCGCCGATATCACTCGCATCTATGGAGACTTTCGGGAAACTGAGGCGTCGAAGATCTTTGACACCGAGGACTTTGCCTACCACGAAGTCACCGTGGAGCGTCCACTACGGTTGAGCTTCCAAGCCAGCTCGGAGACGCTCGAAGCACTCAAGGGGACCAAGCCCTTTACTGACCTAGCCACATCGAGAAAACGAACCGAGCCAGCACGCACCGAAGAAATCGAGGCGGGTAAGCGAGTACAGACGGCGATCGTTGCCACCCTTGAGGCACTCGATGCTGAGCACATGTACCTCAACCGCGACGTGTTCACCGACCTTCTCCGTAAAGGCATCAAGGAACGCGGTGAGAAGATTAGCATCGCATCGCTACGTAAGATTGTCGCCGAGCTCAGCACAAAGAACCCCTCCGCGGATATCTGCGTCGATGCGAAAGGTAACCCTGAGCCAGACGCGGACCTGCGCGATACCGAGCAGATCCCGCTCCGCGAGGATATCGAGGCATACTTCCAACGCGAAGTGATCCCCTACGCCCCCGACGCCTGGATAGACCACGCCAAAACCAAGATCGGTTACGAAATCCCCTTTACCCGATACTTCTACAAGTACGAAGAGCTCGGCGACCCCGTCGAAACCCTCGCCGAGATTCAAGCCCTCTCCGCGAGCATCCAAGCGGACATCGCAAAACTGTTCAGCGAGCAGGTGAAGTAATGGGCGACAAGTCCCCATTAGAAGGCTGGAAGAAGATTCCAACACGATACCTTTTTCGGTTTAAGCGGGGCTATGCCATTGGCAGAGCAGAAATGGGAAGTAGTGGCATTCCCTGCGTTCATTACGGAGATATTCACGGTGAGTACGGGTTTGAAGTTGACCTTGATACGGCCAGGCTTGGCCGAGTCGCGGAACCAGTGAATCATGGAGTGAATGACTTCGTGTCAAAGGGCCAGTTTCTCTTCGCAGGATCTTCAGAAGATTACGAGGGAAGTGGTAATTTCACTCTGATACAAGGTGCGCAGCGCGGAATCGCAGGCACAGATACCATCGTACTTACTCCAAAAAGCGAGTTGCCCGAGAGATTTATTGCGTACTTATTTGACTCCGTCTTCTTTCGCGAGCAAATAAGGCCACACATGATGGGCACGAAGGTGTTTCACCCCTCGCAACGAGTGATAAAAGATACGTTATGTATTCTTCCGCCAAGGCATGTAGCCGACGCAATTGCTCTGTATTTGGATTCAAAGACAGCAGAGGTTGACGCCCTCATCGAAAAGCTGTCTTTCCAGGTTGAGTTGCTAGAGAAGTATAGGCGGGAAGTCTCCTGGGAGGCTCTAACGGGTGGGCTGGAGAAGGCGAGTCACAAGGTGGAGAGCGAGGTCGATTGGATTGGACTCATGCCTGAGAGTTGGACAACAATTCCCGGACGCCACCTGTTTGAGGTCGTGAAACGGATTGAACCCGGTTTTTCGGATCGGGTACTTTCGATCACGCAGAAAGGCATAGTGCCAAAGGACCTGAGCTCCCACTTTGGTCAACTCGCCGAGTCCTATGACCTGTATCAGCGTGTAGATGCTGGTGATTATGCAATGAACTCCATGGACTTGCTCACTGGCTGGGTAGATCGAAGTGCGTATGACGGAGTTACGAGCCCCGACTACCGGGTATTTCGCTTGCGACGGGCTATTGCTGCGGAACCTCGCTATTTTACACATGTTCTGCAAATGGGGTACACGAGGCGCATTTTTTACCGCTACGGTCAAGGGGTTTCTAATCTGGGGCGGTGGCGGCTACAGCCGAAAGCCTTCTTGAATATGAGGTTTCCACTGCCTCCTCTTAATCAGCAAAGAAGAATTGCCGATTACATTGAAGAGAAATACACCGAAATCGACTCAACGATTGCTGGTATCAACAGGCAGATTGAGCTTCTGGGCGAGTATCGCAAGCAGGTTATTAATGATGCCGTGACGGGCAAGGTTCGTGTGGGAGAGGTGGCGTGATGGATACGTCGGAGCGCAGGTTCGAAGATGAGATCGAGTATTGGTTGACTCATGTCGGTCCTTCCGAGTTCGACCTCTACGAATCGCGGCCATCGGCCGGTTTTGATAAGCGGCTTGGTTTGTATCCGCAGGATCTGCTCGATTTTGTGCGCGAGACCCAACCTCAGCAGTGGAAGCGCCTAGAGCGCATTCATGGCGCGAAGGCTGGGGCGAAGTTCTGCAAGCGCGTTGCTCGCGAGCTCGACAAGCGCGGCGTCGTGGAGGTGCTGCGTCGCGGAGTGGAGGATCTTGGTGCGCGCTTCAAGCTGGTGTTCTTCGCCCCCGGTTCTGACCTCAACGAGCTGCTGGCAGAGAAGTACTGGGCGAACCGAATGACTGTGGTCCGTCAGCTGTACTACTCGACGAAGAACTCCAACTCCGTTGACACCGTGTTGTTTGTCAACGGTATCCCGGTGGTGACGATGGAGTTGAAGAATCAGCTCACGGGCCAGACTTACAGGGATGCTGTTGACCAGTACAAGCGTTATAGGCCTGCCTCTGAGGTCTTGTTCGGGCTGAACCGCCGCGCGGTGGTCCACTTCGCCGTTGATACTGACCAGGTGTGGATGACCACCAAGCTCGCGGGCATGGATACGGTGTTCCTGCCGTTTAACCGTGGCTTTGAAAATGGTGCTGGGAATCCGCCAGTGCCAGGTAAGTACAAGACTTCCTATCTGTGGGAGGAGGTCTTGGCGAAGGATTCCCTGCTGGATATTCTGCATCGATTCGTCCAGTTCATTCCGCACGAGAGCGACCGGCGCAAAGACAAGTTGATCTTCCCGCGCTACCACCAGCTTGATGCCGTACGTGCGCTCGTGGCCGATGCTAAGAGCCACGGTGCAGGGAATAACTATCTGGTGCAGCACTCGGCCGGGTCAGGCAAGTCGAACACTATTGCGTGGCTTGCCCACCATCTGTCGAACCTGCACGATGACCAGCAGCGCGCAGTCTTTGATTCGATCATTGTGATCACAGACCGGCGCGTGCTGGATAAACAGCTGCAGGACACGATCTACGCAATGGACCACACCGCTGGCGTGGTGGTGAGGGTCGATAGGAACGCACGCCAACTGACAGAGGCGCTCGCCGATGGTGCGAAGATCATCATCTCCACGTTGCAGAAGTTCCCCTTTGTCGACGTGAGCAATGTGGCGACGACTGGTAAGCGCTTCGCCGTCATCGTTGATGAGGCTCACTCGTCACAGACAGGCGAGGCGTCGGAGAAGCTCAAGCAAGTGCTCGCAGACACCGCCACTGCTGGCAAGGAGTCCGAGGAGGACCTGCTTGAACGCTACGCGGCCGCCGAAGCCCAGGTTGAAGCGGAACAACTAGAGGTTGACGAGCAGATCGCCGAGGAGCTGCGCACACAGGGACATCAGCAGAACCTGTCGTTCTTCGCGTTCACTGCGACGCCGAAACAGAAGACGCTAGAGATCTTCGGCACTCCGGTACCGGATGCTACTCCACGCCCCTACCACGTGTACTCAATGCGTCAGGCCATCGAAGAGGGCTTCATCCTCGACGTGTTGAAGAACTACACCACGTACCAGACGTATTACCGGGTCGGGAAGACCACGGCTGATGACCCCGAGTACTCCACCAAACAGGCCAATAAAGCGCTGGGCAAGTATTTGAGTCTGCACCCGTATAACCTGCGGCAAAAAGCGGAGATCATCATCGAGCACTTCCGCACCAACGTTGCCCACAAGATCGGCGGGAACGCCAAGGCAATGCTCGTCACCGGATCTCGCCTTCACGCGGTGCGCTACTACTTCGCCTTCCGCGACTATATTGCGCAGAAAGGCTACACCGACCTTGGAGTGCTCGTGGCATTCTCTGGAACTGTCGAAGACGACGGTGCCGAATACACCGAAGAACAGCTCAACCAGATCCCAGAAGCCGAGCTACCCGAGAGGTTTGCCACCGGCGAGTACCAGCTGCTGCTGGTTGCCGAGAAATACCAGACAGGCTTTGATCAGCCCTTGTTGCACACCATGTACGTGGATAAGAAACTCCACGGAGTAAAAGCCGTACAGACGCTGTCACGGATCAACCGTATGCACCCGGGAAAGACCGACACCTTCGTCCTCGACTTCGTCAACTCCGCAGAGGACATTCAAAAATCCTTCCAAGACTACTACATCTCGACAGGCATCACGGAAGAAACCGACCCCAACATCGTCTACGACCTGTACCACTTCCTTGCCTCATACCATTTGTGGACAGACAAGGAAATCGAGGGCTTTGCCAAGGTGTTCTTCACCGAGCAGAAAAAGCAAACGAATCTCGACTTCGGCAAGCTCAACGCCTACCTTGACCCGGCGGTAGGCCGGTTCAACGAGCTTGACGAAGAAGACAAACTGGAAGTGCGGGCAAGGATGAACAAGTTCACCCGCAACTATGACTTCCTGACACATATCATCCGCTACGACGACGAGCGCCTCCACCGCTTTGCCGCATACGTCAGGCTCCTGGTGCGAAAGCTCCACATCGATGGTGACCCCGCGCCGAGCCTTGAGGACGAGGTCGCCTTGCAGTATTACCGCCTCCAGCAGGTGTACGAAGGTTCGATCGACCTCGCTGATGAGGAAGGCGAACTGTCGAACAATCCCGATACGGGTGGGGCCAGCGAGGACGAGAAGGACACTTTGTCAAACATCCTCTCCAAGCTCAACGACCGTTGGGGCACCGAGTTCACTCACATGGACAAAGTCATTGAGCAGCTGACCGAGGACATGGTTGACGACCCTGAGGTTCAGTCACGTGCCCGCAACTCGCTGGACATGTTCGCCATCGTTTACGACGAGCGCATCAAAGACATCGTGCTCGAACGCATGAACCAGAACCAGGATTTTGCGATCAAGTACCTCTCCGACCCACAATTCAAAGCAGATATTGACCGCGTGCTCCTGCCCTTGATTCACGATCGTCTCAACCGCAAGGATTAGATACCCGGACAGCCTGAAGGACCGCACGACGCGCCCAAGAAGACCTCTTGCAGCCCGCTCGATTCGCGCGTTCGCATGGTAGCGAACACGCTAGGAGGATACATGAGCGACCAATTTGAGTTCGGGAGATTCGTTGCCGAACGTCGCAAACAGCATGAGACGCTTCGCTGACATGATCGGCGTGATTGCGCCTTATCTCAGCGATATTGAGAAAGGCCGTCGCGCCGCACCCGATGGCAAGCTGGAGGAGATTGCAACTGCTCTGAAGCTGAGCAGGGCTGAGCGCGAGCAAATGTTTGACCTTGCTGCATTGACTCGCGAGAACCAAGTTTCCGCAGATCTGTCCGGCTACATCATGGAAACCGATCTTGCTCGCGTTGCCCTTCGCCGCGCCAAAGAGCAGGATCTCAGCGACAGGCAGTGGGAGAACATCATCAACATTATTGAAGGCAGGGATTCAAACTAGTGACCCTCCAGCCACCCTACCTCAGCAAGAATAAGCTTGAAACGAAGGCGGAAAGACTGTTTGCCAAGTACCACGATGGCGCTCACCTGCGCGAAGCAATACCGCTCGATATTGAGCATTTTGCCGAGTTTCAGCTCGACGCCAACATTGACTACCAAGAGCTCACCTTGGATGGGAGTATCCTCGGAATGAAGTGCCCTGGGTTTTGTTCCTAGGCTTGTGCCTTGATTTCCATTATTTCTTGGGAAGGGTTGCGGCTCCAAAACTCGGTTTCCACTTCGACCGGCGCTCGGTAGCCCAGGCTCTGGTGGAGCCTTGACCGTTCCACCAATTCACCCACTCAAACGTGGCAATCTCAACATCAACCACGTCAGTCCACAACCTGGTATGAATCAGCTCGTTTTTGTGAGGGGCCGTTGACGTTTTTTAGCCAGTGCATTGTCATAAGAGTCACCAACAGTACCGGTCAACGCAATAATTCCATGCTCAGCAAGACGCTCATTGTAGATAATGCTCACATATTGCCAGCCGTGATCCGAGTGGTGAACTAGACCGGTGGTCTTCTTGGCGCACACAATGGCTTGATTGAGTGCTTGCAACGGTAACGCTTCGGTGCGCATCGAGTCAGGCAACGCCCAGCCGACGATCCTCTGGGAGAACACATCAGTCACGAAGGCGGCGTACACAACCCCTTTTCTGGTGCGCACATAGGTAATGTCTGCCGCCCATAGCCGATTAGGACCATAGGCTCGAAACTCACGACCCACCAAGTCGGGGTGGGTGTCGGGTTCCTTGGGCTTATATGTCGTCACGGGAGACCGGCCTTTATTTTTGCCAGACACACCTGCAAGGCGCATCAGACGCGCGGTCTGTTCACGTCCAATGTCGATTCCTTCACGGCGCAGCGCGTGCCACATTTTGCGAATCCCGTAGACACCGTAGTTTTGTTTATGAACTTCGGTAATGCGCTCTACTAGGGCGGCGTCGCGAAGGCTACGGACACTTAAATCCCCGAGCCTTAGATTGGCGGTACCCACGAGAGGTAAGGAAACCACCAACACGGTGTGTGTTTAACGTCGTGCAGATGAACTCGACGGTGAAATGATTTTGGTGTTTATCGATGAACTGGATCATTTCTTAACGTTTGGGGTCTGGTTCCGATGCGAAAAAGCCGACGCGGCCTTTAACAGCTCGTTGGTGTCGCGAAGTTCTTGATTCTCACGCCGAGGCTTGGCTACCTCTGCCACGAGGTCTTCGGGCAACGGCTCGGCAATACGACCGTTACGGCGAGCAGCTTGTGTCCACTGCTGAGCAGTATGCCATGAGACGCCCAGCTTCGGCGCCACTGCTTGGCACGCGGCCTGCATCGACATGTTCTCTGCTAGGATGCGATCCTCCACCAAGCGAACGACGCGGTCCTTCGCATCTTGGTCAAATTTTCTTGGCATGTTCCAGATTTTCCCATCTACTCAAACGGAACAAAACCTGGGACACTTCAGGACACTGGATTCTAAAGGCGAACTACTCATCACCATCATGTCCAGTCTTGCTCAGGAAGAATCGCGCTCCATATCTGAGAACGTCACTTGGGGGGGGCACCGCAGGCGCTTCGCCGACGGCAAAGTCATGGTGCCATACTCCTCGCTGCTGGGATACAAGAAAGGCACCGAAGGTAACCTAGCTATTGATGAGACCCAAGCTCCGACCGTGCGCTTGATCTACCAGCTATTCTTAAACGGCTCGTCGATTACCGAGATCCGCGCAGAGCTACAGCGTCGCGGCATTTTGACTCCGCGCGGTAAAACCAACTGGTCCACCTCAACCGTGCGCTCGATCTTGTCCAACGAGAAATACAAAGGCGACGCTTTGCTTCAGAAGACGTTTACCGCTGACTTTTTGACCAAACGCATTGAAGTCAATGAAGGTGAAGTCCCGCAGTATTACGTCACCGGCAATCACGAGCCGATCATTGACCCAGCCGTGTGGGACCAGGTCCAATACGAGCTAGCCACCCGCCACGCAACCAACACCGCCAAGATCGGGCTGTTCGCCAGTCGTCTCAAATGCGAAGATTGCGGTGCCTGGTACGGGCGTAAAACCTGGGCGTCAAACACTAAATACAAGCACACGATCTGGCGATGCAACCAAAAATACGACCACGCCCAGCCGTGCAAAACCGCTACCTTGCGTGACGAGCAAATCCAGACCGCATTCTTGCGTGCTCTGGGCCAGTTGGCTGAAAACTATCGTGGGGAAAGCCATCTACCGCAGGTCATCGACGCCATGTTTAATACCGACCAGTTCGAAGCGGAGTCCAAGCTCCTAGACGAGAAAATCCGTGCTCTTACCAGTGAGATTGAAGCATTGGTTGCTGAGAATCAGCGGATAGCGCAAGACCAAGACCAATATCTCGCCCACTACACTCAGCTAGAAGCGCGATACCAGAAAACCCTGGGCCGCAAACAAGCCATCGATGCCGAGACCGCAGCCAAACATGTCAAGATCACCGCGGTCAAAACCGCCTACAACCAGTTGGTCGACCAGCCGATTCAGAATTTTCAGCCATCCCAGTGGACCGCCCTCATCAACCACACCATTATCGGAACAGACCAAATCTGGTTCGCCTTCAGGACTGGCACCGAAATCATTGTGCCTATTGGCTAGCAGTCAGCCAGTTTCTTCCACTTGCGGATCTTGGTGCGGAACGTGGTAAACGGGGCGACCGTGTTGATGTGCACCCATTTCCATACCGGCCACGCCGACGGGGTGGAAGACGCCCATGCGCGCTGACCCGACTCAAACAATTCTGACTCGGTTAGGCCATCCACCATTTTGACTATCTCACCGAGCAAGGTCCCGAACTGGTCAATCAAATCTTCGGCAGCTTCTTGTTCCCAGCGTTGGTAGAACGACTCATACAATCCACCGAGCTGATTCCACTTATATCCAGGTGCCGGAGTAATTACCTCTTTGCCTGCCTGCTCGTCACGTTCCCAGCCAAGCAACAGTTCCATCCAGCCAAGCTGGTATGCGATCATCTGCCGGGGAGTGCGATCAACACCGTCAATCAGCCGATCCCAACCATCATCGGGAACACCTGCGAACTCGCCGATAAAAAGACCGCCACGCTTAGTAATCTCTGCGGCTAGTTCATCGCCTGATTCATACGATTTCATCACACACCTCATTGTGAAGCAGCCATAAGTTTTACGCTTCGTTAGCGCATTCAACGACAAAACAGCATTTTACTAGAGGAAACATGATACGCGCTAACGCAAAATCCCAACCCGCTAACGCAGCAGGTTTTCCACACCCCTTTGGGGTATACGCGCTAACGCAAACGCCGGCTTATCAAATCCGACGTCATAGTGGACCAAAGGCGGTCACGATGGATACAAAGCCTAGGGTGGGTGCAAAAGCAAGTCAAGTGGGTGCAGTTCGGCTCTAGGTGGGTGCAAACCCGAGTCGGGTGGGTGCAAAGCCGTGCAGGGTGGGTGCAAAATCGGGCAAAGAAGGTGTCCGACTTCCTTGGCTACCACGTACCACGGGAGATCGAGGATAGATACAATAAGCACAATGGGGAAAACAAAATGACCCCACCAATCCGGAGCGAGCAGCAGGGTAATTTAATCATGGTCTACGATGTAAAAAAGCAGTTCAAGATGCTTTATCAGCCACTTGCAACCCCACATATTGTTACTGTTCCAGAAATGAATGGGTCTGCTGAGGGTTTGGTTGACAGTTTTCCTTCTGATTTTTAGGCCGCAAGGGATGCGGCTGGTTCCATGATTGTTTCGTATTCGATTGGTGTCAATTTACCCAGTGCTCGTTGCCGTCTTTTCCTGTGATATGTCCGTTCAATCCAGTGAGTGATCGCGGCAGATAGTTCACGGCGCCTGTTCCAAAAGCCACGATCAAGAACGTTCTTTTGTACAAGAGCGAAGAAAGATTCCATCGCAGCGTTATCCCCACACGCTCCAACTCTGCCCATAGATCCCTTCGCGCCGTAAGATTTCAGCGCGGCACGGAATTTTCTAGAACGAAATTGCGAGCCACGATCAGAGTGAATGATTACGCCATGGGGATTGCCTCGTTTCCTCATCGCATCATCGAGCGCCGCCACCACGAGGCGTGATTTCATCCGCCCACCGGTCGCATAGCCCACGATTCTTCGCGAGCACAGGTCTTTGATCGCACACAGATACAGCTTGCCCTCTTTGGTCCAATGCTCCGCAATATCTGTAACCCACGCAACGTTGAGCGCATCAGCGTGGAAGTGACGCTGTAACAGGTCATCATGTACTGGAGCACCCGACTTCTTCCCACGCGACTTACGCCTAGCGATCACCGAGAACACCTGAGCATGAGAACACAAACGCCATACTCGACGCTCAGAAATCTCTATCCCTTGATCATGGAGCTCGTCTGCTATCAGGCGGTAACCAAATTCAGGATCGTCACTGTGAATCTGGCGAATCTTGTCTATAAGTTCTACTTCTTGGGCTTGCCTGTCCGAAACTGGCTTAGCAGCCCATTTATAAAACGCTTGGCGGGAAAACCCCAGTACCCGAGCCGCTACCGTCACGGTCGCCTTACCTGCCTTGATCAGCTTTTCCACGGTCGGGAAGACCCTTTTGGGCGAATCACCTCTTGAGACAGGTACGCCGCCGCTGCACGTAGCACTTCGTTTTCCATCTCCAACTCGCGAATCCGTTTCAAAGCCTGGCGCATCTCTTTAGCCACTACCGGATCAGCACACGGTTGCATCCCCTGAGCCTGCAACCTCGCATCAGTAATCCATTTTTGCAACGAGGAACGCGAGATCCCCAAATCAGCACACACCTGACGGCGAGCAACCCCAGACTCCACCAACGCCACGGCATCAGCTTTGAACTGCTCTGAATACAACTTCGACATAATCAACATCCTTCCCTGCCCCGCCCCAGCGAAACAAGCTAGACGTCAACCAAACCCTCAGCAGACCCTCTGCAACAGATCCTGACCGGAGAGCTTGCCGGCACTAGAGACCTGTGCGAAGGCAAGTGTGAGGGATTCGAGTTTTTGGGCATCGCCCTGGGAAATATCACCCAGCTGGCCAAGCCGCAGCTTCGCCTCATCCGCGCTGATACCGAAGGCCATCAACGTTTGGGTGTTTTTGGCTAGATCCTCCATCCCAAACGGGGTTTTCGCGGCCGTGACCTTCAGGTCGTTGACCAGCTGCTGGGCCTTGGCCTGGTCACCCAGCATGGTGGTAAAGCTCGTGGTGTACTGCTCCATCGAGGCGTTGTAGGCAACACCATCCTTCATGGCCTGGGCAAACCCACGACCAATCCCCGCGATCGCCCCGCCGATGGCTTTGACCCCACCGATGATGGCCTCGGCAGCAAGGTTCGCTTTCAGGACATCACCAAAGATGCGGGTCTTACCCGAGGTGTCGTCCAGCTCACCGCCTAGTTCATCAACCTCGCGGGAGAGCTTGTCCGCACCACTGGCCGCGTCCTTGAGCTCACCCTCACTGGAGCCTGCCGCGGTGGTGAGCTGGTCGATCTTGGAAGTGTTCTCGGAAAGTTCGCGCTCCATGTCGTTGAGCGTGGCGGTGGCGTTGTTGAGCTGGATCCGCCAGTTCTGGGTGCGAGAATCCGACTGGCCGAAGGAGGCAGACGCGTTATCCAGTGCGGCCTTGAGCGCCTGAATCTTGGAGCGCTGGGCCTCGATCTCTTTGCCCAGTACCTGGTTGCGGGCAGTTAGGGCGTCAGCGTCGGTGGCGTTCTTGCCGAACTGGGAGGCCACCACCTTCATCTCTGAGCCGAGCACCCGCATCTCACGGTTGATGTCCGCGATCGCCTTCTTGAACTCCCGCTCGCCCTCCAGGCCAATCTTCAAACCAAAAGTCGAATCAGCCATGGGGTATGCCTTTCTGGGGATACAGAAAAGCCCCACCACAACACGTGGAGGGGCATAAGGAAGCTGGAAAATTGGGGTACTGGAGCACTCTGACGCGTGATGGCTGCGTGCTTCTTGGCTCCCGTAGCGTTACGTACTAATCTGGTCCTACCAGTACCGGCTCGCCACGTCTTCGGATGTGGTCAGAGCCGGTCGTCATGTGCCGAGGGTGTCCTATCGGAACAGAGAGGCCAGGCCCCTGGCGCAATCGTGACCTAGTGCGTGCTCGGCATCAGTGTGCTAGCATGGGTGTCAACACGACCGGTTCCGCTGCCCATCTCGGTGGGAGTCCAGGGCCGGTCCCTTTCTATCTTCACGAGGTCGCATGGGGACAAAGCCGTTCAAGAGCTATGAGGAACAGGTCAGCATCCTCCAGTCACGAGGAATGGGCATCGACGATCCGGCGCATGCTGCCGAAGTTCTGCGCACGCATAACTACTATCGGCTATCGGGTTACTGGCACTCGATGCGTCAAGTAGATCCCCAAACACGCACGGCACTTGATGTTTTCAAGGACGGCGCCACCCTCGATCTTGTCCTCGCGCTCTACGACTTCGATGCTCGATTGCGCCACGCGGTTTTTGCGAACCTTGCTCCCGTAGAGCTAGCGATCCGTTCATTGCTTGGCTACCATCTCGGGGCACTTGACCCTCTGATTCACCTCGATGCGTCGAAGCTCAACGCTACCGCGAGTAATCCTTCAAAACGCAAAGAAAAAGCTCGCAAAGAAAAAGCTACTGAGCATGATGACTGGGTAAGGAAATATCGCCAAGCGTTGAGTAACTCTCGGGAGGACTTCGTCAAGCACCACCGCAGCCAATATGACGGAATCCTTCCTGTCTGGGTGGCTGTCGAAGTCATGGATTGGGGAATGCTCTCCCACCTGTACAGGTTTACTCCCAACCCTGCTCGCAATCGCATAGCTAGAGAGTGCAATATGAGCGGGCCGCAATTGGAGTCGTGGCTAAAGTCGCTCAATATCCTGCGGAATTATTCGGCTCATCATGCTCGCTTGTTTACGCGAGTGTTCGACATTAAACCAAAGACAATCGATGATCCTCGTATGAAGCCAGTTGAGAACGTCTCACATCTCGTGTTTGGTCAGCTCAGCCTCATACGTTATCTGCATGCTGTTTTGGGAACAGATGGAGGTGTACCTGACCTCGTAGGCGTTCTGGAAAGCTATCCGCACAACCAGCTCGTCTCGTTCCATCGCCTCGGAGCGCCCGAGAATTGGCGCGAGCTCGACCTCTGGTCCTAGCTAGATTGCTGACCCACAGCAACGCGAAAGCCCGTGTCGAAACACGGGCCTCGGAATTAGAGCACTATTAGGCGTCCATCTCCAGAGTGCCAGATGTACAGCGGATTAACAAGACCTGCGCCGGCGCAGACTAGGGTAAACTCTACTGGCGAAGACCCCGGAACGATCCCCAGCTTTGGCTGCATCGCCGGGGTTACCGCTTTTCTTACACTGGGACATGCCCCGGCGAGAACACATGTACAGCAGGTGCTGCCAGAGATAGTGTTCCACCGGGGCTTGCCTCCTGTTCTCCCCACTCCCTTGGTTTGGCTTAGATCCCTGGCGGGATGATGTCGTCGATTGTGAGTTCAACACCGCTGCGGCCTGGTTGTTCGTGTTGCCAGTGGCATTCGACCAAGTCCAGGAGCACACCGAGTGGGAGCAGGGCGCTCTGCCAGCGGTCCAGGTGCAGGTAGCGGTGGGCCAGGTACGTGAGCCTGGTCAGTGTTTCGGCCCATCCGCTACCTGCGGGTGTGCTGGTCAGGCTTTTGGGGAGGCAACCTCACGGCGCATGCCCGCCTCCAAGGCTGCTGTGATCGCGTCCTTATAGTCGGCAAGCTCACCGGGCACGGTGAGAAGCTCAACCTCCTCAGCGGTGATCTGAGGCCACTCATCCCCGTTGGCGTGCAGGTTGTGGATGAGGACGGACTGGTTGGCCAGCAGGGCGATCAGCCAGCAGATTTCACCGATCTGCTCGCCCAAATCATTGGAGGATTCCAGCTTGTCGCCAAGCTGCTCAAGCCCGCCGTAGCGTGAGGCGATTTCCCGGGTGGCGCGGGTGGTGAGCACCAGCTCCAGGTCCCGTCCGCCCAGGCGGATGAACGCGGAGTGTCCCGGGCCTTCGGGCAGCACGCTGGTGGGGGTCTTCTTCTTGGTGGTCATGCGTGTCCTCCTTAGTTGCCAGAGCCTGTGGTCGTGGTGGTTGTGGTGTAGGCCGGCTCGTACACGGTCTTGAACCAACCGTCCGTGATGGTCTTTGCGGCTTCGCCTTCGGTGGTTTCCACCTTCCACGGATGCTTGCCCGAGGGGTCGGGCTTGGTGCGGCGCAGGATCGTGCCCTCGATCTCTGGGGTGGAAAACTCGATCGAATCGCCCTTGGTGGTCAGCGACGCGGTCGGAACAGCAAAGCGTACCTTGTAGAGCCAGAAGTACCGGTAGGTGCCATTCGCCTTGCGGGCGCGGAACCCGATCGCAACCGGAGCCCCACCATCCTCGGATGCAGAGACCAGCACCTTGTTCTTATCGATGACCGCACCAACCAGGTCGGCGGCAACCTCGGCACTGATGTCATCCACACCCAGGGTCAGGGTGCCGGACTTGAACTCTTTGACGACCTCGGCAGGCCCGTCGTCCGCATACAGGATTGCTTCGGCGACCTCGATTGACACCTCCGCGCTGATTGCCTTAGCCAGCTGCTTAGGCGTTCCGTAGGTTTCCTCCCCAGTGGAGGGGTTTTCCGTGATGGTTGCGTAGTACAGGGAGTCGAGTCCAATGGTTGCCATAGTTGGGGTTTCCTTTCGTTAGAGCGTGTGGTGGGTTTGGGTGTCGATGGCGTAGTGGTGGTAGCCGGTCTCGTCCTCGAACCCGATATAGGAACGGGCCGTGATCGTGACACCACCATCGAGCAGAGCGGCGGTGAGCTGGTCGCGAAGCGTCAGGTAGTTGCCCCGCGCATACACGCTCATGCGTGCTTCTTCGATCTGGGCTCCTGGGGTGTTATCCCCGTACAGGGCCAGGGTGTCGACTAGTGGGGTGAGCACCACGAACGCTTCCGGTAGCGGGGTTTCGGTAAACAGGCCCACCCGCACCGAAAGGCCCAGCCCCTCGCAGACGGTGGTGAGATGCTCCAGCAGTGGTGTGCTCATGTGTCGCCTTTCGGGAGGCGCTCGGCCAACACTCGTTTCATGGCCTCCAGGGCTGGGGCGCGGGTGGTGCGGCGGGTGCGGGTAAGAAACGGGCGGGCTACTTGGCGGGTGGATCCGTATTCGAGGATGGTCGCGATCTTCGCGTTCGAACTCCCGTCTTGGCGGGGCTCGTCAAAGCCGACTTTCACGTTGTGGTTTCCTGCCCGATCCGTCTTCACCGGGGTTAGGCCCAGGGCTGCGGCAAGCTGCCCGGTGGAGTATTGGCCAGTGATGGCTGCTGTGAGGTTGGCTCGCATGACCGGCTCAACCACGCTTGCTCCGGCTTTGAGTGCTGATTCGGCGTGCTCATCCAGGTGGGCTCCTGCCGCCGTAAGCTCATCGAGCACAGTGGTGGGGAGTTTCACGGTTGCCTTCGCCATCACCCGCCTCCTTCCACAGCGCCGCCTTCTGGGATGTGTTGGTGTGCCTCAATCACGGTGTAGCGGCCGACCTGTTCGACGCTGTCGATCACCCAGCGCCCATCGGCTGCGGCGATCACCATGGACTCATCCTCAGTGATGCCGGGGTGGGTGCGGATGCGGAAGATCGCGGTGGCTTTCGTGTAGGCCGCACGGTTAACCCACGCTGAGCTGGCGTGGCGGCGTTCCACCTCGGCCCTGACGTGAGCAACGATCTGCTCATGGGTGAGGTCGAAGCCCGCAGCATCCCTGGCGTGGCTCAGGGCAATGATGTCGATGAAATGCCGCATCTGTCCCAAACCCATCAGGATCACCTCGTTTCTAGATTTTCCATTCGCGATCCAAGACGAGCAGCCTGTGGATGGCTTCCCAAGCGGTGCGGGCGGCGTCGGTTTTGTCTGCCCAAAACCCTCCGGTTGCTCCATCGCGTGCCTCATACAGGTGGGTTGCCAGCATGACCACACCCTGGGTGGTGGCCGGGCTCATCGCGTGGGTGGCGTAGAACCCATCCGGCAAGTGCTGAAAAGACGCAGCGTAGGAGGTGGCGGCATCCACCAGGTGAGCGATCAGCTCATCATCCGTATCGAAGTCGACCTGCAGATTCGCTTTCACCAATGTGGCGAGTTCTCCTGTGGACATCCGCCACCTCCTTAATCGCTTGCTGGGGTTTAGGCGCTGGCCTTCTGGGTGAGGACCTGCACGGCCTCGGGAACAATCAGCTTGCCATCGAGCCGCTGGGAAGCCAGGAACCCAACCTGCCCCGTGGTGGCAAACAGCTCGTTGAGTCGCTTGAAGGAGCGGCCCACGCGGTCGGCAATCCAGTAATAAGACAGGTCCCCGAAGGCAACGGTGCGGGCACCGTCCTTAATCTCAGGCACGAACGTGGACGTGTAGACGGGCCGGCCCAGGATCGTATCCGGATCCCCAGCGGTCAGGGCCGGCTGCCACAGGTACTGGCCGGTGGTGTCCTTGAGCTTGCGCACGGTCTTCACGGTGGCGTCGTTCATCAGCCACACCGCGTTCTTGCGGTACGGAGCCCGCAGCGCATAGTGCAGATCGATGAGCTCATCTGCCGTAATGTCGGTGGCTTTCGCCGTGGTCACCGTCGACGGGGCACCAGAGGTGGGGTGGAAAACACCGGTGGGCTTACCCGAGCCATCCCCATTGATGAAGGCTTCCTCTTCGGCAGCGCCCATGCGACGAGCAAACTCGGAGGCCAGGTAGGCCTCGATGTCGAAGGCCGAGTCGTTGAGGAGCTCTTCGGAGACCTTGAGGAAGGTGCCAAGCTTGAACGCGGAGAGGGTGACCTGGTTGAAGGTGTCGTCGGATTCGGTGTAGGGCTTGCCCTCATCCAGCCAGGCGGCAGACCCGTGGGTGGCGACCACTGGGATCTTGCGGTCCCCGCTGGTGGTGGTGATGACCTTGGCCAGGGTGCGCATAATGTTCTGGTCGGCCAGGGTGTCGACCAGGGTGCGTTCGAACTCGTCGGGCACGAGGTAGCCGCCCTCTGTGTCCGTGCCGACGGACAGGGCGTTTCGCACCTCTGCCGGGCTGTGGTTCAGGCGCATCGCGTCCCAAAACGCCCGCTTATAAGAAGCGGAGGCGCGACCTTGAGGTTCCTCCTCGTCGGTGTGGAAGACGGCGGTGTTCATGCCGGGCCGGGCGGTCAGGGGCATGCGGGTTGCGCGGGCGAGCTGGTTTTCGAGCGCTTCGGCACGCTCGTTGCGGGCGATCTTTCGGGTGAGGTCCTCGATCTCTGCCTCCATACGGGTATAAGTCTGGTCGTCCTCAGCGGAGAGGCATCCGGTCTCAGCATCGCGGCGCTCATCGAGGAAAGCCTTCGCGGCCTCCCAAGCTGCAGCGCGGCGGGCGTAGAGGTCAGTGGTAGTCAGGGTCATGATCAGTGTTCCTTTCACGATCTAGTGGGGTTGGTTTGCCAGGGCGGCGTACAGGTCGGTAATCCGCCGACCTCGACGTTCAGGTACAGCGGGTTGGTGGTGGTTGATCTTGTTCACCAACACGGCGGTGGTTGCCGCGGCGCTATAGGTGAACCCCGCACCCAGGTTGTCGGGTACGGGGTCAACAGCGGCAGGCTGGGCGGGGCCAGATGGCGTGAACACTTGTGTGGGTTCGCTGGGTTGGTAGAGGCCGTCAGCAAACCCCATCGCGATGGCGGCTTTCGCGTCCATCCAGGTTTCCTCATCCATCAGCCGGGCAAGCTTCGCCCGCTGCATGCCCGTGCGCAGCTCGTAGGCGTTGATGATGGATTCCTTGACAGCGCCGAGCATCTCCACCGCGCGTGATAGTTCGGCGGCGTCTCCGGTGGCCAGGGTGGCGGGATTGTGGATCATCATCATCCCCACCGGAGAGATCAACACCTCGGTACCAGCCATCGCAATCACGCTCGCGGCACTTGCGGCCAGGGCATCGATGATCACGGTGACCGGATACGGGTAGTCCATGAGCATCGTGTAGATCTCAGCCGCAGCCACGCAATCCCCGCCCGGGGAGTTGATCCACACCTGGATGGGCCCTGCGCCTGCTTCCAGCTCGGAGCGGAAAATGCCGGGCGTGACGTCATCATCGAACCAGGAGTCAGCGGCAATCACGCCGCCGATACGCAAAACCCGGTGGGCATCATGCTCACCGGGCGGATCGGCTGGGGGCTGCTCCCAGTTCCAAAAACGGTTAACCGTCATAGCCTGCCTCCTCTCTGGCGGATGCTTTGGGCTGGGTCATTGGTGTCCTCCTCGGGTGTCGTTGGGTTAGGTGTCTGGGTGGTGGCATACGCCCCGGCCAGGGACAGGGGCAGCATGTTGCCGTTGACCAAATACAAGTCCCCACCATCCTCGGGTGCGATACGGTCGAGGTTTTCAAGCTCTCGGATGTCGTTGGCACTCATCCACCCGTTCTGCCGCGCTACCGCATAGCCCTGCATACGGGACGCGTAGTCACCGCGCAGCAGACCCTCGAGGTTGAACTTCACGAACACCCCGGTATCGCGAGGATCCAGCAGGGTCTTGGTCAGGGCTTGCTCCCAGCGGATCACCCACGGATCCAACGTGTATTTGACGAACTCAAGGGACTGCTGCTCGATGTTCGAGAAGCTGGATTTGTCCAGGTCGCCGATCATGTGGGGTGGGATGCGGAAGATCCGGGCGATCTCACCCATCTGGAACTTCCGGGTCTGCAAAAACTGCGCCTGCTCCGGAGACACACTGATAGGCGTGTACTTCATGCCCTCCTCTAACACCGCGATCTTGTTACCGTTCCTAGCTCCCCCGAACATGGCTGTCCAGGATTCGCGCACGCGGGAGGGGTCTTTGATCGTGCCGGGGTGTTCCAGCACCCCACCGGGGGCGGCACCATTAGCAAAGAAGGAGGCTCCGTAGTCTTCGCAGGCTTGGGCCATGCCGATCGCGTTTTTCGCCATCGCAATCGGGCTGTAGCCCACCAGGCCGTCAAACCCCAGCCCCGGAATGTGCAGCACCTCGGAGGGTGGGAGTACCACCTTCTCGTACTGGGCGTTTGGGGGCTCCTCGCTTGTGCGCTGGTACTCGTAGTAGAGCCGGCCCGCGCTATCCCGGCCTACACTCATGCGGTTGGGCATGAGCGGGTACAGGGCGATGACTTCGCCGCGTCCGTTACGGATCACCTGCGCGTAGGCGTTACCCCACAACAGCAGGTGGGTCATGAGGGTTTCCCGGAACACGAAGCTCGTCATCTCCGGGTTTGGCTCATCATGCAGCAGCCGGTAGAGCGGATGGGTCACCGCCTTCTCTTTGCCGCCATCCGGGCGGGTGTTGTAGACGTGCAGGGGTAGGCCGGCGATAGCTTCCGCCAGAATCCGCACGCAGCTGTAGACGGCGGTCATCTGCATGGCGGTGCGCTCGTTCACCGCACGGCCCGAGCTCGTGGGGCCAAACAGGAACGAGTATCCCGATGAGAGCTGCGTGTTAGTAGCACTGCGTGGGCGTAGCCAGGCAAGTAGACCCATTGTTTCCTCCTGACTGGGTTAGAGCACGAGTAGTCCGCGCTCGTCGTACACCGAATGCGCAGGCTCGGCGTTGCCGTTTCGGATAGCCCGGTCCAGGGCCATGATGAGGGCGACGACGCCGTCGATCTTCTCGGTGGACTTTTGCTTGTCGGGTTTGATATTGCCGGCAGGGTCGGTGCGGATGTGGATGTTGTCGACCATCCACGCGAGCACCTTGTTCCCACCATGCTGGATCCGGCCTTCCAGTGCGAGCTTCATCAGCTCCTTGCTCGGCGGGCTCATGTCTTTGAACCCCTGGCCGAAAGGCACAACGGTGAAGCCCAGAGCATCGAGGTTCTGCGACATTTGCACCGCGCCCCAACGGTCGTAGGCGATCTCCCGAATGTCGTAGCAGATGCCGAGTTCCTCGATGAACGCTTCGATGGCTGCGTAGTGGACTACGTTGCCCTCAGTGGTATGCAACAGGCCTTCGCGTTCCCACTGGTCGTAGGGCACATGGTCACGGTTCACCCGAAGCTCGATGTTGTCTTCAGGGATCCAGAAATGCGGCACCACCACATACGGCTCGGTCTCGTCCCGGGGTGGGAACACCAACACCAGCGCGGTGATGTCGGTCGTGGATGCGAGGTCCAGGCCGGCGTAACACACCCTCCCCTCCAAGGAGGCAAGGTCGATGGGAGCGTTGCCTTTGTCCCACAGGTGCATCGGCATCCACCGAATCGACTGCTTCACCCACTGGTTGAGGCGCAGCTGACGGAAGGCGTTTTCTTCGGCGGGGTTGATGCGGGCCGAGTGGGCGGCCGCCCGCACCTTGTCGATGGGCACGGTGATGTCCAGGCTTGGGTTGGCTTTACGCCACACCGCCTCGTCCAGCCAATCATCCTCAGGGTCAGCCCCATAGATCACCGGGTAGAACGTCAGATGGGTCTGCTGAGGGTTTGGTTGACGTCTAGCTTGTTTCGCTGGGGCGGGGCAGGGAAGGATGTTGATTATGTCGAAGTTGTATTCAGAGCAGTTCAAAGCTGATGCCGTGGCGTTGGTGGAGTCTGGGGTTGCTCGCCGTCAGGTGTGTGCTGATTTGGGGATCTCGCGTTCCTCGTTGCAAAAATGGATTACTGATGCGAGGTTGCAGGCTCAGGGGATGCAACCGTGTGCTGATCCGGTAGTGGCTAAAGAGATGCGCCAGGCTTTGAAACGGATTCGCGAGTTGGAGATGGAAAACGAAGTGCTACGTGCAGCGGCGGCGTACCTGTCTCAAGAGGTGATTCGCCCAAAAGGGTCTTCCCGACCGTGGAAAAGCTGATCAAGGCAGGTAAGGCGACCTTGACGGTAGCGGCTCGGGTACTGGGGTTTTCCCGCCAAGCGTTTTATAAATGGGCTGCTAAGCCAGTTTCGGACAGGCAAGCCCAAGAAGTAGAACTTATAGACAAGATTCGCCAGATTCACAGTGACGATCCTGAATTTGGTTACCGCCTGATAGCAGACGAGCTCCATGATCAAGGGATAGAGATTTCTGAGCGTCGAGTATGGCGTTTGTGTTCTCATGCTCAGGTGTTCTCGGTGATCGCTAGGCGTAAGTCGCGTGGGAAGAAGTCGGGTGCTCCAGTACATGATGACCTGTTACAGCGTCACTTCCACGCTGATGCGCTCAACGTTGCGTGGGTTACAGATATTGCGGAGCATTGGACCAAAGAGGGCAAGCTGTATCTGTGTGCGATCAAAGACCTGTGCTCGCGAAGAATCGTGGGCTATGCGACCGGTGGGCGGATGAAATCACGCCTCGTGGTGGCGGCGCTCGATGATGCGATGAGGAAACGAGGCAATCCCCATGGCGTAATCATTCACTCTGATCGTGGCTCGCAATTTCGTTCTAGAAAATTCCGTGCCGCGCTGAAATCTTACGGCGCGAAGGGATCTATGGGCAGAGTTGGAGCGTGTGGGGATAACGCTGCGATGGAATCTTTCTTCGCTCTTGTACAAAAGAACGTTCTTGATCGTGGCTTTTGGAACAGGCGCTGTGAACTATCTGCCGCGATCACTCACTGGATTGAACGGACATATCACAGGAAAAGACGGCAACGAGCACTGGGTAAATTGACACCAATCGAATACGAAACAATCATGGAACCAGTCGCATCCCTTGCGGCCTAAAAATCAGAAGGAAAACTGTCAACCAAACCCTCAGCAGACCCTCGGGGTTCTCACTGTGGTCGTTGTCGATGTCCATCACGAGACAGTCCGAGGTGACGAACCCGTGAGTGGAGCGCTGATTGCCCTGGTATTCGGCAGCAACATGGTCGAACCGGGCTGCCACCTCCAGGGCGGCCGCGTCAGTAATAGTGGCCTTGTTCGGGTAGTGGGTGTTCGAGGCCAGCCCGCTGGTCGTGGCGGTGAACAAGGTGAAAGTGGTCATGGCTGGATCTCCCGGAAGTCGGAATCGAGAAAACGGATAGGGATATCGAGGTGGCGGGCCCAGCAGGCTTCCTGCTTCATGCCGGGACTGATATGCGGGGCGTACACCCACACCTCCTCGCACTTGGACAGCAGAATGCGGTTCATGAACATGGCGAGTTCCCGCTCGGTGGGCTTGGTGTCATCCATGAACTGCGGGAAGAGCAGGTGCGGTGCGATGGGGATGCGACGGCGAGCAACTGCTGCGGCGCACATGCGGCGGGCCAGGCGAATGTTGGCCTCGGTATCGCCAGCGAATGGTGAACAGATGTAGGCCAAGGGGCGGTATCCGAACTGGGCACGCTGCTCACGTTTGAGCACCTCATAGACGGTCGGGTCCACACACCCCGAGGCGTTCAGGCGCGGGATAGTCGAGTCGGTGGAGTTCACTCGGCCACCCCGCGCTCGATCAAAGGCAGTAGACCACGTTCATGCTTGAGGGTCTCGTAGATGAAGAGTCGGCCTTTCTGGGTCCAGTACAGGTGGGTATTGGTCTTGCCAGTCTCTTCGTCGTAGACGAAGGTCTTGGACTGGGCATAGCCGGCCTCAGCGTGGGCGGCGTAGAGGAACCAGCGGCCAGACTGCTTAAACTGCACACCCAGCTCATGGAGCAGCTTGTTGAGCTTGCGGGCCGTGAGCCCGTAGTCCTTGGCGATCTCGGTGGTGGTCAGCAGGCTCTCGGACTGGAGCACCATGTCGTAGTAGGTGACCTTCGGACGTGCCTCGAGCAGCAGTTGGGCTTGCTGGAGGTTCTCTGCCGCAAGGGCTTCGTTGCGTTCCTTTTCCTCCACGTAGGACTGCAAGATGGCGAGAAGAGCCTTCGGATTCGTGAGGATCTCCTCGATCACCCGGTCGGTGATGTACAGGCCATGCTTGCGGATCGAGGGCAGAATCTCGTCGATGACCCAGGATTCGAACTGGCGTGCGGCGGGCAACTTGCTGCCGATGATCAGTCGGTAGAGGTCGCCCTCATAGATGAACGCGAATTCCTGGGTGCCACCAGGGGTTTCAAGGGGGGTAGCGTTTCACGACCCCCTTGCAGTGGCGCTTAATCGCATCGTTGACGTTGCGATACCCAAGCGCGGTGGCGGCATCCTTCGCGCAGACGTAGATGGTCTCGCCGTCGACGATGGTCCGCAAGTTGCCGAAATCCGGGTGGGTGAACAGGGTCAGATCGGTGCTCATGTCGAGCTGCCTTCCTGAGAGGCGTCCAGGCGATGCACCGTGCAGCGCACTCGTCCTCTCAGGCCCTAGGCGGCGAGAGGCGTCAGGTGATAACCGAAATGTTGGATAAACTCCGAAAGTTTAAGAGCTTGGCGAGATCTGGACACAGCGGACTAGTAACACCCAGTGCCAATCTCACCGAATCTCCGTAGCAGCTCCAAAGTTACGATTGGCTGAGGGCTTCCATTATTGAACAGAACGAAATGACCTGGAACAGAACGTTCTGCGGTCTGTGTGGATCAACGCCCAGTTCTCGATCGTCGGGTATCAAAGTGGCTCTTGGTAATTAAATGGGACGCTAGTTTTTGGGTGGCCGTCCGGGTCCCGATCTCTGGCTGAAAAAACATGTCCATGCTCGGTATCGGCTGGCAGGGCGCACGCGGCATAGGTGGCAGCGACCGCATGTTTCGATGTTTGACAGGGAGAGGTCCTAAGTACCGGTATCGGCTTGTACTTAGCTACACTGCCTGGTCTCTATTTAAGGAAGAGCGGTTTACCAGGCGTATTGGTGAGGACCCCCACCGGTAACTATCAGGCAACGGGGCAATATAGACGACGATATTACGAAATACGAGCATCTTACCGCACAGGTTCTCGATGCACCCGTTGCTGTGCTCTACGGGGCCACAAGAACTCCCGTTTGACATTCACCAATATTTCAAGTATCCTCCAGAAGGAATATTTGTAGCATCTTAAAGGAGAGCTCAATGACACTGAAGGAAGTCACTACCGCTCTAGCCTATACCACACTGGCCACAACGTTACGTCCGCGCAACATCGTCAGCACCCCTCCTCCCATTACCTAGTAGGAAACCGTGTCCAAAGCTATACAACACGGCACCATAGGGGAACTCTGGCAAGGCCCCTACCAATCACCCGATGAAGCCATTCACATCGCAATCGTAACTTTGCCATGTGAAGAATATTTTTCCGAAGTAACTGTCGAACTTGGCACACCTACGACCTCGCCACCACCGAAGAGCGCTTTGGCTATCGAGCGTTTCCTTTCCTATTTCAGAATAAAATCGAGTTCATCCAACTACACTTGGTCTGTAAACTCTAACATTCCACAATCTAAAGGAATGGCCAGCTCGACTGCAGATGTCGTCGCAACGATCAAAGCTCTCGCATCACTCCATGAAATCCAACTAACCCCGGATCATATCCAGGACATACTAAGAGGGATCGAGCGGTCAGGCCCAGTTTTCCATAGCCACCCCGGCCTATATTTGAGCAAACACCAACGATTTGTTTGTTCTTGGGATTGGAATCCTAACTTTACCGTCATCTATTCTATCCTGCCAAGGATAACAGACACGGAAGCTATCAACGAGGATAACCTGCTTGCATTTTACCAAGATAACTTGAAGAACTATAGAGATTCTTTCGGGTTATTAAGCGAAGGTTTTCAAACAGCAAGTTGCAAAACCATAGCCCATGCCTCTACACAATGTGCAAGCACTTTCCAAGAGTTTATGCCTGTAAAGTTAGTAGACGAACTCATCGCTGCTGCACCAAGTCTCAATGCATTGGGCGTTATTCGTGCTTACACTGGACACGTTACGGGTCTACTTTACCCAGGAAACGATGATTCACATTCAGAATCATTACCCACAATTCGCGAGATATTCAGCCGTTACAATCTTCCAACTCTAGTGAATCGAGCGGGATATGGAACTAATTGAACATCTCATTGACGCAATCTCAATGCCGAAATGTATCCGAGTTTCAGAGAATCTCCTGGCCCTTCGATTCGAGTCCATGAAACTCGCCTCATGTTCTACTGCCGTGAAGGCACTTCTAACTGAAGGGCGAATTAACAGCACAACCACACTAGTAGACAGCTCAAGTGGAATATACGCATATGCACTCGCCCTTACATGCCAAAAGTACTCACTTCCATGTCACGTCATTGCTTCCACCACAGTAGATGATACGCTTCTCTTACAGCTGAAGGCATTAGGTGCAACTGTCGAGCAGGTCCCCGCTTCAAAAAGCCTAAAATATGATCAGGAATTTCGTGTTCGCCGCGTACATGAGTATCTAGCACGGAATGAAAATTCATACTGGATGCGTCAATATCACGACCGCAAACACTACCTCGGATACCAAGAAATTGGGACACAACTTGGGACACTTCTGACTCGCGAATTTGGCGACAAATCGATAAACCTAGTCTGTCCGGTTGGCTCTGGAGCTTCTTCCGGAGGCTTGTTCAACGGTTTAAAAAGGACATGTAACGATCTTCAATTAAACGGCATCCAACCATTCGGTAGCGTCTCCTTTGGGTCAGAATGTATTCAAGATCCTGATATCTTGGTTGCCGGAATTGGAAGCGCAATCCCATTTGACAATATCGAGTACTCGATATTCAAAAATATACACTGGCTTTCTGCCGAAGTCGCCCGTCATGGAACGATGCGCCTCTTAGCCAATACTGGCATCTTTGCTGGATTATCTACCGGAGCTGCATATACAGTTGGCCAATACCTTTCTGAACGCGATTCCAGTAGTTTGACCCTTTTCGTTTGCCCAGACATGGGCTATAGATACGCTCACATTCTCGCCGGAACGAAAATTGACAGTCAGGCACCGTATACACCTCAATGGATTACCACTCTAAATCAGTTATCACCACCATGGAGCGCGATGGAATGGAATGGTGCTTCCTATACCCCAACTACCACATCCATAGATAAGGATGACAATACCGATGGCTGAAAAAATTCAGCTCGCAATTGAAGCTATGTCCGAATTGGATGAAATGACAGCAGCTGCAGAGAAACACGGCTATCGTCTGCAAGTCTTGGCTGAGGATGTTTCATACTACGGCGAAACTAACTCAGAGATAATCGCCTTTCCTACACGAGATCACATAAAATTGGCTGCCTATGTAGAAGACAATCGCGCTTCTATCAAACAGGTATTCAGCGTCACCGATACATGGGGTGTCATCGCTTCTAAGATTCGTGATCAATTTGGCTTCTACCAGTTCGGCGACACAGACAAGCTCAAGTTCTTTAGAGACAAAGGCGCTGTTGAAGCTGCACTCATTTCACAAGGATTAGCCAAACACTCGGATTCGTGGCCTAAAGTATTAAAACTGCGAAACGGCACTGGCAAAATTGGAGTTTACCTTGTGAAATCCGAACTTGAAACAGAACACATATTTGGGACGTCAGGTTTTAGTAGAGATGAATTTCTTATTCAAGATTTCTACTACGGGCCAGCGTATTCAGCAGAAGTATGGCGTGATTCTCAAAACGAAATCTTCTTCGGAATCACCAACCGGATTCTTTCAGAACCACCGTTCTTCACCGAGCGTGTTAAGTCTTTCCCATGGGCTGCCAATTCGCAATGGGAAACCGGAGTTAGAGATTGGGTATTTCAGCTGCTTCGGGCTCTGGATTACACTCTCGGGCTAGCACATATTGAATTCATAGAGACGTCCACTGGCTTTCAACTTGTTGAGATTAACGCACGTATGGCAGGGGCGCTAATCACCCCCGGTATCCTGGCTACGACGAACTTCAATCCATATGAAATGGCAGTTCATCAGGCACTGGGCCTTCCTCTATGTGAAAATACAGATCGAAAGATACACGGAGGATTCTCCCATGTCAGCATTTACGCCACCGAACTCGGTACCGTCAGATCAATTCAAGGCATCGAAGAAGCGGTATGCAATCCCGGTTCGCCTAGATGGGTACCCTCACGTAAAGTAGGCGATCGAATTGTCGAGATCGGAACCTATCGATCACGCATAGGTAGCCTGACTGCAACCGGCACCACAGCCTCGATTGCCCAAGATAGAGCGATTAACGCTTCAAGATCGATTTCAGTAAACATCGAAACAGACGGAACCACGCATGCTTAAGGTCGATCAGAAATTCACGCCCAACATCCTACTAGTGGCAATTACCATTAGTGGGATCTCAACCTTCATGATCTACCCCCTGCTTGTATTTCGTCTTTTAGACGTTGGTGTCAATCTAGGCGCGATCGGATTGATCTTGGGTGCCTTGTCTGGCACCGGTAGAGTTTGCTCCTTCCTCATCGGAAGTATAAACAGCAAATTCGGCTCTAAGCCAACTGTATGCTTGGGAATAACACTCCGAATTATCGGTATCTCAATTTTCGCTTTTGAATCACAATTGTATTTATACATTGTTTTTTCAGCTCTGGCCTCAATCGGTTCATCCGCTTCTGCTTTAGGCATTAAAACAGAGTTGCTGCGCCAATCTGCCGAGCGAAAGCTCATTACATTGCGCTCCATGGCAATCAATTCTGGCGCAATTTTGGGACCCGCGTTAGGCGCCGCACTCTACCACGTATTCAGTTTCCATACGATCCTATACTTATCAATCGCCACATATGGCCTTATGGTTCTATTCCTAACTTTAACCAGTTTTTCACCACCAGAATCAACTTCACTTACCAACGGTAGTGGCGGCATACGGTCAGGAAAGTATTCGCGTTACGTAGCCATTACCTTGATTGCTTCCATCTATTGGGCCATTTATTCACAATGGGCGATCATTGTTCCACTTATTTCGACTCAGTCCTTTGGTTACGAGGAATCCTCAAATCTTGTGTACATGGCAAATGCGGTAATAGTACTCGTCCTACAGTATCCGTTAGTAGTAGTTGCCCTCAAGTCTGTTAAAGATTCAACTGTTTTACTTCTAGGGTTCTCAGTATTCCTAGTTGCATTCATCATGCTCTTTATCCCTTCCTCATTTCTCATGGTTGCCCTATTCTGTCTGGGGTTCTCAATTGCCGAGCTTTTGGTTAGCCCGTCATTAGATTCTCAAACAGCAAAGGTTGCACCAGCGAGCTTGGGACTAACGCGCGCATATGGAATCCAAGATACCATCACGGGTATCTTTTCAATCGCGGGATCTTCAATAGGCGGTTTAGTTCTACAGAGTGTGGAATCGCCATCTGCAACAGCTATCTTATGTATGCCTCTGGCTATAATCGCGATCTTCCTCAGTGCCACCATTTTACATTTCGGACAAAGGAGGTAACCAAATGCTTCATGCTTATATTATTCAACCACGATCCGAAGTCATAACTGCTTTCTTGAAACTTGGATACCGAGTTACTCAGGTTCTCGATTGCCCTCCTCAAGCCCAGGAAGCGTTCCGGTCTGAATATGATTCCTTAACTGTTTCGAGTATTGGAAATGTTGTTGAAATTGTTGACGCAATTTATCAAAGCAATCCAAGTGCAGGTGAAGGCACTGCAATTTGTATTGGACTCGGAGACCAATCCAGCCTCGTTGCTAGCCTGGTTAATGAACTTCTTGGTGTAGCGAAGACCAAATATACATCACCACTAACTCTATCCATTCTAAGAAACAAACCGCTTCTTAGAAGTGTACTCGATAGCTCGCTATCTCAGTATTCAGGATATTTCCGTGTTGTAAATAGTTTGGATGAGGTCTACGCTGTCTTCAGGAAAATTAATCGCGCTCTTGTGGTTAAGCCTCTTAATGGATCTGGATCGCGCGGTGTTTTTCGGATACAGTCCGAGACTGACATCTTGAATAATTCGGCAAGTATGTGTTTCCCAGCTTTAATTGAAGAGTACTTTTGTGGAGACGAGTTCTCCATTGAAGCAATCACCATCAATGGTAAACACCAACCGCTCGCAGTAACGCAGAAGGTACTTGGCGGAGAGTCAGGAGTCGTTGAGATAGGTCAAATTCAACCTGCCGATATCAGTGAAGAGTCAAAAGTTCAACTGATGGAGGCTGCCACAAGTTTGCTCGACGCTATCAATTTCCGGTTTGGACTAAGTCATACGGAGATAATCCTCTCCGATGGTGTTCCGAAGATTGTAGAGTCCCATGGTCGCGTGGGGGGCGATCGAATTGCGGATCTATTGCGCTTCACAACTGGGCACGATGCTTTTGAACGGCTAGCATTCGCACTATCAGAGGAAAGGTTCCTACCCATAGAGCCAATTGCTTACAGCAGTCGTATTGACTTTGTTGACTTGCTAGACCACCAGGGTTCTGATCGGGAATGGAAGGATAAGTTGCTTTCTGAACCGCATGTATATTCTGCCGAAGTCTTAAAACCAGTTGGTGAAAGAGGGCCCATTAGATGTTCAGCTGATCGCCACGCATTTGTAATTTCAGTATTCGAAGGAGAGGCCAACCAATGAAAGTTCTGATTTTGGTTCTTCAAGATAGCGAATATCGAGGAACAAATAACTTCTTCATACCGAATTCACTATATAAACTTGGGCATGAAGTTGTGTTAGCCGATCCTAACACAATTCAAATTATCAACGGCTGCGTCACTGCAAAATCATGCAAGTTTTCTGGAGGAGATATTGGTGACCCGCATCCCAGAATGATCACTTCAATATCTTGCGAAACATTCGATGTTGTGTGGTTTCTAGACTACCCACATCCAAACAGGCTTTTTGACTATTTCAGGATTCTTTGGGTGTTAAGCAAACGGGTCCCGTTTGTGAATGACCCACTTTCCGTTTTCCTTCTCAATAATAAGCTTGGCCCATTAGGACTCGATTCGGCACGTTACTTTTCAACCAGTTCTGTGGTTAACAATGCTGATTCGATCCGTTCGGTTCGCACTGCTTCACCAACCCAACGTTTCGTAATTAAACCTCCAGATAAAGGTTGTGGTGCAGATGTTTTCATTTTGTCACCGGGCGACCTAAATGTACACGCCTTGATTGAATCAAGTCTGGGCAATCCAGCACAGATGGCGGAGATGTTTGGCTCAGCTATCGTTGGTCAGACAGAAAATTATGTCGTGCTACAGGAATTTGTACCACATCTCCGAGAAAACGAGAATCGAGTACTCTTAGGTGGAGGGAAAATACTAGGTGGATATCGTAAAATTTCCGCACAAGACGATTTTCGCGGCAACTATCTAGTTGGAGCTACCACCGCCCCATTACAAATTTCAGAGTCTGCTGAGACTCTTGCTTTAAGTGTAGCGAATGAGCTCTTGAATTATGGAATTCATTTTGTCGGAATCGATGTTTCAGGCGAAAATCTAATTGAGCTTAATCTTGTAAACCCTGGTGGAATAAGTGGACACCTAGAAGCTACAGGGATCGATATCGGTCAAGATGTTTGTCAAGTAGTCCTATCCGGTTGCCTCTAGGCTCACCACTAGCGAGGTATAGACTACTCCCGTCTGATATGAGTTCATTTAGTGCTCGTTGACACCAATACAAGAGCCACTAAATATGGATTCCTCTACACCTTCATGTAGAAGGAGCAGTCGTAGCCGTCTGCATCCAGCGGTAGACCATCCGCCCAGATGGGGAGCATTGTCATGAGCGCCACGATGTCGTCAACGCTGGCACCGTCTGTGGGCTCGTCAATGACGATCTCGTCGTGAATGTGCATCACGATCCGATGCCCGGCCGCATCGACGTGGTGCATGGCGTTGGTCAGGAGGTCCCGGGCGGTGGCTTGGACAAGGTTCTCGGTGAGCTTGCCGCCATAGGTTTCGATCGGACCCCACTTGCGAGTGGTGCCATCCACCCCGTCAAACAGGAGGGTCTGCTGACGAAGCTTTCCATAACGGTTACTTCAAACCAATACTAGTAGACCCATCTACGATCATTGCGAACGAAACAGCCTTCGGGCTTTGGCGGGGTCAGGGAACACCCAATGAGCGTCTATGGATTGCTTCTGACGGGACTGTGCGGGTGAGTGCTGATGGCACTCCGCTCGGGAGTGTACGTCAACAATTTAGCCATATTAAGAAGTCATATGCCGAATTGCATAGCCCAATATCAGGTTGCCCAGCAGCTCTCGAAATCGTATCGGCTAACAAGGGTTGCCAAGAAGCTATCGAGAGTAGACCTTGGTTGAAAAACTTCCTGAATGTGGCAGGCATGTGGCGTTCACTCCTGGCTAGAGGAATTGAACCCGTGAGAGCTTCAGGATTTGGTGGCGTTCACGACCTGGAATCCTCGATGCAGTGGGGACGCACTGACTACGGCATCTTGTGGAGTGCTGAAAACGCGTACATAGGTACAGGATCACTTGGCTCGATTATCAAAATCTCACGTGAGACTGCCCGTGTATTAGAAACAGTGCGGATGCTAAACGGAGATTCCCTGAATGATCTGGACCCAACCATCCGCAGCCACGTAGAAAAATTGGAACGAAAGTTAGGTGTTCACATCCTACCAAGTAGCTCATTAGTGAGAGGGGAGTAGGAAATGACGGCAAATCCAAGTAGCGCGCTCTTGGCAAACCTTCTGGCTCCCGTAGATCGTAATCGCCCAGAACACATCGCCATGAGTGCTCAAGGTCATCACGTGACATATGAGGATGGAAGTGTCAAGCTTTGCGCAACAAGTGGGTTATGGAATGTACCACTGGGATACGGTAACCGCAACATCGCAGATGCGATACATCGGGCGGCTATTGATGCTTCATACCTCAGCACGTTTCGTGCCGAACATACGTATGCTCGACAAGCCGCTGACGCACTGGTTACGTTCAGTGGACTGGATAATGCGTATACGAGGGTGTACTTCTCCACAAGTGGTGCTTCTGCGAACGATCTCGCGATGAAGATCATTCGTATATATCAACTTGTAAATGGCAACACGAACAAGGCGAATATCGTTTCCCTTCACGATAGTTATCATGGATTGTCTTTCGGTGCTTTCGCATTGACAGGTCAAGATCTCGGTCAAGCCATGTATGGAGTAGATCAAAGGAATATTCGGCATGTTCGCGTAAACGACGTGAATCAGCTGCGACAGTTATTCGACATCGAAGGAGAACGTATCGGTGGCATCATTCTTGAGCCGGTCCTTGGAAACGGATGCCAGGTTATTGAACCAGATTTCTTGCGTGCAGTCTTCGCCTTACGTTCCCGCTACGGCTTCTTAATTATTGCCGATGAGGTCGCCACTGGTTTTTGGCGCACAGGAGTAGATTTTGCGAGTAATCAGTGGGAGGAGAAGCCCGATGTGCTTTTACTTTCGAAGGCGCTGACAAACGGGACACTTGCAGCTTCTGCGATTTTGTTGAGCAAGAATACTTCGGAAGTGCTCGATACGGTGACAATCGCCCATGGGGAAACTCAGGCCGGTTCACCAATTGTAAGTGCAGCAATCCTAGCGACATTGCGGGAACTCTCTGCGTTTGAAACGGATACACGTGTTAAACAATTAGAAATTAAACTGACAAGTGCACTCGAAACTCTCCGGGAAAGCAATGAGCTGATCACCGAAATAGGTGGCGTAGGCGCAATGCGGTCAATTAGCTGTGTAACTCCGAATGGTCATCCGCTGAATGGCGAACAGGTTCAACGTCTAGTCAGGTTAATCAAGACCGAGGGAGTCATAGTATATCCAGGAGTTTCCGGTATTCAAGTATTTCCGGCTTATACCTACACGACAACAGATCTCGAGTTTATGACGGAACAAATCGACGCAGGGCTCGAAGCGTTTTCGCAGACATTTCAAGATGAATCAAAGCTAAAGGGGGTGTCTAATGCTTCCCATTAACACTCAAACTGTGCTTGTCGCTGGGATGTCCGATCTCCGTAGGTGGATCCATGGCTATAACAGTGACTTTTTAGATATCGTCCTTGATTCATCCATCTTGGAAGGCTCAGTGACGGAAAGATTCATTAATTCTTTGGGACATTCTGTTGGTGACACTCGTGTGATCACGTATCGCAGTGGAAGACTCGACGGTCATCTCCGAACTGGTTCTTTTGTAATCGTTGTTGGAGGAGGCTCCTGCCTCGATGACGTGAAGCTCCGTGTCTATTTGAACTCCCTTGGACTTACGGAGTTGCCTAATCTAAATGCGCGGTGTGGGTTTCTCCTTCTTCCTGAGCTACAACACCGTGCCCACCTTCTAGCGGCAATCCCGACGACTCTCGGGACTGGAAGCGAAGTAAGCCAAGTTGCGGTGGCGAAGAAGCCGGGAGATCGAAAGCTTGTCTTGGGGGCAGGGCTAGCACCTACGGTCGCGTGGCATAATACGGATTTCTTGCAATCGCTCCCTTTGGATATCCTCCATGAAGGTGTTCTGGAAATCTTTGCTCGTCTCCTTGGAGCATTTATCGCACCGCAAGACGATACGCATCAGCCTGAAGATGCAGTGGTTCGGGGATACGTGCACTGCATGGCTCCAGCACTAATGGACGGTGACCGACTCAAAGACTCTCGTTGGCAAGAGAACTTACTCAGAATTGGCGCACGTTCTCATCAATCAGGTGTGACGTACAAACGCCCACCTTTTGGAGTTAAGTGGTGGCCAATCGTCAACGAGATTTGCGCACTGACAGGGGAACGTAAAATCCCTGTTCTGTCGTTGATCCTTCCCCAAATACTTCTTCGGATCCTAGAAGGCGATGATCGTTGGGGAAGTGCGGTACGCCTGAGATCCATTTGGAGCTCGTTTGCAGAGAACGCCGGGCGGGATGTACCTGAAGACCCAGTGGCAGGTGTTGCTTCCCTACTTGCTGACAACGTTCAGCACTCAGATCATCAATCTTTATGCATTCCCATGCTTGTGCAGAGAATAATGCGAGCATGGGGTGAAGGGCTACCGATGTTTCGTGGATTCGAGGGCAATGAGCTTGAGAACCTTCTTGAAGCTGCATTGGTATCGTCCCATGCTGTATCGGTAGCTAGTCAAGGTAATAATTGAAAGGAGGGGAAATGAAAAACCAGCTAGAACTTCTTGAACTCGATATGCAGGAGCTTGAGCCTATGGACGCTCCGTTCTGGGCAACTGCAGCAAGTGTTGCATCGGGAATCTCTGCAGTGTCTGGCACGGCATACACCGTGTTTAAGTCACTCGTTGCGGCATCGATCATTGCGACCTAAATTCTTCCAAATTACCGAAAGGAGTACATACCATGGAACCTTTTGAAATCCGAGCACTACCAGAATTGGAAATGCAGGAACTTGAGGCCATGGACGCACCCGGTTGGTGGACTGGTTTCCAAAAGGGCGTCGAAATTACCCTCGCGACACTGGTCTTCTCGGCTGCGACAGCTGCCTCCGCAGCAACCTAATCCCAAACGATCCATTACTGACTAGTAATGCTAATTGGCTATGTGAACCTGAGCATTCAGGTTCACATAGCCACCCAGAGGACGTGATACACGTGAATAAGAAGAACAATGGTAGTGCCAAGGTGACGTGGGTCCTCATTGCCCTGCTCGCCGCAATCTTTGTCATCGTTACATTTGTCGATGAGAGGTTTAAGTCGGGCTCCCTCTACGTCGCACTCATAGCCACTCTAGCTGCCTTGGCTTTTATTGGCTTTCAAAATCGCCGGGATCGATAGTTATGGCAGAGGCGGCAATCGAGTTTCGAGGATTTTCAAAGTCTTTTGGATCAGTAACAGCTGTTGAGGATGTATCGTTCTCTGTCGAACCAGGTCGGGTCGTAGGGCTCTTAGGAGAAAATGGGGCTGGTAAAACGACATGTATACGTGGACTCCTTGGCCTTCTTGAATCGGACGCAGGCGACGCACTTATTTTCGGTAAACCGTTCAGCACCCGTCGCGAGAGAAATATTGTAGGAACTTCAATCGACGGCATAGGGTTCACTCCTGGTGCGACTGTCAGACGTGAACTTATGATATGGGCTCATGCACATAATGTCAGTCGCGAGAGAGTCGATACTGTGTTGGAACAAGTGAGCCTTACCGATGCCGAAAACCGTAGCGTCCAGAAGCTCTCCCAAGGTATGAAACAAAGGCTCGCCCTCGCGACGGCCCTGTTGCCCGATCCTGATATTTTGCTTCTTGACGAACCAACAAATGGTCTTGATCCAACTGGAATTCGTTGGCTGAGAACGCTTCTGCGCAATTTTGTTGCAGCGGGGAAAACAGTTCTGCTTTCTAGTCATTTGCTCAACGAAGTTGAGCAAACTGTTGATGACGTAGTCATCTTAAAACGAACTGTGAAGTTCACTGGTTCCCTGAGTAATTTTACAGAGAACGGACATTTTAGATTAGAGGATAAGTTCTTTGAACTGATGGGAACCGAGGGACTGAATGATGTTAGGTAACCGATTTCGCTCAGACCTCCTGAAAGCATTTACTGGGAAGCCGTTCTGGGTCCTTATAGCAATTGGTCTCGGTCTAACCGTACTTTTTGCCTTTGGATTCGCAGAATCGTTGGTGGATCCTGCCTTACCTCAAGTTTCATCGGAGGAAGGGAGTGCCACGATCCTTCGCTCATTCTTCGCGATGACTATCTGTGCTGCCTGGATGGGCGCTTTGATTATCACCCGCGAATATGGAACTGGGACTATTGCTCGGACGGCTATAATCTCTCCCACTAGAACAAGTGTTGTGGGAATGAAGACACTTACTGCAACAATTGTCGGCGCAATCTTGGGCGCCGTAGCGGTGATTGTCGCAATCCCAGTATCAATGCTCCTTGTCGAATCAAAAGGATTTGAGTTTGTGTGGACGAGTGACGTCGTTACTATCGCGATCGGTGTTTTTGTGTCGACACTACTTTCTTCTTTGTGGGGGCTGTACATAGGTTTCATAACCCGTAATTCCGTTACCGCTATCTCCGTCATTGCACTCGTTACGTGGATGATCGAACCCGCAATTCAACGATTTGCACCAGAAATATCTGGGTATCTGTTCACTCTTGCCACAACGGGGGTAGTGCTGGACCCTCACGATGAATTACTCAGTGTCGGCGCATCATATCTTGTTCTCATTGTTTGGCTGGTAGCACTTGGGCTGGTCTCGACTGTGCTGTTCCGTCGGAAAGACATTGCGTAAGGACTGCATGCTTATGAAGAACACGGGATTTAACGACAGCTGGCCCACAGAAAATCCTCCTAGGATTTCAGACGCGGTTGTTCTTCACGAGCCCCATCAAGATGACGAATCGTGGATCCTTCAAGCTGGTAGTCGGCGTTATATCCGGATCCAACCTGAACTTGCGCGACTCATTCAGTCGCTCACTGGAGAGCGCAGCGTTGTAGAGCTTTCTAGAACTCTAGGCGGGGTGTGGACTCCAGCAAATATCGAAGCTGCACTCGAGAAGCTTCACGGAATGAATCTGTTGTACACAGGGGAATCAAAAAGGAATAGCCGGCGCTTTCGATTCGAGGGGCTCCACCGAATTCAGTTTACTCTTCTAGAAACTCCCCAGTTGTTTGAGAAGTTGAGGCCCTTTGCGAGATCGGTGGTATCCAAGCCAAGTCAAATTATCTGGGCAACCATTTGCGCGGTTGGTGTTCTCGCATTGCTCGGAAACTTCCAAACATTAATTGATGCAGTCGCGACTCCTGTTGATTTTCGAACTTACCTTATTGTTGGACTCGCATCCTTGTCCATTATGTTCTTACATGAGTTTGCGCATGGACTAGTTCTTACTGGATTCGGAGGATACCCCAACAGCGTCGGAGTCATGCTTTTCTACTTTACTCCAGCTTTTTATTGCGACATCAGTGATGGTTGGCGGCTTAGGAATAATAATCGACGCGTCGCTGTCGCATTGGCAGGGATTATCTTTCAGCTCGGTGTTGCTGGTATATCGTGCATCATAGCGCTCTTTCCCATTAGCTATGAAGTGTCTAAGGGTCTCCTCTTATTTGCAACGCTGAACTACGTTTCGTGCATAGTTAATGCGCTTCCGTTTATCAAGCTTGACGGCTATCTAGCTCTGATGACTTATCTAGACCGCCCATTCTTGCGAGAGAACTCTATGAAGCTCGCACGTACCTGGCTCTCTCGAGTATTCTTTGGTATTAGAAGACCTCAAACCGGCTTCGAACCAAAGGTTATACTGTTCGGATTGCTCTCCATGATGATGCCGATAGTTATTGTAGCTACTCTCATAGTGTCTCTTTCGGAGGCCATTAAGGGTCTTGGTGTTATTGCAAAATGGGGCACCCTATTTGTCGTGGCAGGATTCGTCGTTTTCATCGGGCGAGCCATCTTTAGGCTTTATAAGAATTCTAGGAATGACGGTATTTCGTCGATTCGTACATTAGCCAGTTGTGTAGTTGCATTGGTGTCTTCAGTTGTGGCGGGGTTCCTCGTGCCTGTCCCGCAAAACATCCAAGCCGGCTATGTTGTGAGCGGAGACGAATTATACCTAGTTTCAATAACTCCGATTGAGGAAGTTCATCCCGGAAGTGCGGTTATCCTACACTCTCGCGGGCTTGTGACATCGTTTGATCAAGGGACCGCACAGATCATCAGCTGTGGAGAAAGGCTCTCTGCACCGTTAAATGCCATTATGCCAATTAAAGTGGAGCCGATGACGGGAATCGAACCCGCGTATTCAGCTTGGGAAGCTGATGTTCTACCATTGAACTACATCGGCAGCGCTATTTTTCAGTAGCGTCATTATGATAGCACTTCCCATCGCGTACACTAAACGGCGTGTTGTATTCCGACAAAGACATTCGTGCCGCTATTGATACTGGCGAGTTGGGCATTGAGCCTTTCGACGCCGACCTGATTCAGCCGTCGTCGATTGACGTTCGTATGGATCGACTCTTCCGTGTATTTAATAACTCTAAATACACGCATATCGATCCGAAGCAGCAGCAGGATGAGCTAACGAGTTTGGTTGAGGTTCCAGAAGGGGAGCCGTTTGTTCTTCACCCAGGTGAGTTTGTGCTGGGCTCTACGTTGGAGAAGTTCACTCTTCCTGCGCATATTGCTGGTCGTTTGGAGGGTAAGTCATCGTTGGGTCGGTTGGGTTTGCTCACGCACTCCACTGCGGGCTTTATTGATCCAGGTTTTTCCGGCTACATCACGTTGGAGCTTTCTAATGTTGCTAACCTGCCGATTACGCTGTGGCCGGGTATGAAGGTGGGTCAGCTGGCGTTGTTTAAGATGACGTCGCCGGCGCAGGCTCCTTATGGTTCTAACACGTTGGGCTCGAAGTACCAGGGGCAACGCGGGCCTACTCCGTCGAAGGCGTATCTGAACTTCCGGTAGTCCCATGCGGATTTCTGTTTTCGGTGCGGGTTACCTTGGCATTACGCATGCTGCGTGTATGGCGCATCTTGGCCATGATGTAGTGGCTGTTGATACTGATGCTGCGCGGGTGGCGGAGTTATCGGCAGGCCGGTTGCCTATTTCTGAGCCTGGGTTGGCGGATCTCCTAGCGGCGCATTCGGTGGAATGGACGGATGATCCGCAGCGTGCGCGCGATTGCGACCTCTATTTTGTGTGCGTGGGAACACCGAGCATCGAGGACCCTTCTGGGCAGGCATGTCTGGACGTGAGTGCCGTGGTTGCGGCGGTGGGGACTATTGCTACGTTGGCGCCGCACCCTGTGGTGGTGGGCAAGTCGACGGTGCCGGTGGGGACGTCGATACGCTTGTTGCAGCAATTCTCACAGATTCACTTGCTGTGGAATCCTGAGTTTTTGCGCGAAGGTCACGCGGTGGCGGATACGCTACACCCTGATCGTATCGTGATCGGTGGCGCGGATCCGCAGCTACTTTTGCGTGCGTATGCGGGTATTAACGCCCCTGTGATCACCACCGATCTGTCCACGGCGGAGTTGGCAAAGTCGGCGGCCAATGCGTTTTTGGCTACCAAACTCAGTTTTATTAATGGGCTGTCGGAACTGGCTAGTGCCACCGGTGCGGATATTGGCACCATTACTCAGGCCATGGGGCTTGATCCCCGTATCGGTTCGAAGTATTTGTCTGCAGGTTTGGGTTACGGCGGTGGTTGTTTGCCCAAGGATGTGCGAGGGCTTGCGGCCAGCGCCCGCGATTATCAGGCATCGCATTTTGCTGAGCTGTTGAGCATTATCGACGCCACCAATCTGCGGCAGCGCGAGCGCACCTGTGAACTCGTGGCTGACCTGTGCACCCCAGGCGCGCGTATCGATGTATGGGGTGCCACGTTTAAAGAAGGTTCCGATGATGTGCGCGACTCCCCAGGACTAGCTGTGGCCGATGCGCTGAAAGCCGAAAGTTTTCGCGTGCGCGTGGTGGATCCCCTCGTGGGGTGTTGGCCGCCTGAACTGCAAGAACCTGAGGCAATTGTGGTGGCAACGGCGTGGCCGGAGTTTAGCCGCGTGATCCCTGAACCCCGCCTTGCGCATGGATGTGGCGGCGTGGTGGTGGACGCGCGAGGTGTGCTGGAGCGCTCAGCGTGGGTGGCCGCGGGGTGGACGTACAGGAATCTCTAACGTGGGCGGTTTAAGGTAGCACCCATGATGGTGAAGTTCGGACAATTCCTGCTGGTGGTTGCGTCGTTAACATATGCGTCGTTTGTGTGGGAGATCGCGTTGGGCTTTCCCCTTGATCCGCACCGGGCTTATTTGTCCGAATATGCTGCCGCGGATAGTCCACATCGGACGCTGTTTGCGGCAACGGACCTGATCACGGCTGTGTTGGTGCTGGTGGCGTTGCTGTGCCTGTGGCGCTTGTGGCCGCGGTGGGAGGCGTCGTCACGCATTATTGCGGTTGCGTTGGCGGTGATGGGGGTTGCCACGATTGGCGACGTTTTCTTCCCCATACCCTGCGCCGAATCGCTGCCCACCTGCCCAATTGACCACTTTGGGTCCTTCCATATCGTGACATCCACTGTGGTCGTCACCGCCCAAGTACTACTCGCCGCGGTCATGCTGCGCCGCCGATCATGGCTTGTCAAAGCTGGCTGCGCAGGGTTTTTGCTGTCTACCGTCGTTCTGCTGGCGTGCACCGCTGTGCATATTCCCGCAGGGTTTCCGCAGCGCGCCCAGGTGCTGTTCGCGTGCGTTGTAATTTTTTCAGCGTCGACTATTCTGCCCAAGTATGTGGATCATTCTGCCCGGCTGGGCATGCCCGCCTAGCGACTACGCGCGCATCGCCACCCCCGCCGACCGCATCGTCGACGCCTGGGACTGCCCACTAAGCAATGGCGTGGACCAACTCCGCGAATACCTCGGTGTTGCCGACGGCACCAGCGTCAACCTCTTCGGGCACTCCTACGGTGGGCTCCTTGCCATCGAATGGGCGGCGCGCTACCCCGAACAAGTAGATTCCATGGTGCTAGCTGACCCCTCCGAACCACACGACATCTCATCATTTCCGCTTCCCAATGCCCTTGCCCATGCGGCCAGCTACCCAGTCGGCGCAGTCGCTCCGTGGATACAGTGGGCACAGCGCACGATACGCAAAGTCCCGCAGCCAGATCACTTGCGGCACCGTTTTGGTGGGGCGCGCACCATCCGTTTTCTTGCCGACGAATTCTTCGCGGTCGAACAACATCAACGCGATGTAGCTGCGTATTTAGCGCAACGAGGACCGATCGCATTCCCGCCGACGATCCATCTTGTGGGGGCAGGCAAGGGATTGAACTGCACTTTTTTGCGCCGTCAGCGCCAGCTCGGCCAGCGACTGGGGGCGACCACCTACTACTTATGGAATGAGGGGCATATGTTTCCGCAGCAGTCGCCTGAGCTGGTGCGGCCGTTTCTTACTAAAAAGTGAGCAATTTTTGTACACTTAGGCAATTTCTTATATCTCCGACCTGCGGAAATGTGACATATGCGAAAGTAATTGAACAAAAATTGCTCACTACAATGCACCGCACCGCAGTGCACCGACTAGTTGGTGCTGTCTGGTTTAACAAAGGGGAAAGCCAGCACCTCGCGGATGTTTTGACCGGTGAGGAACATGACGAGGCGGTCGATACCAATTCCGAGGCCACCGGTTGGAGGCATGCCAAATTCCAGTGCCTGCAGGAAGTTCTCGTCGAGTTCCATGGCTTCGGCGTCACCGCCAGCGGCACGAAGCGACTGGTCGGTGAGGCGCGCGCGTTGCTCGATGGGGTCGGCAAGCTCGGTGTAGGCGGTTCCGAGCTCCATGCCACAGGCCACTAGGTCCCAGCGCTGCGCAATGCGTGGTTCGTCGGGGTCGGCCATGGTCAAAGGGGATGTTTCTACGGGGAAGCCCGCGTAGAAGGTGGGGAACACTGTGGTGGGTTCGACTAGTTCGTCGTAAAGCTCGTTGACTAGGTCGCCGACGGTGGCCGCCTCGATGTCGTAACGCTGAGCGATGTGCGCGTAGTCTGCGAGTGATCCGGAAGGCGAAATTGACTCACCCACCGCACGCGATACCGCCTCATACACAGGAACCACGGGCCACGAGCCCGAAAGGTCCAGAACCTCGCCAGAAGCAGTGGTTACCTGCGGGGAACCGTGGACTGCAATCGCTGCCGAACGGATGATGTTCTCTGTTAGCTCCCGCATGGTGTCCCAGTTGCCGTACGCCTGGTAGGCCTCCAAGGAGGTGAACTCTGGGTTGTGGGTAGCATCCACGCCCTCGTTACGGAAGTTTCTGCCCATCTCAAAGACTCGCTCAAAACCACCCACGACCAAGCGCTTGAGATACAGCTCAGGGGCGATACGCAAGGTCAGGGACTGATCATAAGCACGGATGTGAGTCCTAAAGGGGCGGGCATTGGCGCCACCGTGGATCGTCTGCAAAATAGGAGTTTCTGCCTCAAGGTAGCCTTGCGACACCAGCACCGAGCGCACCGCGGTGATGGCACGAGAACGCGCCGAGAAAATCGAGCGTGCCTGCGAATTCATCGTGAAATCAATGTGGCGGAACTTCGCGCGGGTATGCGGGTTACGCGATGCCTGGCGAGGCATCGGAACCAGAGACTTTGCCGCCATCGTCCACGACTGCACAAGCAGCGACGGTGTGCCATTACGCGAATGCCCCATCACACCGGTCGCAGAAATAATGTCGCCACGGCTCACTAGGCGTTTAAAGGAGGCTAGTGCATCGGGGGCGGTGGCGTCGATAAGCAACTGCGTACGACGCTCCCCCTCCACCACATCGGCGAATAACACCTGGCCGTGGTTGCGAATAAACCAAATACGGCCCGTCAGCGAATCCTCGCCGCGCGGTACCGCCGGCGGATACGCACGCATTCCACTGTGCTCCAACGCATCGAGCTTGCACAACCGCGCTTTTTGCTGCGCCGAACGATGAGGCGGCAGCACCTTCGGTGTTAATGCTTCGGCCTCCACCGCGGCGATAGCAGCCGGATCGCCCAGCGGTTCCAACGAGGGGTTGAAACCAGGCAAGAAACCCTCAGCCGAGGCAAAGGCAATCAGCACGCGTGGGGTGTGAAAACCATGCTCGATGCACAGATAACGCGCCTGCCACGAGGGCTCATACTTCACGTTCGACTGGTACAACGACTGGATCTGCCACCATCGCGACGAGGTGACCAACAGCTTAAATAGCAGCCGCTCCCATGGGGACGCACCGACTGCCATGCCGCGGTCGAGGGACTCGCGGAAGGTCACAAAGTTCAAGGAGAAACGACTAACACCAAGGTTGGGGGCCTCGGCGGCCAGTGCTGCCACCATCAGCTCAGTCACACCGCCGAGCGCCTTCGGGTTACGACGCATCACATCCAAGGAAAGCCCATTACGGCCCCACGGCACCAACGTGAGCACACCCATCGGCTCGCCAGTGGAATCATGAGCCGCGACCAGCACCGTGCGACGATCGCGAGGATCACCCACGCGGCCCGACGCCATGGTAAAACCACGCTCGTCGCCACGCAGCCACTGCTGCGCTACCTCCGCATACTGGGCGGCCTCTTCTGCAGTGAGCTGCTCCTGGCGCACCACCTTGACGGTATAGCCAGCCTTGCGCGGACCAGCGAGCTCTTTGCGCACTGCAGGCAGATTCTTCAACCGGAAATGCTCAGCGTCAATGATCGCCTCATCGCCTAGGGGAATGACCCGCAGACCCATCTCAGCGTAGGCGCGCGCACCCTTCTCCGAGGCCGAAGCGACACCGAGAATCCAGCCGTTCTTCTTCGCCTCGGTACGCCATGCGGACATTGCAGCCGGCCACGAAGCTGGGTCGCCAATCGGATCGCCCGCAGCCAAACAGACGCCATCAATCACACGATAAGAAATTGCAGCAGCACCATTGGGCGAGACGACAAGGTTGCGATCATCACGCGTAGCAAAATACGCCAACGAATCCGAGGACGGCGGCGACAACAACAACTTACGCAACAACAGGTGATCCTCGGCGCTGGCGCGATAGAACTTACGCGAACGCAGCATCACAGCCAACGCAAGAAAAATAGCAGCCGAGGACAACACAGAACCCAGCACCTTGAGATAGTGCGGGGCATGAATACCCGCAGCAAACGGCGGCTGGTTCGGGCTCACACCAAGAGCGGTATACATTGCCCACACTGCCGACACATCAATCGGCTTGTGATAGTAGACCACCAAAAGCGACAAGACGATGCTAAACGACACCGCAATGCCGCCCACCAACACCACCAGTGCCTTTACCCATGAGCCCTCGACACGGGCGGGAAACTCGTCACGGGCACGCCAACCTGCCACCAAAAACAGCACCGATGCCGCAGTAGAAATCAGCACGAGGAACGTAAAGGCATCCAGTGTTTCTTCGGCATCAAAAACAACGATGAGCAGGTACGCAATGCCAATTAGTAGCGAAGGAACCTGGAAGCCAAGAAGATAAAACACCAGTGCGCCACGGTTACCGCGCAATAAGCCGGAGGTCAGCAGCACCATCAAAATGGCAATAAACAACGAGGGATAACTCGGCAGGTTAAACACCGAGAACGCGGTTGCGATCGAATCGGCGAGATCCCAATTGATGTACTTGAGCACAAGACCCACCACCATCCAGCTGGTGGATACCTGTGCCGTCCATAATAAGAGGCGAGATTCCCAACGTTTATGCATGGGAACGATGTTATAAGCTCACCCGTTATTTTGGCGAGATGCGCACAGTCCACGCAGCCACAATTGTGGTCAGTGGCACTGCAAGAGTAAGCGCCATCGCGCCCAGCCCGGAGCGCAGCAGCTCAGTGGCCATCACATCGCTAGTGAGAGTTTGCGCCAGCGGACGATGCGCCACCGACAGCAGCAACAACAGCGGCAGCGTGGCACCGGTGTAGGACAACACCAGCGTGTACACCATCGACGCAATATGGTCGCGGCCCACCTTCATTGCCGAGGTAAACCACTGCCAACGTGTTGCCGTCGGGTTTTGCTCCGCTAGCTCATTGACTGTTGACGCCTGCGCAATCGTCACATCGTTGAGCACACCCAGTGCGCCGATAATGAATCCACACAGCATGAGGCCAGTTACCGACACCCCAGGCAGGTACAAAATAATCTGCAGGTTGTCCTCATTGCCCAAGCCGCGCAGTTGATTATGTTCGATCGCCCAGTAGGACAACCCCGCAGCAATCAGCAACGCCAGCAACGTTCCGCCCAGCGCAGACGCAGATTTCCAATTCAGGCCATGCACCACAAACAACACGGGGATAAGAATGAGCGCGCCGCTGACAATCGCCACCCATGTTGGCGACGCCCCCACCAGCAGCGCCGGCAGCGTAAACATCGCCACAACCGCCATGGTAAAGGCCAAGCCCACCAACGAACGCAAGCCACGCATCGCAGCCAACGCAACTATCGACGCCGCAATCAGCGCACCCCAGATCAGTAGCGACGACGTGCGGTGATAATCACCAAAAGAATAATGCACAGCACCATCAGCGGTAGGAGCCTGCAACAACCGGATACGCTGATCCTTTTCCAATACCGGCTCACCAGGCTGGCCCGAATTCACAATCAATGTGCGCTTACCAGCATCGTCGCCCTCATCGATTCGAACGATGAACCAATCGCACTGCTGGTCCGCACCAGGGGCTACCCGAGGAGAAGTATCAAATACCGTGCCGGACTCCATTGCGGAGCAGCTGCCTTTCGACTGCGCCACAATCTGGCCCTCCACCTGGGCTTGCCCCAAACTAAAAGTCTGATAAAACTCGGGGCTGATCTGTGGTTCTTTATCGCCCGGCCAGAGCCGGACAAGACCCACGAGGGTAGCCACAATCCACACGCCGATGAAAACGGTCAACGCCCATCGCCACGGACCTAGCGCCGGAATGCCCCTGCTCGTAGAACCCGAGGGGCGAGGGGGCGTCGATACGCCTGATGCACGCGACGGACGCGGCGACCGCGATTGCGGAGCTGAACTATGGCGACCCACTTAGAAAATCCTTCCCCTGTAATTACTGCTTGTAGCTGGCTAGGAAGTTACCCAACCGATCCATGGCCTCCGACAACTGCGAAGCCCACGGCAACGTAACCACACGGAAATGATCCGGCTTATCCCAGTTAAAGCCCGTACCCTGCACCAACAAGATCTTCTCCTGGCGCAGCAAATCAAGCATCAGCTGAGCATCATCCTTGATGTCGTAGTACTCCAAGTCGAGCTTCGGGAAGGCATACAACGCACCCATCGGCTTCACGCAGCTCACGCCAGGAATAGCGTTGAGCTTCTCCCACGTCACATTGCGCTGCTCTAGCAAACGGCCACCTTGACCCGTGAGATCGTAAATCGACTGGCGGCTACCCAACGCCACCTGGATTGTGTGCTGGCCTGGCACATTAGCGCAGAGGCGGGTGCCCGACAGCAAGTCGAGGCCCTCGATAAAACCGCGAGCATTATTCTTCGGGCCGGTGACGATCATCCAGCCAGCACGATAACCCGCCACACGATAAGCCTTAGACAAACCATTGAAAGTGATGCACAAAAGATCAGGTGCAAGAGCTGCGATGTTGGTGTGCACGGCGCCATCGTAAAGAATGCGATCGTAGATCTCATCGGCCAAAATCAGCAGATCATGCTCACGGGCAACATCAACGATCTTTTGCAAGACCTCCTTGGAATACACCGCACCGGTGGGGTTATTGGGATTAATCACCACAATGGCTTTGGTGCGCTCGGTGATCTTGGACTTGATGTCTTCGATCGACGGGTTCCAATCGTCTTCTTCATCGCACAGATAGTGCACCGGTTTGCCACCCGCAAGAGACGTTGCCGCAGTCCACAGTGGATAATCCGGCATCGGAATGAGCACCTCGTCGCCGTTGTTCAGCAGTGCTTGGGTGGTCATGGTAATCAGCTCGGATACACCATTGCCGATGTAAACATCATCTACATCAAAAGCAGGAAAACCTGGAATGACCTCGTAGCGTGTCACGATCGCACGACGTGCCGGAATGATGCCTTTCGAAGTGGAATAGCCTTGCGACGTAGGCAAGGACGCAATCATGTCACGCATGATCACATCAGGGGCCTCGAAACCAAAGATCGCAGGGTTGCCCGTGTTGAGCTTGAGGATCCGGTGCCCGTCGAGCTCCATGGCCTCTGCTTCAGCCGTCACCGGCCCACGGATTTCATACAGCACATTTTTCAACTTGTCTGACTGATCAAATATCCGTCGCGTGCGCTTGCGTGGGGCAGGGGCTGCTTGTGGAGTCTCTTTTTTGTTGTTCATCGCCCCAATGTTGCCACTTTTTTACCCCACCGGCATTAATTACCCCACCATCAGCCACGACTAATTTTGAGTGTTTAGCACTGAACACTGTTTCTCGCAGCCATCGCACACCCCTGTAGGGGTGAAAATTTGCGTGGGAAATGACACTATCTCAGGGGCAAAAATCCCAATTTCTGGTGGTACTTTCGGTTTTAAACTCGCATGCAACAGCCCGATTGGAGGAGAACTGCTATGAAAGCAGCACGGTACTACGACCAAAAAGACATCCGAATTGAAGACATTTCCGAGCAGCCACTGCTGCCAGGTACCGCCCGCATCAAAGTAGCGTGGTGTGGCATCTGCGGCACCGATTTGCACGAGTTCCTCGAAGGTCCACTGTTCGTCCCAGAACACCACCACCCGCACCCGGTCTCCGGAGAGGACTCCCCAGTGACCTTGGGGCATGAAATGTCCGGCGTAATCACAGAAGTCGCCGAGGACGTGACCGACCTAGCCGTCGGTGACCACGTAGTAGTAGAACCCTACTTGATTCACGATGATGTAGACACCTCTGAAGCCAACCCCTTCTACCATCTTTCCCGCGACATGAACTTTATTGGTCTTGCCGGTGGCGGCGGTGGCTTGAGCGAAAACATCGTGGTCAAGAGGCGCTGGATTCACAAAGTATCCCCAGAGCTGCCTCTCGACGAAGCAGCCCTCATCGAACCACTGTCTGTGGGCTATCACGCAGTGGAACGTTCTGGGTTCGGCTCCGAAGAAGCAGCCAAGGGCAAGATCGCACTCGTCGGTGGTGCTGGACCTATCGGCTTGCTTACCGCCTCAGTACTCAAGGCATTCGGCGCCACCGTGGTGATGTCGGAACTATCCCCGTTGCGTAGGAAGAAGGCACTCGATTCCGGTGCTGCCGACTATGCTCTCAACCCAGCAGAAGTGGATGTGGTTGAAGAAATTGGCAAGCTTACCGGCGGACAAGGTGCCGACGTCGCCTTCGAATGCACCTCTGTCCAAGTGGTGCTGGACACTCTCATGGACGCTGTGCGCCCAGGTGCTGTGATTGTTGTGGTGTCTATTTGGTCTAAGCGTTCCAACTTTGACATCCACAAGTTGGTGATGAAGGAGATCGACCTGCGCGGCACGATCGCCTACTCCCATGCGCATCCGAACACCATCAAGCTGGTGGAATCCGGAAAGATTAACCTCAAGCCGTTTATTACCGGAAAGATTGCGCTTCACGACATCGTGGATAAAGGTTTTGACACCTTGATTAACCACAATGAAACCGCAGTCAAGATTTTGGTATCCCCATCGGGCGAAGGCCTCTAGCTGCTACGACAACGGCACAGTCCCCCTGAGACGTTGATCCCAATCCGTCATATCAGGGGGAGGCTGTACCTTTTAATACTGTTTGATGAGCGCTTAGCGGCTCTTATCGCGGAAACGCTTGAGCGTGTCCGTTGCTAGATCCATGACAATAGAGTTCAGTTCCGCCTGCTTGCGCTTGCGCTCCGCCTTAGCGATCGCACGTTGCTGATTCTGCGAAGCCTGCAACGCGAGCAGCTGATTTTGGTGAGCTGCAGATATCTGGCGCATGCGTTGTTTCTCCAGCTGGCGGGTACTAGGTGCATACCACTGCTTGGGTCCTACCTTTAATACGTAGAGCAAGATTGCGACGATGGGGATGAGGAACATATAAAGGCCTTCCTCGGTGACTGAAGTCGCCATAACGCAAAGGACCGAGGTCAATCCCATGATCCCCGTTCGAATATTGCGGCCGCTGCGGTGTGCCTCGGACACTTCCGCTGCGGAATAGACAGCCATCGTGCCGGTTGTCGACGGCGCCTGCGCGCTGTTGACGGGGAGGTCGTCAAAAAGCTCGGATAGCTGCGACATCATTGTGGCATTGGTGACTACGTCGAGTCGCTGCTCGTAGGTGGCTAGGTCGAGGCGGCCGGCGGCGAAGTGCTCGCCGAGGTCGTCCATTGCTTGTCGGCGCTCCGCGTCACCGATGCGATAATCAGGCTGGTAGGGATCAAACATGCACTCCAAAATACCAGCCCGCGCCTCCACGCAGTATCAGGAAACACCCTGAAATAGTGGGGGGTTAGACCTTTGCTACTGCTGTGGCGGTTGTGCTTGCGGCGGCTGCGCCATTGGGGGTTGTGGCGCCGGTGGAACGGTCGCAGGCGGCACGGCTGCCGGTGGAACCGCTACCGGAGGCGTTGCCGCAGGTGGCACGGCCGCAGGCGGTACAACTACAGGCGGGACCGCCGCTGGTGGCACTGGTGTCGGTGGAACTGGAGTGGGTGGCGCGGCAACCGGGGGAGTTGCCACTGGTGGAACCGCTACCGGAGGTACTGCCGCAGGAGGCGCAGCCGCAGGTGGCACGGCCGCACCAGGAGCTGGAGTACTAGGTGGCACCGGTGTTGTTGGGGCAGCAGGAGCCGCAGGCATGGTCGGGACCGCTGGTGCTGCAGGTGCCACTGGTTTGGGCGCAGCTGGTTGAGTCTCGGGAGTTGTTGCACGCGCAAATCGGATGGGGAGATCGAGGAAGGCGCGTTCGTGAGGGGCGGGCAAGGTGCCGTCGGTGCTGATGGCGTCGCGAAGCATGGTGGCCACATCGCGGACGATGGGCGTATTTTCGGTAACGGCTTTGACGCCGTTGGTCATCATGGTGTTGCAGAAGGGGCAGCCCACGGCGATTTCGGTTGCACCGGTGGCTACTGCTTCCGCAGCTCGGTTTTCGTTAATACGGGTGCCGAGTTTTTCTTCCATGAACATGCGGGCACCGCCAGCGCCACAGCAGAAGCCTTCGTTGCGGTTGCGGTCCATTTCCACGAGTTCCATTCCGGTAACACCCAGAAGTTCGCGTGGTGGGTCGAAGATTTTGTTGTGTCGGCCGAGGAAGCACGGATCGTGGTAGGTGATCGGTGCGCGGTCTTCTGGTCGGCGCGGGACGGGGGTAAGGAGGCCTTCGCGTACCAGACGGTTCAGTAGCTGGGTGTGGTGGAAGACGTCGTAGTGCCCGTCGAAGTCGGGGTACTCGTTGCGCAGGGTGTTAAAGCAGTGCGGGCAGGTGGTGATGATTTTGCGCTGACCTTGGGGGACACCGTCAAAAACATCATCGAGGGTGGAGATATTTTCTGTGGCCAGCATTTGGAAGAGGAATTCGTTACCCGCGCGGCGAGCTGGGTCGCCGGTGCAGGTTTCGCCTTTGGAAAGTACTGCGAATTTCACTCCGGCGGTATGCAGCAGCTCGACGACGGCACGTGTGGTGCGGCGACCGTCGTCGTCAAATGCGCCGGCGCAGCCAACCCAGAACAGGTACTCCGTGTCCTCAAAGTCCGTGATGTCTTCACCAAAGACTGGTACTTCAATTCCGTCACGACGCGCCTCGTCGATCCACGTGGCGCGCTCTTGGGAGTTGCGCCCCCACGGATTGCCCTTGACCTCCAAGTTTTTAAACATTCCACCTAGCTCGGAGGGGAAATTCGACTCGGCGAGCACTTGGAAACGACGCAGGTTGGACACATGGTCGATGTGCTCAATATCCACGGGGCACTGCTCAACACAGGCACCACAGTTGGTGCACGACCACAGCACATCATCGCTGATCACACCGTTATTTCCGGCTAATGCGAGCACATCAAAGGACTCGTGGGAGGAATCAAAGTATTCGATTGCAGCATCGCGAAGATCCGTAACCAACATCTTGGGGCTCAGAGGCTTTTCTGTGTTCCATGCTGGGCACTGTTCTTGGCAGCGACCACATTCGGTACAGGTGGATACGTCGAGAAGCATCTTCCAAGGAGCGTCTTCGATAGTGCCTACGCCAAGCGTGGAATCGTCGTCAGCCGTGTCCAACGTGAGCACCTCGCCGTCGGAATATAACGGCTGCAACTTGCCCAACGCCTGCGAACCATCAGGATTGCGGCGGAAGAAAATATTGAAAAACGCCAAAAAGCGGTGCCATGCCACACCCCACGACAAATTATGGGCCACAACCACGAGCCAGATCATGCCGCTGAGTAGCTTCACCAGCGCAAACACACTCACAAGGGTGGGGCTTGCCGGAAGCACCAACGCAATAAAACGGGTCACACAATCAGCCCACACCGACGCATGCCCATAAGTTGCGATCTTGCCCGCCTTAACCAAGAGCATTCCCAAGCCCTCGACAAACACCACTGCCTCAACAAAGTAAGCGGCGGTAGCGTTTGACCCATAAAACCGTGCGAGGCGATCTCGCATACCGGTATTCAGGCGTACAGCGAACAAGAACAGCACACCCAGCACCGTGCCGAGTGCCAAAATTTCCTCGACAAAGTGATACACCGACCAATGAGAGAGCAACGGCCACCCAGAATCGGGGCGGAAGGTTTGGATGTAAGCCTCAAACCAGACGATGGAGCCGAAGAGGAAGCCGAGCATCACAAACCAGTGCGCAACCGCAACAGCTGGTTTGCGTCGAAGCTCGGTATGGAAAAATACCTCGACGAACGTTTGCCATGCGCGCCTGCCAAGTTGGTGTGTGCGGCCGGGGGAGGGCTGTCCCTGGGCCACGAACTTATACAGGTGCGCCGCCGCGCGGATGAAATAGAACCACGCGGGCGCGGACAAGACGATCCCAAGGAAACCCAGCACTGTGGTGATAGTCAGCGGCATAGCGAGTGATCACGGTCCTTTGAGGAAGTCAGTACAACTGTCGTTTCTAACCTTAAAGGGTGGCCATGACATTTCAGAAGCACACGGGTGCGCCGTGGGCCGTTGTCAGGGCTTGTTGCCAGTCGGCGAGGCTGCGACCTGTGGGAAGGTGCAGGCTGTGGCGCCATTCGGTGTGGACGATGGATCGCTTCCGTAGGATGCCAGGCAGATCGACGGCAGGCTGCGGTAAGGCGGTGAGTGCGGCGGCTACTTGCGCTTGGATTGTCAGATCGGTCGTGGCAGGGGTGATCACAGCTGCGTAGTGGGAGCTGAGTTCGGTGGTGCTGATGTCGGTGCCCACCGTGACACCTCCGATGACCTTGGTGGTCGATGTTGTGACTGATTGCAGGGGGTGCGCGATTGTTGTTTGGGCGTAGGGGCTTATACCGATGGGGGCCGGGGCGGGGTCGATGATGTCTACGTGGATGCTGCGATGGTTGTTGTGGCAGGGCATGAGCAGGTCAGCGGTGTATAGTCCGGCGGCGTTTGCGCCGATAACTGCGATGTGGAGTGGTGTAGCCATCGAGGTACCCCTTTCTGCTCATATTTCGTTGATAGACTGCCTAGTCTATCAAATCTATGCCGATAAGTACTGATCTGTCTAGTAATTTATTCGCACCTCATTCACCAAGGGGTGCCACAATAAGAAGAATGGATATACGCAACGGCCACCCTCTCATCGTGATCGCCGCCCCTGAAGAAGCAGGCGGCATGCCTGCCAGTATTCCCACCTTGATCACCGGCATCGGAACGCTCAACGCCGCCATCACCCTGACCAAGGCGCTTGTCGACGCCCACTCCCGCGGCCACCGCCCCAGCCGCATTATCAATGCCGGAACCGCCGGTAGCTTAACCCCTAACTGCTCCGGAATTTTCGAGATCGACCACGTGATCAAACACGACTTTGATCATGAAACACTAGCTGCCATTACCGGTCGCCCTTTTGCTAACCGCATTGATCTGCCTACTGTGACCTCTTTGCCCACAGCAGGGCTTGCTACTGGCGACACCTTTATTTCTGACACCGCCACCCGCGACCGCCTAGCCCAGCAGACCCAACTATGCGATATGGAAGGGTATGCCATTGTAAAAGTGGCGCAGGAATTCGGGATCCCCGTTACTTTAATTAAGCAGGTCAGCGATCATGCTGATGAATCTGCGGCCGCCAAGTGGCACGACGCCGCACGTGGCGGAGCCGCCACACTAGGGGAATGCGTAGCCCAGATTGTGTGCCTGGGCTAGAAGAAAAATCGGTCCGGCGAGTGGGGCACCATTGTGGTGGTGCTACCCAACTCGCCGGACCGATGAATATCGACGGAGCTAGCGTTGACTACTTACGGCAGTAGTTCACCGCGTTAGCGAAGATGTCTTGAACCTCCATGCCTGGGATGTTGCGCATGAGGCCGTCGCGGAAGCGCTCGGGGTGTCCCATCTTGCCAAGGATGCGACCATCTGGGGAAATGATGCCCTCAATGGCGTAGTTGGAACCGTTGGGGTTCGCAGGTGCTTCCATGGTGGGGGTGCCGTCGGAATCCACGTATTGGAATGCCACCTGACCTGCGCTAAACAGTGCTTGCGCTTCCTTTTCGGATACTACGAAGCGGCCTTCGCCGTGAGAAACCGGCATGAGGTGCTGCTGTCCGAGTGCGAAGGTTCCTAGCCATGGGGAGGCTACGGAGCTGACGCGGGTAGTTACGATACGCGAGACGTGTCGCAGTTGACGGTTGTGTGCCAACGTTGGGGATTCTGCGGTCATCTTGGCGGGGTCGCCGTATGGCAGGAATCCACTCTTGACCAGTGCTTGGAAGCCGTTGCAGATACCGAGGACGAGGCCGTCGCGATCCACGAAGTCCTTGACCGCTGTGGCTACGGCGTCGGAGCGTAGGAAGGCTGCCATGAATTTTGCGGAGCCGTCTGGTTCGTCGCCGAGGGAGAATCCACCGGAGAACGCCAAGATGTTGGCGGATTGCAGCTTGGTGATAAACGCTTCTGTGTCAGCAGCCATCATCTCCGAGTTGAGGTTTCGAATGATGTGGAATTCGGTGGTGGCACCTGCTGCTTCGAAGGCCTCTGCTATGTCGTATTCGGAGTTGGTGCCTGGGAATACTGGCAGCAACACGTGCACGGCTTTGTCGCTGGCGGAGGCGTTGGCTTCGACAGAATCCGAATCCGCCTTGGGTAGAGCGGTTGCAAAATCTGGGAGGACGTCTACGTCTGCGGTGGTTACGTTGAGGGGGTAGACCTCGCGGTAGTCGCGCTCCAGGGTGTCAAGTGCGTCGGCGATGGTGAAGGTTTCTTCGCCGAAGGCGATCTCGCCGGATGGGTTGGTGTGACCGATGAGTTGGGCGTCGGCAAGCTCGACTGCGGTGCCGGCCGGGACCGCGAATACGAGGCCACCGAGGGCTGCGTTGGTGGTGGCGGTGCCCTGGAATCCGAGTTCGTTGCCGAGCAGCATGTTCACTATGGTGGCGCCGAGTCCACCTGGGATGATGGGGGAGGCTGCCGAGAGGGTGCCGGTGGCGGCGAGGTCATGGAAGGCGTCGAAGTTGGCGCGGAGTTGCTCGTAGTTGGCTTCGCCGGTTTCCAGCGGGGTGTGGGCGAGGTGGTAGACGTCGAATTCGCCGCTTGGGATGGCGGCGCTGAGGGTACGGCGTGCGTCCATGGTTGCGACTGCGAAGGTGACCAGCGTTGCGGGAACGTGCAGCTCATCGCCGTAGGTGCCACTCATGGAGTCCTTGCCGCCGATGGCAGCTACTTCGAAGGCGTCTTGTGCTTCAAGAAGGCCTAGGAGTGCCTGGGTTACTTCGCCCCAGAGTTCTGGTTTTTGGTCGAGGCGCTGGAAGTATTCTTGGACGGACAGCCATGCGCCGCGTGCGTTGGCACCGGTGGCGACGAGTCGGCTGAGTGCTTCGACGACGGAGTAGGAGCCCATGAGGTAGGGGGAGACGTCGGCGAGCTCTGGGCTGAATCCGTAGGTCATGACCGATGCGGTGTGGGATCCGCCTGGTACTGGGAAGGTTTGTACGGATGCGAGTTCGTCGGTCTTTTGGGTGCGACCGCCGTAAGGCATGAGTACGGTGGAGCGTCCGACGGTGGCGTCGAATTGTTCGACCATGCCTTCTTGGGAGCCGTGGCGGGTCAAGGATTCGAGGACGGTTGCTGGCTGAGCAGGCTTTTCGACGTCTCCTGTATCGCGCATTTCTACGCTCTGGGAGCGTGCTGCGCCGTTGGTTTCGAGGAATTCGCGAGAGAGGTCGAGGACTACGTCCTCACCGAGGAACATGCGCAGGCGTCCGCTGTCGGTGACGGTGGCGAGCTCTACGGCCTCGATGTTTTCGGTTGCGGCTGCTTCGATGAAGGCGGCTGCGTCTTCTGGGCGCACGACGACTGCCATGCGTTCCTGGGACTCGGAGATGGCGATTTCGCGGGCGTTAAGGCCGGTGTATTTCAGTGGTACACGATCCAAGTGGATGTCGATGCTGTCGGTGAGTTCGCCGACTGCGACGGATACGCCACCTGCGCCGAAGTCATTGCAGCGCACGATCATTTGGGCGATTTCTGGTCGGCGGAATAGGCGTTGGATCTTGCGTTCGTTGACGGGGTTGCCCTTTTGGACTTCCGCACCCGAGCGTGCCAAGGATTCTTCGTCGTGTGCCTTGGAGGATCCGGTGGCTCCGCCCACGCCGTCGCGTCCGGTGCGACCACCGAGGATGATCACGACGTCGCCTGGTTGTGGCTCTAGGCGCTTGACGTTTTCTTGTGGTGCGGCTGCAACAACGGCACCGAGTTCCATGTGCTTGGCAACGTAACCTGGATGAATTAGCTCACGGACGCTCGTGGTTGCCAGACCGATCTGGTTGCCGTAGCTGGAGTAGCCGTGGGTTGCGCGGGCACTGATGTCTGCCTGGGGCAGTTTGCCGTCGATCGTTTCGGTGCGTGGGGTGTTGATGTCACCGGCGCCGGAGATGCGCATTGCTTGGTAAACCCAGGAGCGGCCGGATAGTGGGTCGCGGATTGCACCACCGAGGCAGGTGGATGCGCCACCGAATGGTTCGATTTCGGTGGGGTGGTTGTGGGTTTCGTTTTTGAACATCAGCAGCCAAGGCTTGTCGCCTTCTGGGGTGTCCACGTCAACGTACACGGAGCAGGCGTTGATTTCTTCGCTGACTTCTTGATCGGTCATGGTTCCGTTGCGACGTAGCTCACGGCCCATGATGGTGCCCAAGTCCATGAGTGTGCGTGGCTTATGAGTGCGACCGTTGGCCTCGCGGAGTTCGTCGTAACGCTTCAGTGCGCGGTCGAGCTGGGCACCGTAACGACTGCTGGAGTTGGTGATCTCCGTCAATTCAGTATTAAAGGTGGTGTGGCGGCAGTGATCGGACCAGTAGGTGTCCAGTGCTGCCAGTTCAACCTCGGTGGGGATGCGGCCTTCGGTGCGGAAGTATTCCTGAATAAGCTTCAGGTCTGCCAAGCTCATGGCCATGCCTTCGCTGACCAGCAAGGCGCCCAAGCCAGCATCGTCGAGCTCAGAGAAATCTGGGTACTGCTTGAGTGGGGCGATGTCGCCCATGGATGGTGCGCGCAGTACGTCGAGGTTTTTCTCGCCTGCTTCGACGGGGTTAATGAGGTAGTCGCGGATGTTGGCGAATGCCTCTTCGGTTAGGTCGCTGAATATATAGAGTTCGCCGGAGGTCACACGTGCGTTGGTGTGGGGATTGAGCAGTCGTAGTGCTTGTTCGGCTGCGTCGGCGCGCTGGTCGTATTGGCCAGGTAGTGGTTCGACTGCGAGATGAGCCGCTGCTTGTTCGATGATGGTGTCGAGCTCAGCTGTAGTGAGTACGGTGTCCACCTTGGCGTCGCTGACCACGGAGTTTGTCAGGGCGGTGATGTCTGCTTCGGTGGCGTCGAAGACGTCGTAGACATTGATGATCTGGACGTCGGTGAGGTCAACGCCTTCTAGGTTGTTGAGGGAACGCAATAGTGCGCGCTCCTCGTCGCGGAAGTCGGGTGAGCGGCGAATGGCAAGACGCGCGTCCATAACGATGGTGCACCTTTCAGTAGGGTTCCTCGAATGCCTTTATAGAACTACGCAAAAGTCTAAGTTACGGCCGCAATAAACCCAGCGCCTGTTATAACCAGTACGGTTTTCGCGGGATTGTCCGCTTATCGACGTATCCCGCAGGGTGTTTTCCTTTCCTCAACGTTAAAAACCTGTTGTGACCTGTGGAGTTGTGTCAACAGGTCGTGGTGTGTACATTTAATCAAGTCGCCGCGACCGACACCGCCCCTTACATGAGTGAGAGTAGGCGGGAGGAAAACAAGCTGGTCGGCAAGAATACAAGTAATTTTCCGCTAGGCATCATTAGTTAATGATGGTGTGTGGTGGTGTGATTGTGTTGTTTGAGAACTCAATAGTGTGCCAATGTACTTTTGGTTCCCATCTTTTTATGGGGTGGGGATCGGATAAGAAAAAGATATATGCAATGATGATGAACGTGATGTTGTCATACGGCCGGCAAGTGTGCCATGGCTTGTAAATAACATGATGGTTATTGTGAATTGTTGTGTTGGTGGTCATGATTATTTTTCCTCGTCAAAGGGATGATGGCCACGTTTTTGATAGAGCAAATCATTATTTTTTATTTTTTTGCCAGTCGCAGGCAATGTTGTGTTGTTTGTGGTGGTTTTTAGCCAGTTGGTTGGGCTTGTTCCAGCTTAAAAGGGTTGGTCTTTTGACTGATTTTTTATGGAGAGTTTGATCCTGGCTCAGGACGAACGCTGGCGGCGTGCTTAACACATGCAAGTCGAACGGAAAGGCCTAGCTTGCTAGGTACTCGAGTGGCGAACGGGTGAGTAACACGTGGGTGATCTGCCTCGTACTTCGGGATAAGCCTGGGAAACTGGGTCTAATACTGGATAGGACCATGCTTTAGTGTGTGTGGTGGAAAGTTTTTTCGGTACGAGATGAGCCCGCGGCCTATCAGCTTGTTGGTGGGGTAATGGCCTACCAAGGCGTCGACGGGTAGCCGGCCTGAGAGGGTGGACGGCCACATTGGGACTGAGATACGGCCCAGACTCCTACGGGAGGCAGCAGTGGGGAATATTGCACAATGGGCGCAAGCCTGATGCAGCGACGCCGCGTGGGGGATGACGGCCTTCGGGTTGTAAACCTCTTTCGCTAGGGACGAAGCTTTTGTGACGGTACCTAGATAAGAAGCACCGGCTAACTACGTGCCAGCAGCCGCGGTAATACGTAGGGTGCGAGCGTTGTCCGGAATTACTGGGCGTAAAGAGCTCGTAGGTGGTTTGTCGCGTCGTCTGTGAAATTCCGGGGCTTAACTCCGGGCGTGCAGGCGATACGGGCATAACTTGAGTGCTGTAGGGGAGACTGGAATTCCTGGTGTAGCGGTGGAATGCGCAGATATCAGGAGGAACACCGATGGCGAAGGCAGGTCTCTGGGCAGTAACTGACGCTGAGGAGCGAAAGCATGGGGAGCGAACAGGATTAGATACCCTGGTAGTCCATGCCGTAAACGGTGGGCGCTAGGTGTGAGGGTCTTCCACGACTTTCGTGCCGTAGCTAACGCATTAAGCGCCCCGCCTGGGGAGTACGGCCGCAAGGCTAAAACTCAAAGGAATTGACGGGGGCCCGCACAAGCGGCGGAGCATGTGGATTAATTCGATGCAACGCGAAGAACCTTACCTGGGCTTGACATATGCAGGATCGGCGTAGAGATACGTTTTCCCTTGTGGTCTGTATACAGGTGGTGCATGGTTGTCGTCAGCTCGTGTCGTGAGATGTTGGGTTAAGTCCCGCAACGAGCGCAACCCTTGTCTTATGTTGCCAGCATGTTATGGTGGGGACTCATGAGAGACTGCCGGGGTTAACTCGGAGGAAGGTGGGGATGACGTCAAATCATCATGCCCCTTATGTCCAGGGCTTCACACATGCTACAATGGTCGGTACAACGCGCTGCGAGCCTGTGAGGGTGAGCGAATCGCTGAAAGCCGGCCTCAGTTCGGATTGGGGTCTGCAACTCGACCCCATGAAGTCGGAGTCGCTAGTAATCGCAGATCAGCAACGCTGCGGTGAATACGTTCCCGGGCCTTGTACACACCGCCCGTCACGTCATGAAAGTTGGTAACACCCGAAGCCAGTGGCCTAACCTTTGTGGGAGGAGCTGTCGAAGGTGGGATCGGCGATTGGGACGAAGTCGTAACAAGGTAGCCGTACCGGAAGGTGCGGCTGGATCACCTCCTTTCTAAGGAGTTTTTATTGTTGGGTGACAGTTGTTGCCTGTTGTTTTTTGTATCCGGGTGGATGCGTGTGACCCATGATGGTTTTTTCTCGCGCTGTGTGGTGTGAGGGTGTTGTGGTTGTTGTGTTTGTGGTTGTTGTGTGTTTTTTCTTGTTTGTGTGTGTTGGTGCGCTGTTGGGTGTCTGGGGCAACGTGGTTGTTCTGGTTGATCACTCACGTGGTTTTGTGTGGTGTGGCTGGTTGTGTGCTGGTTGTGCTGTCATGGGACCTTGTGGTTGGTGTGTTGTGTGAGAACTGTATAGTGGACGCGAGTAATCTTTATTCTTTAATTGTTCTTGGTGTTTTTGTTTGTTACATGTGTGTTGTTTGTGAAGGGCACACGGTGGATGCCTGGGCATTATGAGCCGATGAAGGACGTGTAAGGCCGCGATAGGCCTCGGGGAGTTGCCAATAGAGCGTTGATCCGAGGGTGTCCGAATGGGGAAACCTGGCCATGGTTATGTGTGGTTACCCATCAGTGAATGTATAGCTGGTGTGGGGGTGACGCGGGGAAGTGAAACATCTTAGTACCCGTAGGAGAAGAAAATAATTAATGATTCTGCTAGTAGTGGCGAACGAACGTGGATGAGGCTAAACCGTATGCGTGTGATACCTGGCAGGGGTTGCGTGTGTGGTGTTGTGGGGCGTTGTTGGAGGAGGCTGCCGGCTCCTCGCTTGTGTATGTGTGTGTTAGCGGAAGTGGTTTGGAATGGCCTGCCGTAGTGGGTGAGAGTCCCGTACGTGAAAGTGCATGCATGTGAGTGGATGATGTTCCCGAGTAGCAGCGGGCTCGTGGAATCTGCTGTGAATCTGCCGGGACCACCCGGTAAGCCTAAATACTTATGATGACCGATAGCGGATTAGTACCGTGAGGGAATGGTGAAAAGTACCCCGGGAGGGGAGTGAAATAGTACCTGAAACCGTGTGCTTACAATCCGTCAGAGCCTTTTTTGTGGGGTGATGGCGTGCCTTTTGAAGAATGAGCCTGCGAGTCAGCGGCATGTCGCGAGGTTAACCCGTGTGGGGTAGTCGTAGCGAAAGCGAATCCTAATGAGGGTGTTTGTTAGTGGCATGTTCTGGACCCGAAGCGGGGTGATCTACCCATGGCCAGTGTGAAGCAGCTGTAAGAGGTTGTGGAGGCGCGAACCCACTTAGGTTGAAAACTGAGGGGATGAGCTGTGGGTAGGGGTGAAAGGCCAATCAAACTCCGTGATAGCTGGTTCTCCCCGAAATGCATTTAGGTGCAGCGTTGTGTGTTTCTTGCTGGAGGTAGAGCTACTGGTTGGTTGAGCGGGACTACAATCTTAGCAATGTCAGCCAAACTCCGAATGCCGGTAATGTTAAGCATGGCAGTGAGACTGCGGGGGATAAGCTCCGTTGGTCGAGAGGGAAACAGCCCAGATCGCCGGTTAAGGCCCCTAAGGGTGTACTAAGTGGAAAAGGATGTGGGATCGCGAAGACAGCCAGGAGGTTGGCTTAGAAGCAGCCATCCTTGAAAGAGTGCGTAATAGCTCACTGGTCGAGTGGTTCTGCGCCGACAATGTAGTGGGGCTCAAGTACACCGCCGAAGCCGCGGCAGTCAGCATTTTTTGTTGGTTGGGTAGGGGAGCGTCGTGCACTGCTGTGAAGCACCTGGGTGACTTGATGGTGTGGAGTGTGTGCGAGTGAGAATGCAGGCATGAGTAACGAATGAAAAGTGGAAAACTTTTCCGCCGGATGACTAAGGGTTCCTGGGTTAAGCTAATCTTCCCAGGGTGAGTCGGGACCTAAGGCGAGGCCGACAGGCGTAGTCGATGGATAACCAGTTGATATTCTGGTACCCGTGTATGTGCGCCCAGTGGTGAATCAGTGGTACTAACCATCCATGGATCTTCTGGTCATGCTTTTTGTGTGGTTGGTGGTGATGTGCGTGGGATCTTCGTTGGTAGTAGCCAAGTGATGGGGTGACGCAGTGAGGTAGCTGAGCCATGTAGTGGATTGTGGTGTAAGCGTGTGGCCCGTGGCATAGGTAAATCCGTGTCGCATAGTGGGTGAGGCGTGATGCGTAGACCTTTGTGGTTGATGTTGGTGATCCTGTACTGTCGAGAAAAGCCTCTAGCGAGTGCATATATGGCCCGTACCCATAACCGACACAGGTGGTCAGGTAGAGAATACTAAGGCGATCGGGTGAACTGTGGTTAAGGAACTCGGCAAATTGCCCCCGTAACTTCGGGAGAAGGGGGACCATTGCTGGTGACCGACGTGGTTGAGCTGGTGGTGGTCGCAGAGAATAGAGGGAAGCGACTGTTTATTAAAAACACAGGTCCGTGCGAAAACGTGGAAGTTGATGTATACGGACTGACGCCTGCCCGGTGCTGGAAGGTTAAGAGGACCTGTTAGGGCATTGTTGTCCGAAGCGGAGAATTTAAGCCCCAGTAAACGGCGGTGGTAACTATAACCATCCTAAGGTAGCGAAATTCCTTGTCGGGTAAGTTCCGACCTGCACGAATGGCGTAACGACTTCCCTGCTGTCTCAACCACAGGCCCGGTGAAATTGCAGTACGAGTAAAGATGCTCGTTACGCGCGGCAGGACGAAAAGACCCCGGGACCTTCACTATAGCTTGGTATTGGTGTTTGGTTCGGTTTGTGTAGGATAGGTGGGAGACTGTGAAGTGGTCACGCTAGTGGTTGTGGAGTCGAAAGTTGAAATACCACTCTGATCGGATTGAGCACCTTAACCTTGGCCCATGATCTGGGTTGGGGACAGTGCCTGGTGGGTAGTTTAACTGGGGCGGTTGCCTCCTAAAATGTAACGGAGGCGCCCAAAGGTTCCCTCAGCCTGGTTGGCAATCAGGTGGTGAGTGTAAGTGCACAAGGGAGCTTGACTGTGAGACTGACAGGTCGAGCAGGGACGAAAGTCGGGACTAGTGATCCGGCATCTACTTGTGGAAGTGGTGTCGCTCAACGGATAAAAGGTACCCCGGGGATAACAGGCTGATCTTCCCCAAGAGTCCATATCGACGGGATGGTTTGGCACCTCGATGTCGGCTCGTCGCATCCTGGGGCTGGAGTAGGTCCCAAGGGTTGGGCTGTTCGCCCATTAAAGCGGCACGCGAGCTGGGTTTAGAACGTCGTGAGACAGTTCGGTCTCTATCCGCCGCGCGCGTTGAAACTTGAAGAAGGCTGTCCCTAGTACGAGAGGACCGGGACGGACGTACCTCTAGTGTGCCAGTTGTCACGCCAGTGGCAGGGCTGGTTGGCTACGTACGGGAGGGATAACCGCTGAAAGCATCTAAGCGGGAAGCCTGTTTTGAGATGAGGTTTCTTTTGAGGTTCCCTCTAGACTAGGGGGTTGATAGGCCAGATCTGGAAGCGTAGTAATGCGTTAAGGTGACTGGTACTAATATGACCGAGTAATAACATTGTGTAACGAGCAAAAAGAATAATAAAGCATTATGGACATCTCACCCCTTTTTTTTGTGTGGGTGATGGTTTGAATGAATAAAAGTGTTGCTTGCGTCTGCTGTGCAGTGTCTGGCATGGCATGCCTGTCGCCGTGGGTGGTTGGTTGTGTGTGTTGGTGGTTATTGTGTCGGGGGTACGCCCGGTCCCTTTCCGAACCCGGAAGCTAAGCCCGATTGCGCTGATGGTACTGCACCTGGGAGGGTGTGGGAGAGTAGGTCGCTGCCAACCTAAAACTTAAAAAATAATATGGGGTTGTGGTGGCGTGAAACATTATGTGTGTTTCACACCACCACAACCCCCCTTTTTTTGCCCACGCTAAGGGGGGGCGGGTTGGTGTTTGTCGTGTTCTCGTGTTCGTGACTACGTAAATCCATGCTCGGGGGCTTGGGTGTGGGTTTGGGGTGTTGGGGTTTTCGTGATCACGGATTCGTGGACGTGGATTCGACAACACGAGAACACGAACAGGGCCATGATCCCGCGATCCTGCACCCCTGCTAGCGGATTACTGTACCGGTGAACAAGCGGGGCCGGCCGGTGAGCGGATCAATAAACCCCAGCTCAGTACTGGTCAGGTGCATGGGTCGGGAATAGTCTTCTGCGTCTTCGTCGAGGATTGTGGGGTAGATGGTGTCGCCAAGGATGGGGACGCCGGCTGCGAGCATGTGGAGGCGGAGTTGGTGGGTCTTTCCGGTATGTGGTTTGAGGGTATAGCGGGCAAGGTCTATGTCGGTTCCGTGGAGGGCATGGAGGTGTTGTTGCGTGGGGGCGTCGATACGCTCAATGGTGGCGGCTGGGGGCCCGTGACCACCTCAACCTTGTTATCCATGGGCAGGCAATCGCCACGAAGCGTAGTAGGCACCGTGAACACCGCAGAATTTCTAGTAGCCATGGCGGCGTCTACCGGCTTTGTGATTGGTCTTTGGCCACAATTTCGCGAACAGATCTTCGCCGTCATAGCCCTGCTCATCGGTGGAGTTGTTACCAGCCCCGCGGCCGCATGGCTGATCTCACGACTAAACCCCATCACCCTGGGCGGACACATGTGCACCGCCATCGTGGCAGTCAACCTACCGAGGCCGTGGTGGGTGGCATTGCTCGCGATTGTGACCGGTGTGGGATTAACTCTGCGGGGTTGGCAGCGAGCTGGAGTAGCGCAATAGAATGTGTCTGTAGTCACAAAACGAGTGCAGGTGATCTTCGTGTAACTTTCTGTTCACCTTGATGAGAGAATATGACCAACAGGTTTTTGCTTGAATCAACAGAAAGTTGAGCACTATGACGGACAGCGTGATGCTCAGTGGCGCTCCCCTCGATCAGCGCTCCGACAAATGGTGGCACCTCACCTTTGGTGGAATGCTCGCAGTGGCGCTGATCTTCTTCATCACATGGTCCATGGGATACGTTGGCCCCGACGCCAACAAAGCCATGCTGATCACCACGATCGCCTTCGGCGTATTCATGGCTTTCAACATCGGCGGTAACGATGTGGCCAACTCCTTTGGCACCTCGGTGGGTGCGGGAACACTCAGCATGAAGCAGGCGCTGGTGATCGCAGCAATCTTCGAAGTCTCCGGCGCCGTCCTCGCGGGTGGCGAGGTTACCGACACCGTCAAATCCGGCATCGTTGACCTCGGCGCCATCGACCTCGACCCCCAACACTTCGCCTTCATCATGATGGCCTCCCTCCTTGGCGCCGCAGTATGGCTCCTCGTGGCCACCAAGATGGGCTGGCCAGTGTCCACCACGCACTCCATCGTCGGCGGTATCGTCGGTGCCTCGCTGCTCTTGGGCTTTACCCAAGGAATCGGCGGCTGGGAAATGGTGCAATGGGCAGAAATCGGCCGCATTGCCATGTCCTGGGTGCTTTCGCCACTACTCGGTGGCCTCTGCGCGTGGTTGCTCTTCGGCTTTATTAAAAAGCACATTTTGGTCTACAACGAAGAAGCAGACGAGGCGCTTCGCCAGATCAAAGCCGACCGCATTGAGTTGCACCAGTCTTTCAAAGCCTCCTTCGAGCGCCTCAACGAGATCCAGCAGTTGGCCTACACCAACGCCATGACTCGCGACGCCGCCTTGATTCAAGAACCAGACTTCGACCCAGAACAACTCGAGTCTGACTACTACCGCAATCTGTACCGCATCAATACCCGACGCGACAGCCTAAACACCCACCGTGCACTGGAAAACTGGGTGCCGCTGCTCGCCGCCGCAGGCGCCGTCCTTATCGGTGCCATGATGCTGTTCAAAGGACTTAAGAACCTCAACTTGCATATCAGCAACTTGGGCAACGTGGTCATCCTCGTGATGCTCTCCGTCGTAGTCTGGATGGCCATTTCGATCTTCTCCCGACTGCTGCGCCAACAAGAACTCACACGAGCAACCTTTGTGCTGTTTTCTTGGATGCAGGTCTTTACCGCCTCCGCCTTCGCGTTCTCCCACGGCTCGAACGACATCGCCAACGCAATCGGACCATTTTCCGCAGTGCTCGACGTCCTCCGCACCGACTCCATCAATGGCAAAGCCGCAGTGCCAACCGCACTGATGGTCACCTGCGGTATCTCACTGATCGCCGGCTTGTGGTTCATCGGCCGCTACGTGATCCACACCGTGGGCACCGGATTAACCAAGATGCACCCCGCCTCCGGCTTCGCAGCTGAACTTTCCGCCGCAGCAGTAGTCATGGGCGCATCCGTCATCGGCTTGCCGGTGTCTTCCACCCACATCTTGATCGGCGCCATCCTCGGTATCGGCGTGGTCAACAAATCCGCCAACTGGCGACTCATGAAGCCCATCGGCATGGCGTGGATTATCACCCTGCCGGCTGCAGCCGCAGTATCCGGTGCAGCAGTGCTCTTGCTCAACGCCGTGTGGGGGTAATCCAACCGGTTCGACGTCGATCGCGAGCGAACTCTTGCTCAACGCCGTGTGGGGGTAATCCAACCGGTTCGACGTCGATCGCGAGCGAACTCTTGCTCAACGCCGTGTGGGGGTAATTGCTGCGCTTGTTGCGAATAATTCACACCAAATCACGGGGGAACCACGAGTTTTTCGAGGATTTGGTGTGGATTTTACTATTCGCGGGGGAGTGTGAGGGCGTGGGGATTTTCCTAATCGTGAAAGCTTTTTGAAATCGTTGTGCAGTGATGTTTACGTCGACTCGGTAAAGCCCCTCACTCTCACTGATCGGACAATAGATGCGAAAACTGATACCTCTCACACTCGCGTGCCTCGTCACTGGCTCCCTCGTTACTGCTTGCGGTGATCCAGGACAATCCGAAGCCTCCGGAGACTCAGAACATCCCACGCGACTCGTTCTAGCAGATCGAAAAGCTGGTGATGGATTCCACCCAGCTACCGGCTATGGCCAAACCGGTGTGAGCCCCGTTTATGACGGCCTATTGCGTCCAGTACCAAACGGCCCAGAAAAAGTGCCTAACTTTGTTCCCGCATTGGCTGCCGAAATGCCAACCTCGAACGCTGATGCCACAGAGTGGACCGTTAAGCTGCGCGAAGGTGTGAAATTCACCGATGGTTCTGATTTCGATGCCGAGGATGTTAAAGCGTCTTATGCAATAGCTCGGGATTTGGAATCGGGATCAGAAGTAGTTGGTCGCTACGATGTGATCAAAGACGTGGAAGTAAAAGATCCACACACCGTGGTCTTCAAAATGACCGTGCCGCTGGCCGAGATTCTATCTCGTATGACCTATGCGATCGCCCCCTCAGAACTTTTAACAAAAGGGTCGATTACAGAGTCGAAACTGAATACGCATCCTGTAGGAACGGGCGCCTACGAGCTAGTAGAAAACCGTGGCGACGAAGTGGTCTTCAAAGCCAACGAGAACTACTTCGAAGGTGCCCCAGAGGTCAAAGAACTCGTTATCACGACCGCTGCAGACGACACCGCTCGCGCCCAGCGCGTTGCCGCAGGTGAAGTAGACGGTGCTGCGATCCCACCTAGCCAACTCAAAGCCGTGGAAGGCAAGAAGGATCTGGAAATTAATACCACGCATACTGCTGACTGGCGTGGCATCTCCTTTCCTAAGATTCCAGAAATCGCCGATCCTCGAGTCCGCAAAGCACTGAACCTCGCTGTGGATCGCCAAGCGTTTGTCGACGGACCTCTCGACGGACATGGAACAACCCTGTCAACGCTGATTTCATCAATCTACGGCGACGCACATGATCCATCGCTGGATTACAAGCAGGACATCGCTGCAGCGGAGAAGCTTCTCGACGAAGCCGGCTGGGTGAAAAATGCTAACGGTGTGCGTGAGAAAGACGGAAAGCCATTCCGAGTCGAGCTCTACTATGCCGGAAGCGACACCGTGCGACGCGACATCGCCATCGAGTTTTCATCTCAGATGAAAAAGCTGGGACTCGATTTCCCCACCACTGCAAGCACATGGGATGAAATCGAAACCAAACTTGGTGATGTTTCCGTTGTCTTAGGTGGAGGATCAGCACCTTACGACCTGACCATTATGGCCTATGAATATCTGCATACTCGTACACCCTCCACTGGAAAGTGGGCGAACCCTGGTGACTACGGATCCGAAAAGCTAAATGCGTTGCTCGACCAAGCACGCAGCGAAGTAGACATGGAAAAGCGCAACAACCTGTGGCGCAAGATTCAAGCAGAATATGTGAACAACCCTTCAGCGCTGAATCTCGTCAATGTTGATCACGTGTATGTGGGCAAGAAGAACGAATGGAAGAAACCAGAACTTCTTCTTGAGCCTCACATCCACGGTGTGACCTGGGGTCCATGGTGGCGGATCTCGGAGTGGACAAAGTAAGTGGCTGCGTTATTGCACCGCAGGGATAATCTCCACGGAGTTACCGCGATGGTGGGCTGGCGAATACTCACCATCGCGGTGACCACCGTGGTGGTTACGTTTATCATGTTCGGCCTGGCGGCACTGTCGCCGTTTGATCCCCTAGCGCACTATCTCGGTTCGAGCTATGGCGACTACACCGAGGCTGAACGAGCAAAAATTGCGGCAGCCCTCGGAGTGGACGTTCCGTGGTACCACCAGTGGTTGCGCTGGTGGACAGACGTGTTGACCGGTGATCTTGGCTGGTCGCGGGTGTACAACAAACCAGTGGCAGCGGTAGTTGCCGAACGACTCCCTTGGACGATCCTGCTATCAGCTACTGGGTTGCTCCTCATGCTAGTAATTGCGACGATCCTCGGAGTATGGTCGGCGCGCCGACCTGGGGGCGTCTTCGATAAGGCGGTGAATGCCCTAGGCGTGTTCATCGCGGCAACCCCCTCCTATGTGTACGCACTCGGTACAGTCTTGCTGTTTGCGGTTTTTCTCCACGCCATCCCCGTCGGTGGTGCAAGCCCCGTCGGATACGCACCTCGGCTGGGAACCGTCGGCCCCTACCTCATAGCGCCCGCCATAGTGCTAGCCATATCGCAGCTATCGTGGCCGCTGCTCACAATGCAACAAGCCACCGTAGAAGCCACCCGTTCACCAGCTGTAGCAAATGCTCGCCTGCGAGGCATTAAAGAAAGAATTGTTCTGCTAAAGCATGTTCTTCCCATGTCTATGATGCCGTTGGTAACGCTATTGGGTGCCCGCCTAGGCGAACTCGTGGTCGGTGCGGTGATCGTCGAAACGGTCTTTTCGTGGCCGGGGCTTGCTCAAGCAACCGTGGAATCCGCTATCGCAGTAGATTTTCCACTCTTAGCTTTTATTACCGTTGCCACCACAGTTGTTGTCATGCTGGGATCTCTTGCAAGCGACCTGTCCTATATGTTGATCGATCCGAGGGTAAGCGATGTTTAACGCTCAGTACATGTCGTGGGCAAAACAACACACAGTAAGCCTGGCAGTCTTCTTGCTCGTGCTGCTGTATGCACTGATTGTGCCCCTAGCAATGGATGCCGGCACCCCTAGCTTTAACAATGCACTACAACCACCAAGTGCCAAGCATATTTTTGGCACCGACCACTTCGGATTCGATCTATTCGTACGCAGCGCTGAAAGCTTAAGAGTCTCTCTCATGGTGGGCGCGTTCTCAGCCCTGTTCGCCACCGCACTAGGCGTTGTGGTTGGCTTGATAGCCGCCACCACAGGAGGGCGCATTGACCGCATCATCATGCGCATCAACGATGCGGTGAATTCCATCCCACACCTCATCTTGTCCGTAGTCATCGTTGCATTGTTTCGAGGCTCGTTACTGGCCATCGTCATATCCATCGCGTTAACGCACTGGTCGCCCGTTGCTCGTATCGTGCGCTCATCAGTACTGGCCGTGCGCACATCCGGCTACGTAGAAGCCTCCTACGCTGCCGGAGCATCCTCTGGATGGGTGCTGCGTAAACATCTTGCACCTGCGGCTTTGGGCCAAGCAGTAGTTGCCATGGTGATGCTCATGCCACACGCGGTATGGCATGAATCCGCATTGTCATTTTTAGGGCTGGGCATCCAAGCCGATGAACCATCACTCGGCACACTGATGGACCTCGCCCGCGAAGACATCATCCGAGGAGCATGGTGGGCGCTTCTCTTTCCTGCCGCAGTGCTGCTAGCCACCACTTTGTCAGGGGTATCCCTTGCCCGAAAACGCCTCGCGCGCGCCACAACCGCACCGGAGCCCGCCCGAGTGACACCCACCGTCGGCGACACCATTGCGCTTACCGGGGTGAACATCTCCGTCGACTCCGCACGCATAGTGCAGGAAGCATCGCTCACCCTCATGCAAGGGCAAGTAACAGGACTCATCGGTGCCTCCGGGTCAGGCAAAACCACCCTAGGGCGATCCATTGTCGGAATCGCACCGGAAGGGGCGTCGATAAGCGGACATGTTGAGCTCAACGGGCAGCGCCACGACTGGGACGCGGCCACGCTCGGGGCGCTACGCGGAAATGTCGTAGGATTCGTGCCGCAATCAGCCGCCCAATCCTTTACCCCCGTGCGACGCATCAGTGCGCAGATCCAAGAAGTCATCGACCAACACCACAGCCCTGTCACCGTAGCCGACCTGCTCAGACGCGTACACCTCAACGCCGACGTCGCGGACATGTTCCCGCACCAACTCTCCGGTGGCATGGCACAACGCGCAGCAATCGCAGCGGCTCTCGCCGGCAACCCCCGCTTTATCATCGCCGACGAACCCACCAGCGCACTCGACCCCGAACTCACCCGTGACATCCTCGCGCTGCTACGCTCGCTTGCCGACGATCTCGGCGTGGGTGTTCTCATTATCAGCCACGACATCGAAGACCTCCGCGAACTGCGCCTATGCGACAGCATCGCAGTCATGAACGACGGCGAAATCGTCGCCACAGGCAACCACGACGACATCCTGATCCACCCACAGCACCCCTTCTGCATCGCACTACTCGCAGCCCTACCCAGCGGCGGACTGCACCTAGAAAAGGAGGCCGAAAATGCTACGCGCTAACAACGTGACCATGCGATTCGGCACCACCACAGTGCTCGACAACATCACGCTAGAACTACCGCGACACCACTTCCTCGGGCTCATCGGACCCTCAGGATCCGGAAAAACCACCCTCGCAGGGCTTCTCAGCGGACGACTCGCACCCACATCAGGTACCGTGACTATTGATAATGAGCCAGTCCCACACAACCGCACGCACCGACGCACCGATATTGTCAGTATCAGCCAACAGCCACGCGACGCCTGCAACCCCAACTGGACGCTACGCACCATCATCGGGGAACCACTCGTCATCGCCGGCGAACTTTCAATAGAACAGATCGCGCGTCGGGTAGAAGAGTGCGCCGCACGTGCCCTGTTAAGCCCCAGCCTGTTGGATCGCTTGCCTAGTCATGTCAGTGATGGCCAGCTGCAGCGCGCTTGCATTGCACGCGCACTCGTTATCGACCCAGCATTTCTCATTTGCGACGAGCCCACATCAATGCTGGATCCGCTGGCTACCGCAGCTGTTGTGGATTTGTTGCGCAGAATTGCCTACGAGGGTGCCGGAGTTCTGTTTATCTCCCACGACCACCGATTGCTGCGAGCATGCACTGATGAAGTGGCACAAATAGGGGGAGAAAAATAAAAATCCACACCAAATCCTCGAAAACTCGCGGTTTCTTGAGGATTTGGTGTGGATTTTGCTATCCGCGGGGGTAACGGGGACGATCCCGCGGTAGCGGGAGTGGGCTAGGCGTTCGTTGGATCTTCCTGTTTGCGCACGATCACGTTGGGTTTGCGCAAGCTCAGCTTGCTGAGCTGCTCTTTGACCGAACCCCATGGTTGGTCGGAACTGGAGTCCTCGCCGGTAGCCAAGACCATGTCATCGATGGTGATTTCGCCAGCTCGAAGCGCCACCAACTCGGAGTGGTAGCGCACGAGAACAGCCAAAGTAGCAGCGACTGGCACTGCCAAGAAAGCTCCGATCACGCCGAAGAGGGTAGAGCCCACCGTGATCGATAGCAGTACCACAGCGGCGTGCAAGTTCATGGCCCTGGACTGCAAGACTGGTTGCAGGATGTGGCCTTCGATTTGCTGGACTGCGATGATGAGGACCAGCACCATAAGGGCGTTAGACATGCCGTTGCTGACCAAAGCGATGACCACGGCGAGAGCACCAGCGGTGAAAGCACCGACGATGGGGATGAAGCCACCGAAGAAGGTGAGGACTGCCAAAACGAGGGCCAGCGGCACCTTGAGGATCAGCAGGCCTACGCCGATCAGCACCGCGTCGACAAGCGAAACGATCGCCTGGGTGCGGATGAATCCCGCCAACGTATTCCAAATGCGGGTCAAAACCTCAGTGAGGTGCCAGCCCACATTGGGCCCCGTGATGCGGCGAACCATGGGGAGGAAGCGGGTGCCGTCCTTGAGGAAGAAGAAGGACAGAATCAGCATCAAAACCAAGGTGACCAAGATGGTGGAGGCTGTAGAAAGTCCCGTGAATACACCGTTGGCGATGTTGCTGGATTGCTCCTTGAGAGTGTTCGTAATGTTGCTCAAGTAGCCGTCGATCTGCGAGGTGTCAATATCGAAGGTACTGTTTTCAGCCCAGTCCAGCAGGCGGCTAACACCATCAGCTGCGCGGTCGACAAGGTCTTTCGATTGTGCGCCGACACTCGGGGCCATAGCGGCGAAAATGCCTCCGATGATGCCAAAGAAGCCCAAAATGACGATTACTACGGCAAGAGCTGGTGGTACCTTTTTGGAGCGCAGCCAGCGCACAGGAGGCCACAACACCGTAGACAGTAAAATTGCCAAAATAACTGGTAGAACACCATGCCAGACTGTACCAAGACCACGCCACGCCATAATGCTGGCGATAGCGACGATGATAAAACGAAGCGCCCAGCCAGCTGCCCAACGCGCATCCATGCCGATAATTACGGCACGGTCACGGTGACCGTAGGCCGTAGCTTCTGTTATATGCGCCGAGGGGGTTATATCGGCGCTCTCCACTGCTTCAGTCAACGCCGAGGGGAGATCTTTCTTATTATGGTCGCGGGATATCATAGCTTTCATGGTGCCACAGCTTGGCACAGAGAGCGGAACCGAAGTACTACAGTTCTGCGAGGATAGTGCCAATATTGGGGGCGGTGGCAGTGCGCTCGAGGGTGGACACTAACTCGTGCATGGTGTTGGTAGCTTGCTTCGAACGTTCAAGTTCGTTGGAAATTGCAGCTGTTAGCGCATCATTGTTCAGGCTTTGTGCTTCGCGGATGGCTTCGGTGAGCAGTCCGCGTGGGCTTTCCATGAGCGAGGTGACCGTGCGGATACAGCTGATGGTGCTGCGTAGCAGCTGGGAGCGGTGGAAGGAGCCGCGGTCGATGGCTTCCAAGGAATCCCGCATGGTGGCTTTGAGCAGGGCCACTTTGTGTTCGGTGTTCGCGGTGGCGGAGGTGCCGTCGATAAGCTCGGCGATGAAGGTGGCCAGCATGGCGGTGTGCAGGCGTGACACGGAGATCTGGAAGCGTTCGCGCAGGGTGTCGTTCGCGAGGGTGGTGATGAGTTCGGCGAGTTCGACGACATAACTATCGACGATATTTTGCATGCCCTTCCATACGTTGAGCTGGAACTGGACTATCTGCAAAGTTTCGCTGGCGCTGTAGGCATCGATAGTATCGCCAAGCGATGAGGTTTGGCCAAGCGAATCCACGAGCTCTTCGCGTGCCTCGCCAAGCTCTTGAGCTGTGGTGAGTAACTCGTCGAGCCGCAACATCCACTCGTCGAGATGATTGTGAACATCATGTGCCTGAGCCAACTCTATGCCCATCTCGCCAGCGACCTCGCGCTTGGGGAGGCCCGTACTCATGTTTTCGCGGCAGAATACCTCCCAAGGCAACATTGCATGGGCATAAGCGTCGAAGTCGTCAAAGCCAGATTCTCGCAGCTTATCGCCAATTAAGCGCGCTCCATTCTCGGCTGCTTCGCGGGTAGACAGGCCATCTTTGCGTAGTTGGGCCTCGTAGTCGCCGACTTCTGCGTAAATAGTCATAGCAAGAGCGCGATGGTCGTCATGGCAGGGGCGCTGACGAACCGACAGGAAGCCGTGAGTACCAGGGATGGGTGTGACCGTGGCAAACACATCATATGTTTCTCCGCTTTGGGCAAGATTGCGTACATAGCTGGCAAAGGTTTCGCCTCGCTGGAGTTTGTCCCACATGATCTTAAAAACACCACTAGGCATAAACGGGTGGCGAATGATGTTGTGTGCCGCGTTGTGCAGTTCTTCTTCGGTGTATTGGGAAAGTTCAACGAACGTATTGTTGGTTTCTTGAATGCGTCCTTGGTCATCAGTGGTGGAGAAGAATAATTGGTCAACTCCTACATCTTTAAACTGGCCATTTGGTGTTACGCGTTCCATGCTCCCGCTTTCATGATCGATCTTGTAGGGGTTGGCCCCGTATGTATCACGATGTCAAGTGAATACAATAGTTGTTCTCACGGCATTCTCAGCTTTGTGGGGTAGCTGAGTGGGGGATTCGGTTGCAGGGTGAGTTACGGAAGTCGTTGTGCACGCGGCGTAGTGATGTCGGGACCTTTGCTTGTTTTTGTGTCAGCGATGTTGTGTTGGTCGCGTTCTGGCCAGCGGTTTTAGAATTTTTTGAAAAAAGTTGAGTCTGATGGGAACAACTTTGGTGGTCTGTGAGTTACTACTAGTGTCAGGTTGAGTGACACTGGCTCAAGGTTTCTGGTAGCCTTCAATGCAGAAGCTTCAGAAGTTGAGCGTAGGACAATCAACTTTCAACTTTTTGCTTTACTAGCTAACAACAAACCAGGAGGAAAAACATGGGACGCGCAGTAGGAATTGACCTCGGTACCACTAACTCGGTGGTTTCCGTTCTCGAAGGTGGAGAACCACAGGTTATCGCTAACTCTGAGGGCTCCCGCACCACCCCATCGGTTGTCGCTTTTGCTAAAAACGGTGAGGTTCTTGTCGGCCAGTCCGCTAAGAACCAGGCTGTTACCAACGTTGATCGCACCATTCGCTCCGTTAAGCGCCACGTAGGTACTGACTGGACCATTGCTATCGACGACAAGAAGTACACCTCTCAGGAGATTTCCGCTCGTACCTTAATGAAGCTGAAGCGCGACGCTGAAGCTTACCTAGGCGAGGACGTCACCGACGCAGTGATTACTGTTCCTGCTTACTTCTCTGACGCACAGCGCCAGGCCACCAAGGAAGCTGGCCAGATTGCTGGTTTAAATGTTCTGCGTATTGTGAACGAGCCAACCGCAGCTGCTTTGGCTTATGGCCTTGAAAAGGGCGAGAAAGAGCAGACCATCTTGGTCTTCGACTTGGGTGGCGGTACTTTTGACGTCTCCTTGCTGGAGATCGGCGATGGCGTTGTTGAGGTTCGTGCAACCGCTGGCGATAACGAGCTCGGTGGCGACGACTGGGACCAGCGCATTGTTGATTGGTTGGTTGAGAAGTTCAAGACCGCTCAGGGCGTTGATCTCTCCAAGGACAAGATGGCTATGCAGCGTCTGCGCGAGGCTGCTGAGAAGGCAAAGATTGAGCTTTCTTCCTCCCAGTCTGCAAACGTCAACCTGCCATACATCACCGTTGATGCTGATAAGAACCCACTGTTCTTGGATGAGACGCTTTCTCGCACCGAGTTCCAGCGCATTACCCAGGATCTGCTCGACCGCACCAAGACCCCATTCAACCAGGTGATCAAGGACGCCGGTGTGACCGTCTCTGAGATCGACCACGTGGTTCTCGTTGGTGGTTCGACCCGTATGCCTGCTGTTTCTGAGTTGGTCAAGGAGCTGACCGGTGGCCGCGAGCCTAACAAGGGCGTTAACCCTGATGAGGTTGTTGCTGTCGGTGCTGCTTTGCAGGCTGGCGTGCTGCGCGGCGAGGTCAAGGACGTTTTGCTTCTCGACGTCACCCCACTGTCTCTTGGCATCGAAACCAAGGGTGGCGTGATGACCAAGCTCATCGAGCGCAATACCACGATCCCAACCAAGCGTTCCGAGACGTTCACCACTGCGGATGACAACCAGCCTTCCGTTCAGATCCAGGTCTTCCAGGGAGAGCGCGAGATCGCTGCACACAACAAGCTGCTCGGTTCCTTCGAGTTGGGTGGCATTGCTCCAGCACCTCGTGGCGTTCCTCAGATTGAGGTCACCTTCGACATCGACGCAAACGGCATTGTGCACGTGACCGCGAAGGACAAGGGCACCGGCAAGGAAAACACCATCAAGATTCAGGATGGTTCCGGTTTGTCTCAGGAAGAGATCGATCGCATGGTCAAGGACGCTGAGGCTCACGCTGAAGAGGATAAGAAGCGCCGCGAGGAGCAGGAGACTCGTAACTCCGCTGAGTCCATGGCATACCAGACTCGTAAGTTCCTAGACGAGAACGGCGAGAAGGTTTCTGAGGAGATCAAGACCAAGGTCACCGAGGCTGCCGACGCTGTTGACGAGGCCCTTAAGGGTGAGGATATCGAGGCTATTAAGACCGCCGTCGAGAAGCTTTCCACCGAGTCTCAGGAGATGGGCAAGGCTATCTACGAGGCTGAGGCTGCTAACGCTGGCGCTGCTGATGCCACCAACGTTGATCCTAACGTCGTCGACGCTGAGGTCGTTGAGGACGATGACAAGGACGGAAACAAGTAATGAGCACTACCGACAACACTAACGGCGACGACCGCCGCCCAGGCCAACCGGAATGGGATGACGAGGAGAACAACTTCGAGCATCTTGATGCCACCGAAGTCCCCGCCGAGGAGGAAGCTTTGGTGGAGTCGGCTGGTCTTGATGCTGATACCCTCGCGGATCTCGAAGATGCCTTCGATGGCGTCGACACCTCCACCGAGGACCCAGGTGCTATCGTCGGCGAAACCTCGACTCTTGAGTCGGAACTAGCCGAGCGCACCGAGGATCTGCAGCGCCTTAGTGCCGAATACGCTAACTATCGACGCCGCACCGACCGCGAACGCAAGGTCGGCGTCGAAGCTGCGAAGGCAAAAGTTCTCAGCGAGCTGCTGCCGATCTTGGACGACCTTGAGCTTGCTCAAAAACACGGTGACCTCGACGAAGGACCCTTGAAAGCTTTCCGCGACAAGTTCGTGGGCGTTGTTGAAGGCTTGGGGGTATCCGCATTCGGCGCCGAGGGTGACGAGTTTGATGCCGAGCGCCATGAGGCAGTCCAGGATCTCTCCTCGGGAGATCACAAGGTGCTGGGAACCGTCCTGCGCCGTGGCTATCAGATGAACGATCGTTTGCTGCGAACCGCAATGGTGATCATTGCCGATCCAGCAGAAGACGCTCAATAGTCACTGAGTCGCACTGAGATGAATGCGGGATCCAGCAGCCCACAGTGGTGGGGAGCTGGGTTCCGCATTTTCAACTAAATACGGAAAACAAGAAAGGAGGAGAAGACCTATGGCAGCGAAAAACGAGTGGGCTGAGAAAGACTACTATGCCGACCTAGGAGTCTCCTCGTCCGCAACTGAAGCGGAAATTAAAAAGGCATATCGCAAGCTGGCGCGAGAAAACCACCCCGATTCTCACCCAGGGGATGCTGCAGCCGAAGAGCGTTTTAAAAAGGTCGCTGAGGCCTATGACGTCGTGGGCGATGAGACGAAGCGGAAAGAGTATGACGAGTTCCGCTCCATGATCGCTTCTGGCGGGTTCGGAGGCGCCGGATTCCCCGGCGGGTTTCGGACGCAAGAAGGCTTCGACTTCGACCTCGGAGACATCTTTGGATCTGGAGCGGATCGAGGCCACGCTCCGCAAGGTGGTTTTGGGGATATCTTCGGTGGCATTTTCAACCGCGGCGGTGGTGCTCGCAACGCAGGTCGGCCGACGCGGGGGTCCGACGTCGAAACGGAAATAACCCTCGAATTTCGTGAAGCGGCCAAGGGCACCACGATTCCCTTGCAACTTACTGGCGACGCCCCCTGCCACACCTGCCACGGCTCCGGTTCGCGTTCCGGTGCACCCACCACGTGCACCAAGTGCAATGGAACGGGCTTTACCTCGGAAAACAAGGGTGCCTTTGGATTCTCTGCACCGTGTACGCAGTGCGGCGGCACCGGCAAGATGATCTCTGATCCGTGCCCTGATTGCTCGGGTACTGGAACGCAGCGTCGTACTCGCTCGATTACTGTGCGCATCCCTGCTGGTGTGGTCGATGGCCAAAAGGTGCGCCTCGCTGGCCAAGGTGAGGCCGGTCCTAATGGGCTGCCGGCTGGTGATCTGTATGTCACGGTGCATGTGAAAAACGACCGAGTGTTTACCCGTTCGGGCGATGACCTCGAGGTGACGGTTCCGGTGTCCTATGCGGAGTTGGCGTTGGGCGATACCATTTCGGTGCCTACACTCGACCTTCCGGTTCGAGTTCGTATTCCTTCCGGCACACCTAATGGTCGTGTGCTGAGGGTGCGTGGTAAGGGCGTGCCTAAGCGCGGTGGTTCTGCGGGAGATCTGCTGGTCAAGGTGGAAGTTGCGGTGCCGTCGAGTTTGGATGCGGCGTCGGCAAGCGCGCTGCGAGCCTATGTTCAAGCCGAGCGGGATGCGGGCTTTGATCCGCGTGCCGGCTGGGCAGGGAAATAACGCGAGAAGGAGGTGAGCTTTATGACCCAAGAGTTTTCTGGCGACGTTTTTGTTATCTCCGTTGCTGCGGAGCTTGCGGGAATGCACGCTCAAACCTTGCGCACCTATGACCGGCTCGGCCTTGTTACACCGCAGCGTACTCGCGGTGGTGGACGTAGGTACTCGCGTGACGACGTTGAACTCCTGCGCACTGTTCAACACCTCAGCCAGGTAGAAGGTGTGAACTTGGCAGGTATTAAGTCGATCATCGAGCTGAAAAGGGAGAATGCGCAGCTGCGCAAGGAACTTGCTGCGGCACGGGCCGAGGCTGAGGAACTCAAAACCCGTGGGGTGCGTCCTCGCGGTGAGATCGTTCACGTGCCTCGCTCAACGGCAGTGGTGATGTGGGAACCGCGTCGCGGTTCGCGGCACCACAACTAGCCTGAAGTAGCACGTATGCCGGAAAGATCACAACGATCTTTCCGGCATACGTGCTATCTATATGTTGCTTAGCGGCGGGCTAGGAAGCTTAACACGAGTGTGACAATGCCTGCGACAACGCCCAAGATGGTGGACCAAAATGATGGGGAACACAGCAGGGAACCGGATGAGGAGCCGCTGTTAGCTGGGGTGTCTTCTGATTCGGTGGTCTGTTCCTCGTTATGAGGTGCCGGTTTGATCTTGCGGTTGGGAAGCGTAGGCAGATCAGCGGCAATCTCGAAGGAGGTTTCTGGAATGCTGACGAGGTCTTTGAACTCAGTGGAGTATTTGTACACGCCCATTTGGAACATGTAACGACCAAGTCCAAGGTCCTTCGGGATCTGATATTGGGCGGTTACGGTCTGAGGGGCATCACCAAAGACAGTGTAGGTGGATGTGGTGTGGAAGCCGCGGTATTGGTCGTTTGGCATGGTGGCTTCTTTGTCCCAGTGTGGATCATAGTACGTGGAGTTTGGGGGGTTGAAGCCGGTTCCGGTGGTGGTCAGCACGGACTTGAAGTTGCGGGAGTCACTGTCCTCCACATAGGTCACGCCTGATGGTGGGTTAATGCCTAGCTCGTACACCTAGACGGAGGCGCTGCTTGGCGTCATGGTGGTGGTGACGGTGACGGTTTCACCTGGGGTGACCTTCAGGGGCTCGTCGATAGAGGTAGCTTGGCCGTTGATGGTGCCGTGTAGGTATCCTCGTCGCCTTCTTTGAGTGTGGGGGCTAGCATGCCGACAGCTACCCTTGCGGTCCCATCGGGGAGTGGGTTGTAGCCTTCGCTATCGGTGTAGCGTGCGGTAATAGTCGCGGAGCCAGCTGCACCCAACGTGATCTTGGTGGCAGTGGTGCCGGTAGCAGTGACGGTAACCGGCTCGCCCACAGGTGTGTTATCCAGATAAAATTATACGTTTCCTGTAGTGGTGTTGAGTGCGGTGGCGGTGACGTCGATAGTGCTTTGTGGTGTTGCCTCGGTGGGGGCGGTTACTTTGATGCCTTCTTGTGGGGTGGCCTTGATGGTTGCGTATGGCTTTGCGTTGGTGGTTGCGCAGGAGGCTTTTGCCGTGACAGGGATGATTCCAGTCTGGACGTCGATGTCTGTTACAAGCACTGTGCTGTCAGGTGCGAAGGTGATGTCGCCTTCGGAGATGGCTTTGAGGCGAACCGTGATTGGCTCGGCGGTGATGTCGAGGCGTTTCCGTTGAGCTTGTTTTTTATGCTGAGTACGCCGTTAGTAAGGCTCACGCCAGGCTGGGTGCCGTCGAGTTGAACGTTGTTGCCTACCTTGATGCGAATCGTGCTGGTCTTGAGGGATGCACCAGAGATTTTAGATAACTGTTCGCTTTGCACCGAGATGTTGTTTAACTGCACGCTGGCCTCGAATCCGACTCCGGCTTGGACGGTTTCGGGGACGTCGATATGCGCGTCAAAGGTGGAACTGCGGGTGGTTGTTCCGACTATTGGTGCGGTGATCGAGCAGTCCACGCCTGTGGAGATGGTGTCGGCGGCGAGGGCATGAGGGACGGTGCTGAGGCTGGCGAGGGCGACTGCGGTGGCGGTTGCCCAGTGATGAAACGACGGTTGGCAGAAATCACGATGGCGCGGTGCTCCTGATAGCTGGAGATGGAATTAGTTGTACATTACGCTCCAAACGTAAATCAGATTTGACGCCAAAAGTAAGAATAGGGGGTGTCGGTGGGGGAGTCTGCCCCTGCAGTCGAAAAATTAACAAAATTTACAGTTCTTGGCTTTTGGGTGCACCTATAGGTGTGCAAACTGTATTGCATGGTTGGCAGCGTGATTTTACCCGCAGACGAAAACGCGGACCTCTGTACAATGGCATCTTAATATGTTGTACATCACGTAAAGACCTAAGGAGTGACCCAAATGACTGTTTATGCATATCCAGGAACGCCAGGTGCCGTAGCCAACTACAAGAAGTGCTATGACAATTACATCGGCGGCCAATGGGTCCCACCAGTAGGTGGCGAGTATCTCGACAACATCACCCCAGTAACCGGTGAAGTGTTCTGCCAAGTGGCACGAGGAACTGCTGCCGACGTGGAAAAGGCCCTGGATGCAGCTCACGCTGCCGCGAAAGCATGGGGTCATAGCTCGCCTGCTGAGCGCGCACTCATCCTGCACCGCATTGCGGATCGCATGGAAGAGCATCTTGAAGAAATCGCTGTCGCTGAAACATGGGACAACGGCAAGGCTGTGCGTGAGACGCTCGCCGCCGACATTCCACTGGCCATCGACCACTTCCGCTACTTTGCTGGTGCCATCCGCGCCCAAGAATCCCGAACCTCTCAAATCGACCACAATACGGTGGCCTACCACTTCCATGAGCCCATCGGTGTTGTGGGTCAGATCATTCCGTGGAACTTCCCACTGCTCATGGCCGCATGGAAGATCGCCCCAGCTCTCGCCGCAGGCAACACGATTGTGTTGAAGCCTGCGGAGCAAACCCCTGCGTCCATCCTGTTCTGGATCGACATCGTGGGTGACTTGCTTCCTGATGGCGTGCTCAACATCGTCAACGGTCTGGGTGAGGAAGCTGGTGTGGCACTATCCTCCTCCAACCGCATTGGCAAGATTGCCTTTACCGGATCTACGCAGGTGGGCAAGCTTATTAACCGTGCCGCTGCCGACAAGATCATCCCCGTCACCTTGGAGCTAGGCGGTAAGTCGCCGTCGATCTTCTTTGCGGACATCATGGATTACGACGATCCCTTCCGTGAGAAGTGTATTGAGGGCCTTGCCATGTTTGCACTGAATCAAGGAGAGGTATGTACCTGCCCATCGCGTGCGCTGGTACATGAGTCCATTGCGGATGAATTCCTCGAGTTGGGTGTTCGGCGTGTGAAGAACATCAAGCTGGGTAATCCGCTCGATACCGAAACCATGATGGGTGCCCAGGCTTCCATGGAGCAAATGGATAAGATCAGTGGCTACCTCGATATTGGCCCGAAGGAGGGCGCTGAGGTGCTCACCGGTGGACATGTGAACAAAATCGATGGTTTGGAAAATGGCTACTATATCGAGCCCACGGTGTTCAAGGGCACGAATGACATGACCATTTTCCGTGAGGAGATCTTCGGTCCAGTGCTTTCGGTTGCTACCTTCAAGGATTTTGATGAGGCAATCCGCATTGCTAATGACACCAACTATGGCCTCGGCGCTGGTGTGTGGACTCGTCATCAGAACACAGCGTATCGTGCTGGACGTGCCATCCAGGCTGGTCGTGTGTGGGTGAATCAATACCACAATTACCCAGCGCACGCAGCATTCGGAGGCTATAAGGAGTCCGGAATTGGACGTGAGAATCACCTCATGATGTTGGATCACTATCAGCAGACAAAGAACCTTCTTGTCTCGTATGATGAGAATCCAACCGGCTTATTTTAAAGGTAATCCATAGCTAAGTGGGGCCCGTCATTGGGTGGGCTCCACAACCTGCACAAACTTATAACTTCATACGGTTCAACCCCCGCATTTCGCGGGGTTTTGTCATTTCTGCCACCTATTGAAAATAGGTACCATTAGAAAGGATTGCAACCGATGTCTGCTACTGAATTTCCCTCTGCCTTCACCGCCGCTGTTGTGGAGAAGTTTGGCTCCGAGCTCAACATCCACGACGTTGACCTCCCCGAGCCAGGCCAGCACCAAGCACTGGTCAAGGTGCTCACCTCCGGCATCTGCCACACTGACCTCCACGCCGCCGAGGGCGACTGGCCGGTCAAGCCAAAGCCACCGTTCGTCCCAGGCCATGAGGGCGTGGGTGAAGTGGTCAAACTTGGCCCAGGTGAGCACAGCGTTGCGCTGGGTGACATGGTTGGTAACGTCTGGCTGTGGTCGGCTTGTGGTGAGTGTGAATACTGCCGCACCGGCTGGGAGACTATGTGTGAGAAGGCCGAGTACGGTGGATACACCGTCGATGGCTCTTTCGGTCAGTACATGCTGGTAGATACTCGCTACTGTGCCCGCATCCCTGATAGCTGTGACCTGCTGGAAGTCGCCCCAATTCTGTGCGCTGGCGTGACCGTGTACAAGGGTCTGAAGGTTACCGAAACCCGCCCAGGTCAGTTCGTGGTCATCTCCGGTGTGGGTGGTCTGGGCCATATCGCCGTCCAGTACGCCGTGGCTATGGGCATGCGCGTTATCGCCGTGGATATTGCGGACGACAAGCTTGAACTGGCTAAGAAGCATGGCGCTGAGTTTGTGGTCAATGCCCGCAAAGAAGACCCAGCTGAAGCAATTGTGAAGTACACCAAGGGTGGCGCACACGGCGTGCTGGTCACCGCGGTGCACCCTCAGGCATTCGGCCAAGCGATTGGCATGGCTCGTAAGAATGGAACCATTGTGTTCAATGGTCTTCCTCCAGGAGAGTTTCCTGCACCGATCTTCGATATCGTGTTCAAGGGCCTGACCATCCGCGGATCCCTCGTGGGTACGCGTCAAGATCTTGAGGAGGCTTTGGACTTCTACGCTCGCGGCATGATTAAGCCAACGGTTACCGAATGCAAGCTTGACGACGTCAACTCGGTCTTTGCTGATATGAAGCAAGGCAAGATCGACGGTCGCATGGCTATCCGCTACTAGTTTCACTGGTACCTCGATGAGCCTCCTGTGCTAGCCGCTGCAGGAGGCGCTTATCGGTGAAGTACGACTCGTGGCCGCCTGCCACACCCCAGCGCTCAAATCCGGCGTCTTGTGCACTGATCGCACTGGGGTCGATTCCGTGGGCGGCCACTGTGTTTGTTCCGGTAAGACCGATAATGTCGTGGCTGCCTAACACAGAGATAAGGCGGGGGTTGGGGCTATGTAACTGAGGGTTGGGTGGCACACCGGGGCTTCCGGCCACTATTAAAGTATCGGCATCGAGGCCGTGTGCTGCGGCATGACCTGCGACGACGGAACCATAGCTGTGGCCGAAAACCATGAGCTTGGCGGTGGGGTTCAACGTGCGCAGTTCGCTTTGGAATTTTTGTAATCGCAACGCACCCTGTTGTGCGGGGGATGGTGCAGCAGCAATCGCTATGTTTGCAGGAGCGTTGTAGCCCAACCATGCCACGGCAGCACCACCGGTGGCGTGGTGTATGCGTTGGGCGCGTTCGACATAGTTCAGCCACTGTGTTGGGTTGGCGGAGCCGACTCCTGCGACCACGGTAGTAATGGAGTCGGCTGTGTGAATATCTCCTAGGGCTACCACCACTCCATGTTCGTGTGTGGAAAGAATCTGTGCGTCGGGGAAGTCTTGGGCGAGGTGTTGCTCGAAGTTGGTTGCAAGATCGCGGTGCTGGGAGTAGTTGGGTTCGCATAGTGCAGCGATGGCGTCGATGGCTAGGGCACATTGTTGGTCGAGTTGATTGCCCATTACTCGAATAGCGGCAATCATCGCAGAGATCACGGCGGAGTTATCTATGCTGCGTTGAGAAAGTAATAGCAGGTAATCGTAGGCGGCCTCGAGGTCTTTTTGGGGGCCGTAGGTGAGCTCCAGAATGCGGGAGACATCCTCAAGGGCTTGAAAAAGTTGGGACCACGAGTGTCCTTGGGTGGAAAGTAGCTGGTGGGCGGCGTCGAAAGCCTGTCCTTTGAGCTCTTCAAAGCTGCGGTTCCATAGGTAGCGGGCGGCGTCGAAAGCCGTGTGCCCTTCGGTGGCGTTGTGGGCTAATGCTGTTCGCGCTAGTGCGAGGCTGCGAGAATCTAATGCGAGCATGACAACCCCCAGGCGGTGGTGGTGTCGATGTCGGCGCAGATGTGCGCAAGCTGCGTGGTTTGCGCGATGAGCTCTGCAATATCGGCGGTATTGCGGGCGTGATGCGTGGTCAGGCTATGAAGGAATCGTTCTAGGGCGGCCCCGCTGGCATTGGCACCTATGCTCGTGTGGGTGATTGCAGTACTGGGGGTGTGCAGGTGCGAAAGCGCAGAAAAAGTAATGTCCATGAGCCTGATGATGTGGTGGGATGAGTGTAGCTCGCAAGGCTTTGGGTTGGTGCACGTGTGAAATCCCAGCAAGGCTGTGGATAACTGCGTGCTTAGCGCATAGTCTGGAGTGGCATGTGGATAGCTCTCGCCCAGATTTCTAGTAGTGCCGATATAATGGCCAATTTGGCTACGGTAGAACGCCATGTCAGTGCTGCCGCTCAACGCGGGGCAGATATGGTGGTGTTTCCAGAGGCCACGATGCAAGGCTTTGGCACCGGACGCCTTGATCGCGTCGCCGAGCCTATCGACGGCCCCTTTGCTACCCGAATATGCCAGCTGGCTCGCGATCTCAACATCGTGATCGTAGTTGGTATGTTTAGCCCTGCAGACACCCATGATGGCAAGCAGCGTATTAATAACGTGGCTTTAATTGCCCACCCCGATTCGGTGCGGGAATACCGCAAGATTCATACCTATGACGCCTTTGGCTTCAAAGAATCTGACACGGTTCGCCCAGGACATCAGCTGGTTACTTTCCCTGTAGGCGATGTGACCTGCGGAATTGCTGTGTGTTATGACGTGCGCTTTCCGCAGCAATTTATCGATCTTGCCCGCTTGGGCGCTGAGGTGATTGTGCTTCCTGCGTCGTGGGCTGATGGCGAGGGCAAGCTGGAGCAGTGGCGTACGCTTACCGCGGCGCGTGCATTGGACTCCACCAGCTATATCGTCGCCTGCGACCAAGCGGTGGCAGAGGATGAGCGCGCGCCGAGTGCACCCACCGGTGTGGGGCATTCCGCGGTGGTAACCCCTGATGGTCGCCGTATTGCCGAGGCCGGTACGGGGGAGGAGCTGTTCATGGTGAATATCAACCGTGACCTCGTTAGGCGTACCCGCAAGGCTATCCCTGTGTTAGCAGATGTGAGTTATAGCCAAAACGGTGGGTAATCGAAGGTCTGCGTGTGGATGATGGTGGGTGGCGTTCCGCGGCGAATGAGTGCCTTGCGGGAGGCTGCCACGTCGTGGGAGGGACCGGCGATCAAGATGCGACGATCTTCCCATGTGCCATAACCTGCGACTATTTCTCCGGCTTGTCCGAATTGGGTGATGTGTAGCCCGCGAGGTGGGCGAGAATGCTGGGTGGGGGCTACCCACCAGGCGTCTTCTTCATGGGCAACAACAGGGGTGACGGACAGCCAAGGTGCGGTTGACGCTAGGCTCCGCAGGCCAGCGAGCTCGTAGAGTTCGCCTGGGTAGTCGGCTGCGAGGAAGAGGTGGACTCGAGGGGGTTCGGCTAGGCGGAGGAAATCGACGATGATGGGGCGTAGTGCTGCCAGCCCTACCCCGTGGGCGATGAGCACCATGTCTTGGGTTTCGGTGTAATCAAAACCGCCTTGGCCTGGGCTGATCCACCATGCGTCGCCTACGTGTGCGCCAGCGAGCAGAGTGGAGATCATGCCTTCGTGGCGGATATGGAATTCGATCTGGCCGTATTCGTTGGGTGGGATGGTAGGAAAGAGCTCACGACGTGCTCCGCGCAGGTAATCGGCGGTGACGGTGACGTACTGGGTGGCGGTGTAGTCGATAGCTGTGTCTGCTTGAAGGCGTACCACGGAGATAGCGCTGCTGCGCTTTTCTACTTGCACGACTTGTGCGGGCACTGCTGCGTTGGGCAGGGGTGCGTTGGTCAGCGTGTTGGCTATCGACGTAATCGCGCGTTCGGCACCGAGGACCTCGGCGAAGGGAAGGTCTGCGCAAATGTGGCGCAGGGCGCTGCGGGAGGCGTCGGCAAGCGTGAGGTAGTAGTCGCGTGATACCCCGAGGCTTTCGGCGGCGGCTGCGTGCTGTAGCCATGAGGTAGCGATCGATTCCGGAACGTGTCCGTCTAGATCGGTATGGTCGACGAGCTGCACGATGGCGTCCGCGAGAGGGGAGTCCGGCTTCTGATTGGCTGCCTGAATGAACTCCGCGCGGTGGACGCGAAGTTCATCGGCAACGGCCTGGATTGAATGAGCGGTCACGGTTACCAATCGTAGCCGGTGACAGGGCTTTCTGTGTTGGGTTGCCATCCGAGAGCGGGGGCGACGTGATGGGCGAAGTTGCGCAAAATGTCCACGTTGACCTCTATGCCTGCTTGATTAGGGATGGTGAGCAGCAAGGTGTCGGCCATGGCGATGGCGGGATCGGCTTTGAGCTGTTCGATGAGTTTGTCGGGCTCGTCGGCGTAGGTGCGTCCGAAGGTGACGTTGCGGCCTTCGCCGAGTGAGCCGATCTGGTCTTTGGATTCGCCGAACCCAAACATTTGCCGTTCGCGGTCATTGGTAATAGGGAAGATGGACCGAGAAACGGATACTCGTGGCATCCATTCGTGGCCTGCGGTTTTCCATGCGTCGCGGTAGTGCTGGATTTGTTCTGCTTGGATTTCGCCGAGGGAGGCACCGGTTGCCTCGGATACGAGGGTGGAGCTCATGAGGTTCACACCGTCGTTGGCTGCTTGTTCGGCGGAGGCGTTGGTGCCGGAACCCCACCACACGCGGCGGTCGAGTCCTGGGGAATGCGGGAAGACGGGCAAGGGGGTGCCGCCGTGGTACAGGTGGGGGTATTGCTCGTGGTCGGCGGCGGCGCGGGCTACGGCTTCGCCGCGGATGGCGCTGAGGTAGCGCAGGAAGGTAGTGCGGGCGAGGCGTGCGGCGCGGGGGTCGTCGTCAGCTGCGGGGCCGTATCCGAAGGCTTCCCAGCCGCGTTCGGCGGGTTCTGGTGATCCGCGGGAGACTCCGATGGCGACGCGTTGGTCGGAGAGGAGGTCGAGGGCTGCGGTTTCTTCTGCAAGGTAGAGGGGGTTTTCGTAGCGCATGTCGATGACGCCGGTGCCTACTTCGATTCGTGAGGTAGAGGCGGCGATGGCGCTCATGAGTGGTAGGGGTGCGGCACCTTGGGGTGCGAAGTGGTGGACGCGGAAGTATGCGCCGTTGACACCGAGTTCGTCTGCTTGTTGTGCGATGGTGATGGAGTCTTTGAGTACTTGTGCGGCGCTGGGGCCTTGTTGGTTGCCGATGGCGTGGTGGCCGAAGCTAAGGAATCCGAATGCTTTCACCCCCACATTGTATATGACGTGTCAACTACTGCTGGTGGTGTATTTTCACATTATGAAAACTCAAGCGAGCCTGCTGGCTATCCTCGCCGCGGCGTTGTACGCCCTCAACGTTCCCGTAGCCAAAATGCTGCTAGATCACACCACAGCCACCATGCTTGCCGCCTTCTTATACCTCGGCGCAGGTATTGGCATGATCGCCTTTGCACGCCCCACGCCTGACGATGCCCCCATCACCGCCCAAGACGCCAAATACGTAGTAGCCATGGTCGTCCTTGACATCGCAGCCCCCATATTCCTCATGCTCGGAATCGCACGGACGACGTCGTCAAGAGTGTCGTTGCTTGGCAACTTTGAAATCGTCGCCACCTCGCTCATCGCCCTTCTACTCTTCCGTGAAGTAATCTCCAAACACCTCTGGCTCGCCATCGCGCTCGTCACCCTCGCCAGCCTGATCCTGAGCTTCGAACCAGGCACCATCCAGCTCAACCTCGGATCACTCCTCGTACTCGCCGCGTGCGCCTGCTGGGGACTCGAAAACAACTGCACACGCGCACTATCCAACAAAAACGCCGCCCAAATCGTAGCGATCAAAGGAATATTCTCCGGCCTCGGCGCACTCATTGTGGCACTGCTGCTGGTGCAATCCACCCCCAGCTGGCGCATTATCGCCATCACCATGGTCCTAGGATTTGTCTCCTACGGGCTCAGCATCACCTTTTATATCATGGCGCAACGCCACCTTGGGGCCGCCAAAACCAGCGCCTACTACGCCATCGCACCATTCCTCGGCGTGGCTTTTAGCATGGTGCTTCTCGGCGAACGCCCCGACATCCAAGTCTGGGTAGCACTGCTCATCATGGTCGCTGCCACCGTTGTGATTGTCCGCGATTCCATCGGATTGCAACACGACCACATGCACACCCACGTGCATATCCACCAGCACTCTCATGACAATCTCGTACACACGCACGCCCATGCTCACACCCATTCTCATTTGCATGCACACGAGGGCGATAGCGAAGAACCAGGTCATAGTGCAGACCACCATGCCGACTTTGATGGACACGAACACGACTAAAAGGGGTGATCAGGCACCACTTATGCGGAATTGTGTGCTTGTGATTTAGTCTAAAGATGTAAAAATGTGCCCTACGAAACGGGGACACGCGCAATGTGACACTAGGTATAGAGAAAGAAGGACGGCATGAACGCATACACGCCTTTTAACGCGGTGATGGACATAGGATTTATCTCCGCTCTCATGATCGTCGGCGTGGTGCTTCGTCGATTCGTCCCGTGGTTTCGCTCCCTCCTCATCCCAGCACCCATCACCGCAGGTCTGCTCGGCCTAGCCCTAGGCCCAGAAGTACTCGGCTGGCTACCCTTCTCCGACAAACTGGGAACCTACTCCACCATCCTCATCGCCATCGTCTTCGCATCGATGCCGTTTTCCATGACCTTTAGCACCCAAAACATCAAAGGCGCTCGCACCATGTGGGCATTTTCCACATCCATGTTCATGGGTCAATGGGGCATATTCATCCTGCTCGGCCTCTTCCTCTTCACACCAGTGTGGGGAACCGAAGAATGGTTCGGCATGATGCTGCCCGTCGGCTTCGTGGGCGGCTTTGGCACCGCAGCCGCAGTCGGTGGCGCACTGGATACAGTAGGAGCGTCCGCAGCATCCTCCCTTGGTTTTACCTCGGCAACAGTGGGCACCCTGGCCGCCATCGTCGGCGGAATCCTGTTTGCCAACTGGGGTATCCGCAACAAAAAGACCGCGTCCCTCCCAGACAAACTCCCTTGGGAGCTGCTTGCCGGTTACATCGAAGAACACCGTCGCCCATCCATCGGTAAAGCAACCACCAACCCCTCAGCGATCGAACCGCTAGCACTGCACTTCGGCGCGATCCTCGTCACCGTCATGCTCGCCTACCTTGGTCAACAGCAGATCACCTCGATGTTCCCCAACGTATCGATCCCGCTATTCGCACTGTCCTTCGTTGTTGGTATCTTTATGGTTCTAGGCCTCAAGCTCATCGGCAAGCCCAACTACCTCGACAAAGACACCATGAGCACCATCTCCGGTGGCTCCACCGACTTCCTCATCGCCTTCGGTATCGCCTCCATCGTTCCTGCCGCCGTGGCCAACTACTGGGTACCGCTTCTGGTCATGTTCGTCCTCGGTATCATCTACTGCTTCGGCTTCTTCTGCCTCGCCTCCAAGTTTTTCGAGGAAGGCTGGCTGGAACGCGGCCTCTTTGGTTGGGGTTGGGCAACTGCCGCCGTGGCAACCGGTATCGCTTTGCTCAAGATCGTTGACCCCAAGCTGAAGTCCGGAACCCTCAACGAATACGGTGTGGCCTACGTGGGCTTCGCACCCTTCGAAATCGGCATGACCATCCTAGCGCCGATCGCCGTAGTATCAGGCTTCACCTTGGGCCTGGGCGTAGCGTCGACAGCAATCTTCGCCGTGATTTTGGTCGTTGCTACCGTGCACGGTATGCGCGCGAACTCCGCGATCAAGCACCAAATGGAGTAACAGGGACGGCATTACTCGGCTTTACTGGCTCTTCCGATTTTAGAGTGCATTGATTTTGTGTTGGATGTTGGCGGCGTGGATCAGACACCGCAAGATGTAGTAGTTGAGGTTTTTAAATCCTAGGGCGATGCCGCGTAGGTGTTCGAGTCTGCCGTTGATTGCCTCGACGGGGCCGTTGGATACTTTGTGGTCGAAGTAGGCGAGGGTGTCCTTGCGGCGCTTGTTCATGGTTCTGCCTAGCTGCGCGATCTCAGCGATCCCGGTGTCTTTCATGCCAGCAAGCGTGTCGATCAGCGTGCTCATGGCTTTCTTGGCTGCTTGCATGTGGGGCATTCGTTGATGGGCTCGATGGGCTCGGCTTTGATGACGGTAACTATCACCGTGTTCTGTGGCCTTGGTGATAGTAGCTCCTAGTTCTGCGGTGCGGCAGATGGTATCGACGATGGCATTTCCGTTGGGCTGCACGGTAGGCCCTTAGTTTTGGGGTGGATAGTTTAGATACCCTTATTCCTACAAAGCCAAGGGTCCTAGTATCTTGTGCCACGCCCGAACCCCTCGGCGAACTAAACAGTGCACTCTAAAACCGGAACAGCCCGTATACGGCAATGCGACCGGCGGCCGACGCGGTGCCGACTTCGGATGGTTCGGCATGCTCGTAGGCGGCGGCGCTCGCGTAGGTGGTCCGCTCGGCATCGTCCTAGTGATCCTTGTTGGTCTTGCAGTCTTCACATTGGGCTGGTTCTCGCAGGTCAAGCTGGTGCAGGGTAACTGGGATCCGACACCGTGGCGTGGCGGCTCTGCTACAGCGGGTGCTGCGGGTGCTGCTGTGGTTCCGGCCCAGGGTTCGGCCCAGGGTTTGACCTATACATACCCGAAGGTCTTGCCACCGAAGGGAGCTCCGGTTCCACCGAGCCGCTAAACGGGGGTATTTCGAAGCATTTTTCTCGGCACTTCACACCAAATCGCAGAAAACCGGCCGTTTGGCTGGATTTGGTGTGAAGTGCCGTCTTTTTCGGGGGTGAACGGGGGTAACCTGCGAGTCAATCCCAGCCGAGCCATGGTTGTGAAAAACGTCCTACTCCGCGTAGTGCCACGCCCGAACCCCCGGCGAACTAATCAATGCACTCTAAAACCGGAAGAGCCGCTTTACTGCCTATCCACGCACATCGGTCCGGTGAGCTGGTCGCAATCGTTGAAGAATTGCCCAGCCCACCGGATCGATTTTTGTATCTCACAAGCTGCGGGAGCTGTGGACGCTGCGGGAACCTTAGCTGACGAACTTATTCACCTTGTTAAAGATCTCCGGCGTAGCACGCTCAACCCGCGCGACCGCCTTGCGAATCACCAGGTAGTATAGCGCGCCGGGGATGAGAATGCACAGCGCGCAGCCGGCTACGATCAGCAGTGCGGTGCTGGTGCTGAACCCATAGATGAGCAGTGCAGCACCTGGCAGAATAGGGATCCACACAAGCAGCATGGAACCGAATCCGGTGAGAAACGCAGCGGCGCTGTATCCGGAGCGGTCAGCGAAGGCATTAACACCTGGTGCGGCGGTGGGGAAGGGGTTGAATGCGGTAAAGGCTAATCCGATGGCGGCGGAGCCCATGAGAGCGCCTAGGGAGCTCACGCAGACGGCTAGGGCAATGCCTTTCTCGGGGAAGAGTACAAACAGGAGGATCCAAGAGATGAGAACGGTGCAGCTCTGGATTGTCAGCGAGGCTGTGTGACGGGCTAGTACCCAGTTTTTGGCGGGAACACCTGCGACGATGATGCTCCAGTTGCTGGGGCCGTCGTAGCCGAAGTCGTTGGAGGCAGCCATACCAGCCAAGAGTGCTGTCATGGCGACGAGGAAGACCAAGGCCCAGGGGGAATCGACGATCGCCCTGTAGGTGAGAAAGACCATCAAGATGGGGGTCATAATCAGTTGGCTGATCATGCGGCTATCACGGCGGATGTAGCGCAGCGCACGGGAGTAAATGTATCCGGTCGGGGTGGCTGGTGCCCACGGGACGAGCACACGTGATGAGCGGGTGCGGGTGGTGGTGGAGCCTTTTTCGATAGGTTCGTTGAGGATAGTAGTGATGTTGCGGTGCCATAGCCACAATGCTCCTGTGAAGTAGATGAGGGTCAGTGCGGCGGTGGCGAGTGTGGTGGTGAGTGAACCTTCGAGGATTCCGATGACGAGGCCGGCGGGTGCTGCGAGCGGGGTCCACATCAGTATGTGTCCGGCTTGGTTGATTTGTTCGCTTTGGAGGTCGAGGCCTTGGAGGGCGTTGAAGGCGATGATGATCATGAAGATCATCAAGCCGCTGATGATGTTGATACGTTCTTTCTTTGTGCGCCCAGAAGTACCCAGTGCGGAGCGGATTATTTCGCCGATGATGATGGTCAGCGCCGTGTTGATCACTACGGCGAGAGCCCATGCGATTGCAGCGCCGGTGGGCAGGATCCATGCGCCGAGGGCTGCGGTGGTCAGGGCGAAGAAGACGGTGAGCATGCCTATCGACGTCAACAACGGGGCGATCAGCAGGGCGGGCAGGATGTTGCGGGCCGTGAGAGGGAAGAAGGCCAGCTCGCGGGGGTTGACGTGGTTTTCGCCCGTGGGAAGCACTGATACCGAGATGATGTAGCCCAGTGCTCCAACGGCAAGGATGATTGCTGCGACGGCGAAGTATTGTTTGTGGTAGCCGTCGTAGCCACTAAAGAGCATGCTGGCAAGGCCGATGAATCCGTAGAGGCAAATGAAGATGATCATCATGATCGACGCGGGATTCGCGGAGATCATTCGGTTGCGTTGCCGAAATTGGAACCGCAGGATGGTTTTTGTGGGGCTCATATTATTTGCCGCCTAACCAGACGAAGCTGTCGTCGTCAAGCTGGGTGCTGCCGACGAGTTCTACGAATTTGTCTACTAAGGTGCCCGTGCCGCGAACCGCATCGACGGTGCCGGAGGAGATCACGGTGCCTTGGTTGATGATCGCCACGTGGTCGCACAAGCCCTCGACGAGTTCCATCACATGGGAGGACAACAATACGGTGCCTCCGGAGCGGGCATAGTTGCGCAAAATCTTTTGGATCAGTTGTCCAGAGGCTGGATCAACTGCCTCGAGGGGCTCGTCCAAGATCAAGACGCGTGGCGCGTGCAAGAGGGCTCCTGCCAGCAAGATCTTCTTGGTCATGCCGGCGGAAAAGTCCACAATCTGCTTGTCTTTAGCATCAGCTAGCCCGAGGGTTCTGAGTAGTTCCTCGCTGCGCTGTGCAACTACATCGGGGGCCATGGAACGCAAGCCACCAAGGAACTCGAGATACTCCGTGGCGGTGAGACGGTCGAAGACGGGCATGCCGTCGATAAGCAACCCAAAGTGCGCTTTCGCTGCAGTCGGTTCTTCCCACACATTGACCCCGTTGATCCACGCCGAACCGCTCTGTGGTCGCAGCAGTCCCGTGGCTGCTGAAATCATGGTGGTTTTTCCGGCGCCGTTGGGGCCTACGAGGCCAAAAATGCTGCCGTGTGGCACATCCAAATTGAGATGATCGACGGCAGCTTTGGGGCCGAACATAACGGAGAGATCGCGCACCGCAAAGGCCTGATCCGTGGGATCTGATTGGAAGGAAGAAGGCATCATGATAACCAGATAATCAAAGTGGTGATGACTTGTCGAGGATAATCCCCAATTTGACAGCCCTGGGGGTTAGTCGCGTAGGTTGGGCAACCCAGCTGGAGAAGAAACGAGCAAAGGAGCATTTTCCCGTTATGCGTTTTTCCGCAAAGAAGAAAGCACTGATCGTCGCCGCTACTGGAGGACTCGCCGCAGCCATTGCACCGGCGGCTGGAGCAGCCAGCGTGAGCCAGTGGGATCAGGTTGCCGCCTGCGAATCCGGTGGTAACTGGCAGATCAACACTGGTAATGGCTACTACGGTGGCTTGCAGTTTAGCGCCGAGACGTGGGCGGGGGCTGGTGGGACCGCCTATGCGCCAACGGCGGATCAGGCTACGAAGGAGCAGCAGATCGAGATTGCCGAGAACGTGTTGGCAATGCAGGGGCCAGGTGCGTGGCCTAACTGTGGTGGATCGCTTGGTTAAAGATCTGAGCGGACACCCCGTTTGAGTACGTTTCGACGAACAATCCACACCGCATGAGGTTAAAAAGGGCAGTTTTTGGCCACTGCGGTGTGGATTTTTTGGTGTGCGGAAAATTTTTTGAAGTTGAGTGGAACAAACTCAACTTTGTGTTCGTTGTGCCTAGTGACTGGTAAAAGTCCACGGAAGGAAATGATGAACGATGGCTGGTTTCAACCCCACAACGAAAACTCAAGAGGCATTGCAAGAGGCGCTGCAGAAGGCGTCGGCCGCAGGTAATCCGGATATTCGTCCGGAGCACCTCCTTGCTGCGATTTTAGGTCAAGAAGATGGCATTGCTATTCCGGTATTGCGTGCTACGGGCGTGGACCCAGACGTGGTTCGTCGTGAAGCAGAAGCATTGGTGGCCAAGCTGCCGAAGGCTGAAGGTGCCAACTTGGCAAACCCGAACTTTAACCGTGATGCGTTAAGCGTTTTAAACAACGCCCAAGAGCTGGCGGGTGAGTTAGGCGACGAATACGTCTCTACCGAGGTGCTGCTGGCTGCGGTGGCCCGCGGGACTAACGATGCTGCCGAGCTGCTGACTAAGCGCGGCGCTACTTACGACGTCATCAAGGGTGTTTTCCCTTCGGTACGCGGTAATAAGAAGGTGACTACGGAGTCTCCAGAGGATCAGTTCCAGGCATTAGAGAAGTACTCCACTGACCTGACTGCGCGGGCGCGGGAAGGCAAGATTGATCCGGTTATTGGCCGTGATCAGGAGATTAGACGTGTGGTTCAGGTGCTTTCTCGCCGTACTAAGAACAATCCTGTTCTTATTGGTGAGCCTGGTGTGGGCAAGACTGCCATCGTAGAAGGTCTTGCGCGCCGCATTGTGGCAGGAGATGTGCCGGAGTCGCTGAAGGGCAAGACTCTGATTAGTTTGGATCTTGGTTCCATGGTGGCTGGTGCTAAGTATCGTGGTGAGTTTGAGGAGCGTCTGAAGGCGGTTCTCGACGAGATCAAGTCTGCTGAGGGCGAGATCATCACCTTTATCGACGAGCTGCACACCATTGTGGGCGCTGGTGCTACCGGCGATTCCGCTATGGATGCGGGCAATATGATTAAGCCACTGTTGGCTCGTGGCGAGCTGCGTTTGGTGGGTGCTACCACCTTGGATGAGTACCGCAAATACATTGAGAAGGATGCTGCGCTGGAGCGTCGTTTCCAGCAGGTCTTTGTCGGTGAGCCTTCGGTAGAAGATGCTGTGGGTATTTTGCGTGGCCTGAAGGAGCGCTACGAGGTGCACCATGGTGTGCGGATCCAGGATTCGGCGTTGGTGGCTGCTGCTACGCTGTCGGATCGCTATATCACCAGCAGGTTCTTGCCGGATAAGGCTATCGACTTGGTGGATGAGGCTGCATCGCGGTTGCGTATGGAGATCGATTCTTCGCCGCAGGAGATCGATGAGTTGGAGCGTATTGTGCGTCGCCTTGAGATCGAGGAGGTAGCGCTGTCGAAGGAGACGGATGCTGCGTCGAAGGATCGCTTAGTCAAGTTGCGCCAGGAGCTTGCCGACGAGCGCGAGAAGCTCGGTGAGCTTGTGGCACGGTGGAATAACGAGAAGGGCGCGATTAATAAGGTTCGCGAGGCCAAGGAAGAACTGGAGCGCCTGCGTTCGGAATCGGAAATCGCGGAACGCGACGGCGACTACGGCAAGGTAGCTGAGCTGCGCTATGGCCGTATCCCTGAGCTGGAAAAGCAGGTCGCTGAGGCTGAGGAACACACCGTGGAAACCACCATGCTGAGCGAGGAGGTTACCCCAGACACCATTGCTGAGGTGGTGTCGGCGTGGACTGGCATTCCTGCGGGCAAGATGCTGCAGGGTGAGACGGAGAAGCTGCTCAACATGGAGGCTGAGCTAGGCAAACGTGTGGTCGGCCAGTCGGAGGCTGTAGTTGCGGTGTCTGATGCAGTGCGTCGTGCCCGTGCCGGCGTGGCGGACCCGAACCGTCCGACCGGTTCCTTCCTCTTCCTAGGGCCTACGGGCGTGGGTAAGACGGAGCTTGCCAAGGCCCTTGCGGAGTTCATGTTTGACGATGATCGTGCGATGGTTCGCATTGATATGTCGGAGTACGGCGAGAAGCATGCGGTTGCTCGTTTGGTCGGTGCCCCTCCAGGATATGTGGGTTACGACCAAGGTGGTCAGCTCACCGAGGCTGTTCGACGTCGCCCATACACCGTCGTTCTTTTCGACGAGGTGGAAAAGGCGCACCCAGATGTGTTTGACATCCTGCTGCAGGTCCTCGACGAGGGCCGGTTGACAGATGGCCAAGGTCGCACGGTGGACTTCCGTAATACAGTACTGATCCTGACGTCTAACTTAGGTGCCGGTGGCACAAAGGACGAGATGATGGATGCTGTAAAGCGGGCGTTTAAGCCAGAGTTTGTGAACCGCCTTGATGATGTGGTGATCTTTGATCCGCTGAGTCAAGAGCAGCTCACGCACATTGTGGAGATTCAGATTGCGCAGCTGGCACAGCGTCTTGCTGCTCGTCGTTTGACGTTGGCAGTGTCGGATTCTGCGAAGTTGTGGCTTGCGGAGCGCGGTTATGAGCCAGCTTACGGTGCTCGTCCGTTGCGTCGTTTGATCCAGCAGGCTATTGGTGATCAGTTGGCTAAGAAGCTGTTGTCTGGTGAGGTTCGCGATGGTAGCGAGGTTCATGTGGATGCAGATTTGGACAATGGTGGTTTGGTTATTAGCGCCTCGTAGTAACTGACGTTTGTAGCGATACATGCTGTAAGTACATGGTGACTGGTCGGCTGGAGGAACAACCTCCAGCCGACCTATGTTTTTCTGTGGCACTTTAGTTACGTTGCGAGGAACCCTTGATGAAGGCCACTATCGTGCGTCGTTGTGCGCAAAATTAGAATCGTACTGGTGCGTGGTAATTGCCTCCACTCGGTATCGTTCACAGGGTTGTTGCGACCACTCGTGAACATTGAGCGGTGCGCACCATTGGTGCTATTTTTGTGAGATTTTTATTTCTTTTGCGATTTTGGTGGCTCTTCCGGTTTTAGAGTGCATTGATTAGCTCGCCGGGGGTTCGGGCGTGGCACAAGATATTGGGGTCCTTGGCTTTGTAGGAATAAGGGTGTCTAAACCATCCATCCAAAACCAAGGACCTACTGTGCAGCCCAACGGAAATGTCATCGTCGATACCATCTGCCGCACCGTAGAACACGGTGATAGTTACCGTTATTGAAGCCGAGCCCGTCGAGTCCATCAATGAATGCCCCACGTGCGGGCAGCCTGGAGTATTGAGGGTGTCAGGTGTTTTGTGTGTGAGGCTCTGATCCAGAAGGAGTTTCACTGATAATGACTACCGTGTCACCGAGGAAAGGTCATGACCCGAACAGGGTCAACGAGATCAGCGCTAAGCTGATGGAAAATCCGGAAATCGCCGAACTGATCGGCGAGTTGTCGACTTCCACCGATGATGCCAGCGACCTGGTCAAAGGTCTTTTGCAGGCATCGATCAACGCTGGTCTGCAGGCTGAAATGGACGCGCATCTGGGATACGCGCACTCTGATCGTACGGCGAAAGCCCAGCTGGGCACCCCGGATGGTGGCAATCACCGCAACGGGTCGTACACCAAAACCGTCAACTCTGGTTACGGCACCTTTGATGTGACTATGCCCCGGGATCGAGCTGGCACGTTTACGCCGCGGATGCTGCCTAAAGGCACCCGCCGTCTGACGGAGCTTGATGACATGATCATCTCCCTGTACGCCGGTGGGATGACCGTGCGCGATATTTGCCACCACCTCGCCACCACCCTCGGGGTGGATATGAGCCCAGATACGATCAGCACCATTACCGACGCGGTGTTAGAAGAGGTCATGATCTGGCAAAACCGCCAGCTCGACGAGTTCTACCCAGTGATCTTCCTCGACGCGCTGCGAGTGAAGATCCGCGATGGCCACCGCGTGGTCAACAAGTCTTGCTACATGGCGGTAGGCGTCGACATGGACGGCATCAAGCACATCCTGGGATTGTGGATCGCAGACAATGAAGGCGCCAGTTTTTGGGCATCCGTGTGCGCTGACCTTGCCAACCGTGGGGTCCAAGACGTGTTCATCGTCTGCTGCGACGGGCTCAAAGGCCTGCCGGAAGCCGTGGAGGCAACCTGGCCGAATTCCATGGTGCAGACCTGTATCGTGCACCTGATCCGGGCGGCCAACAGGTGGGTGTCCTACCAAGACCGCAAACCCGTATCAAGTGCGCTACGGGAGGTCTACACCGCACCGACCGAGGACACCGCCCGCGCCGCCCTGGACGCATTCGAGGCCAGTGAACTGGGCCGTAAATACCCGCAATCGGTCAAAGTCTGGCGCGACGCCTGGGACCGGTTTGTGCCATTTTTGCAGTTCCCGCCTGCGGCACGGCGGGTACTCTACACCACGAATTCGATCGAATCGCTGAATGCTGAGCTGCGTAAAGCTACTCGTAACCGCGGCCAGTTCCCGAACGATACCGCGGCGCTGAAAACGCTGTGGCTGATGATCTGCAACATCGAGGACAAGCGCGCTGCCCAGCGAGCGAAGAAAGCGAAGCGCGCCATCGAATGCAACGGCTATATTGAAGGAGCGAAAGCCACCGGGTGGAAACAAGCCATCAACCAACTAGCCGTGGCTTACCCCGACCGATTCGCGGACTACTTGTAAACCAAGCCCCCCGCACACAAACAATCGGACACTCTCGGAGTATTGCGCGATGGAAACGTCATCCGCCCCGCCTGGCTTTTTGACGTTGCCCCAGGAAGAAACACTGACGCGTTTGCGGACATGGCTGAATAATCAAAGCGAAGTTTCATAATCAGGTCACTATCACCAGTATGGACGGCTTCCAAGGCTATGCCACCGCTGGCGACGTCATTTTCAACACCACCTAAGTCATAGACCTATTCCACGTTGTACGCCTAGCCGGTGCAAGCTCACCACGTGCCGCACCAAGCTTTAGTGAGAAACAACAGGCCGGCGTGGCCGGGAGCAAAGACCTGCTCTACCGCAACCGGACAACACTGTTGACCACCCATGCACCTGCTGACTGACAAGCCCCGTAGGAGGCTTGAAAAACTGTTTGACTTCGACGACGGCTACGCGCCGCTACAACAGACCTGGTACTACTACCAACAAGCAAGCAGCCAACAAAGCCATGAGCATGCTCATTGACACGCTTGATTGGTATGAAAGACGCTAGGATCGCTGAGATCGCGCAGTTGGGTAGGATCATGAACAAGTGCTGCAAGGACATCCTCGTCTACTTCGACCACTACATTTTGTGGTGCCTGATCTACGCCGTCAACATGCGACACATAATCAGTGCACTCTAAAACCGGAAGAGCTACTAAACGGGGGTATTTCGAAGGATTTTTCTCGGCACTTCACACCAAATCGCAAGAAAACCGGTCGTTTGGGCAGATTTGGTGTGAAGTGCCGTCTTTTTCGGGGGTGAGCGGGGGTGGCGCGCCCACCAACGCCCACCAACGCCAGCCAAGCCCAGCCAAGTCATGGTTGTGGAAAACGTCCTACTCCGCGTAGTGCCACGCCCGAACCCCCGGCGAACTAATCAATGCACTCTAAAACCGGAAGAGCCATTTTGGTTCGGATAATGTGAAAATAATAGCTATTATTTTTGCTAGTATTCTACATACATCGATTGCGTTTTTCTGGGCATCACATCTTTCTCAATTATTATGATTGGATGTGCCACCTATTCTTTACTGCCCGATAGATTTGCCTATGAAAGAGGTGTGTTTTCCGATGGTGAAAAATTGGCTCCTAGCATTATTTTGAACTTGTTCTTTTGGCTCCTAGCATTGATACTGATCACCGTATATGACGACTATCTTACGGAGCTTGTTCCCGTGCACTTCGGTAGAGGTGGTCGGCCGGACGCTTGGGAAGGTCGCACATCACTTAATGTTTATCGTTGGGTGATATTATCTATTTTTTCTATTTCCTTAGGTATTTTTTCGGTACTACTGCTACCTGCGTGGGCGCGATCGAGAAAGCCTAAATTAAAATTTGTGGAAGTTTTGGGTTTTGCTGTTTTTAGAGTTTCTTTAATTTATTCTTATTTGTTCTGTTTGATGTTCATTTCCGTTAGTTTTGAAAAATTATTTTTTATAATTCCTCTTTTAGTTATAATGATTGCTTTTGTGTCCATATTTTCAATTCCGATAGTGTTATCTATTGCTTTAATTATGAGCGATCGGAAATAAAATTTCTGCTCATACCAACTTTTGGTATATGTAGCTATATTGCAAATTTTCCGTTTCTTAAAGTTTGTAATTTTGTTTGGTTATCTTTCATTATTTAGTGAACTGTCTTGAGCCTTTTGAGTTAAACGTTATTTATGATGTGGTGATCTTTGATCCGCTGAGTCAAGAGCAGCTCACACACATTGTGGAGATTCAGATTGTGCAGCTGGCACAGCGTCTTGCCTCTCGTCGTTTGATCCAGCAGGCTATTGGCGATCAGTTGGCTAAGAAGCTGTTGTCTGGTGAGGTTCGCGATGGTAGCGAGGTTCATGTGGACGTTGCTGATGGCGGCGAAAACTTAGATATTAGTGCCAGCTAGGCAGGACAAAGTAGCAGGTAAAGCAGGCCTTGGGTGTGGGTGTTATCCATGTTCGGGGCCTGTTGTTATGTTGGGGCGGGGGTGCTCTCTCTTGTATTGGGCACCATCTTGACCGCGATGTGAGTATCGCCCGTAGGTGTGCTGCGTTCGATTTCAACTGGATACATCAATATTGTGCGCAATACTCCTCTGACTCTGGTGGTGCTGTTTTGCTCGTTCGGTTTGTGCCAAACGTTGGGGTTTCAGTCGGTACAATTGAGAACCATGCCGACCAACTGTGGCTTATCTTCGGGATGTTTGCCCTCGGATTTATGATTCTCCCCTGCCTACGGGATTAGTACTGGGAGCGGTAGCGAAGAAAGTAGCGGTGAAGAAATGACACCTCGTGTGACAGTGCTTTATGACGCCCCCTGCTCCAGCAGCGTTGCGACGCAACCGTGTGTACTCGGCCATCACCATCGGCGTTGAAATCCGCGGCGGTGAGGATAGTCTTGGCTCTTCTTATCGGCTATATCGAAGTGGTGCGTCAAGGAATTCAATCCTCCTCTACGAACCGCAACTATCTTGCCGCTTTGATCGTGGTAGCGATCATCATGGTGGCGATCAACTGCGCGCCAGGCGTGCTCGCAAGAACATTGTGGCTAAGGTTCCGGAGCAGCCCCATCAAGGTTTGGACACGAAAGATAATGTGGTGGTGGATTGGCATGATCCGGCGCAATGATAAAAAACACACTTTGGTAGCAGATTTGAATAAAAGGGTGTGTGCTGGTGGTTTGTAACGCACTGTGTGGAAAAACATGGGATCACAATGTGTGGAACAGACTGATTCGGACATAAGCGGGTGAAAGCGGATAGACTTCGGGAATATGAGTATCACTATCAGCATTGACGAGCTGGCCCAGCGTATCAATAAGGGCAGCAACAATATCATCCTTGCAAGCCTGTGGTCTGCTCACGAGGGTGGCGGCTATGCGCAGTTTAACTCGGAGCACATCAGTACGGCGCGTTTTTGTGATACCGCGGCGGCGTTGGCGTCGGCACCTAGTTCTGCGGAGGGGCGTAATCCGCTGCCTACGCAGGATGTGCTTGCTCGTTGGTTTGTGCAGTGGGGGTTGACTGAGGACCGCCAGGTGGTGGTCTATGACAATCAGCGTGGGTTGTATGCTGCTCGTGCGTGGTGGGTTCTTAAGTGGGCCGGTGTGCAGGATGTTGTGATTTTGGATGGTGGCCAGCAGGCGTGGGAGGCTGCCGGACATGAGACGCTTGGTGGCCCTGGTAACCCACATGGTTACTCCACAATTAAGCCAGATTTGGGCCATATGCCTACCGCAACCATTGAGGATGTGCGTGCTCACAAGGGCATTTTGGTTGATGCTCGTGAGTCGAGCCGTTTCGGTGGACGTAAGGAGCGCTTGGATCTTAAGGCTGGCCATATTCCTGGCGCGGTGAATGTTCCTTCGCGTGATTTGCTCACTGAGGAGGGCTTGTTTAAGTCGCCGGAGGAGATTCGTGAGATCTTCGCAGGGGTAGGCGTTCATTCGGCTGACGACGTTATCATCTACTCTGGTTCGGGTAACCACTCTGCTCAGGCAATCATTGCGATGAATATTGCTGGTTTGGGCACGCCTCGTCACTACATTGGTGGCTGGTCGCAGTGGTCTGCTAACCCGAAGAACCCTGTGGAACGTTAATGATTTTTATCTTTGCTGCTGCCGTACTCCTTGTTATTGGTGTTGTGCTACTTGTACTGCCACCGAAGCAATCTGCAAAGCAACAGTGGGCTGCCCAGAAGAGCTTTGAATACACTAAGTCCGACGCATTTTTGACAGATGAGTGGACTCGTGGTGCCGCCGCTGGCGGGGTGGCAGCAAAGAATGTGGTCAGTGGTATTGCTGCTGGCTATGAGGTGCATCTGGTGGAGCTGGCGGGGGTCACTGTGATGGCCATGCGCCGCCCGGTTGCCTCTGATGTGGTTGTTGATGCGCGTCGTAACGCGACGGAGTCGGATGCTGAGGACTTGATGCCGGTGACCACGGTGGGGGAGTTTCGGGTGTTCAGTACGGACGCGCCCGCGGCGGAGCGCTTGATCGAGGAGCGCGTGACCAGCGCTTTTTCAGCATTGCCCGCTACCGTGGGGGCGTTGTGGATCGAGTCGGATTGGGTGTTGGCGCAGTTTGCGGCCACCACTACCGGCGATGATTGGGATGCGACGATCTCCGTGTTGGCCACGCTTTCCGACGCCGCCCGCGTGTTGCCCCCGCGCGCTGGTGCTGTGCAACCGATCGACCTAAGTGACTGCGATCCTTCGCGTTCGTTGCCTACTGCACCGGAGAAAGAGGAAGAGGATCTGGACGATCCGGTGCCTACGTTGCCTGTGGTGGAGCGTAAGGAAAAGCCGGTGGAGCTGCCTACCCGTGCGGCTGCGAAGAGCTTGGGGGTGGTTGCTGATCGGGAGATCGGTGACGATGACGTGGATGCTATCGCTGATGGTGCTATGCCCAAGGCGAGTGACTTCCAGGGCACGCGGGTGATTCGTGATCTGAGCAAGGGGTCGAGCATATTTGACGACCTTTCAGCGGAGCTGGGGCGTAACCCTTTAGAATGAGAGACTGCACATAAGTGCTGGGATATTTCATTGGAATCTTAAGGAGCCTCCGCGCATGTCCAAAAAGGCCGAACTTGCAGAGCTGGTCAAGGAACTCGCCGTTGTTCACGGCAAGGTTACGTTGTCGTCTGGAAAGGAAGCGGATTACTACGTTGATCTGCGTCGTGCTACCTTGCACGCCCGCGCTTCTCGTCTGATTGGTGAGCTGCTGCGTGAGCTGACTGCCGACTGGGACTATGCGGCCGTGGGCGGTTTGACCTTGGGTGCCGACCCGGTCGCTACCTCCGTTATGCATGCTGATGGCCGCGAAATCCATGCGTTTGTGGTGCGTAAAGAGGCCAAGAAGCACGGCATGCAGCGTCGCATCGAGGGCCCCGATGTAGTGGGCAAGAAGGTGCTGGTGGTGGAAGACACCACCACGACTGGCAACTCACCACTGACCGCTGTCAAGGCGCTGCGCGAAGCTGGCGCTGAGGTTGTGGGCGTAGCAACCGTTGTGGATCGTGCTACCGGTGCTGCTGATGTGATCGCTGCTGAGGGCTTGGAGTACCGCTACATTTTGGGCTTGGAGGACTTGGGTCTTGCTTAACCCTGAGCAGGTTGCTGGCCCTACGGAGTGGGGCGAATGCCACCACGGGGTAGGGCCGTGGGCTGAAGAGCACCCTCATGAGGAGGCAACCGATCCTCGGTTTGATCCGGAGTTGCTGGAAAACGGTGATCGTCGCAACGTTGTTGATGCCTACCGTTATTGGTCGCGTGAGGCGATCCGTGCGGACATCGATACGCGTCGGCACTGCCTGCATATTGCGATCGAGAACTTTGAAAACGATGCCAACATCGGCACCGTGGTGCGTACCGCTAATGCGTTTGCGGTAGATACGGTGCACATTGTGGGGCGCAAGCGCTGGAATCGTCGTGGAGCGATGGTCACCGACCGCTACCAGCACCTCATGCACCATCCCACGACTGCCGACGTGGTGGCGTGGGCTAAACAGCAAGGCCTTACCATCGTTGCGATCGATAACACCCCAGGGTGCGTGCCTTTGGAGACTGCCGAGTTGCCTGAGCGTTGCTTGTTGTTGTTTGGCCAAGAAGGCCCTGGGGTAACGCAGGAGGCGCAGGATAATGCGCGGATGACGTGCTCGATTGCCCAGTTTGGTTCGACGCGTTCCATCAACGCGGGTGTTGCCGCGGGTATTGCGATGCATGCGTGGATCAGACAGCACGCCGATCTTGACAATGCATGGTAGATTTCACACTCGTGAACGAGATGTGGCTACACCGTGCTGACCTTGCAGAATCTGCAATCAATGAGCGCCATGCGTCGCGGCTGTGGATGCTACCGCGAACTAATCTCGCGGTAGTGGCGTGGCCGCCCACGGCCAAGGAGCGCCTGTTCTACCGCTGGCATTACTGGTGGCAGGCGCACTACTTGGATTGCCTTATCGACGCCGCCTCGCGACGCACCACCAAGGCCCGTAAGCAGCGCATTCGCGACACCATCGTGGGCATTCGCCTGCGTAACCTGGGGCGGTTGACTAAGAACAACTACTATGACGATAAGTCGTGGCTGGCGTTGGCTCTTGATCGCGAGCGCCGCTTGAATAAGCGCGCCAAGCGTGAGTACTTGCGCGTGCTGGAAGGCAACATTGCAGCAGGCCAGGACGATATTCAAGGCGTGTTGCCGTGGCGTGTCGGCGAGCATTTTTTCAACGTGCCCACCAACGGTCCGGCGGCGATCATGCTGGCTCGTAATGGGGAAGTAGAGCAGGCTCGCAAACTTGTGGACTGGATCTTTGACAACCTAATCAACGATAAAGGCCTGGTCATGGATGGTTTGCGCATGAGTATGCGCGGCCCAGAGATCGTGGATCCCGTGTACCCCTACTGCCAGGGTGTGGTGATCGGTGCCTGCATAGAGATCGCAGAAGCCTTGCCGTTTGAGGAGTCTGTTCAGTATCTGGCGCATGCCCGTGCGGTGATCCACGCGGTGGCTAAGGAGATGGCGACTCCCGAGGGCGTGATCAACGTGGCCACCGGCGACGGTGATGGTGGGCTGTTCAAGGGCATTTTGATGCGCTATCTTGCCGACGCTGCCGTGCGGTTGCCAGAAGACAACCCAGCGAACATTGCGACGAAGAAGATCGCTAAACGCTTGGTGATAGCGTCTGCGGAAAGCGTGTGGGAGCACCGCCTTGAGGTAGACGGCCTGCCGGTTTTTGCTACCGACTGGTGTGATGATGCACGCTTGCCACACAACTACGGTGTGGGTGGAAGCGCTCTGAGTGACATCGTACGGGTAGTGCGTATCGACGAGCGCGATTTGTCGGTGCAGCTTTCCGGCTGGATGCTACTGGAAGCGGCCGCTCGTGTCTCATTAGTTGGCTAAATGCCCGATTGTGTGGGATTTGTCTCCGAAAAAATTTGGGATATGGGAAGCATTCTCGTGCTAACGCTGGCATACTTGGTGTCGAGCAAATAAATACAACCCACTGGAGGATTACTTCATGCCTATCGCAACACCAGAGGTCTACAACGAGATGCTTGACCGCGCTAAGGCAGGCGGATTCGCCTACCCAGCCATCAACTGCACCTCCTCTGAAACCATCAACGCAGCATTGCGTGGATTTGCTGAGGCAGAGTCCGACGGCATCATCCAGTTCTCTACAGGTGGCGCAGAATTTGGCTCCGGTCTATCCGTTAAGAACAAGGTTGCAGGTGCTTGCGCGCTGGCAGCCTTCGCTCACGAGGCAGCAAAGCACTACGGCATCAACGTCGCACTGCACACCGACCACTGCCAGAAGGAAGTTCTTGACGAGTACGTTCGCCCACTCATCGCCATCTCCCAGGAGCGTGTAGACCGCGGCGAGCAGCCACTATTCCAGTCCCACATGTGGGATGGTTCCGCAATTCCAATCGACGAGAACCTCGTCATTGCACAGGAGCTGCTGGAGAAGGCACGCAAGGCTCACATCGTTCTTGAAGCTGAGATCGGTGTTGTCGGCGGCGAAGAAGACGGCGTTGAGGCAAAGGCTGGCGCTAACCTCTACACCTCCCCAGAGGATTTTGAAAAGACCATCGACGCTCTCGGCACCGGTGAAAAGGGTCGCTACCTGCTCGCAGCTACCTTCGGCAACGTCCATGGTGTGTACAAGCCAGGTAATGTCAAGCTGCGCCCAGAGGTTCTCCTTGAAGGCCAGAAGGTTGCTCGCAAGAAGCTGGGTCTAGATGACTCCGCACTTCCATTCGACTTCGTCTTCCACGGTGGCTCCGGCTCCGAGAAGGAAAAGATCGAAGAGGCACTCGGCTACGGCGTTATCAAGATGAACGTTGACACCGACACTCAGTACGCATTCACCCGCCCAATTGTCACCCACATGTTCACCAACTACGACGGTGTACTCAAGATCGACGGCGAAGTAGGAAACAAGAAGGTCTACGACCCACGCTCCTACATGAAGAAGTCTGAGCAAGCTATGGCTGACCGCATCATTGAGGCTTGCCAGGATCTGCACTCGGTTGGAACCACTTTGAGCAAATAATTCCAGCTAATAAAGGATATGAACTGTTCCCCATTAGTTGGACTGAGAAATCAGTTTCCGACTAGTGGGGAGTATTTCTTTGAGAGCACGAAGTTCTCTAAGCCAGCAGCAGCGGGAGCAGCTCGTTGACTTGTTTGAACATGGAATAGGCTACAGCGCAGCGTCTCGTCAGTTGAGCGTTAGCAAATATGCGGTGCGAAAACTTCTACGCCGATTCAAACTTCATGGCAGGCTGTGTCTTGTGAAAAACCCAACGAAACAGCACCATTCCTTCGAAGTTAAAAAACAGATCGTTGATCGTTTCAACACTGGCCAGTCCAAGATAGATCTTGCCTTGGGAATTCGAGCCGTCTTCGCAGCAACTTGTCTCCCATTGGGTGCGTGCCTAGCGTACAGGTGGTGATGAGGCACTTCGGCCGAAACCGAAGGACAGACCTAAAGGCAGTGCCCGTTCGAAGCCATTGACTAAGGAAGACCGGCTGCACCGTGAGGTGGAGAAACTACGGGCAGAAAACGCGTACTTAAAAAAATTGCGGGGACTTAAGGAGCCAGCGACGAAGCTAAAAGTCGAAGGGGGATGCGGACGTTTTGTTAGACACTTTCAACCTCACGCTACCGCAGCCATGCGATAACGCGCGATACTCATACCATTGAGACTAACTTTAATGCGATGATTGTTATAAAACTCGATATAAGCAGCAATGGCATCGTCAAGCTCTTGGATTGTCTGCCACCTCTTGCCGTAATACATCTCATTTTTCATCCGCCCGAAAAACCCCTCGCATGCCGCATTGTCAGGACTACACCCCTTTTTCGACATCGAACGAACGATGCCATATTTCGCAGTCAGACTATGCCAACTCCGACCACGGTAATGCACACCACGATCTGAATGAATCACTAATGAACCATCCGGTGGAAGACCCTCAGCATCAATAGCGGCCTGCAGCGTAGATTCTGCTAACTCCATAGTGGGATTCACACTCGTCTTAGCAGCAACGACTTTGCCATCGAAACAATCAATAATCACAGACAAATACACCCGCCCCTCATTCGCAGCGAAAACACTAATATCAGTCAGCCACAACGTATTCGCAGCAGTGGCATGAAAACAACGGTTGACCAGGTTCGGCGGAGCCGGAGAAATTTCTCCTTGATAACTGGAATATTTCACCTTCCGCTTCGGAAACCGCACCGTAATTGCTTCTTCGCGCATGAGCCTGCGAACTACTTTTTCACTGATAGTTATGCCTAAATGTCGTAATTGCCACCAGATACGGCGATAACCATAGGTATTATGTGAATCAGAACTGATGCGGTGCACCGTGCTGCGAATAGCTGCGTGCTTATCAGGCATGCGTCGTTTTTTCAGGTGGTAATAGAAACTGGATGCAGCAAGACCACTAGCAGCGAGCAGCATTGCTAATGGAAACGTGCTACGCAAAGCGTCAACCACGTCGGTTTTGTGCTTATTACTCAGCTGACCGGGGATGACGCTTACGTCTTTTTTTATAATTTCCAGCTCCTTTTCCAACACGGCTTTTTCTACCAGCAGCGTGGCCATCTGCTGTTTTAACTGTGTTGGATTATCCGGCAATGATTTTTCTAGTGCTGCTTTAGTAGGGATGCGGCCATGGCCTGCGCGTTCTTTTTTCGACATCAAGCCCCATTGTCCTTCCTCACGGTAGCGTTGCGCCCAAGCATAGACGCTGGCGTGAGTGTGCAGGCAGCATTCCTGGGCAATATCAGCTGGTCGCCAACCATTGTGGAAAAGTTCTACTGCGCGAAGTTTGACTTCGTATGGGTAGTGGGTCAGGGTTTTGGCTTGTTTACGTGGTTGTGGTGGGGTTTTGGGCTCGCGTAGCCATTTATACAGGGTCCATCTGCCTGGGTAGCCGAGTTCGCGGACTGTTTTAGTCACTGATTGTGTGCGTTTGTAGACCCGCAGTGCTGTGCGCTTCTGCGTGTTGGTGTAGGAACGGTTCATAATGGAATCCTCCAAGATTCCGTCCGCATCCCCTTTTGCCCCTTAAGCCCCTCATCGCGGGTGGCGAAGCGTCGACGGTTGTAAAACTCGGTTTTCAGCGTCGACCAAAACGACTCGGCCATCGCATTGTCGAAGCACACCCCGGTGCAGCCCACTCATAAACTGCGCGCCGCGGTCAGCGTGGAAGACCACACCGTCAGCACCGCCGCCGCGCAGCGTGTACGCCATCCGCAACGCACGCTCCACGAGATCAGTGTTGTGGACGCTGTCCATGGCCCAACCCAGCACGCGGCGGGAATGACCGTCTCGTACGACGCACAGATACAACCAGCCTTCACCAGTGCGCAGGTAGGTGATATCCGACATCCACACGCGATTGAGCTCACCTGCATCAAACACGCGTGTGACTAGGTTAGGAATCGATGATGTGCGCTGCGAGTCGAGAGGCTTCACTGGGGCGAACATTCGCGGTGAGATCCCCTCCAACCCCATCAAACGCATCCCTTTGGCCACGGTCGTGCGGTTCAAAGTGATCCGGTAGCGGCAAGCAAGCTCCGCAGTAACCCGTGGGGAGCCGTAGGCGCACTCGGAATCGTTGAAGATCTGCCTGATCTTGTGGTCAACCTCTGCCATGTAGGCCTCACGCTCGTCGTTGCCGGCTGCTTGTTGGTCCTGGGTATGGGGCCACTTGTAGTAGCCGGACTGGGAGACTTTCAACAGGCGTGCCATGCGTTTGATGCTGTAGTTCGCCTTCTCCTGCCGCATCAGCTCGAACTTTTCCGTTCGTGTTGCTTTGCAGCGAAGAAGGCAGCAGCTTTTGACAAAAACTCGTTGTCGATCTTGGCTTCAGCCAGTTCGCGACGCAGGCGAACAATTTCTGCGCGAAGATCAGCCTCGCTCATCCCCGTCGGATGACCCTCGGCGTTGCTGCTCGTTTTTCACCCACTTGCCTAGCAAGTCCGCGGAAACGCCGATTTCCTTGGCCACATGCGCGATAGGGTGATCCGATTCGATCACCAAATTCGCCGCTTCACGTTGATACTCCGGCGTGAACTTCTTACGCGGTTGATTCACAATGAACATCCTCTCCTACGGACACATGATCCGTACAAACAAGGTGTCCACTAAACGAGGGTAACCTCACAACTATAAAGGCTTTCCATGAACAGTTGCTGAGGTAGCGGGTTTTCTGCATCAGGAAAATGAAGAAAAGAATGATACTGCATGCAAGCAGGAGCGCCAGAGGTAATCCATAGAGTACAAAAGGAATGGGGAGTGTTGTGGATAGTAGTATTCCACCGTAGAGTGCTACTATTCCGCAGACGATTCCCATCAGGGTTTCTAACAATGGAAGTTTGTCTTTCATGTCAGACCTACTTCAGTATTTTTAACTCTCCCTTGGTTGCTTTGTTATGTAGTCAGCTTTAGTGGGGTTTAGTTTTGTAGCACTATTCCCACAGTAGTGCTGTGTAATTCCATGCTCGGTCAGATTCTTTAAATTCTCTGTTCAGGATAGGGTTAATGAGTAATCCAGCTACTCGTAGTGCTTCGTCTAGTCCCGTTAGTCCCCACTGTTCATCTCCAAAATTCCTCGCTTTGATGGGGTATTGGTCTTTCCAGCTTTCATCCGGAATAGTGAGATGGTTTGGCAGAGACATATTGCGCACTCGGCATTGCGTATCCAGTGCAGCACGAAGGTCAAAAGCACTCACGGTTAACTCCCTAGCCATCAGTGCTACATCGTAGAGGTCGTGGTAACGAGTAGATGCTCTACCAGGTGGAGTATTTCCGTGACGCTCATACATGGCGCAGATTTTGTCTGCAATCTGGCTAGCCACAGGATACGAATACACTTTGAACCTTTGCGGTAGAAATTCCGTATGCACCTTATAGCTTGTTGCTACAGTCACAGGTTCTACAGTGCCAGTTACTTCAAGGTCACCGCTTACGTCTACCCCGAAGGAAACAAGTCGACTGTTTATGCCATAGATGACTGTTACATCGATGCGTTCACTATCTACCGTGCCTACACCTCCAGATTGTCGAGGGTGTATGACGTGAAAAATATAAGGGCCTATTTTGTAACCGTTCATTGCTGACACGAGAGATTCGGCAGCTCCTGTTGATGAGGTGGGGTCATCTCGTCGGTAGAGATCCAGATCTTTAGTCTGTCTAGACCCAGGGATGCGGCAGTAGATATTGGTTCCCCCTTTGAGTACCCATCCGTTCTGCTGTCTCATTAGCTCATGTAGAAAGACTTCCCGGAAGAATTGGTTGTACACGTCATTGGGGTTCTTGTTGAGTGTTTTCGCTTCCTTCTTCAAAGCGTTGGCGATTTGGCCGTGCGTCTTTTTTAACTTCGGAATTTGATTCATTAGTCTCGGTACTTTCTCGCTGTTTTTCAGGAGGTGACACTTGCGTATGCGGAAGGCTTGTCGAAAGAACGGACGAGAGTGTTTCGGGGGGATAGATTTCAGGCCACATATTTTTTGAAATGTTTGGAAGACTGGCTGTTTTCTTCATCGTCTCTGCCAGCTCAGAAAACACAGTCATTTCTGGTACCGGCATGGCATTTTTCCAGGAAAGACTTTGTGTGAGTGGTTTTACTATCGCTTCTAGTTGCTCCTGGAGCGGGCGCATTGCTTCTTCTATCAATAGGCGAGTTTGCCGGGCAGTCTTAGTGTCAATGAAGCATTCGTCAACTAGTTCTTTAAGCCCGGATCTGTCTCCTTGATCGAGCCCGAAAGAATCTTCATGGCCAGAAAAAGAGTCGAGCAATTCCTGCTCGGTCAGTAAGTATTTCCTCCCTGCATCGGCGACCAAATGGAGCAAGTGGTCTGGCTCATGTCCAGATTGTGCTAGATCCAAGATGGTACGGGGCACAGTGGTTATAGGAAGGCCCGATGCAGGGTGAACAACCCAGTCTGAATCGGCGAGATCGGCGCGGTGAAACTGAACGTCTGTCTGCCTGCTTCGTCTACGGCGATTGACCGTAAAGTGGATACCGTCGGGCCAGAGATCCCCTATCTCCCATACTTCAGCGGCCGTAGTGTGAGAAACTACAGCGTCAGCAACTAATGAAGGATCGCTAATGCGCTCAGCTGCCATGAGATTCGGCTGTAGGGAAAGCCACTGGGCTTTGAGCTCTAATTCAGTCGACAATACAGTCGTCGTACTCGCATAGACCCCGTGTCGAACGCGGGTAAAAACGCCGCGTTTTTCCAATCGGCGTAGAGACGGAAGATCGACACCACTATCTTTTGCCTGCGCCGAGGTAAACAGTCCCCACTGCTGGGATGCGAGATCGCTGAGTATCTCTGTCGCCTCGTAACTCTTCATGACTCAAAAAATACTACAGGAATACTTTTTGCGCCATGAATCATATTTTTAATGGATCGAAAAATACTTCCTGGAGAAACGGTACCCGCAAAAGCTGATTATCATTTCCATGAATCTCCAGCAGCGCTCACGCAGACAAGCGGCTTTAACACTTGAACTTCAACGGTTCCCTAGGGATGAGGGGGTGTTCCTATATAGGTTGTCAACTCCGTGGGTGAAATTGTTGGGGGTGTGAAGGGTTTCTGCTTCACGTCGACGGTGTTGTTTTCGTGCATGCTGAAGAGCCGATTGTGCTTCCTGCGCAATCGGCTTCGGGGTTTGGAGTGGTTAGGCTGCTGCGGCAGGATGATTGGAGGGTACCTTATATGTTTCACGGGTTTAGGGATCCCTTGGAAAACAATCTTGAGGGCAAAATCACAATGGCGGTCTGAATGGGGTTGTGCTGCGTCGATAGGCGTCGATTAGCGGTGGGGAAAGGGCTTGGCTATTGGGGGCGGGGTCTAAAATCACTGCCATGGCTTTGACATGGAAACAGGTAGCGACGATGAATCGCTTTAAGCAGGGTGTTGTGCGCCTGCGAGCTAATTGGATGTATGTGATTCAGGCAGGTTTGGCGGCGGGGCTGTCTTATTATGTGGCGTTGCATCTGTTTCATCATGCGGAGCCGTTCTTTGCGCCGATGGCTACGGTGATTGTGTTGAGCACTACGGGTGGCGAGCGTTTCCGTCGTGCGTTTGAGCTGGTGTTGGGCGTGAGTATCGGCGTTGGGCTTGGCGACGTCCTCATCGCCTTCGTTGGTTCTGGTGTGTGGCAGATCGCTGTGGCGGTGTCGTTGTCGATTATGTTGGGCACGATCGCAGATAAGGGCGTGTTGGTTGCTAATCAGGCGTCGTTTGCTGCGGTGTTGATTGCGACTATCTTGCCGCCTGGTACTTCGGGTGGCGCGGACCGCATGATTGACGCCTTGGTGGGCGGTCTTGTTGGTATTGCTGTGATTGCTTTGTTGCCGGAGTCGCCGTTGCGTTCGGGGCGCCGCGAGATCGCCAATATTTTGGGGGTGGCCGCCCAGGTGCAGCGTCAGGTTGCTGAGGCGCTTCGTAATAACGACACTGATGGCATTGTGGATGCGCTGGTGCGTGCCCGCGGTACCCAAGGCCAGATTAACCAGATGATTGCTGCGGCGAACATGGGTAAGGAGACGATTCAGGCGTCGCCACTGTTGTGGGCGCAGCGTCAGCGTATCCGCTCGATGATGCGGATCCTGAACCCCGTGGATAATGCGATGCGTAATACCCGTGTGTTGGCACGTCGTGCGTTGGTGTTGTGTGAAGACAACGATGAGGTGTCGGGTCGCCAGATTCAGATTATTGAGCAGCTTGCTGAAGTCTCTGAGGATCTAAGCAACCTTTACTTTGGTAACTCTGAACTGTCGGAAAACGCTGAGATCCCACGGTTGGTCAATAACTTGAAGATGATCGGCTCCCGAACCGGCCTTGAGGTCAGTGAAGGCAAGGTGCTCTCCGCGCAGGTGGTGCTGGCGCAGTCGCGTTCGCTGGTGGTGGATCTGTTGCAGATCTGTGGCCAGTCGCGTCGGTCCGCTGTGGAGATTTTGTCGCCAACGTCTATGCATCCTGCTTCTGTCAAAGAGATTTGGAATGACGACTTGTAAAGCCTGTTGTGCACAATAGGTGTACATAGTAAAGCGCATCGCGTGGAGGAGAAGAAATCTCCACGCGATGCGCTTTTTAATGCGTTAGATCAGCGGCGGAATGCTCCGAGGAACTCCTGTAGCCAGCTCGATGGCAGGCCGTGGAAGAACTCGCGGAAAGCATTTTCCTCATCTTCGGTCATACCTTCGGCACAGTCGATGACTACCTCGTACTCCTCAACAACTTCCTTGGTTGCACGGGTGTTCTCAAGGTCGCGCTCCAGCTCTTGCTTCTTTTCTGGATCAGCTTCGCGGGAAACCTGGCCTTCGAGTTCTGCTTCGCGGTCGCGAACTGCCTTGGCACGCATGATGTCGGCAGCGGACGCTGGGGTGGTCACTGGCGAGTTGCGCAGCTTCTGCACATCAAAGTCGTAGAACGGCAGGGAGCGGGATAGATCGATAGGGGAGTTAATCTCCTGATCGGCGATCTTGCGGAACACGGTGGTGGTGAAGTCTCCGACGTCGGAGCCGAGCAGCTGGCCGACGTAGCCCTTGCCCTCGATCCATGCTGGTCCGCTGGAGTCGCCGTGCTCGGAGCCATTATCAGCGGTGATGACCACTGGGCCGTTGATGTTGGTGATAGGGGTGCAGGCAACGAGGTCGGTGCGGCCACCGTAGTTGCACAGGTTATCGCCGACGGCTGGGTCGCGGGCGATGGTGTTTTGTGAGAAGTAGTTTTGGCCCAAGACGGTTGGGTCGTCGATCTCAACGTATGCGACGTCCGAAGCGCGGCTGTTAACCGACCACTCGGTGCCCTGGATGTTGTGTAACCGCTCCCACTCGGAGGGATAGACGTGGTGGAGGATCCCGATGGGGTTCTGGAAGTTGTGCATAACCGCTGCGCCGTTCTCACCGCAGTGAGCGTCGGTCCATACGCGGTTGTTTTCGGTGTCAACGAATCCTACGGTGCACACGCCGAGCATGTTGCCGTCGGCACGCACAAGCAGGGAGTCGCCTCAACATCAACGCCGGGGATGTGGGTAGGCTCTGGTGTGCGCTGGGCGTGAGCAGGTAGAGCGAATGCCACGGAGCTAGCGGCAACAATGGCAATGAGGGATTTTCTCATGTTAGGTTCCTAACCTCGATTGATGGTCCAACAATCACTAAGGTAGGTGGCTTACACGGGTAGATGTTCTTTTTCCCTTAATGGGCGCTAGTGAGTTTTTTAGGAATTGCTGATGTTATGGATGTGTAAAGGCTATCAACGGGTGCAGCACGGCTTGCTGTCCATTGCGCAGATGTCGGTGGCGGCTGGACTGGCGTACTTTGTCGCACTTGATTTTCTACACCATACAAAACCTTTTTTTGCACCCATGGCTGCGATCATCATGTTAGGTCTGAACTCGGGAAATAGGCTAAAAAAGGCCGTAGAACTGTCGATAGGATGCTCGCTGGGCGTGGGCTTGGGCGACTTCCTGATTTACGGAATTGGCACCGGCTACTGGCAGATGGCCCTAGCGGTGTTTATTTCACTGTTCCTTGCCACTTTTCTATCTTCTAGTCAGCTTCTTATTAATCAAGTCGCAATTGGATCGATACTCATTTCCACTATCATGCCACCGGGATCTGCAGCGGCCACCGATCGCATGATCGATGCCTTCATCGGATGTGGTTTTGGCATCCTAATTATGGCGTTGCTCCCGCATTCCCCACTGGCCGAAGGCCGCCGTGAAGTGGCAAAAGTCTTAACTATGGCCAGTGGCGCCCTCACCCAGGTCAGTACCGCCATGCGCACCGGCGACGTGGACGGAATCCGCGAGGCTTTACGTCAAGCACGAGGCTCCCAAGCGGCGATCAACGCGATGATCGCCGCAGCAAAATCCGGCCAAGAAGAGGTCGCTGTCTCGCCGTTCCTGTGGAGTTCCAAAGCTCGAGTTAGGTCTTTTGTGAGGATCTTGCACCCCGTTGACAACGCAATGCGCAACACGAGGGTGCTCGCGCGCCGGGCACAGGTCCTTATCGAGGACGGCGATGAAGTATCTGAGGCGCAAATTCAGCTTATCGACGACCTCGTCTCCGTCACTTCGGCCGTCGCCGCCATCTATGATCGCCGCGGTGCTGCCTCCGAAGCTGCGGAAATCCCAGAACTCGTGCGCACCCTGCAAACCATGGCGGCGCGCGCTGGGTTGAGCGTTGCCGAAGGCAAAGTGCTGTCCGCGCAAGTGGTGCTGGCCCAAACCCGTTCGATCATCGTGGATCTGTTGCAGGTGTGTGGCATGTCGCGTGCCTCCGCGGTGGCAAGCCTAGCGCTGACCTCGGAATCGCCGGCTTATCCTTCCGAAATCCGTGACGATCCCAACCACTAAGGTCGCACGCACTGCAGATCCCGCAGGTGGCGATACACCGTCACACGATCCACGGGGCGTTTTCTAGACACACCATCAATGCTTACACGGAAATCAATGCCGCCACCTTGCAGAGCACGACCGTGGAGCTCACGATCGCCGAGCTGGCCGTGGGGCACTGGACGCAACTTGTGCAAGAAACTCAGGCTTTCAGGTGTGTCAACAGCGGTGGTGAGCACGCGGGCACTAACCCCTGGGGCATTCACACCAGATTCTAGCTGGGCACCAAAAACGCCATAACGTGGGGCTTTCTTCTTGCCCTCATGGAAAATAAGGCGAGTATCGTCCACGATCACCTCGCCGGTGAGCTCCCCGCCGTCCCACGCTGTCACCGTGGCAATACCTGCGATCGCAACCCCAGCGTCGTCACGCAAGAGAGGCTTGGGGCGCACCTGGCCTTCCACCGCAAACTGCGCAACGTTATCCGGCAGCCCCCACAGCCGTGCCACTTGGGAGTCGCCGGTAGGTACGTAGGCAACCTCAACCCACATCGTGTCCGCCCGCATTAAACGTGTGATCACTGCCGATAATGCTGCGTCGCTACCAACGACCACCACGCGCAGCGCCTCCGGAACCGGCTGCGGAGCGAACTGCGGCTCGCCCAAATGCGGCACATCCGGCATCGCCGCTATCTCATCCAACGACGGTGTGGGATCCACCGGCAAAATAGCAGCGGCGGCCGCATCCACCGCCTTGAGTTCCTTGCGCGTAGGGATCTCAGACACATCAAGGCGGGTAGCACCAGGAATCACCACGTCTGCGGTGGGTCCACAATGTAAAGCAAGCAACTGCATGAGGATAAAACTACACGCTAGGAGGCTAGGCGTCCTTCTTAGGGCGCGGTACCGAATAAGTGCAGCTCATTTTGGCAATGAGTGTGTCGTCTTTCTGCGAAAAAATCTCGGTGTCTGTCACAATCACCGTGCAACCAGCGCGCGCGATTCGCGACACCGAATACACGTCATCGTCTCGCGTATTTGCCACCACGTTAATGCTGGAGGCCACTGCTAGCGGAAACACACCCTGTGGCACATTGTGCATGGCGAGCCAAGTACCGCTGATGTCTGCCAAACCGAACAGCGATGGTGCCGAAAACATACCTGCAGGCTGGATGATCGCTTCGTGCAGTGGAATTCCTAGGCGGACCTCTTCTGCGGACCCAGAAATTGGATACAGCTTAAGGGGCTGGGCTACGTCCGTCACCCGCGAGTAAAAGTCATTCCATTGATCCTGAAAGTCATGTGAGCTCCAAATCGTGAATATCGCTGGTTTGTGCTGCCACCCAGTTGAGCTCTGCAACCATGAGGGAAACTTCCTCTAACGTGCGCAGTTGTATGTCCAACACGTAGTGCAGCCCTGCGGCTTCGCACTCCGCGATCTGGGCGCCGTTTCCTTGTTCGACTGCCACGATGACGCGTCGGCACTGGTGATGGTCGGCAAATATGCTGGTAATTTCGGTGCGCATGGTGGCAGCATCGCTGTGGTCTACCTCCATGTCGTGACGGCCAGAGGGATAGGTGTGTCGCAATGGGGATCGGGAGATCGGCCGCATGGTTACACCGCCGATCCTGCTCGTTGGGTCAGTTCTTCTTCTACTAGGCGTCGCAACCCGATCTTATCGATCTTGCCTGCGGAATTGCGCAGAATCTCGTCGACAACAACAAGGTGGCGCTCGCAGTGGGCGCAGAGGGCGTCGATAGTAATGGTGGCGCCTGGGCGCGGCTGGACGACAGCCACGATGGTTTCGCCCCCAGCGCTCGTCAGGGAAGCCCACCACGGCGTTTCCAAAGATGTCATCATTTTCTGCGATAACGCGTTCTACCTCGGCGGGGTAGACGTTTTCGCCGCCGGTGATGATGAGGTCTTTAAGGTGGTACACGATATAGAAGTAGCCGTCCTCGTCCTTATATCCCAGATCGCCGGAGTGGAACCAGCCTGCGGTATACGCCTTTTGCGTCACCTCAAGGGTTGTCCCAATAACCTGTGGCCGCGTTGGGGCCGCGCGCCCACAGCTCACCGGTAACGCGCGGCTCTTTAATATCCTTGCCGGTATCAGTGTCAACCAGCTTGACCTGCGTGTAGGGCATAGGGACACCGCAAGATCCCATCTTCTTTTCTGTCATTGCAGGCGGCAGATACGGGGCAAAGGGAGACGTCTCCGTAAACCCCATGCCTGCTGCACCACGACCCCTTTATCCATGTAGCGACGAATCAACGCAGGCGGCACCGGGGCGCCGGCACAAATAACAGCGCGTAACGACGCCAACTTGGCGGTGACAAGAGTGGCATCACCTGGGCGCACGGATTAATACACTGACTTGCTGGATTGTGGTCTACACCTTGGACGATCATAGGTCGTCACCTCCTGAGATTCGGGCGAAGCCGCGCGCAGAAATTCCGTCATCGGAATGGATGATGGTTCTGGTTATTGCCCCAGCGTCGCGGTCGGAAGCCAGCTAATAAGCCAGCTCTAACATGATTCCTCGACAGGCAAACTTACTGGCCGTGTATGAGTCGCCGCCGCCAGCGGCATAAAAAGCCGCGTTGGACAGGGTAAACACCATAGAGCCCTTGGTTTTAATCAGATCTTTCCATGTGGCTTCCGCTGTGAGCAACGCTCCTTTGGCGTTGATGCTTATGACCTCGTCAAACACATCGCCGATCTGTTCGCCAGAACGCCTAGTAATAGACCGAATGTAGTCTCAAATGCCTGCATTGGGGATCACGGTATTGATCTGGCCAAACTTGGCAAGAGTACTATCGACGGCCTCGTGGAATTGCTCGGGAGAGCGGACGTCGGCAGCAACGGGAAGCACACGTTCAGGATCCAAAGATTCAGCGACCGCACGCGATCGATCAAGATCTACATCCACGATGGCAACATTTGCGCCTTCCTCACTGAACCTGCGTGCGAGTGCTGCACCCAAACCAGAGCCGCCACCTGTAATAAAAACTGTTGAACCGGAAACCATGAGAATTCCCTTATTAGAAGAACGTGGAGATGTTCTTAGAGGCCAGCACGTTAATATCCAGAAGAATGCGACGATCGCAGACTTTGAAACCCTGATAGCTGAGGCGAAGCAGAGCAGTACGCGTTCCCACATACGTGTTCTGCTCCCGCTCTAATCTGGTACGCCACACATAGAAGTGCGTGCCTCGATAAACTTGTTGCCCTCAGCGTCGGTGGCATGGTGGGCTCGCAGATTCGTAATCAGGTGGCGAGTACGCGATGGTGGATCCTCAGCCCACGCCATACCGGAGTCGAAGCGGCGGATACGCCACGCAAGGGACTCGCGGGTTTCGTCGTAAAAAGCAAGACCACCTGGCTCAGAGATCGACAACGCCTGTTGCCTGCGCAAACGATTGGTGCGCGTAGGAGTCCAATGTCTTCGCGCCGTAAATAATCAGTCATTTTGGTTACCTCGCCAGCTTCTTTACAGGGGTAGATGGGTCTGCCAACTGGGCTGGATCGACAACAATGCCGCGATCGATAATGCGTCGAGCAGCACGAACCGCCATCGAATCATCAATAGACGCAGCACCACGAAGCGTGCCGTCGTCAGCTACGCGGAACACCACCGCGGGCCTACCCTCTGCATCGGGGCGAACCACCGACGTGTCCAAGTCCGTCATCGAGCCCACGCCTTCTACGTGGTGGCCATAGCAGTCAGTCCAAAACCATGAAGCGGTACGCTGCGGACGGGCGTCACCCACAATGCTGGCCGCTGCGGCATGGGCATCTTGCATCGCGGAATCCCAATGCTTATGCCTGCGATCGAGCGTTCCATCCGGATTCTTATGACGAGCACAATCACCAATCGCCCCAATATCTGGGGTTGTCAGTGCGCTGATCGTGATCTACCAACACGCCGCCGTCACATTCCAGTTCTGCCGAATCGGCCAAAGGACTCGTCAGGAACCAATCCGATGCACAACAGCAAGGAATCCACACAGACGGTGCCAAAACCATCAACAGAAACATGGAATCGATCCCCATGCTTTTCCACGCCATGATCTTCGTGTAGTCCGTGCAGGCGCTCCGCCAGTTCAAAGCCCCCGCTGGGATCAACGAAATAGGAGCAGGCTCGATGAGCACCACATGAGCTCCTAGCGAACGTGCAGAACTCGCCACCTCGACGCCGATAAGAACAGCGCCGATGATGCCCACGGTTGCTCCTTGGGTGAGCGATTCTCGCAACGCAAGCGCATCTTCTGTTGTGCGCAATACAATGATGTCGTCATCATCAAAACCCGGAGTATCGCCGCGCCGAGCATGGCCCCCAGTAGCAAGAATTAGCTTGTCGTAATCAGTCACACCACCATTGCTCAAAATCAGTTTCTTCTGGTCGGCGTCGACACTCGTGACCTCGCCCGTGATCACCGTAATGTTGTTGTCCTTGTACCACTGCCCAGCGGCAAGCGGAGCAGACCGTCGAGTCTGCGGATCACGTCGCTGTGGCTGCTACGGGGGACGTCGTCAAGCAAGACGTTAAAAACAGGAGGTAAAAGACACAGAGTCCGCGCCGGAGAAAACCAAAAATGAATCCTTCTTTGGCATGATCTGGCGACTGACTCGTCAGCTGTTCTCCTTCCTTTTCGGGCTCTAAAACGCGCAGCGCGCTGAGGTGTTGGCCATGTAATGGCATGGCGGCGGGGAAGTGAAGTAGACTTAGGCAACGTCAATGAGCCGTCCGTGCGATTCGGACGGCGTCGAACAATTCGGAAGTGACGTAAAAGAAGATGGCGGCAATCGTTATTGTTGGAGCCCAGTGGGGCGACGAAGGTAAAGGCAAGGCAACCGACATCCTCGGTGGCCAGGTCGATTACGTGGTAAAGCCTAACGGTGGCAATAACGCGGGACATACCGTGGTTGTTGGCGGCGAGAAGTACGAACTCAAACTTCTGCCAGCCGGTGTGCTTTCAGAAAATGCAACTCCAATCCTCGGCAACGGTGTTGTGATCAACCTCGAGGCCCTCTTTGGAGAAATGGACGGCCTGATTGCCCGCGGTTGCGACGCATCCCGCCTGCGCATTTCCGCCAACGCACACCTCGTGGCCCCATACCACCAGATTCTCGACCGCGTACAGGAGCGCTTCCTAGGCAAGCGCGCCATCGGCACCACCGGACGCGGCATCGGCCCAACGTACGCTGACAAAGTCTCGCGCGTTGGTGTCCGTGTGCAAGACGTTTTCGACGAATCCATCCTGCGTCAAAAGATCGAGTCTGCACTTAACGTGAAGAATCAGACCTTGGTCAAGATATACAACCGTAAGGCTATCGTCGCTGAGGAAATGGTGCAGTACTTCCTCGGCTACGTCGAGCGCCTGCGCCCCATGGTTATCGAGGCCGAGCTGGAGCTCAACCGTGGCCTCGACGAGGGCAAGCATGTGCTCATGGAAGGCGGCCAGGCAACCATGCTGGACGTTGACCACGGCACCTACCCATTCGTCACTTCCTCCAACCCAACCGCGGGCGGCGCGTGCGTGGGTTCCGGTATCGGCCCAACCCGTATCACCTCCTCGCTGGGCATCATCAAGGCCTACACCACCCGCGTTGGCGCTGGCCCATTCCCAACAGAGCTATTTGATAAGTGGGGCGAGTTCCTGCAGACCACCGGCGGTGAGGTCGGCGTGAACACCGGCCGTAAGCGTCGTTGTGGCTGGTACGACTCCGTGGTGGCTCGTTATGCTTCCCGCGTCAACAGCTTCACCGACTTGTTCTTGACCAAGCTCGACGTGCTCACCGGCATTGGCGAGATCCCAATCTGCGTTGCTTACGACGTCGACGGCGTGCGTCACGACGAAATGCCGATGACGCAGTCCGACTTCCACCATGCCACCCCAATCTACGAAACCATGCCAGCATGGGACGAGGACATCACCGGCTGCAAGACTTTCGACGATCTGCCAGAGAAGGCACAGGCTTATGTTCGTCGCCTCGAAGAGCTTTCCGGTTGCCGTATCTCTTACATTGGTGTTGGCCCAGGCCGTGACCAGACCATCGTGTGCCACGATGTAATGGAGGCTTAAAGCCCTCAAACGGTTGTTTGTTTTACCCGCTGGTTATCCAGCGGGTTTTTCATTTTAGGGAGAAATAATTTGTCGTTTGTGGGGAAATTGGTCGATAGGTAGTTGAGTTATCACACTTATTAAAATGTTATTTATTTAACAAAACTTAGAATTTTGTGATGTGGTAATTATGCTTAAGAAGTCCCTATTTTCCCCTCTAGGAAAGGCTTCCTCGTGGAGTTTGTTTTCTACAGCTTGTGTGCAGCGAGTCTGTTTTTGGTGCTACTCAAGCCTCATAAAGAAAAGTTGGCATTCGGCCTGCTCGTAGCCTCTTTTGCCATGTCTGTTCTCATGTTCTTTATGGGTTCTGCAACGTCGATTGTTCCGGCGGTGAATCTCTAAATGTTAAATGCCAAAGTTTTCCGTTTTATTCTTGCCGCTGCTGTATTCGTCATCATGGCATTCCCTGTCGGTGTGGCCAACATTTACCTCGGATTCTTCCATGGTGAAGCCCCATGTATTTTGTGCGGTAATGAGCGCTTCGGCATGGTTTTGATTGGCGCTTTGGGTGTCTTTATCCTGCGTTATGGCGCACGTATGCGCTACATTGTCACTTTGCTTTTGGTGGCTTTCTACTACCTTTACACCACGGTGCGCCACTGGGGTGGCCGCGCTAGCGCTGACTTGGGTCAGGGCTTCGGCGACGCTGTGCTCGGTGTACACACCTACACGTGGGGCATTTTGGTCTACTGGGTTGTTATCGGCGTTCTTGCCATTGGTTTGATTTTCATCGGTAAGGATAAAGCGCTCCAGCAGGAGTTCATTTCCTCTGAGGCTGAGGTCAAGGATTTCGGTCCTGCTACTCGTTTTGTTGCCATCGTTGCGATTGCGATTACGTGCACTAACTGTGTGCAATTCCTTTTCGGTAACGGTATTCCACCTTATGCTGGTGCTGGCGACCCTGCTCGTTTCACCTTTAACATTGCGCAGAATGCTAAGTACTGGGACAAGGAGCACCAGTATGAGTCGCTGTCTGATATTCGTTTGCACAAGTTCAATGCGCCAGCCCCTGGTACCTTCGATTTCGATGAGTCGCCTGTAGACGGCAAGAAGTTGGAGCTGGTTTCTTCGAAGCAGATCGGCATTGACGGCAAGTTCGCTGGTATCGCTCATGATGGTGAGCAGTTCGGCTTGGTCACCCAGGATGGCTCCTTGTTCTTCACCAAGGACTTCAAGGAGGCAACGTCGTTTGCTCACCTCGATGTTCCTAATGGCTCGGACATCCACAACACTGTCGACGCCGCCTTCTTCGAGCCTGGTGGCCTTGCAGGTATCGCGCAGAACAAGACCCTCTACGGTGCACTGGTAACCAAGGACGTGGACGACTACATCGCGTGGAAGGACTTCCTTGAGTCCTCCGGCGATGTGATGCCACTGTTCGATTCCAAGGGCCGCCCTGAGTTGCGCACCATCCGCGCCCGCATGCAGTACACCATGAGCGTTGCCTCCGACGCTAAGAGCGACACCTTCATTACCGTGAGCGTTCCTCACGAGCGCGCTGAGCAGATCGTGGTGAGCGAGTTCTCCAAGAAGGACAACAAGTTGGTCCGCGAGGGTGTACTCGAAGGCGACTACTACCCAGTCGGTGCCGACATGCGTGGCGACGTCCTCTACCTACTGTCCAAGCAGCACAACTGCCTCGTTCGCGTGAACATGAAAGACTTCACCGTCAAGGACGCAGCCAACCTCCCTGTAGAAGGCTCCGACCTTGCCATCGTGAAGGATCGCGCATACATCCTCGACGGCGACACCGTCCACGAAGTGAAGCTCTAATTCCACTTCCAACACCCGCGATGCCACATCGCGGACGCATCAAAAGGGTAGCTCCTGCGCGGGGCTACCCTTATTGCTGCTTGCACTTGATCCACAATCACCGCAGTGTGGCGATAAACCGACTGTGCCGCGTAGCGCAGGCAAAGGTAGCCACGCAGGGTGGCGTCGTTAGTCTTCCAGCGATCGCGGGCAAATGCGTGCTGATTCTCGGGTTTATAACGGTGAAACTCAAAGCCGTCGACCTCGATAAGAACACGGTGCCGATCCAACTGAATATCCCAGCGATAATCACCCACCAACACATTCGCGTGGCAATTGATACCCTGCTCCCGCAACGCCGTAATCAGCAACTTCTCCGGTGGACTGTCCACGCCCACCACCGTGCGCCGCAGCAGCTCACGATTACGTTGCGGGACATATTGCCGAGCGTGCTCAGCCGCAAACTTTGCCCCCTGAGCCTTTGCATACGCGCCCTCTAAAGTCTCAATGCCCTGGGCGTCGCTCAGGCCTGTGATCGCTAGTACTGGGTACTCAACGCTGAAGACGCCTGCTGGGCAGCATCGCAGCTGCTTGCGGCGATGAAACGTGACCCACTGCGTGGACTTGAGCTGCCGTTCGGTAGCAACATGGATCGGAAACTGCAGCGTGCCGTTGTAGAGCTGCCACAGGCTTATACCCGTGATTGCTAATCCGTGTTTGGATAGTTCCTGCGCCAACTGTGTCGGCGTAGGAGTGCCGTCCCAGTACATGCGATGAAAAATCTTGGTGTAGTTATTCCCCGTTACCCCCATAAGTGGAAAAACTAGCAGTATTTCACACCAAATCGCGTCTTGTGGGTCGGTTCGACCGGATTTGGTGTGAAGTACCAGCCAACTTGCCCCCATTCAGGGGCAACCGGGCTCTCCAGCCCCTAAGCCTTGGTCACTGGTGGCTCAGCAGACCATGGGAACACGATCCACTCGTCGGTACGCTTCCAGATGTAGTTCGGGGCGACGATGGATCGGCTCTTGGCGTAGATCACTGCGGATCGTACTTCTGCGCCGTGATTTTCGAGTAGTTTGAGCACAAGGTCGAGAGTGCGGCCGGAGTCGGCGACATCGTCGACGACGAGCACTTTTTTGCCTCTGATGGAGTTGGTGTCAAGCAGTGGCTCAAGGAGGACTGGGTCAGGGAGAGTTTCGTTGACGTCGGTGTAGAACTCTACGTTGATGGCGTCGGATAGTTTGATGCCCATGGAGTAGGACAGTGCGCCGGCTGGGACGAGTCCGCCGCGGGCGACGGCGACGATGATGTCTGGGGTGTAGTCGCTGTCTACGATTTGCTGCGCGAGTTCGCGATTAGCAATGCCGAATCCTTCCCAGGTCAGGATTTCCTTTGTTTCAAGATCTGCTGAATCTGCGTGGTAAGCCATAGTCGAACTTTAGCGTATGTAGGCTAAAGAAATGTTTACTCCTGAGCTCATCACAGATAATGCCACTAAAGTCTCTCTGGTTGGCGACCCTGATTTGGTGCGGGAACTGCGGTTTTCTTTTGAACGTTTGGGCATTGTTGTGACTGATGTTGATCCAGATGGTTCGATTTCGGTGGGGGTGCCGCGTTGGTCACGTGCGGCGTTGTTGCAGAAGGCTACGCGGGATTTGGGGCTTCCGGTGCCGCGTTATGCGGTTGCGTCTAATCCGGATGAGTTGGAGGTTGCTGCGGCTCAGTTGGGTTTCCCTTGTGTTGTGAAGGGGGATTCGGTTGAGGTTGTGCGTTCGCCGGAGGATGTGCAGTGGCGTGGTGAGTGTGTGGTGGAGAATTTTGTTGATTTTGATTGCAAGATCAGCATGGTTGCGGTGCGTTCTGTGGATCCTGCGACGGGGGAGTTGGCTACGTGGTATTGCGAGCCGATTAGTGAGGGGATGCAGCCGTTTTCGTTGGGTGCTGCGACGTTGGATAATGCGCGGAGTGTGGCTGCGCGTATTACGAATGCGATTGGTTGCCGGGGGCTGTTCGTTGTGGAGATGTTTGTCAAGGGGGATGACGTGTATTTCTTTGATGTGACGATTGGGCCGTCGTTGTCGGGGTTTGTTACGTGTGCGACGCAGCGGTTTGGGCAGTTTGATTTGCATGCGCGTGCGCTGTTGGGTTTGCCTATCGACGTCACTCTGACGAGTCCTGGTGCGATGTCGCAGGTAGGGGTTGATGAGGTTCCGCGTGCGGGTCTTGCGCGTGCGTTGGCTATGCCGGAGGTCAATGTGGTGGTGGGGCAGACGTTGGCGGTGGCTCTTGCTACGGCTGATACCGCTGAGCAGGCACGGGAGTCGGCTCGCGCAGCGGTATCTGAGCTGAAGGGTTAGCGTTTCATGGGCGTGTGCGGGATTGATTCGTCGAGGAATTCCGCGCCGCAGGGGCTAAATCCGTAGCGGGCGTAGTAGCCCACGAGTGGGGATTGTGCTTCGAGGTAGTTTCCGCCGAGTTCGATGGCTCGGGTGAGTATCTCGTGTGCAATCCCCGTTTTTCGTGCTGTAGGGATCACGACGAATCGACCGATGTGGGTGCCGTGGTCACCTGAAAACACACGGGCACAGCCAAGAAGGTCACCGTTGTCGTTCCACGCGAGGATGTGCTGCGTGGTGTTGAGGGCATCGGTGGTGTCGATTTCTGCGTAGGGGCACTGCTGCTCGTGGACGAAGATGTCGACGCGCAGTTTGTAGAGTGCATGGACCTCCAGAGCATGGAGGTCGCGCAGTGGGGATACCGTGATCTGCACGGTGGGTTAGTCCTTCTTGGCGGCGTGGTGGAGCATGTCGTTCCATTCGACGATTTTTTTGCGTTCGCGTCCTTCTGCTTGCCCGAGTTCACGTTCTGCTGCATCAAGGGCGTGCCATCCATCCCAGGTGGTTACGGGGATGCCACGTTGTTTCAACATGTCGAGGATGGCATCAGGGTCGCGGTTTTCCGCCGGGGTAAGTTGTCCTGTTTCCCAGTCGTTGATGAGCATTTCGGTGGTTTCTTTAGCGTCGGATTTGGTGTTGCCGATAAGGCCTACGGGTCCGCGTTTGATCCATCCGGTGGTGTAGAGCCCTGGGATGATGGTGCCGTCTTGTGTGGTGACGTGTCCGCCGTCGTTGGGGATAACGTGGCCGGTGGTGTCGAAGGGGACGTCGTTGATGGGTTCGGATCGGTAGCCAACAGCGCGGTAGACGGCTTGGATGGGCCAGTCGGTGTATTTTCCGGTGCCGCGTACTGCTCCGTTGCCGTCGTATTCGGTGCGTTCGGTGCGTAGTGCGGTGACGTGTCCGTTGGTGCCTAGGATTTCTACGGGGGATTCGAAGAGGTGGATGTGGAGTTTGTGGGGTGCTCCTGTAGGTTCGCGCATGGCGTAGTTTTCGAGTGTTTGGCACACGAGGTCTTGGGATTTGGATTGGCGTCGTGTGGTGATGGAGGTGTCGTCGTAGTCGATGTCTTCGGGGTCGACGATGACGTCGATGGTGGGGGAGTGGTCGAGTTCTTTGAGTTCGAGGGGGCTGAATTTGACTTGTGCTGGTCCGCGTCGGCCGAAGACGTGGATGGTGGTTGCTTGGTTGTTTTTGAGGGTGTGGTAGACGTTGTCGGGGATTTCGGTGGTGTGGAGTTCGTCGGCGGTTTTCGCGAGGATGCGGGCAACATCGAGGCCGACGTTTCCGACGCCGATGACGGCGACGTCGGTGGCGGTGAGGTCCCAGGTGCGTTGGAAGTCGGGGTTGCCGTCGTAGAAGCCGACGAATTCTGCTGCGCCGTGGGAGCCTGTAAGTTCTGCTCCTGGGATGGTGAGGTTGCGGTCTGCTGTGGCGCCGGTGGCAAAGATGATGGCGTCGTAGTGGTGGCGTAGGTCGTTGATGGTGAGGTCTGTGCCGATGGTGATGTTGCCGAGGAGGCGGATGTTGGGGTTGTTGAGGATGTTGTGTAGGGAGGCGATGATGCCTTTGATGCGTGGGTGGTCGGGGGCTACGCCGTAGCGGATGAGTCCGAAGGGGGCGGGCATGCGTTCGTAGAGGTCGATGGTGGTGGTGGGGTTGTTTTTGGTGAGGAGGTCGGAGGCGTAGATGCCTGCGGGGCCGGAGCCGATGACGGCGACGCGCAAAGATCCAGTCATAAATGTCACATTCCTAGTGATAGAGGTCAGGTGTAAATGCTCTGAATTTAACCCGTTCACATGGGTTAATTGAGTTTCGGCGTTCTAGTTTACGCGCAAGGGGAAGCCTTTACTAACTACTTTCCGGTTCACTAAAACGGGGGCAAAAGGGGTAGAATTCTGGCGATCACATAAACGATGTGTTGTGGCGCAAGTCTCACTATGGGCATGTAGGTGCAGCGCATTATTTTTGCAACTGAAAGGATCCACGTGACTGACCACATGCAGCCATCGTTCCTGCTTACCCGTGCTGGACGAAACTTCAACGGCTTTGATGTTGATGGTTTCGCTGATCATCTTGGCCTCCCAGTCCGTCAGCTGGTTGATTCGACACCAGATCTTGCCGCTATCCTCGCTGCCCACCCTGCCACTACCCCGAGCTTGTTCATTGGTTCCGGAAACGTGAACTTTGATGCTAAGGCTGCATCTGCCTTGGGCGTGCCGCTTCTTCTGCTTATCGACGCCCCTGGTATGCACATTGATCTTGCTAAGCAGGAGTGCGAGGAACTTGGTGCGGTTGTCGCAAGTGTCTTTACTGCCGATGAGGCCGTTTCTGCTGAGGGCATTGCTCGCATTAAGGCTTCTGCTGTTAAGGCTCCTGTTGTGATGAGCGCACCGGTGTTTGAGTCGTGGCTGCTGGAGCCGGCGAAAGCGAAGAATGCGCACATCGTGTTGCCAGAAGGTGACGATGATCGCATTTTGGAGGCTGCTCATCAGCTGCTTGCTCAGGAGATTTGTGAGCTGACTATTTTGGGTGATCCTGAGGCTATCACTGCGCGTGCGCAGGAGCTGGGCTTAAACCTTTCGGCTGCTCATCTGCAAAACCCTGAGACTGATCCCAATGCGGAGAAGTTCGCGGAAGATTTCGCTGAGCTGCGTAAATCTAAGGGGATGACGCTGGAACAGGCTCGGGAGACGATGAAGGATATCTCCTACTACGCCACCATGATGATTCATGAGGGGCTTGCCGACGGCATGGTGTCGGGTGCAGCACACACCACTGCGCACACCATTAAGCCAAGTTTCCAGATCATTAAGACTAAGCCAGGTACGTCGGTTGTGTCTTCTATCTTCTTAATGGTCATGCGTGGCCGTCTGTGGGCTTTCGGCGACTGTGCTGTAAATCCTAACCCGACTGCAGATCAGCTCGGTGAGATCGCTGCTGTGTCGGCAAAGACGGCTGAGCAGTTCGGTATCGATCCACGCGTTGCTATCTTGTCCTACTCCACGGGTACTTCTGGCTCTGGCCCAGACGTGGATCGTGCTGTTGCTGCGACCAAGAAGGCTCAGGAGCTTGCTCCGGAGTACAAGATTGATGGCCCATTGCAGTTCGATGCTGCGTGCGATCCTACTGTTGCTGCTAAGAAGGCCCCAGAATCTGAGGTTGCAGGCCAAGCAAACGTCTTTATTTTCCCTGATCTTGAGGCCGGTAACATCGGCTACAAGACTGCACAGCGCACCGGCCACGCACTTGCTGTTGGCCCGATCCTGCAGGGCTTGAACAAGCCTGTGAACGACCTTTCTCGCGGCGCAACCGTTGCCGACATTGTGAACACCGTGGCCATTACTGCAATTCAAGGAGGCAAATAAATGGCGCTTGTCCTCGTCCTTAATTCTGGTTCTTCATCCATCAAGTTCCAGCTGGTAGATCCTACCGCCCACGCCACTGACGATCCGTTTGCCTCTGGTTTGGTGGAACAGATAGGTGAGCCACAGGGTCGAGTGACTCTGAAGCATGCTGGTGAGAAGTTCGTCGTCGAGGCCCCGATCCCTGATCACTCCGCTGGTTTGGCGTTGGCTTTTGACCTGATGGGTGAGCACAAGTGCGGTCCTACGGATGTGGAGATCATTGCTGTGGGTCACCGCGTTGTTCATGGTGGTATTTTGTTCTCCCAGCCGCAGGTGATTACGGATGAGATCATGGATATGGTTCGCGATCTGATCCCGCTGGCTCCGCTGCACAACCCAGCCAACATTGATGGCATTGAGGTTGCTCGCAAGATTTTGCCGGATGTGGCACACGTCGCAGTCTTTGATACTGGTTTCTTCCACGATATGCCACCAGCGGCAGCAATCTACGCTATCGACGCCAAGACTGCTGTGGATCATGGTGTGCGTCGTTATGGCTTCCACGGCACCAGCCACGAGTATGTGTCTCACAAGGTAGCTGAGCTGATGGATCTTCCTGAAGGTGCGATCAACCAGATCACCTTGCACTTGGGCAATGGTGCTTCGTGTGCTGCTATCCGTGGCGGTAAGGCCATTGATACCTCGATGGGCATGACCCCATTGTCTGGTCTTGTGATGGGTACGCGTTCTGGTGATATTGACCCAGGTATTGTGTTCCATCTTCACCGTCAGGCGGGCATGAGCATTGATGAGATCGATGAGCTGCTGAACAAGAAGTCCGGTGTGAAGGGTATCTCGGGTGTTAATGACTTCCGTGAGCTGCGCACCATGATTGACGACGGCGACCAGGACGCGTGGTTGGCGTACAACATTTACATTCACCAGCTGCGTCGCTACATCGGTTCCTACATGATCGCCCTTGGTCGCGTGAACGCTATTACCTTTACCGCAGGTGTTGGCGAGAACGACGTGGACGTGCGTGCCGACGCTCTCTCGCACCTCGAAGGCTTTGGCATCAAGATCGACCCAGAGCGCAACGCGTTGCCAAATACTGGTCCACGCGAGATTTCGACGGACGATTCTGCGATTAAGGTCTTTGTGGTTCCTACCAACGAGGAGCTTGCTATCGCACGCTATGCCAAGGCACTCGCCGGCGAATAAGCCGGTAAGGGCGTTAGGCCTTAGAACCAGGTCATGGGGCGGACCTGGTTAGCTACGTCGACAAGCGCGTAGCGATGCGAGCTGGGGGCGCTGCGGGCGAGTTGCCGGAGTGCGGCAGACAGCCCGCAGCGCAGACCCCGCTGTGTAAAGGGGTACTCAAAGATCGGGTCGTTGGTAGCATCGCCGCCGGTGCGTAACCACTGCAAAGCGGCGTTCATAATCGCGATCTGGATCTGCAAAAAGCGCGGCTCATTGGTGGGGATCGCCTCAAGGCGACGCGCTGCCCGACGAATGCGGGCTTCACTCAAATCACCTAGCAAATGCAAGATTGCGGTGAGCTCTGCCATGCGACGGTGCGTGGAGTTTTGGGGCACACGGTCGAGGGTCGCTACGGCCAAATCAATCTGGTTTTCCGCAGCCAACTGGCGTGCCAGCCCAAAGGCCGAAGACACCGTGGTGGGGTTGGTGCGCCACACAAGGGCATAGAGGTAGATCGCCTTAAAGCGCAGTGTGGCGGGATCACTGGTAAGCTCGCGCCAGATGTTGCTCATGCCTTCGCCTTTGATGTCTGCGGCGGCGACTGTTACTTCTGGAGCGAGCAGCGCTGTGGAGTCAAGGCCCTTTTCTTGCAACAACATTTCGCAGACGGCGGCTCGGGCAAGTTTGGGTGCCGACTCTCCAGGCAGGATGTTGTATACCTCGTTGAAGTGCTGTTGGGCGGTGAGGTAGTCGTCGAGAAGCAATGAGGTGACACCGGAATACCATTGGTGCCGCCACTCGTTGCCTAGGCGGGGGACAAGCTCTTCGAGCCAGGAGGCGGCCTCTTCGGTAAAGCCGAGGTCGAGCAGTGCGCGCACGATTCCCAGCGGGATTTCCACCGAGCCGCTGAATTTTTCCTGCGTCATGGCCTCGCGCATGGTTTGTAAGGCCTCGGAGGGCTCGGTGTAGGAGGAGCCCGAAATCAGGATCGCTCCTGGGTCTTGGCGGTCGAGCAGCGGCACGGGGAGGGCGGCGTTGACCTCCTCGGAGGTGATGCGGACGTTGCGCTCGATGCCGTCGATAAGCTGATCCGTGCGAAACACCATGTGTTTGGTGCCAAAGGTGGAACGCTGCGGTGAGTACAAAGAGTGTTGTGCGGGGAACTGCTGGCTTTTATGCACGGCCAAATATTCACGCAGTACCCCGTAAAGCTGGGTTTCTAGCTCCCGCACGCTGCTAAAACGCTTCGCGGGATCGCTGCGCGTGCAGCGGCGCACCAGCCGGTAGAAGGAAAGATTCTGAGCAAACAGGGGTTCCTCGTCGGCGGTGGGTAGGTCTTTTTTCCCGCCGGCACCGTCGTTGAGGTCGATGGTGAGGTCGGCAAGCGTGCGGCCAATGGTGTAAATGTCGCTGGCTATCGACGGCCCATCGTTGGCCACCTCTGGCGCCTGGTAGCCCTTGGTGCCATAGATGTACCCAAACGCACCGATACCGGATACTGCACCAAGGTCGATGAGCTTGACTTGGTCCTCGGAGATAATGATGTTGTCTGGTTTGAGGTCGTTGTACACCACGCCACGAGAATGCAGGTAGTCCAGCGCCGGCAGGACTTCGAGGATGTAGCCGATGGCAAGGTCGATAGTCATAGGTCCGCGCAGCGCTGGGCCTTCGACGTATTCCATCACGATGAGGTCGTCGATAAAGTTGTAGGACTTCACAATCCCCGGGTGGGTGATGTCTGCTAGGAATTCCTTCTCGGCTACTGCGGCCCCATAGTCTTGGGGTTTCGCTTTGTCGCGCAGGCCTTTGAGCACCACCATGCGGCCGGAAACATTGCGGTCGTGGGCGAGGTAGATCCACCCCATGCCGCCGTGGGCGATTACACCTGCGACTTCGTACTGGCCAGCTAGAACATCACTTGGTTTGAGGGCTGGTTCGTCGCCAACGCTTGCGATGTATTCTTCGGATTTGAGTACTTCACCGACGGGGCGCACGGGGATAAACGGCAGGGTAACCATGCCGTTGGCCACGGTGCGCGAGGTGCGGTTGGCGCCGCGACGGGATCGGAATGTTGAGATTGCTTCTTCGCGGGAGCGCTGCCCTACGTCCATACGGAGTTGGTCAAGATCGCTGAGCAGCTCGTCCATGTCATCGTCGGTATCATCTGCAAAGGGGTCGAAGGGGACTGCCTCAGTCTCGTTCATCGTTCCTCCCGATAGCGCAAAGCCGGATGGTCTTGTGGTGCAAGGTAGGCACCGAACCAGTGATTGTAGGTGCGCGTCCACGTGCCGTCGCGGAAAATCCGTTCAAAGGTGGAGTTTACTTGGCGAATCATCGGGGCGGTGTCGCGTCCCGTGCGTGGTTTGGCAAAAGCTACTGCATATTGTTCGGTAGCAATGGGGTCACCTACAATGCGCGTAAAGGGATCTTGGGCGATCATGCCGGAAAGAATCGCATCGTCAGAGATCACTGCGTCGGCGTGGTTTTGTTGGAGCGCAAGCAGGCAATCCGCGGAGTTGCGCACGGCGAGCATGGTGGCATTGGGTGCAATGATACCTAGGCGTTTGGAACCGGTGGACAGGTTGGTCACGCAGACTGTTCCTTTAAGATCCTCCGCACCGTGGATGTCGGAGTCTTTTTGAGTAAGAATGCGAGTTTCGCCAGAGAAATACGGGGTGGAAAAGAACACTTGGTCTTGGCGTTCGCGGGTGACCGAGATGGAGCGCAGCACCATATCCACTTGTCCGTCTTCGAGGGCTTTGACCCATGAGGTGGAGTCTACGTAGCGGAAGTCAATTTTGGGTTCGCCAAATATGTCGCGTGCAACTTCGCGGGCGAGGTCAATCTCGAAGCCTTTGAGTTCGCCGTCGGTGTCGCGGAAGCTCAAGAGGTTTTGAGATTGGTCGATACCCACGATCAGGTAGCCGCGCTGGCGCACTTGGGGTACGTCGTCGCCGTTGGGGCGTAGGGATCCCAGTAGGTTGTCTGTTTGGATTGTGCCGCTGGCAGGAGGCCCTACGGTGGCGCCGGCGGGGAGTGGCAGCGGTGGGATGTTTGCCAGTTCGACTGGCGGGACTGATTGTGCACAACTGCTCAGGCACAGCGCCGCAGTAGCTGCGGTGGCGGTCAAAAGTGCACGGTGTTTCACAGATACTCCTGAAGTCGGGGCCGGATTCCCAGCCAAAGGGCTAGTACGGCGGCGATGGTCAGGCCGATAACTACGTTGACTTGTGCGGTATCCACGCCGCGGATCTCGGCGCGCAGTCGTACTCGGGTGGAGTCGATAAGCGAGTCGAGTGCTGCGTCGAGGTTAGTGAAGGCACTAGGGCTTTCTACGGTTAGCTGTAGTGCGTCCTCGTAGCGGCCGGAGTTAAGAAAGTTGGTCAGTTTTTCGTGGCTGGCACGCCATGTGTTCATGGCATTGCGGGCAGCGGCAACCTCGGCGGGGTCAAGGCCCGGCTTGCTCAGTGCTTTGTCCACTCGTTTTAACGTGGTGCTAAAGGTGTGGTTGGAGTTTTCTAGCGATTGTCGCCACACCAGGGCGAGGGTTTCGTCGGTACGCGCCCGCTGGGCGTGGATACGTGCTTCGGTGAGGAGCTCTAGCGGCTCGGCTGCTTGTTCGTAGGCCACGGAGCCTGCGCGGTAATTGAGCCAGTTGGTGGTGCCCACCCACGTGGTGGATACCAGCATGAGGACGGTGGCCAGCAAAAACCAGGCGTTGAATCGTCGGCGGGTCACGTGTGCGAGCCAAATTTGCCCAACAACAAGGAGCACCAAAGCAACGACGATCCCGATGAGTGGGATTTGGGGGCGGGCGAGGTTGCGTTGTGCTGTGGAGACTTGCTCGGCTGCGCTGAGATAGATCTGGGAGGCGGCGGGCAGGATACTTTCTTGCATGAGAGTGCTGGCCTCAGACATGTAGGCCACGCCCACGGGATGGCCTTGGCGGTTGTTGGCCCGCGCGGTTTCTACCAGCCCTGTGTACACGGGGAGTTGAGTGGCGATGTTGGCGATATCGCCGTCGGTTTGGGTGACCAAGAGGGCGGCTTTTTGGATGTATTCCACGTAGTTATCGTTGGTGCCGCGCACAAAGCTTGCCGACGCCTCTGTGTCCGCCAACGACAGCGAAGAGTAGAGGTCCTGTGCAATGTTGGCAACTGGCTCGGTGTGCCCAATGAGGGTGTTCAAGTCTGCGTGGCGTTGTGCGGAGCTTTGTGCCATGGATAACCCTGCAGAAAGCAGCACGACGGACAGCACGACCACGAGGGTGGTCATCTTGCCGGGTGTGGTGGCCAGAAACCGCAGCAGTTTCTTCGACCACATGATGGGGTAGGTAACCGAGTCGTGCCAGAAGGCGCTCAGGCGTGACCGACTCTGCACGTCAAGCCATTGGTCGTTCATTGTGTTTAACCTACACTGTGGCACTATAGAACGCATGATTGAAGTACGCGGGTTAACCAAAGAGTATGGGAAGGTGCGCGCGGTTGATGACCTGACGTTTGACGTCTCGCCGGGTATCGTCACGGGGTTCCTTGGTCCCAACGGTGCCGGCAAGTCCACAACCATGCGCATGATCCTCGGATTAGACACACCGACCTCGGGCACAGCCACGATCGGTGGGGTGAATTATCGCAACCTGAAAAAGCCATTAATCCACGTCGGAGCGCTTCTCGACGCCAAAGCTGTGCACCCCAACCGCAGTGCACGCAACCACCTCCTGTGGCTCGCCCAATCCAATGACATACCTGCCTCGCGTGTCGACGAAGTCCTCGCCCTTGTTGGCCTTACCTCAGTGGCCAAGAAGAAGGCCGGTGGCTTCTCCCTCGGCATGGGCCAGCGACTCGGCCTTGCCGCAGCCCTTTTGGGGGACCCCCAAGTCATTATTCTTGACGAGCCCGTCAACGGACTCGACCCCGAAGGCATCCGCTGGGTTCGCGACTTCTTACGCCGCCTAGCAGCAGAAGGCCGCACCATCTTGGTCAGCTCCCACCTGCTCGCAGAAATGGCCCAAACCGCAGACCATCTCGTGGTCATCGGCCGCGGCAAACTCGTTGCCTCCTGCTCCACAGCGGAATTCATCCAGGCGCACTCACGCAACACCACCTTGGTAAAACCTGCCGCACCACAACTAGCAGCAGCCTTAAACGCCGAGGGCTTTCAAGTAACAGAAAACAACGGTGCGCTGGAGGTCAACGCTTCTCCGGAACGCGTCGGCAAGCTGGCCTTCGAAGCAGGCGTAGCCCTGCAACTTCTCACTCAACAACAGGCATCCCTAGAAGATGCATTCATGGAAATGACCAGCGGGGCGGTGCAATATGGCAGTAAGGACTGAGTGGACAAAACTCATCACCACGAAAGCATTTTGGTGGACAACCGCATTGTTCATCATCTTCGGCGTCGGATTCTCCGCGCTCTTCCACTACAACGTGGCCCCAGGACCACTAGGTATTCCCGTTATCTACGCGGCCTCTGCCGTCATGGGAATCCAAGGGCTGAGCTTCCTCGTGCTCTGCGTCCAAGCGATCATGCTCGTAACCAGCGAATACCGCCACAACTACCAAACAGTTACTTTCCTAGCTACCCCGAACCGCACAGTAGTAGCAGTAGCCAAGTGGATGTTCGCCGTCTTCGGTGCGCTCCTGACATGGGGCACCGTGGTGCTGAGCTACTACGTGGCTAAATGGATGGGCGGCAGCGTAGCTAGCAAAACCCTCAACGTCTGGCACGACGACAACGCCCTGCGACTCATGTGGATCTACCCCTTGGTTGCCGTCCTGCTGGTCACCATGGCCCAAGGTATTGCCTACATAGTCCGCCAGACCGCAGGTGCTACCACCATCATGTTGCTGTGGATCCTCGCACTGGAAAGCCTGCTGGCTTTGCTCCCCAAGGTTGGCGACGCCATGAAATACGGGCCGATCACCAACATGAATGCCTTCCTCACCCAATCCGACACCGTGTGGAGCTGGCAAGAAAGCGGCGTGTACTTCGCAGTATGGGCCATCGCCATCTGGGTGATCGGCGTGTTCATCCTAAATAAGCGCGACGCTTAGGCAGGGTTTCTCCTAGTACCCGCACAGCGAAAATCGGTCCGGCGAGTTTATCGGCTCTTCCGGTTTTAGAGTGCATTGATTAGTTCGCCGGGGGTTCGGGCGTGGCACTACGCGGAGTAGGACGTTTTCCACAACCATGACTTGGCTGGGCTTGGCTGGCGTTGGTGGGCGTTGGTGGGCGCGCCACCCCCGCTCACCCCCGAAAAAGACGGCACTTCACACCAAATCTGCCCAAACGACCGGTTTTCTTGCGATTTGGTGTGAAGTGCCGAGAAAAATCCTTCGAAATACCCCCGTTTAGTAGCTCTTCCGGTTTTAGAGTGCACTGATTATGTGTCGCATGTTGACGGCGTGAATCAGGCACCACAAAATGTAGTGGTCGAAGCAGACGAAGATGTCCTTGCAGCACTTGTTCATGATCCTACCCAACTGCGCGATCTCAGCGATCCTAGCGTCTTTCATACCAACAAACGTGTCAATGAGCATGCTCATGGCTTTGTTAGCTGCTTGCTTGTTGGTAGTAGTACCAGGTCTGTTGTAGCGGCGCGTAGCCGTCGTCGAAGTCAAACAGTTTTTCAAGCCTCCTACGGGGCTTGTCAGTCAGCAGGTGCATGGGTGGTCAACAGTGTTGTCCGGTTGCGGTAGAGCAGGTCTTTGCTCCCGGCCACGCCGGCCTGTTGTTTCTCACTAAAGCTTGGTGCGGCACGTGGTGAGCTTGCACCGGCTAGGCGTACAACGTGGAATAGGTCTATGACTTAGGTGGTGTTGAAAATGACGTCGCCAGCGGCGGTGGCATAGCCTTGGAAGCTGTCCATGCTGGTGATTTTGACCTGATTATGAAACTTCGCTTTGATTATTCAGCCATGTCCGCAAACGCGTCAGTGTTTCTTCCTGGGGCAACGTCAAGAAGCTGGGTGGGGCGGATGACGTTTCCATCGCGCCATGTGTGTCGGTTGTGCGACCAGCGATGCTCATCAACACCGATGATCTTGACCCCGTTGAGGTAGTGCTTGTCGTTGTAGATCACGTCGCGGACAGCGGCTAAGGCCAAGGCGTTGCGGGATTCAGTGGGTCACCTTGTCCGTGGTCGTTGAATTGTCGGGCGCGTAGGTAAGGCCAGTGCGGAAGATCTTTTTGTAAGTAGTGCTTGTTGGTGCACCGGTAGTGTGGAAGGCGCACATAAAGGCGGGTTGGGTAGCTGATGATGGGTAGATTGACTAGGCTGCGGATGACGTGGTCGCGGATTACTTTAGGCTGCCCGCACGTGGGGTATTCATTGATGGGCTCGGCTTCGATGATGGTAACTATCACCGTGTTCTGTGGCCCTGGTAATAGTTTCTCCTAGTTCTGCGGTGCGGTAGATGGTATCGACGATGGCATTTCCGTTGGGCTGCATAATAGGTTCTTGGTTTTGTACGGATGGTTTAGACACCCTTTTTTCCTACAAAGCCAAGGACCCTAGTATCTTGTGCCATGCCCGAACCCCCGGCGAACTAATCAATGCATTCTAAAACCGGAAGAGCCAATTTATCTAACTCGCCGGACCGATTTCTTTGTCTAGCCAGCGGTTATTGCAGCGCTGAGGTCAGTTTCATGATGTTGTCTACGTAGCGGCGGACGAATCCGCGCTGGTTCCATTCTTCGAGGGTGAGTTCGGTGGAGTTTTCTTTGTAGGTTTCGGCTAGTTCGTAGAGCAGGTGGGTGAGTTGGCCTTGGAGTGTCATGAGGGAGACTTCGTAGTTGAGGCCGAAGCTGCGCATGTCCATGTTGGAGGAACCCATCACGGAGACGGCCACGCCGTGGGGGTCTGCGATGAGGAACTTGCTGTGGAGCACGGCGGGGGCGTGGTAGCGGTAGATGTGCACGCCGGCTTCGAGGAGTGCTTGGTAGTAGCTGGATTGGGCATGGTCGACCGTGAATTGGTCGGCTTGTTCGCTGACGAGGAGTTCTACGCGGACTCCGCGGTAGCAGGCGGAGGTGACTGCTTCGAGCATGGATTCGTCGGGAATGAAGTAGGGGCTGCACATGATCAGCTGGTTTTTGGCGTGGTGGATCATTTCGTTGAACAGCCGGAGGTTTGGTTCGGTGCTAAATCCTGGGCCGGAGGGGACGATCTGCATTACGTCGCCGTGGTCGGCCGGGGGTACTTCGAATTCTGGGACGATGTGGCTTTCTTGGGACCAGTCGACAACAAAGACGGTGTTCATGGAGGCCACGATGGGGCCTTCGAGTTCTACCATGACGTCGATCCAGTGGCGGCCTTTGGAGCGATTGCGTGGGGTGTAGTGCGAGGCAATCATGTTTTGGGAGCCGAGGAAGCCGCGTTGGCCGTCGATAATGAGGAGTTTGCGGTGATTGCGCAGGTCGGGGCGGCGGAAGCGCCAGCGGAAGGGTTGCAGGGGCAGCATGAGGTGGAAGTCCACTCCGATGGCGGTGAGGCGTTTGCCGAGGCTGCGGTAGCCTGGGTATTTCCAGCTGCCTACTTGGTCGAAAAGGAGGCGGACTTCTACGCCGCGTTGGACTGCGCGTTCAAGGGCGCGGAAGAACACGTCGGTGGTGTCGTCCCAAGCAACGATGTAGATCTGTACGTGGACGTAGTCGCGTGCTTGGTCTACGGCATCGGCCATCGTTTGGATGGTTTCTTCGTAGTCGGAGTGCAGCTTGACTGATCCGGTGGTGGCCGTCATGGCGGTGAGCCGACGGTTCATGCGAATCATGGAGGTCAACTCGGGGCTTTGGACGGTGTCTGGCGGGTAATCGGGTACGTGGGATTGGCGCTCCCTGATCATTTGGAAGGCTCGGCGTTGAACGTCGTGTCGACGTCGGTTGATGTAGGGGCTGCCCATCAACAAGAAGAGGGGTAGGCCTACAAAGGGGAGCAACAAAATGGCGAGGAGCCATGCGGTGGAGCTGGAGGGACGACGGCCTTCAGGAACGAATCCGATGGCTACGATTTTGATGGCGTAGTCGATGATCAGGCCAGCTGTTTGCCAATCTATCAATAGTCCACCACCACTGGGGCATGATCGGAAGCCCCCTTGCCCTTGCGCTCTTCGACGTCAATGAATCCGCCGGTAGGTGTCATGTTGGAGAGCTGGAAGTCGATGCGCATTCCTTGGTTTTTAGGGAATCGGCCAGCGGTGTAGTCCCAGTAGGTGTAGCCCTCGGGGGAGGTGATCGGCATGATGTCGGTCAGTGCTTCGAAGGCTTGGCGCTCGGGTTCGGTGACGTGGGTTTTGCCTTGGAAGAAGTCGATGTCCCAGACGTCGTCGTCGGTGGGGGCGATGTTGAAGTCGCCGCACCAAACGGTGCTACCGGTGACGCCATGATTTTGGAGGGCGTAGAGCCAGCGTAGTTTGTAGTCGTAGTGGGGGTGGGCGATTTCGCGGCCGTTGGGTACGTAGAGGCTCCACACGCGTACACCGCCGCAGATAGCCCCGATGGAACGTGGTTCGAATTCCTCATAGTTGGGTTGCCCAAAACTGGTGAGCACATCGTCGATGCCAACTCGGGAGAGGATGGCTACGCCGTTCCATTGGTTGATGCCAAAGTGGGCGGCTTCGTATCCTTTGAATTCGGGGAATTGATCGTCACGGCATTTGGTTTCTTGCATGGCAAGGACGTCAATGTCGTGACGTTCGAGGAAGTCCTGTATTCGGTCTACTCGCGCGCGGGCGGAGTTTACGTTCCAGTTGGCAATGCGCATGTTGCTAGGATACCCGCACGTACTTGTGACGATGATGTTCCACGAACCCTAATTTGTGGTACAACCCAATTCCGGCGGCATTGCTCTCAATGACCTGCAGGTATGCGGTGTGTGCGCCGTGGGCTTTACCCCATGCGAGCATGGCCGCGCCGAGTTCGGTAGCAAGGCCTTGTCGACGATACTCCGGTGCTACTTCCACCGCGGAGTAACCGAGGTAGCTGTCGGTGATGGTGCCGCGGGTAATAGCCACGGTTTTCCCGTCGCGTTTGATTCTGCCGAAGCACATGCGGCCGTCGATAGTTGTGCGCAATAGTTCAAGTGCGTGGCGGGGCAGGGCTTTGCCGCGGAAGTGGTAGAGCTCGAGCCAATCGTCGTCGGGTTGGTCGAGGAATTCCGCGTGGACGTCGTCAATTTCGGCAACGCTGTCTAGGGGGTGCGTCATCACGATGATCTCGGGGCCGTCGCCTGGGATCGCAGGGGCGATTCTTTCCGGCACCAAGATCAGCGCTGGCAGGTTGTGCCGGCGGTAGAATTCCTTGATTTCCTCGTAGGGCACGGGTGTAAACAGGGCTTGTGGGCCCAAGGGGGCTGCTGAGTTGGAACGCTCGGTGACACCGTCGCCGGCACGCAGCAGCCACTGCCCACACCACGTGTGCTCGATACCTGGGAAAGCTTTGGCGGTGGCTACTTCGATGGCACGGATGTCTGCGTTGCGCACGGTGCGCGGACTGAGCCGCTTAATCATGAGCGGATTGTCAATGCGCACAGGCTCGGCGTTCGACGGCAAACCGCCGCGTGCGTGCGGGCGCACGATCAGCGGATCGACGTTTAAAACGTGCCCAATGGTGTCAAATTCCTCTTGGCGGACCACAATGCGGTCGCCGACCTGCACCGGACCGGTGCGGAATTTAGTGGAACGGATCAGGGTCCACCCCCGGCATCCAGGTCATACCCGCAGTCCAACCGTTGCGTTTGATGGCTTTTTTAGCTTGGCGCTTCCACCGGCCGATCAGGGTGTCGGTGTAGAGGAAGCCGTCGAGGTGGCCCACTTCGTGCTGGAAGCAGCGGGCGAGGAATCCGGTGCCTTCGTAAACCACGGGGGTGCCGTCGGCTTCCAGGCCGGTCACGCGTGCCCAGTCGGCGCGTCCGGTGGGGAAGCCTTCACCTGGGACGGAGAGGCAGCCTTCATCGTCGCTGCCGTCGTCGGCAGGCATGGTTTCGGGGATTTCCGAGGTTTCCAGCACGGGGTTGATCACACAACCGCGGTGGAAGTGGCCCTCGTCGTCAGGGCAGTTGAACACGAAAAGCCGCAAGCCAACGCCAACTTGGTTGGCGGCAAGACCTACACCACGAGCTGCTTCCATGGTTTCATACATGTCTGCAATGAGGTCTTGGACTTCTGCTGGGTCGCTCACGGGGGCAGTAGGGTTATGGAGGACGGGATCTCCACAAATAACGATCGGACGAATCATGCCTATAGATTATCTTGACTTGCTCGCATTCGAAGAAAAAGCCCCGCGCAGCCTCGGTGCCAAAGAGGAAGCCATCCGCGAACTTGGGCTTACGCCGGTGCGTTATTATCAGGCGCTCAACGTAGCTATCGACGACCCCACTGTGATCGCCGAGTACCCACTATTAACGGCACGACTCCGCCGCCGCAGGGACACACGCTAGACTTGAACCTTGTGAAACAACTGCCGTTGCGTGGAATTGCCATGATCCTCATCGCCGTCGCCCTCATGCTCGGCGCGTGGGGAGTCTACTCAGTCACCTCTGATAACTCTTCTAGTGCACCAAAAACCAGCACTGCCGAGGCATCCGAGCAAACCCCCGCGGAGAAGTCCGCACCGCAGGCACCAGCTGCGTCTGATACTCCTGCCGCCTCCGACGCGCCGGGCGAATCCGCTGCGCCGGCCGAAAAGGCCCCAGCCGACAAGCCTGCTGATAAACCTGCAGCTGATAAACCTGCTGCTGAGCGCCCTGTGCCGGTTCGCGTGCTCAACAACTCCACAGTGCAAGGCCTTGCTGCCCAGGTTGCTGATACCCTCCGCAGCCACGGCATAGATGTGGTCGAGGTTGGCAACCTTCCAGACGCGGTTGTTCCAGAAACGACCGTGTTCTACCCAGCTGGCCACCAAGCACAGGCTCAAAAGATTGCAGATCAGCTGCATGCGGTTATCGCACAGCATGACAATCCCGACATCGTAGTGGTTACAGTCCAATGATATTTCCGCCCTCGCCCCCAACCCTAGGCGTCGAATGGGAAGTAGCGCTGGCCGACCCGCACTCACGTGACCTTGTGCCCCGTGGACACGAGGTAATTGAGAAAGCCACAACACATTTGGAACGCGAGTTCCTTGCTAACACAGTGGAGCTGGTGACGTCGGTATGCAGCACCGTCCCAGAAGCCATTGAGGAGCTGCGCGAGGGCATTGAGGAAGTCAAAGCCATTGCAGCCGACATGGGTTTAAAGGTGTGGGCTGCGGGCTCGCACCCCTTCTCGGACTTCCGCAAGCAGCCAGTCAGCGAAAAAGGCCACTACAACGAGATCATCGAGCGTACCCAGTACTGGGGTAACCAGATGCTGATCTGGGGTATCCATATCCATGTGGGTATTTCCAGCAAGGATCGTGTGTGGCCCATCATCAACGCCATGCTCACCTACTACCCCCACCTGTTGGCTTTAACAGCCTCCTCTCCAGGGTGGGATGGCATTGATACCGGCTATGCCTCTAACCGCACCATGTTGTACCAGCAGCTGCCGACGGCAGGCCTGCCCTACCAGTTCCAGAGCTGGGATAAGTGGGAGTCCTACATGGCGGATCAGAATAAGTCCGGCGTGATTAACCACACCGGTTCTATGCATTTTGATATTCGCCCCACCCACTATGGCACTGTGGAGGTCCGTATTTGCGACTCCACCAACCTGCGTGAACTTTCCGCAGCCGTAGCACTGACGTACTGCCTGATCGTGGACCTTGAGCGGAAACTCGACCGCGGCGAGGAACTGCCTACCTTGCAGGATTGGCATGTTGCCGAGAACAAGTGGCGTGCTGCTCGCTATGGCATGGACGCGGAGATCATCATCTCCCGTGACACCGACGAGGCATGGGTTACCGATGAGCTACGCGCACTGGTGGAGCGCCTTAGCCCGCTTGCCCGTGAGCTCGGCTGCTACGACGAACTCCAAGGCGTGCTCACTATTTGCGAGGCGGGTGCCAGCTACCAGCGCCAGCGCACTATTTACAAAGAAACAGGTTCTTGGTTGCCGGTTGTCGACGCCGTCCTCGACGAGATGTAACCCGCGATCGGGCTGATGATTGCATAGCCTACGATGAACACCAAGCCCGATACGCAGAACCAGTCTTTGAACCAGTCGTGGAAAAACAGCAGGTGCGGGGAGAACATCGCCACTGAGATTACGGCGGCTGCCACTGCGCCGAGCTGGGCGAGCGCCCAGTGCGAGAAGTCCATGGCTATGAAGATAGCCACAACCGCCGGCACGACCCACACCCAGTGGTGGTACCAGCTAAACGGCGACACCAAGCAGGCGGTAATGCCACCTAGGGCCAGCGACATGGTGGGGTTGTTGCGCGCCCGCCAGAATCCGAAGCCGGCCACGAGGAGGACGGCGATGATGGCGGGAATCCAGTACTGTTCGGCGTCGAGACGCACGAGCACCGCACGAAGCGACTGCGCACCAGGGTTGGTCTGGGTGCCCACGCGGGAGGAATCAAAAATCTTCTTGGTCCAGAAATCCCACGCGTCTGGTACCCACACGCCCGCAGCGACCGTCGCCGCGAAGGTGACCACCGCGCTTGCCGCCGACCACCAGCGTCGTTGAACCAGCAGCACCACAATGAAGATCGCGGGGGTGAGTTTGATACCCGCAGCAAGCCCGATTCCGATGCCGGTGCGCTTGTGCGGCAGGAAGTCCATGGCCACGAGGAACATGAGCAGCAGGTTGATCTGCCCGTAGAAGAAGCTATCGCGGATCTCGATCAGAGTCATAAAGCCTGCGGCCATGGCGATTGCGGCGATCACGCCACCGGCGGTGAGCTCCTTGCGCGCGAAGATCATCAGGATGACCGCGAGAAGGGCCACAAAGTTCGCACTTTGCCACACGACGGTCAGCATGTTGTCATCCATGCGGGACAAGAACTTAAAGATCAAGCCAGCAAATGGGGTGTAGGTAAAACCGAGGTCGTGGTAAAACACGCGGTCGTAGAGGTGCCCGCCGCGGTCGAGCACCAGGCCGGCCTTCTTGTAGATGGCTAGGTCGAGCGGCGGGAACCATTCGCTAAAGCGCCGGTTGGAGCCCAACGATGACTGTTGCACCAAAAACCACGCAAACAACGCAGTGAACATGGCGGTGATTGAGGGTGCACTTTTCATACCGACCATTAAAACAGGATTTTTGCACGGATGGAGAAAACGCGGCGCAGGGGTGGTGGCCGCGGTGAGCAATTTTTGCGCCTTAACGACGTTTCCCAAGGGGCCTTCCTGCGGAAATGCAGGCTTTGGGTACAAACTGTGCTTACGCTAGGCCACCAGGCACCAAGCCCCGCGCGCTACTTGCCGTAGCTGAGCAGGAAGGCTGCTTCTGCGACGGCGATGTCGCGGATTTCGTTGGGGTCAACGGATTCGTTGGGAGAGTGGATGGTGGCTTGTGGGTCTTCTACGCCGAAGAGAGCGAGTTCTGCGCGTGGGACTACTTCGAGGAGTTCGGAGCACAGTGGGATGGATCCGCCGGAGCCGATTTTGACGGTGTCGTCTTGGCCGTATGCGCCGGCGAGGCAGCTGTTGAATAGTTGCATGGCGGGGCCATCGAGTTTGGCGGAGAAGGGTTGGTTGGCGTCGTCGTAGGTGACGTCGATGTGTGCGCCCCATGGGACGTGGTTTTTGAGGTGTTCGACGAGTGCATTTGCTACTTCGTTGGCGTCCATTTTTGGTGGAATACGCAGGTTGAGGCATGCAGATGCTACTGGTGGGACGGCGTTAATGGCGTGGTCGACTGGGGTGGAGGTGAAGCCGATGATGGAGATTGCTGGGCGAGCCCAGACCATGTCGGCTGGGTTGTCGTTTTCGGTGCCCATGATGGTGGTGCCTTCAAGCATGGTTGCGTCTTTTTTGAAGGCTTCGCGGTCGTAGGTGCCGCCTTCCCAGTGGGCAGTGCAGTCGACGCCGTCGATGGTGGTGCGGCCGTGTTCGTCTTTGAGGGTGTCGAGGAGTCGGATGAGTGCTGCGGTTGCGTCTGGTGCTGCGCCGCCGAATGCGCCGGAGTGTACGCCGGATTCGAGGGTGCGGAGGGTGACGGTGACGCGTGCGCCGCCGCGGAGGGTGGTGGTCATTGTGGGGATGCCGACGGCTTGGTTGCCGGAGTCGGCGATGAGGATGACGTCGGTGTCGAAGAGTTCTGGGTGCTTTTTGATGAGGTCGGAGAGTTCTGCGCCGCCTTGTTCTTCGGATCCTTCGACGAGGAATTTGATGCCGAGTTTGGTGCCGCCGGCTTCTTTGACTGCGCGGAGTGCGGCGAGGTGCATGGCGATGTTACCTTTGCAGTCGGCTGCGCCGCGGGCGTACCAGCGTCCGTTGCGCTCGGTGAGGGTGAAGGGGTCGCTTTCCCAGGCGGCTGGGTCGCCGGCGGGGACTACGTCGTAGTGGCAGTAGAGGAGGACGGTGGGTGCGCCGTCTTCTGGTTCTTTGGTACCGATGACTGTGGTTGCGCCGCCGTCATAGGGGTATTCGGTGACGTTGAGGTCGGCTTCTTTCAGTGCGTTGACGATCCAGGCGCAGGCTGCGGCGTGGTCTTCGGCGCATTCTGGGGTGGAGTGCACTGAGTTGTAGGAGGTAATTTCGCTGAGGTCTTTGAAGATGCGCTCGCGTTGTTTTTCTACGAGTGGTCGGACGGTCTGGATAGCTGTTTTTGTCATGCTCTCCAGCATACGTTGCGACTTCAGTGTTGTAATTGTTGGGTGCTGTGAAGTTTTGCTTATCGACGTTCACCAGCGGGGTCGGCCAAACTACGCTGCTTGGCCGGTGCGGGGAATTAGAAGTGCGGCAGTCCGTTGTTTTTGAGGAAGGTGTTGGCGGTGGTGCCGATGCTCATGGGAGTGAGCGCACCTGCGACGATGGCCAAGATACCTGCGATGAAGTCGCCGACGGAGGAGCCCCTTTCTTGTGGCACGACTGGTGATTGAGCCTGTGGTGCTGGAGCTGGTGTTGGCTCAGGCTGTGGCTGTGGCGCTGGCGTGTTCAGCTTTTCCAGTTCGGCTTGGCGCTGGGCTTCTTCGCGTTCGAGGCGTGCTTTGTCTTCTGCTTCTTCTTCGGTTTCGTGCTTAGCTTGCTCTGCTAGCTTGTCGTACTCTTTTTGGTATGCGGCTTCGGCGGCATTAACGCGTGTTTCTTGATCTTTTGTCTTGGTCTGCTTTTTCTTGGAGCAGCTTTTCGGCTTTAGCCTTGACGATTTCGTATTTTTTGGCCTCAACGGCTTTTTTGAGATCTTCGGACTCTTGGGGCAAGAAGCCCTAGGGGTCGATCTTGTCAAGCTCTTTGATGAGCGCCTCAGCTTCTGCTGGGGTTGCGGCATTGACAGCTGCGGCAGCATCGTTCAAGACCCCTACGGGGGTAAACAGCCGCCATACCCCCCGCACCCATTCCTTGCCCCTTCCGAGAGGATCAGCACCCATGGACGGGTAGTCGATATAAATTTAATCTAGGGTAAGAAATAGTTTGACACGATCCCCGAGCCATGCCTATACTGAAATAAATTCAAACAATCCGGTTTGAACACATCCCCAAAAAAAGAAAGGTGCAACTGTGTCTTCTTTGTCAAGCCTCGGTTTAGACCTCCTGCACGTCGTTGATAACCTCTTCGACTCGTTCTTCAATTTCTTAGAGAACCTTCTCGGTGGTGGTATAAAACCGGAGGATATACTCCCGCTCTAAATAGAACAACGTAAGCTCCCCACTCCATTGGAATGGGGAGCTTTTCTCGTTTTCCCGTTAAACGATTTTGGCTTAAGGGTCAAAAGGGGATGCGGACGGAATCTTGGAGGATTCCATTATGAACCGTTCCTACACCAACACGCAGAAGCGCACAGCACTGCGGGTCTACAAACGCACACAATCAGTGACTAAAACAGTCCGCGAACTCGGCTACCCAGGCAGATGGACCCTGTATAAATGGCTACGCGAGCCCAAAACCCCACCACAACCACGTAAACAAGCCAAAACCCTGACCCACTACCCATACGAAGTCAAACTTCGCGCAGTAGAACTTTTCCACAATGGTTGGCGACCAGCTGATATTGCCCAGGAATGCTGCCTGCACACTCACGCCAGCGTCTATGCTTGGGCGCAACGCTACCGTGAGGAAGGACAATGGGGCTTGATGTCGAAAAAAGAACGCGCAGGCCATGGCCGCATCCCTACTAAAGCAGCACTAGAAAAATCATTGCCGGATAATCCAACACAGTTAAAACAGCAGATGGCCACGCTGCTGGTAGAAAAAGCCGTGTTGGAAAAGGAGCTGGAAATTATAAAAAAAGACGTAAGCGTCATCCCCGGTCAGCTGAGTAATAAGCACAAAACCGACGTGGTTGACGCTTTGCGTAGCACGTTTCCATTAGCAATGCTGCTCGCTGCTAGTGGTCTTGCTGCATCCAGTTTCTATTACCACCTGAAAAAACGACGCATGCCTGATAAGCACGCAGCTATTCGCAGCATGGTGCACCGCATCAGTTCTGATTCACATAATACCTATGGTTATCGCCGTATCTGGTGGCAATTACGACATTTAGGCATAACTATCAGTGAAAAAGTAGTTCGCAGGCTCATGCGCGAAGAAGCAATTACGGTGCGGTTTCCGAAGCGGAAGGTGAAATATTCCAGTTATCAAGGAGAAATTTCTCCGGCTCCGCCGAACCTGGTCAACCGTTGTTTTCATGCCACTGCTGCGAATACGTTGTGGCTGACTGATATTAGTGTTTTCGCTGCGAATGAGGGGCGGGTGTATTTGTCTGTGATTATTGATTGTTTCGATGGCAAAGTCGTTGCTGCTAAGACGAGTGTGAATCCCACTATGGAGTTAGCAGAATCTACGCTGCAGGCCGCTATTGATGCTGAGGGTCTTCCACCGGATGGTTCATTAGTGATTCATTCAGATCGTGGTGTGCATTACCGTGGTCGGAGTTGGCATAGTCTGACTGCGAAATATGGCATCGTTCGTTCGATGTCGAAAAAGGGGTGTAGTCCTGACAATGCGGCATGCGAGGGGTTTTTCGGGCGGATGAAAAATGAGATGTATTACGGCAAGAGGTGGCAGACAATCCAAGAGCTTGACGATGCCATTGCTGCTTATATCGAGTTTTATAACAATCATCGCATTAAAGTTAGTCTCAATGGTATGAGTATCGCGCGTTATCGCATGGCTGCGGTAGCGTGAGGTTGAAAGTGTCTAACAAAACGTCCGCATCCCCGAGTGTCCGATTGTTTGTGTGCGGGGGGCTTGGTTTACAAGTAGTCCGCGAATCGGTCGGGGTAAGCCACGGCTAGTTGGTTGATGGCTTGTTTCCACCCGGTGGCTTTCGCTCCTTCAATATAGCCGTTGCATTCGATGGCGCGCTTCGCTTTCTTCGCTCGCTGGGCAGCGCGCTTGTCCTCGATGTTGCAGATCATCAGCCACAGCGTTTTCAGCGCCGCGGTATCGTTCGGGAATTGCCCCCAGTTACGAGTAGCTTTACGCAGTTGAGCATTGAGCGATTCGATCGAATTCGTGGTGTAGAGTACCCGCCGTGCCGCAGGCGGGAACTGCAAAAATGGCACAAACCGGTCCCAGGCGTCGCGCCAGACTTTGACCGATTGCGGGTATTTACGGCCCAGTTCACTGGCCTCGAATGCGTCCAGGGCGGCGCGGGCGGTGTCCTCGGTCGGTGCGGTGTAGACCTCCCGTAGCGCACTTGATACGGGTTTGCGGTCTTGGTAGGACACCCACCTGTTGGCCGCCCGGATCAGGTGCACGATACAGGTCTGCACCATGGAATTCGGCCAGGTTGCCTCCACGGCTTCCGGCAGGCCTTTGAGCCCGTCGCAGCAGACGATGAACACGTCTTGGACCCCACGGTTGGCAAGGTCAGCGCACACGGATGCCCAAAAACTGGCGCCTTCATTGTCTGCGATCCACAATCCCAGGATGTGCTTGATGCCGTCCATGTCGACGCCTACCGCCATGTAGCAAGACTTGTTGACCACGCGGTGGCCATCGCGGATCTTCACTCGCAGCGCGTCGAGGAAGATCACTGGGTAGAACTCGTCGAGCTGGCGGTTTTGCCAGATCATGACCTCTTCTAACACCGCGTCGGTAATGGTGCTGATCGTATCTGGGCTCATATCCACCCCGAGGGTGGTGGCGAGGTGGTGGCAAATATCGCGCACGGTCATCCCACCGGCGTACAGGGAGATGATCATGTCATCAAGCTCCGTCAGACGGCGGGTGCCTTTAGGCAGCATCCGCGGCGTAAACGTGCCAGCTCGATCCCGGGGCATAGTCACATCAAAGGTGCCGTAACCAGAGTTGACGGTTTTGGTGTACGACCCGTTGCGGTGATTGCCACCATCCGGGGTGCCCAGCTGGGCTTTCGCCGTACGATCAGAGTGCGCGTATCCTAGATGCGCGTCCATTTCAGCCTGCAGACCAGCGTTGATCGATGCCTGCAAAAGACCTTTGACCAGGTCGCTGGCATCATCGGTGGAAGTCGACAACTCGCCGATCAGTTCGGCGATTTCCGGATTTTCCATCAGCTTAGCGCTGATCTCGTTGACCCTGTTCGGGTCATGACCTTTCCTCGGTGACACGGTAGTCATTATCAGTGAAACTCCTTCTGGATCAGAGCCTCACACACAAAACACCTGACACCCTCTGAACATATCTTCACGGTCAAAGAATATGAGGCACCAGACAGACATATACGTTCATAATGTCTGAGGCACCACTGACCCTTCGCGCTCATAATCAGTAAGGTACGTCGATAGTTTGACACGATCCCCGAGCCATGCCTATACTGAAATAAATTCAAACAATCCGGTTTGAACACATCCCCAAAAAAAGAAAGGTGCAACTGTGTCTTCTTTGTCAAGCCTCGGTTTAGACCTCCTGTACGGCGTTGATAACCTCTTCGCCTCGTTCTTCAATTTCTTAGAGAACCTTCTCGGTGGTGGTATAAAACCGGAGGATATACTCCCGCTCTAAATAGAACAACGTAAGCTCCCCACTCCATTGGAATGGGGAGCTTTTCTCGTTTTCCCGTTAAACGATTTTGGCTTAAGGGTCAAAAGGGGATGCGGACGGAATCTTGGAGGATTCCATTATGAACCGTTCCTACACCAACACGCAGAAGCGCACAGCACTGCGGGTCTACAAACGCACACAATCAGTGACTAAAACAGTCCGCGAACTCGGCTACCCAGGCAGATGGACCCTGTATAAATGGCTACGCGAGCCCAAAACCCCACCACAACCACGTAAACAAGCCAAAACCCTGACCCACTACCCATACGAAGTCAAACTTCGCGCAGTAGAACTTTTCCACAATGGTTGGCGACCAGCTGATATTGCCCAGGAATGCTGCCTGCACACTCACGCCAGCGTCTATGCTTGGGCGCAACGCTACCGTGAGGAAGGACAATGGGGCTTGATGTCGAAAAAAGAACGCGCAGGCCATGGCCGCATCCCTACTAAAGCAGCACTAGAAAAATCATTGCCGGATAATCCAACACAGTTAAAACAGCAGATGGCCACGCTGCTGGTAGAAAAAGCCGTGTTGGAAAAGGAGCTGGAAATTATAAAAAAAGACGTAAGCGTCATCCCCGGTCAGCTGAGTAATAAGCACAAAACCGACGTGGTTGACGCTTTGCGTAGCACGTTTCCATTAGCAATGCTGCTCGCTGCTAGTGGTCTTGCTGCATCCAGTTTCTATTACCACCTGAAAAAACGACGCATGCCTGATAAGCACGCAGCTATTCGCAGCATGGTGCACCGCATCAGTTCTGATTCACATAATACCTATGGTTATCGCCGTATCTGGTGGCAATTACGACATTTAGGCATAACTATCAGTGAAAAAGTAGTTCGCAGGCTCATGCGCGAAGAAGCAATTACGGTGCGGTTTCCGAAGCGGAAGGTGAAATATTCCAGTTATCAAGGAGAAATTTCTCCGGCTCCGCCGAACCTGGTCAACCGTTGTTTTCATGCCACTGCTGCGAATACGTTGTGGCTGACTGATATTAGTGTTTTCGCTGCGAATGAGGGGCGGGTGTATTTGTCTGTGATTATTGATTGTTTCGATGGCAAAGTCGTTGCTGCTAAGACGAGTGTGAATCCCACTATGGAGTTAGCAGAATCTACGCTGCAGGCCGCTATTGATGCTGAGGGTCTTCCACCGGATGGTTCATTAGTGATTCATTCAGATCGTGGTGTGCATTACCGTGGTCGGAGTTGGCATAGTCTGACTGCGAAATATGGCATCGTTCGTTCGATGTCGAAAAAGGGGTGTAGTCCTGACAATGCGGCATGCGAGGGGTTTTTCGGGCGGATGAAAAATGAGATGTATTACGGCAAGAGGTGGCAGACAATCCAAGAGCTTGACGATGCCATTGCTGCTTATATCGAGTTTTATAACAATCATCGCATTAAAGTTAGTCTCAATGGTATGAGTATCGCGCGTTATCGCATGGCTGCGGTAGCGTGAGGTTGAAAGTGTCTAACAAAACGTCCGCATCCCCAAAAGTGTGTCCGCTCGGCGTGTCGCCGGGCGGACATTTCTTTATTGCATGGGGCCTTTGCGGATTCCTATGTTGTGTTGGTATTCGGTTGGGATAGCGTTGTCGTAGAAGGCTGGTCGTCCTGTTTCTTGGTCGGCTGTGTTGTGGTCTTCTGGGACGAGATCGGGAACTTTTCCGAGTTGATCTTGTCCGTAATTGCACTGCCTGGCGATCTCGAGTGGGTCGTCAGGCAGCTGCGTTTTCGAGTGCAGGTACCACTCGAGCATCTTGCGTTGTCGTTGCCCGGATCTGCCGCGATGCGCATCGGCGATGCGTTTGAGTTGTGCGTTGATGCCGCCTTCTAGGCTGTTTGTGGTTGCTGCCCACCGGGCCGGTTCGAGTGCTTCTGGCGGGGGTTGGAGATAGGCAAACAGCCAGTTGTTGCGCGATAAGTGCAAAAGCGAGTTGTATGCCTTTCGGACCCGGATATGTGTGAATTCCCATTGGTGGCTGGGGGTGCGGCGCTTTTTGGGTACGGGTGTTTTCTCGTTCAGGAAGTCCTTGTAGACCACCCCGAACTCGTGCAGTCTGATGGTCCACTGGCGTGCCTGGTCCAAGGTGGTGATCTTGGTCAGTTTCAGCGCTAGGGTATAGATCGCTTTGCCGGCGTCGGTGCGTGGTCGTGATGTGGTGTAGCGACGGATGACGCGTTGGGCGTGGACGAGGCAGCGCTGGATCATGGTCGTGGGCCAGCAGGTTTTAATCCGCAGTAAGTGCGCCTTGTCCGCCGTCGAGGACGACGCATAACGGTTGGGCGATACCGCGCAGCAGTTGTGTGTAAGCGTGGGTTGATTCAGTTTTGGCCCAGTGCCATGTGATGACGTGGTTGTGGCTTGCTGCTACGAGCAGGCAGCCGGCGTCGGTGTAGGTGCCGTCGATGAAGATCTGGTCGTAGACCCTGTTGGGGTCTGGGGTGTTGGGAACATCGATGAGCCAGAACGGTTCGAATCGGCGGTCGAGGGTCCATCTGCTGACTCCGGCATCGCAGGCGATCTCGGTTAGTGATCTCGTGGAGGTCACGTATCGGTGAAACGCTTTGAAGTCGCGGGTTTTAGTCAGATCAGGCCGACGGTAGGTGGTGGAAGATCCACAGTCAGGGTTCTTGCACCGCCATCTGGTCGTTCCTTTTGTGGTGGTGCCGTTTTTCTTCATTTGCCCAGTACATACTGGACATCGTGGTCTGTTTGGTGTCACCGGCAAAGGCTAACCAGCATCTAGCTACCACACTGAAGCGCCGTTCCGGCGGATTGAACGAGAAACGGGCGCGAATAAGGACTAAATCCTTATTCAAGCCCGATTTGTATAGTCTGATCTGCGGAAATCGCAGAGAGTGTCCGATTGTTTGTGTGCGGGGGGCTTGGTTTACAAGTAGTCCGCGAATCGGTCGGGGTAAGCCACGGCTAGTTGGTTGATGGCTTGTTTCCACCCGGTGGCTTTCGCTCCTTCAATATAGCCGTTGCATTCGATGGCGCGCTTCGCTTTCTTCGCTCGCTGGGCAGCGCGCTTGTCCTCGATGTTGCAGATCATCAGCCACAGCGTTTTCAGCGCCGCGGTATCGTTCGGGAATTGCCCCCAGTTACGAGTAGCTTTACGCAGTTGAGCATTGAGCGATTCGATCGAATTCGTGGTGTAGAGTACCCGCCGTGCCGCAGGCGGGAACTGCAAAAATGGCACAAACCGGTCCCAGGCGTCGCGCCAGACTTTGACCGATTGCGGGTATTTACGGCCCAGTTCACTGGCCTCGAATGCGTCCAGGGCGGCGCGGGCGGTGTCCTCGGTCGGTGCGGTGTAGACCTCCCGTAGCGCACTTGATACGGGTTTGCGGTCTTGGTAGGACACCCACCTGTTGGCCGCCCGGATCAGGTGCACGATACAGGTCTGCACCATGGAATTCGGCCAGGTTGCCTCCACGGCTTCCGGCAGGCCTTTGAGCCCGTCGCAGCAGACGATGAACACGTCTTGGACCCCACGGTTGGCAAGGTCAGCGCACACGGATGCCCAAAAACTGGCGCCTTCATTGTCTGCGATCCACAATCCCAGGATGTGCTTGATGCCGTCCATGTCGACGCCTACCGCCATGTAGCAAGACTTGTTGACCACGCGGTGGCCATCGCGGATCTTCACTCGCAGCGCGTCGAGGAAGATCACTGGGTAGAACTCGTCGAGCTGGCGGTTTTGCCAGATCATGACCTCTTCTAACACCGCGTCGGTAATGGTGCTGATCGTATCTGGGCTCATATCCACCCCGAGGGTGGTGGCGAGGTGGTGGCAAATATCGCGCACGGTCATCCCACCGGCGTACAGGGAGATGATCATGTCATCAAGCTCCGTCAGACGGCGGGTGCCTTTAGGCAGCATCCGCGGCGTAAACGTGCCAGCTCGATCCCGGGGCATAGTCACATCAAAGGTGCCGTAACCAGAGTTGACGGTTTTGGTGTACGACCCGTTGCGGTGATTGCCACCATCCGGGGTGCCCAGCTGGGCTTTCGCCGTACGATCAGAGTGCGCGTATCCTAGATGCGCGTCCATTTCAGCCTGCAGACCAGCGTTGATCGATGCCTGCAAAAGACCTTTGACCAGGTCGCTGGCATCATCGGTGGAAGTCGACAACTCGCCGATCAGTTCGGCGATTTCCGGATTTTCCATCAGCTTAGCGCTGATCTCGTTGACCCTGTTCGGGTCATGACCTTTCCTCGGTGACACGGTAGTCATTATCAGTGAAACTCCTTCTGGATCAGAGCCTCACACACAAAACACCTGACACCCTCCATTAACCAAATGGTCGTGGTCTTTCCCGCCGCTTTGATAAGTACCTATAATCCGACCCTACACACAAACCACTTGACACGCTCGCTATTCCTGTTTGAAAACAAAAGCACCAATTTATAGTTGCATCAATATCCAAGCCTTTATATAACAGAAAAATTATGAACTTAGATACTTTTTTATAAATATGCGCCCGCTGTACAAAATTCTGCTACGCAAGTTTTTCTATTCCTTGTATATATGTCTTACGCTGACAGCGATAAATCTTGCACTCGTACCCGTAGACTGCTAAAACGGACTTAGCACTCAATCTAACCGAGTGCTAAACAAATGAACATATGAGAGACAGATCAGCGGGTGAGGTTGGTTTACACTCGCCACCGTGCCGTCGCGGGCGCCTGCTGGGTTGTTTAAGGCGTGAGTGTCGTCCTGCGAAAGTTCTCAAGAGTTTTACGCCTCTATATATAAGGAGCACAAAGTTTCATGGCAAAGATGATTGCCTTTGACGAGGAAGCGCGTCGTGGTCTTGAAAAGGGTTTGAACACTCTGGCAGATGCTGTAAAGGTAACGTTGGGCCCTAAGGGGCGTAACGTTGTTTTGGAGAAGAGCTGGGGCGCTCCCACCATTACTAACGATGGTGTCTCGATTGCTCGCGAGATTGAGCTCGAGGATCCGTATGAGAAGATCGGCGCTGAGCTGGTTAAGGAAGTCGCTAAGAAGACTGACGACGTAGCTGGCGACGGCACCACCACTGCAACCGTTTTGGCTCAGGCACTTGTTCGCGAGGGTCTGCGCAACGTTGCTGCTGGTTCTAACCCAATGGGTATTAAGCGCGGCATTGAGTTGGCTACAGCTAAGGTCACCGAGGCTCTGTTGTCTTCCGCTAAGGAAGTTGAGACTGAGGAGCAGATCGCTGCTACCGCTGGTATCTCTGCTGCCGATCCAGCTATCGGTGAGCAGATCGCTAAGGCGATGTACGCAGTTGGTGGAGGCAAGCTGAACAAGGAATCCGTAATCACGGTTGAAGAGTCCAACACCTTTGGCGTGGATCTCGAGGTTACTGAGGGTATGCGCTTTGATAAGGGCTACATCTCCGGTTACTTCGCTACCGACATGGAGCGCCTTGAGGCTGTTCTGGAAGACCCATACATTTTGCTGGTTTCCGGCAAGATCTCTAACATCAAGGAACTTCTCCCATTGCTGGAGAAGGTTATGCAGACCGGCAAGCCACTGCTCATCATTGCTGAAGATGTTGAGGGCGAGGCTTTGTCCACCTTGGTTGTGAATAAGATCCGCGGCACCTTCAAATCTGTTGCTGTTAAGGCGCCAGGTTTCGGTGACCGCCGTAAGGCTCAACTGCAGGATATGGCTATCCTGACCGGCGGTCAGGTTATCTCTGAAGAGGTTGGCCTCTCCCTTGAGACTGCTGATCTGCCATTGCTGGGTCGCGCACGCAAGGTTGTTGTGACCAAGGATGACACCACCATCGTTGAGGGTGCTGGCGATTCCGCTCAGATCGACGGTCGAGTGAACCAGATCCGCACCGAGATCGAGAACTCTGACTCTGAGTATGACCGTGAGAAGCTGCAGGAGCGTCTGGCTAAGTTGGCTGGCGGCGTAGCAGTTATCAAGGTCGGCGCTGCTACCGAGGTCGAGTTGACCGAGCGCAAGCACCGCATTGAAGACGCTGTGCGTAACGCAAAGGCTGCTGTGGAAGAAGGCATCGTTGCCGGCGGTGGCGTAGCACTTCTCCAGGCGGCACACGTTTTAGCTAACGACCTTGACCTGGCTGGCGATGAAGCCACCGGCGTTAAGATCGTCCGTGAGGCACTTTCTGCACCACTGAAGCAAATCGCTCTCAACGCAGGCCTTGAGGCTGGCGTTGTGGCAGACAAGGTTTCCCACCTGCCTGCAGGCGAGGGGCTCAATGCTGCGACTGGTGAGTACATAGACCTGATGGCTGCAGGTATTAACGATCCAGTGAAGGTTACCCGTTCTGCTTTGCAGAATGCTGCTTCCATTGCGGCTTTGTTCCTGACCACCGAGGCTGTTGTGGCTGACAAGCCAGAGCCGGCAGCCCCCGCAGCTATGCCAGGTGCTGACGAGATGGGCGGCATGGGCTTCTAAACAACCCATACCTCTATATATAAAGGAGTGGCGCGCACTGCGTGCCACTCCTTTTATGTTTTTGTAGATGGGTAAGATGCGTGTAGACGAGTGTTTTTCAGTTATTTTTGCATAGCGTTGGAGTATATAAAAGGTCTTTCTGTGCGTAGCGAAAAAGTTGCAACACCCCCGTAATGGGGTACTTTTAGAAAAAGTGCTAAGTGTGTCTTTTATAATTTTTCGAGAATCGTCAGGTGGGGTCTAGGCGTTACATGGGGGGTGAAGGAGAAGGGTTTGTGTAAAAAATTAGGTTTGCATAGTGCCAGTTAATAGATGTGGGGCGGGGATTAGATAAATTGATGGGGGTAAAAGTGACGAGGTTATTTCATTGCAAGAATGCTCTTTAACGAGCGTGAATGATCAATAAATACTCAGGAGAAGGGTTTGAGAGCTCTTCAGTTTGTGCTAGAGTGGCGCGCAGGATCTCCTCTCGTGAGGAGGGGTCTGTGAAATTTCCAAAACCGGTTCTGGTTAACTACCAGACTTTCTTTATAGGAGAACATGATGGGTTCCGTCTATACTCACATTTCTAACTTTATCGACACCTGGGAAGGCTGGGGCAACCTAATCAAAGGTCTTGTGAAGCTGCTTGATCTCAGCACGCTCTTCCCTTCCAAGTAATTTGGGTTCACTACTAGCAAAGGACTAAAAATATGTCTTCCGACTTCGTCTTCTATCCCCTCTATTTCATTCTTGACTTCGTTAAAGACTTTTCTGATCTCTTGAAGGACAACGGTATCATTGATATCGCTAAAGGCCTGAAGACCCTGATCGGTCTGTGGAAGTAATCATTTTGTGATTTCTTAACGCTCAAGGGCTCGGCTTCGGCTGGGCCCTTTGCTATGTCTTCAGCAATTCTTTTAATCTCTACCTTGCCTCGAATAGAGTTTCCCTCATGAAAAAGCTGTCTGGCGTATTTGCCGCTGTTGCTGCTGCAGTAAGCATCATGTCTGTCCCAGCTGCATCGGCTGCAGAAGGCAATCTAGTAAATTTTGGTGACTCCATCGCTGCAGATTCCCCCACGTTCGCGTACATCGGTAACCGTATTGCGCGCACATTCCAGTATGGCTCGTCCATCCCCGGCAAAAACTGCATCCAAAGCCCTACCAACTACGGGCACCAAACCGCGCAGCGCCTCGGCCTCGCGATCGCAGACTACTCATGCCCAGGGGCGACGTCGGTAGCCAACGGCCCAAAGTTCTTTGACCAGGTAGAACAAGCGCTTGCCGACGGGACCCTCAACGCCGGTACCCGTCGAGTGCTGATTACCCAAGGCTTTAACGATGCCTACAACCTGAAGGGTTGGGACCAAGACCATATTCGTGGTGCATACGTGGATGCCATGCGCCCCCAAATCGATCGTATTCGTTCCGCCGCACCGAACGCGCGCATTCAAATCGTCGGCTATCTGCCCATCGCAGATAACGGTCGAGCCTGCTTGTTCCACGTATTGCCGTCCGGCGCAGCCTTTGCTGAGTGGCGCAAGCTCCCGTTCGCCGCAGTTTCCTACTGGGAAGACACCGCACAGTGGATGAACGTCGACCTAGCTAATGCCACAGGAACCGAGTTTGTGGATCTTAAAGTCCATGCAGGAAACCACGGCATGTGTGCGCCCGACCACGAGCGATGGTTCGCAGGGATCGTCGATTTTACAGCAGGTGGTGGGAACATGCCGCTGCACGTGAATAGTGCCGGACATGCCGGAATCGCGGATATTCTAGCTAGAAGTTAAAAAGAATGGCTCCCTACCGAAAAACAGTAGGGAGCCATTGTGTCACTCAGGAGCGCAACACCTAGCTGCAGATCAAGCCGGTGGCGTCGTCACTCACCGGAACGAAGGTGGAAGAAATCTGCGCCAAGGTTGGTCAAAAACTTAGACAAAGACTCAAGCATATTAGCTCATCTTCTATAGGCGAACGCTAGCCCCTTGCGGTGTACGGCCCAGAGTGTACATACGAATAACTAGCTATGCAGCCCCACCAAGCGACACAGCATGCCTAATATGTTCGAAAAAGTGCATGAATTCCCACCACACAGCGTTATCGAACGCCGACAAAAATGCATGCAGCGAACACGAAAAATGCCCAAAGTGACGCGCCAATCTGTGGTGACGCGGAAGATAAAAGGACTAAAGTAAGAGTATGGCTGACCACAAAGACGAGCTTCCTATCATCGACCTTGCGGCGACAGAGGGGTACATCGTTGACGACTCGGATGAAGATGACCCAGTGCTGTTAGCCCCCGATGGAACACCCATCGACACGTGGCGCGAAAGCTATCCCTACGAAGAGCGGATGACGCGCGACGAGTACGAGAAGACCAAGCGCGCACTCCAGATCGAGCTATTGAAATGGCAGAACTGGACCAAAGACACAGGTCAGCGACACATCATCCTGTTTGAAGGTCGCGACGCTGCCGGCAAAGGCGGCACCATCAAGCGCTTCAACGAACACCTGAACCCTCGCGGTGCCCGCACTGTGGCACTAGAGAAGCCGTCGCCACGCGAATCCACCTCGTGGTACTTCCAGCGCTACATCGAGCACTTCCCATGCGCCGGCGAAATCGTATTCTTCGACCGCTCCTGGTACAACCGCTCCGGCGTGGAACGTGTCATGGGATTCTGCACCGAATCCCAACACGCCGAATTCCTCCGCGAAGTACCCATGCTCGAAAACATGATCCTAGGATCCGGCATCTCACTGACCAAATTCTGGTTCTCCGTCACACAGAAAGAGCAACGCACCAGGTTTGCCATCCGACAAGTCGACCCCGTGCGCCAATGGAAACTATCGCCAATGGATCTCGCCTCACTCGACCGGTGGGCCGACTACACCCGCGCGAAAGAAGAACAATTCCGCTACACCGACACCGACGAAGCACCGTGGATCACCATCCGCTCTAACGACAAGAAACGCGCACGCATTAACGCCATGCGCTACATCCTGAGCAAATTCGAGTACTCCAACAAAGACCACGAACTCGTTGGCGAACCCGACCCGCTGATCGTCATGCGCGGCCGCGACCGAATCGGGGACTAGGGATCTCGACGTAGCCTGATGGAACCAGAGGGCGTAATAGCAGGCTACGTGGGGTTTTGCGGTGGGGATGAAAACTGGGGGAGTAGCCTTGGTATATACGTGATACATCATATGTGCCAAGTTCAGCGTATGGGGTAGCGCAGAGATAATCTTTGGGAAAGCATTGGGATAGTAGCCGGAAGAGTCTATTATTAGGTGGCCTGCCCAGAACTAACCGGAGAAAATTTAAGTGCCACCCGGATTTCCTACATGCTCGTAACAAAAACTTCTTAAAATTATAAAGAAGCATTGCGGGGAGCCTATTAGGAAGAAAGGGAAGCCATCAAGTTTTCTGCTCACCGTATACGCAAAAGAGATTTACTTTTGCAGTACGCAGCAAAGACTTTTGGGCCGGGCTGGTTTTTAGGACCGGACGGTTTGAGTGCCTTCCTGGGTGTGGTGCCATTGGTTGGCGTACTCAGTCGGCGGGATAAACCCTAGGCTCGAATGAGGATAATAGTTATCATAGCGCTTCGACCACAGTCGCAGGCAACGCGACACATGGGCGGGGTCGTCGAACATCTCGTCTTCTAGCAGCTCGTCGCGTAGCCGGTTGTGGAAGGACTCCACAGACCCGTTATGCCATGGCATTCCCGGTGGGGTGAACGCCTCGACGGTGTCTTGCTTAGCTGCCCACCCAGCCAGCTCACGTTCTCCAGCAGGTCAATCACCGCAGTAGCAGTAATTGACCGAGCGACCTCGAAACCACCATGCTCACCGGTGTACTCGTCGATCACGTTGCAGATCTTAAAAGGCTTTGCCTTGGTAGTCGCTATCGAACTGGAAGTCCAGTGCCCACACATGCCCCAGAGATGTCGCTGGCTGCGTGCGCGGCGTTGGCACAGGCAAGCACCATTGCTTACCAGCTTTGCGAGGCAAGACCCGCAACCCCTCTTGGTGCCACAGGTAGTACACCACATCACGGCCACAGGTAAAACCAGCCTGCCGGGCTTTCACCCAAGCGCGGCGATAGCCCCAGCGTCGGTGCTCACCAGCGAAGGTGACGAGCCACCTGCGTAGAGCAGCGTACTTATCCACGCTGGGCTGCTGGTGGCGTGTGCGGGCGTTGTAGTACGCCGCTTCTAGATACCCCGACCACGCGACAGGCGAAGCGCACCGAATAGCCCACAGATACAGCGTAATCGATGGCTTCATATTTGCGTGCCGGGGTCAGAATTTTCCCTCCGCAAGCTCCTTCAGTAGCGCTTTTTCTAACTCGACTTCTCCGAGTAGGCGCTTGAGCTTGGCGTTTTCTTCCTACAGTTCTTTAAAGCGGCGGGGTTTACTGCGGGACATCTCGCCGTACTGCTTGATCCAGCGATGGTAGGTTGCCTCGCTAACACCGAGGTCGCGGCAGACTTCGGCCACGGTACTATCCGAGGCCTTCATGGATCGGGCTTTATCAAGCTTGGCCACGATCTGCTCAGGAGTGTGTTTTGAAAACTTCTTCATGATTATCAGTCTTCCTGCCTAACAAGGAGCTGTCACGGAAGACACGATCAAACCGCATGGTCTATTTAATCCAGCCCAGACCAATACGCCAAGGGCAGCGGCCGCTTTCTTGAGGCTTAAATGGTGCGTGGTGGGAATCACGCATACCGCCAGCTCGCGGCGCGGGCCCTTGCCTGCGGTGAGATCGATGATGAGCGTTTTCAGCACGCGCTCGGGTTCTACGTCTAAGCCCGCCGCGGCATGATCACCAAAGTGATCCTTGCCCGCTTCAAAGGTGGATACGGAGTGCTTAACTCCGGCATCTTCGATGACTTTCAACGCCGGGGTAGCGGCATGCGGGGACTTTTTGGCCATATAGGAATTTTAGCGCGAGACGTTAGGATAGATTGTTTGGTTAAAGAAACAGTGAGCGAGAAGGAGCTGCAGCGCCGCTTTGAAAAGGAAGCGCTCCCGCTGCTCGATCAGCTCTATGGCGGCGCGCTGCGCATGACACGAAACCCGCAAGACGCGGAAGACTTGGTGCAAGAGACCTATCTGAAGGCCTATAAGTCCTTCCATTCCTTTAAGCAGGGAACGAACCTGAAGGCATGGCTTTATCGCATCATGACCAATAACTACATCAACTCTTATCGCAAGGCGAAGCGGCGCCCTACCGAGTCTTCTGCCGATGATCTGAGTGATTTTCAGCTCTATACCACCGCGAGACACGATTCCACCGGCTTAGAATCCGCCGAGGTGGCAGCGCTTAAAGAGATGCCAGATAGGTCCATCTCGCAGGCCATTAATGACCTACCTGAGGATTACCGGATGGTGGTCTACTACTCCGATGTGGAGGGCTTAGCGTACAAGGAAATCGCCGAAATCATGGATACTCCATTGGGAACGGTGATGTCCCGCCTGCACCGTGGAAGAAAAATGCTCCGGAAGGCGTTGAAGGACGTAGCACGTGAACAAGGAATTGGATTAGAACACCCAGACATAGAGGACAAGTAATGGAAGGCGCAACCGGAAAGAACTGTGGTGCGTGCAGCTCCACTGAGGTACACAACCTATTTTGCGAGCTTCTCGATGAATCCACGACCTACGCCCGCGCTTTGGCCATCCGTGAGCACATCGCCCAATGCGATTTCTGCCAGCAACGCCTAGAGCGCGAAGAACTCGTCCGTTCCCTCGTGCGCAATTGCTGTGCCGGCCAAGCTAAGGCACAGCAATCGTTGCGCCGCCGCATCTCGGTAGAAATTACGGAGATCGAATCCCGCTGGTAAGAAGCGACCCTTCAGAGCTGCGAACGTCTCGCAACAAAAGTCGGGGCAGTTCGTGCTGTCGTGTTTCCTCATCCAGTTCAGAAGCATACGTACAAACCGTCAGGCGCCCTCTGTCGAAGCGGTGCTGTGGAAAAACTTTTTCCACAGCACCGCACTTGCAGCGGCTAACCCGAGAGTCAAACCCCACCACACTCCTTGCGGACCTAATGCGAGTGGATAGGAAAATAGTAGAGCGACAGGCAGACCAATAATCCAATACCCGACCAACGATGCTTTTAATCCGGTGGTGGTATCCCCGATCCCACGCAACACACCGATTGCCACGTTCTGTCCGGTATCGACGACCTCCATAAGTGCACCAATCGTTAATAACGATACTGCTAGAGTGATGGTCTGTTCGTCTGCTGCGTGTAGAAATGGGCCTAAAACCGTGCGAGGGATGGTCCAAAAAGCTAAAGCGGCTAACGCAACGATGATGAGCACCATCACCATTGCGCGAACTGCTGCAGAACGCGCGGCTTGTGGTGACCTTGTACTGAACATTGAGCTGACGACGATTGATGCACCGTGCGAAAATCCTACGCCGAACTGGAAGACAATAAACGTAACTTGGTAAGCGACATTGTGTGCTGCCAGAGCTTCGGCACTGAGCGTACCCATAATCATGGCTAGGACTGAAAACATCCCTGCCTCTGCGCCGTAAGTTAATGAAACCGGTACTCCGAGCTTGAGCTGCCTACGTATCGAGCTGGGCGATGCTTTCCATAGGTGGTGGTCATAAAACTCGTTAAAACTAGAATTGCGTTTGATAAGCGTCAAAAAGATTGACGCTGTGCACAGATGCACGAGGCTGGTTGCTAACCCTATTCCCCAGACCCCCAGAGCTGGGATTGGACCGTATCCATGAGCCAACGCGAGATCCAGCACTAAGTTTATTAGGATGCTCACCAAGGTAATGAGCAATAATGCTTGCGGTTTGCTTAGACCGACAGTGAACTGGCGAGCCACTTGAAACCAGAGACATGGGATAAGTCCTGGCGCGAGTGCAATCATTGTTGGAAGGGCATAATCGACAATTCCGCTAGGCTGACCAATCAACGGTAAGGCGAGGCCGATGCCTACGAGTAAGAAGCCTCCTACCACCCCGAGTAGTGTCGATAGCAACAATCCCACCCGAGACAGATCCTTAATCTCTGCTGCAACTTGATCCCTCTCCTTGGATCCAACTTTAGATTCTTCCCATCGTGCGTGGTGATGTGCAATTCGGTTACCTAAAGGAGTAAGTATCCCCACACCCATGGTGCGTAACTGATTAAACCAAATCACTGCGAGGCCACCGCCGGCTAATGCTTGGGTCCCCAATTGCCCCATGACTATGGTGTCAGTCGTCGACAACGCAATATTAGCGAGTTGAGTTCCAGCAAGTGGTAATGACAACGATAGTAATCGTCGATTAATGTCAGCTGGAACCTTGTTGTGGGGTTGGCTCATTTTGCCTAGTTTTCCATACCTAGATTGGGGATGACAGGGGTGTAAAGAGCTTTGTAGGGCAAAGACCCCAGGCAACGCACGTACGGCCTTGCTCGATTGTGAATCCTCGAATTTGGGATAGGGGGTTTCACTGTCGAAAAAGGCTAGCGCAATACGTGGGTGCAGTCCGTTCCGTTTCTGCAGTTCCGGCCGGTAGTTCAGCGGGCGCTTCAAGTTACCAATTCGGATGGGGTAATCAATGATGGGATGCGCAAACCTGACCACGATAGGGATCAATTCCCAATAGATATAGCGGCGTTGTAGACGCTGTGGCTGGCGATTTGCAACGTTGAAGACAAAGCGCTGCCCTGGTGAATGAGGAAACTAAAACATGGAATCGAGTGCGTCGTTTAAATTGAAGGGGTAGAGCCATGGGGAGGGAACACGGCATCAAGCAATTAGTCGGGTGCCCTGATCGATTGACAGTCTGCCGGTGAACCAAACCCCGAACGCAGAAAATTAGACGTTTCGCATGATTGTCAAGGTGCTCTTCAAGAGGGTAGGCTCACCTCTTAAATTTTAACCGATTGATTGGTTCAATCACAGAAAACTTAATAAACTTTCTGTCAAATGTCAGTATCGAACCTTTCACGTGTAAAGGAAGAACATGTTCAAACCGCGTAGTTCCCGAATGTATGCGAGTATCGCCGCTGTTACCGCTGCTTCTCTTCTATTGGTCTCATGTAGCGATCGTGCCGATAACTCGGCATCCGAAGCACCGGCTGGTGAGAAGGATGGCAAGGAGACAGTTTTACGAGTTGGAGCTCTCGGAAAAGCCGCTAACGCACAGCGCGACCCACACAAGCTACTGCCAAATGATTCAGATATGCTTATCAACTCGTTGATCTGGGATGCGATGACAATTCCTGGCGCTGATGAAGTCGTTGAGCCTCGTTTGATGGATTCTTGGAAGCAAACTGGTGATACAACCTGGGAATTTACGATCAATGATCGTGCGAGGTTCCATGATGGCTCTGACGTTACGGCAGATGACGCAGAATGGTCATTCCACCGTTTGTTAGAAGACGAGGGGAACTATTATAAATTGCCGGTCATTCCTGAGTCCATCAAGGCAATTGATGAGGATACCGTGGCTATGGAGACTGAGGAGCCAAATTCACAACTTCCAATGCTAGCCCGGCTCATGACGTTTGTCATGAAGAAAGATACGACTCCAGAAGATGCCATTGGGACAGGCCCATTTAAGCTTGAATCTTGGAAAAATGGCGCTGCAACCCTCGTGGCTAATGAGAATTATCATGGGCATAAACCGGAGATTAACAAAATTGAGGTCATCCCATTTGAGGACACCACTGCGATGACAAACGCGATTGTCTCCGGACAAATCGATCTTGCACAGTCGGTTGGTGCAACGGCTGCACGCACTGCAGAGGGGAACGATGACCTGCAGGTCCATACGCGCTCGAATGATTCGGTTCTACCTGTTGCTATGCGTACTAGCGATGGACCATTCGCCGACAAAAAAGTCCGTGAAGCAATTCGTCTCGGTGTAGACCGGCAAGCAATCGTGGATGGTGCATTGTCGGGCTTTGGAAAGACGGCTAATGATGTATTGGGTACTGGAGATCCTAATTTAGATACCAGCTTGCAGCGTGAACGCGACATCGAAAAGGCTAAAAAACTACTAAAAGAAGCAGATTTCGATTCCAATAAGACCTACGAGCTTTACGTCACTCCAGAAGCCCCTGGGCAATTGGATGCAATGAAGTTGTTTGCTGAGCAGATGAAAGACATCGGGGTCAAAGTAGACGTCGTCGAAAAAGAGTCCGGAACTTTCTATGATGATATCTGGACAAAAGCGGACCTTTACTCCACGTACTGGGGTACTAACGACACCACACTATTTTTTGCGGGCAAAGTCCTAGACGGTGATGCACCGTCGAATGAGACTGCATTCGATGACAAAGAATTCAACGAGACATACAGCAAACTTTTGGCAAGCAATGACGAAGATGAAATCATAAAGCTGAATAAAAAGTTGCAAGAGATCCAGTTCAATCGCGGTGGCTATGTGGTGTGGGGAGCATCGGATGCTGTCGATATTGCTGCGAAGAATATTAATGGAATTCCAGATGCTCCAGGTTATGGTCGTGTGAAACTCGAAACGGTGACGAAGTCTTAATATGACGGTGCTGCGATGGTTGCTTCCTCGGCTAGGCCTTCGGTTGCTGTTGCTAGTCGGTGTTTTGGCTACGGTATTTATCTTGGTGGATCTTCTACCAGGTAATGCAGCGACCCAAAGGCTCGGCTCGAACCGCACGGAGGAAGCACTCGCGGCTGCTGAATCCGAATTAGGATTAGCCAAACCCGTTTATCTCCGATTTGTATCTTGGTTGGTTGGTGCAGTCCAAGGGGATTTCGGTACTTCAGCTAGTGGGAGGGAAATTAGCGATCTTTTAGCGCATTCATTACCAACCACGCTGATAACCACCGGGATTGCTTTTGGAATTACTGCCGTTTGCTCGATTGTAATTGGGTTGTGGTGGGCATTCACCAGTAATAAGAGTTTTGCAGCTCGGGTAATTGATATTTCGACAACAGGCTTAATTGCAATCCCGGAGTTTGTCGTCGGTGTATTTTTGATCGCAGTATTTGCGTTGTGGTTGCGCATTCTCCCCGCATCGTCGTTAACCGGCTCAGCTACGGGACTCGATTGGAATATGTATGTGCTACCAGTGGTGACATTGTTGGTGCCCCAAGTAGCTTGGAACAGCCGAATAGTCCGTAGCGCCACCAGTGATGTCTGTAAATTACCTCATGTCGATACAGCACGTCTTGCCGGGATCAGCGAGCGCCGCTTGCTATGGATACATATATTTCCTTTAGCAGCGCCTGCAATTGCGGCATCACTAGCAACTAGTTCTGGGGTATTGGTAGCAGGAACTGTGGCAGTAGAAACTCTCTTTAATCACCCTGGAGTAGGGCTAGTAATTGCTTCAGCAGTTAACCAACGCGATATTCCAGTTTTGGTAGCCATGCTGGCGGTCACAGGCTCCATAGTATTGCTCTTGCTTACAATCGCGGATGGCATAAAAGCAGCGCTGAGTCCGAAAGGACAACTATGACACGATTCAAACTAGTGAGACTTGGTTTCGCTCTCATCTTCTTCATCAGTGTCTTGTGTGGGCCATGGATGGCAGAATTGATCGGTGACGTCGCGTCCGTTTCCCCACAAGGGGTTCCATTCGCTCCTTCAGAACAGGTAAAACCACTTGGAACAGATCACCTTGGTAGGCCGGTATTTGGAGCGATTTTGCACGGTGGACAATCGCTACTGTTGACTGCGATTATTGGTGGCACTCTTACGACTATTTTTGCTGCTATCCTTGGTTCATTTGGTGCTTTGTATCCACGGCTAGGAGTAGTTATCGATACATTGGCCGATGCCATTATATTGGTGCCATCGGTTATCCTGATGCTTTTGCTTACTGTTATATTCCCCGAGGCCGGTATCTGGCTGCTGATACTTACTGTTGCTTTTCTAGGGACCCCATATGCGGCGAGAGTATGCGCAGCGGGCGCACATAATATTGCGGGAACGGGATATGTTCAGGCCGCGCAATCGATGGGGGAGCCATCGTGGCGAATCGTAGTTAAGGACATAATCCCGAATATGTCCCACATTTTACGTTCAGTATGGGGGCTTCGGATTATCGAAGCGCTGTACCTTTTAGCTATCGCATCTTTCTTAGGCGTAGGCAGCAGCCTTGGACGTTTTGCGTGGTCAACAATGGTTAATGAAAACGCCCAAGGAATTCTGTTAAATCCTTGGGCTGTAGTCGCCCCGGTTACGCTGTTGGGACTGAGTTCTGTTGTCATATTGTCTTTGCTTGGTGCTGCAGAAGCTACAGAAATTTCCAGTCAGAAAAAGGTTGCCGATTATGCTGGATGAGAAGAATAATATCAAAGGAAACCTTAGTATCTCATTGCGCGGGAAGACCTTGCTTCCACAAGTCAAATTCAACGTTCGTGCTGGTCAAATTATGGGAGTCGTAGGGACCAGTGGTGCTGGAAAATCAACTCTGCTTCGTGCACTCGTTGGTTTTAAACCTGAGAACAGCCGTATCACAGGTAACCTGCACTTATTCGGTACCGACCCGTTTTCTTTGGATAGGAAGCAATTGTTGAAATTTCGGCGTGAAGACGTCGCATTTGTCGGACAAGATCCAGGCCTCGAATTGCACCCTTTGATGAACGTCCGCTCTATCTTGCGCGAAGTCTCCGCTGAGAAAAGCCGATTAAACGTCACCGAACAATTGCGGGAGGTTGGTCTGGAAGCTGGTGCCGCCAGACGTCGGATCGGGCAATTATCCGGAGGTCAACAACGACGTGTTGCATTAGCTCGTGCTTTAGTCCGTGCACCGAAAGTCATAGTGCTGGATGAGCCATTGGCCGGCCTAGATTCGGAAACATCCGCAAAAATACGTTCGCTGTTACGTGAATTGGCAGAGACCGGAACCACAATCATTTTCACAGGACACCAAGAAGATGAAGTGCGTGGTCTTGCAGATATACTCTTGCGAGTCGGAAAAGAAGCGCCACCTGAAGATCGTGACGTTGTTGTCCCCGAAAATACTCATTGCGTGAGACGGCAGAACTCTGGGAGCAAAGCTTTACAGTGCTTCGATATCGCATTGCAACGACCTGATGGTTATGAGTTGATCAAGGACGTGAATTTTGAGCTATTTCGAGGAGAAATGGTTGGAATCTATGGTCCATCTGGTTGCGGCAAATCGAGTTTCTTGCGAACCCTACTAGGGCGTTATGCGTATGCTACGGGTGATCTAGAGCTTGCGGGGTCGCGCCGACCAGCTGATAAACCTATCCCACGTAAGCTTCGTCCTTTGGCCCAGATAGTGCCGCAGGATCCTGCATCGGCGTTAAATCCAAAAAAGACAGCGCTTGACTCGGTTACACGAGCTTCCCTGCATGCAAAATCAGTTAAGACTAAGCGGTTTGCGCAGATAAGAGCGCAAGAATTACTTATCGGCGTTGATATTGACGACTCACTTCACCGTAGGCTACCTGTTGACTTATCTGGTGGCCAGCGGCAACGCGTCGCAATTGCGCGAGCATTAGCAACAGATCCCGCAGTAATTTTGTGTGATGAGCCTACCTCAGCGCTTGATCACGCGACAGCCGCAGGAGTTATGCGTAAGTTGTACGATTCGGCTGCTGCCGGGTGTGCAGTGGTTATTGTTAGCCATGAGGAAAGCTTGCTGAGGCAATGGTGTACTAGAGTGCTGCAATTTTCCGAGCTCGCGGGACCCGCATAATCCCAGTTAGGAGGTTGTCGCCTAAGAATTAAAACTTCGTTGCCGAGTATTTATTCCGCGCTCAAGTGGTGCGTTCTCACAGAATTTCATTTTCGCGCGGTGGATGGCTCTGTTGCGGTTTCGGGGTGTGCTGTGCCGGCGTCGTAGCGACGCCTAGTGACAATGTGCTGGTGTTCGGACCTGACCCCCTAGGTTACGTCCACTAGTGTGGTGCATCTGTTACCCGTTGTAAGCCTCGTGCCGGTGCACAATAAGGCGACCATCGCGGTTATATTCCTTTCGAGGAGATGTAGGAGTTGATTCGAAAGGTACTACGGTGGTCGCCTCATTCATTCATCAGGACCTCACCGGTAGTTACAGATACACCACGCTAGCGGACGCAACCAAAAATTATGTAGCCTTAATTCATAAAATCTATATTTAACTCTCTGAAAGGACTATTATGACGCGTTATTTCACAGCTTTGATAGCCTTTATGGCTGTATTGTCGATTGCTGGAATTATGTTTGATGGAATTGACTCGAAGCAAGGTATTGCTATTACTGTCATCGTTTCTTTAGCTTCTGCTGCCGTAATCTATTGGCTATATCCGTTCTTCACTGATCTAGAAAAATAGTCAAACAATTGGGGATGCGGACGGAATCTTGGAGGATTCCATTATGAACCGTTCCTACACCAACACGCAGAAGCGCACAGCACTGCGGGTCTACAAACGCACACAATCAGTGACTAAAACAGTCCGCGAACTCGGCTACCCAGGCAGATGGACCCTGTATAAATGGCTACGCGAGCCCAAAACCCCACCACAACCACGTAAACAAGCCAAAACCCTGACCCACTACCCATACGAAGTCAAACTTCGCGCAGTAGAACTTTTCCACAATGGTTGGCGACCAGCTGATATTGCCCAGGAATGCTGCCTGCACACTCACGCCAGCGTCTATGCTTGGGCGCAACGCTACCGTGAGGAAGGACAATGGGGCTTGATGTCGAAAAAAGAACGCGCAGGCCATGGCCGCATCCCTACTAAAGCAGCACTAGAAAAATCATTGCCGGATAATCCAACACAGTTAAAACAGCAGATGGCCACGCTGCTGGTAGAAAAAGCCGTGTTGGAAAAGGAGCTGGAAATTATAAAAAAAGACGTAAGCGTCATCCCCGGTCAGCTGAGTAATAAGCACAAAACCGACGTGGTTGACGCTTTGCGTAGCACGTTTCCATTAGCAATGCTGCTCGCTGCTAGTGGTCTTGCTGCATCCAGTTTCTATTACCACCTGAAAAAACGACGCATGCCTGATAAGCACGCAGCTATTCGCAGCATGGTGCACCGCATCAGTTCTGATTCACATAATACCTATGGTTATCGCCGTATCTGGTGGCAATTACGACATTTAGGCATAACTATCAGTGAAAAAGTAGTTCGCAGGCTCATGCGCGAAGAAGCAATTACGGTGCGGTTTCCGAAGCGGAAGGTGAAATATTCCAGTTATCAAGGAGAAATTTCTCCGGCTCCGCCGAACCTGGTCAACCGTTGTTTTCATGCCACTGCTGCGAATACGTTGTGGCTGACTGATATTAGTGTTTTCGCTGCGAATGAGGGGCGGGTGTATTTGTCTGTGATTATTGATTGTTTCGATGGCAAAGTCGTTGCTGCTAAGACGAGTGTGAATCCCACTATGGAGTTAGCAGAATCTACGCTGCAGGCCGCTATTGATGCTGAGGGTCTTCCACCGGATGGTTCATTAGTGATTCATTCAGATCGTGGTGTGCATTACCGTGGTCGGAGTTGGCATAGTCTGACTGCGAAATATGGCATCGTTCGTTCGATGTCGAAAAAGGGGTGTAGTCCTGACAATGCGGCATGCGAGGGGTTTTTCGGGCGGATGAAAAATGAGATGTATTACGGCAAGAGGTGGCAGACAATCCAAGAGCTTGACGATGCCATTGCTGCTTATATCGAGTTTTATAACAATCATCGCATTAAAGTTAGTCTCAATGGTATGAGTATCGCGCGTTATCGCATGGCTGCGGTAGCGTGAGGTTGAAAGTGTCTAACAAAACGTCCGCATCCCCATTTGTATTTTTAAAGGGTAATAGTGAAGACAGTATGGAATATTGCAATGAGGGGTCAATACGGCTCATACGCAACCCTGCTAATTCTTGCGTTCACCGCCGGCATTATAACGGCCACACAGCCAGTCTTAACAGGGCAAATCCTACAGATTCTGTCAGGTAACGAATGGGATGCAGCGCGCGCATCCATTTTATTGCTGACTTGCGTTTTTCTCTGTGAACTTGTTCTCCAGGTTCTAATATCTTTGCTGCAGGCGCATATCGGAGGGCGATGCGGAAAGAAACTGCGAGACCATTCACTGAACCTTACGGTTAACTCGCAGCAAGGGATTGAGGGTATCTTACCAACCGGTGAGATTCAGAACCGCGTGCTCACGGATTCTGCGACTGCCCCCTACACATTCGTCAACGCGGTCCCCGCTGTACTTAGATCCACAACGCTCTAGTAGTCCTGCAGCTTTCACGTTGGATTAGGAAATCTGGCTCTTCCGGTTTTGGGGTGCGTAGCGGGATAAGGTAGAAAACGACGGGTTCAGCGGGTCACCACAACATGTAGGGGTCCCTAGTGTGAAAATGAAAGTTGCTACACGACCATCTAAACCCACCAGAGACCCGTCCTGTGAAGCCTACTGGAAACCTCGTTGCTGACACCATCTGCCGTACCGCGGAAAACGGACTTGCTATCACCGGTGCCGCTGATGCCGGAGCACTGACCATCATTGAGGCCACGCCCGTAGCCGTTATCGGCGTGTGCCCGGACTGCGGCCAGTCTGGCAAGTTACGCGACCACATCACCCGTCGACTCGTTGATCTTCCTGTCGTCGGATTCCCCACCAGGCTGCACATAAAAGTCCCCAGGTTTCGGTGCACAGCCGCCTCATGTAACCTGACTTGGCTCATTTTGGTGTGTTGTAGTTCATATTGACGTTTCTGCCTGTGGGGTTGGGTATCAGAGTGCGGGTTTTGTCTGACTAAGCGGGTAGCGGTGGGGGTGCCGGTAGGCTGTTGAATATGTCACCGAGTATCCGCCGGGTCCCGACGGCGTCGGGTGCGACCGCTGTTCAAATCATCTGGCGGTACCGCAACCGCAAACCTGAAATCGAACACGTCGGCTCCGCCCATACCGACCACGATCTCGCAGCGCTGATGGTCAAGGCTCAGCGGCTTGTCGATGGCGAGCAAATTTCACTTGACCTCAAAGTGTTGCCTTCTGCGGTTGCTGTGTCTGGAACAGGCACGGTTGATAATCCCGTCACGGTATCCGGTGAACGCGCAGGTCTTCTCCTAGACGCGATTCGCGGGGCCTTCCAACTCCTTGGCCTGGATACGGCAAGCGGCAAGGACGAGGTGTTTTTCAACCTGGTCCAAGCCCGTATTATCTCGCCGGGTTCCAAGTTTGATTCCATTGAAACTCTGGCAGAAGTCGGCGTGGCCTCGGCTTCATACGCGACTATAAAGCGCTACCTTCCGCGGTATGCCGACAAAGACTTCCGCGACCAGATAACCCACGCGCTAGCCACACACGCGGCCATTGGTCCTGGTGTGATGGTTCTCTACGATGTGACAACCTTGTATTTTGAAACTGACGTGCCCGACGAGCTACGCAAACCCGGGTTTAGTAAAGAACGCCGACTCGAACCCCAGATCACTGTCGGGATGCTCACCGACTCCACCGGCTTGCCCTTGGCGATCGGCGCGTTTGAAGGCAATCGTGCGGAAACGCACACCATGTTGCCAATGATCCTGCGTCTTAAAGACGCCTACCACCTTGACGACATCACGATTGTTGCTGATGCTGGCATGTTTTCAGCCGCCAACAAGACCGCGATTATCGATGCCGGGTTGGACTACATTCTGGGCACGAAAGAACGCGAAATCCCAGAACCAATTAAAGCCTGGCTAGATGCAGCGGAAGGGCGCAGCTACACCGACTACGACGACGGACACATCTGGACCCACCGTCACCACAGCGACAAACGCCGCACCAGCGGCAAACCGCAGGCAGTGACCTATTACCAGTATTCCTACGATAGGGCTCGGCGCACAAGGCGCGGCATCGGCGAACAACTAGATAAAGCCCAGCGTGCTGTTGACGGAAAGATACCCGTCAAGCGGAATCGATACGTCAACCTCAAGGCCCCGAATAAGCAGGTCAACCACACCCTAGCCAACAAGCACCTAACCCTGGCCGGGATTAAAGGATACGAGACCTCACGCACAGACTTAAAACCCCAGGAAGTCATCGGTGCCTACCGGCGCCTGTTCACGATCGAGAAATCGTTCCGAATGGCGAAATCAGACCTGAAAGCCCGACCGATTTATCACCGTAAAGAAGACTCCATCCACGCACACCTAACCATTGTGATGGCCGCGATGGCCACAGGCCACGTGTTGGAACAAGCCACGGGCCTGTCGTTGAAGCGATTAGTGCGAACCCTGAAGAAATACCGGACGTTTACCGTCGAAATCGCAGGCCAGACCCTCCATGCACAAACCGACCTGCCCGCTGACATCCGCGAACTCACCGAAAAGCTGCCCCAACCGTCTGACTAAATTGAGCCAAGTCAGGCACAGCCGCCTCATGTAAGAGAAAGATCTTCCAAGAATCTTTAACCTGCGCTGATGACGGTGCCAAGCTCACGTATCGGGTCACCCGCTGGATCTTGCAGCGCCTTGCTATTGACCGGATGAGTGTGTCAGCTACCGCCAAAGCGGCTCTTCCGGTTTTAGAGTGCATTGATTAGCTCGCCGGGGGTTCGGGCATGGCACAAGATACTAGGGTCCTTGGCTTTGTAGGAAAAAGAGAGTGTCCGATTGTTTGTGTGCGGGGGGCTTGGTTTACAAGTAGTCCGCGAATCGGTCGGGGTAAGCCACGGCTAGTTGGTTGATGGCTTGTTTCCACCCGGTGGCTTTCGCTCCTTCAATATAGCCGTTGCATTCGATGGCGCGCTTCGCTTTCTTCGCTCGCTGGGCAGCGCGCTTGTCCTCGATGTTGCAGATCATCAGCCACAGCGTTTTCAGCGCCGCGGTATCGTTCGGGAATTGCCCCCAGTTACGAGTAGCTTTACGCAGTTGAGCATTGAGCGATTCGATCGAATTCGTGGTGTAGAGTACCCGCCGTGCCGCAGGCGGGAACTGCAAAAATGGCACAAACCGGTCCCAGGCGTCGCGCCAGACTTTGACCGATTGCGGGTATTTACGGCCCAGTTCACTGGCCTCGAATGCGTCCAGGGCGGCGCGGGCGGTGTCCTCGGTCGGTGCGGTGTAGACCTCCCGTAGCGCACTTGATACGGGTTTGCGGTCTTGGTAGGACACCCACCTGTTGGCCGCCCGGATCAGGTGCACGATACAGGTCTGCACCATGGAATTCGGCCAGGTTGCCTCCACGGCTTCCGGCAGGCCTTTGAGCCCGTCGCAGCAGACGATGAACACGTCTTGGACCCCACGGTTGGCAAGGTCAGCGCACACGGATGCCCAAAAACTGGCGCCTTCATTGTCTGCGATCCACAATCCCAGGATGTGCTTGATGCCGTCCATGTCGACGCCTACCGCCATGTAGCAAGACTTGTTGACCACGCGGTGGCCATCGCGGATCTTCACTCGCAGCGCGTCGAGGAAGATCACTGGGTAGAACTCGTCGAGCTGGCGGTTTTGCCAGATCATGACCTCTTCTAACACCGCGTCGGTAATGGTGCTGATCGTATCTGGGCTCATATCCACCCCGAGGGTGGTGGCGAGGTGGTGGCAAATATCGCGCACGGTCATCCCACCGGCGTACAGGGAGATGATCATGTCATCAAGCTCCGTCAGACGGCGGGTGCCTTTAGGCAGCATCCGCGGCGTAAACGTGCCAGCTCGATCCCGGGGCATAGTCACATCAAAGGTGCCGTAACCAGAGTTGACGGTTTTGGTGTACGACCCGTTGCGGTGATTGCCACCATCCGGGGTGCCCAGCTGGGCTTTCGCCGTACGATCAGAGTGCGCGTATCCTAGATGCGCGTCCATTTCAGCCTGCAGACCAGCGTTGATCGATGCCTGCAAAAGACCTTTGACCAGGTCGCTGGCATCATCGGTGGAAGTCGACAACTCGCCGATCAGTTCGGCGATTTCCGGATTTTCCATCAGCTTAGCGCTGATCTCGTTGACCCTGTTCGGGTCATGACCTTTCCTCGGTGACACGGTAGTCATTATCAGTGAAACTCCTTCTGGATCAGAGCCTCACACACAAAACACCTGACACCCTCTAGGAAAAAAGGGTGTCTAAACCATCCGTACAAAACCAAGAACCTATTATGCAGCCCAACGGAAATGCCATCGTCGATACCATCTACCGCACCGCAGAACTAGGAGAAACTATCACCAGGGCCACAGAACACGGTGATAGTTACCATCATCGAAGCCGAGCCCATCAATGAATACCCCACGTGCGGGCAGCCTAAAGTAATCCGCGACCACGTCATCCGCAGCCTAGTCAATCTACCCATCATCAGCTACCCAACCCGCCTTTATGTGCGCCTTCCACACTACCGGTGCACCAACAAGCACTACTTACAAAAAGATCTTCCGCACTGGCCTTACCTACGCGCCCGACAATCCAAAAACCACTAACAGGGCGACCCGCTGGATACTACCAACACCTTGGCCTTAGCCGCTGTCCGCGACGTGATCTACAACGACAAGCACTACCTCAACGGGGTCAAGATCATCGGTGTTGATGAGCATCGCTGGTCGCACAACCGACACACATGGCGCGATGGAAACGTCATCCGCCCCACCCAGCTTCTTGACGTTGCCCCAGGAAGAAACACTGACGCGTTTGCGGACATGGCTGAATAATCAAAGCGAAGTTTCATAATCAGGTCAAAATCACCAGCATGGACAGCTTCCAAGGCTATGCCGCCGCTGGCGACGTCATTTTCAACACCACCTAAGTCATAGACCTATTCCACGTTGTACGCCTAGCCGGTGACAAGCTCACCACGTGTCGTACCAAGCTTTAGTGAGAAACAACAGTCCGGCGTGGCCGGGAGCAAAGACCTGCTCTACCGCAACCGGACAACACTGTTGACCACCCATGCACCTGCTGACTGACAAGCCCCGTAGGAGGCTTGAAAAACTGTTTGACTTCGACGACGACTATGCGCCGCTACAACAGACCTGGTACTACTACCAACAAGCAAGCAGCCAACAAAGCCATGAGCATGCTCATTGACACGTTTGTTGGTATGAAAGACGCTAGGATCGCTGAGATCGTGCAGTTGGGTAGGACCATGAACAAGTGCTGCAAGGACATCCTCGTCTACTTCGACCACTACATTTTGTGGTGCCTGATTCACGCCGTCAACATGCGACACATAATCAGTGCACTCTAAAACCGGAAGAGCTACTAAACGGGGGTATTTCGAAGGATTTTTCTCGGCACTTCACACCAAATCGCAAGAAAACCGGTCGTTTGGGCAGATTTGGTGTGAAGTGCCGTCTTTTTCGGGGGTGAGCGGGGGTGGCGCGCCCACCAACGCCCACCAACGCCAGCCAAGCCCAGCCAAGTCATGGTTGTGGAAAACGTCCTACTCCGCGTAGTGCCACGCCCGAACCCCCGGCGAACTAATCAATGCACTCTAAAACCGGAAGAGCCGGTTTACCGGTTATGCCACCGCAGTCGAGGAGCAACTACCACAAGCAAACAAAGTCATAGACCCCTTTCCATGTAGTGCATCTAGCAGCCGACAAACTCACCAGTTGCCGACAAAGACTCCAACGCGAGACCACCGGGTGTCGCGGATGCAAAGATGACCCACTGTACAAGCACCGGCGCACCCTGTTGACCAGGACGAACTATCTCACCCAGCGACAAAAGCAACGCTTAGAAATGTTGTGGGCCACCGATGACGACTACGTGGCCCTAGAAGTAACATGGCTGCTCTACCAAGACATGATCGCAGCGTACGCGCATCCGAAGAAATCAGAAGGCAAAAAGCTCATGGAACGCATCATCCACACCCTGCATAAAGGATTACCGAAAAGTTTAGAAAAGCTCGCCCAACTGGGACGCACCCTGTGGCGAAGACGCAAAGATGTGCTTGCCTACTTCGATATCGGTGCGTCCAACGGCCCTGTCGAGGCAATCAACGGCAGACTCGAACACCTACGCGGCATCGCCCTAGGATTTAAAAACCTCAACCACTACATCTTGCGGTGCCTAATCCACTCCGGACAGCTACAAGACAAAATCAACGCACTCTAAAACCGGAAGGGCCGCATTGTGGTTAGTGGCGCGTCGTAAGCGTTAGGTCGTTATGGTGGCGATGGGGTTTCCTTGCCAGTGAGAGTGGGCGGGGACGTCGTCGCCACGCATGACCAGTGAGCCTGGCCCTACGGTGGTGGCCTCTCCGATGCGGGAGGCCGGCAGCATGACGGAGTGTGCGGCAAGGGTTGCACCTGCGCCTATGTGGACGTGGTCGAGGCTCATCACGCGGTCGTGGAACAGGTGGGTTTGTACGACTGTTCCAGGGCCTACGGTGGCTGCTGTACCGACGTGGCACAGGTCGGTTTCAGGGAACCAGTAGCTGTCGATCCACGCGCCGGGGCCGATGTGGACGCCGAGGAGGCGAAGACCTGAGTTGATGAGGCCGCTGCCGGTGCAGTGGTGGAAGAACCAGGGGGCTGCTACGACTTCGACGAAGGTGTCTTGGAGTTCGTTGAGCCAGACGAACCAGCTCCACAGAGGGTGGTTGCCGGGGCGGTGGCGGCCCACGGAGCACCATTTCACCGCCGCGGTGATCGTGATGGCTAGTGCGCCTGCCACGCACAAGGCTATGCCGGTGCCGAATAGTGCGGCCACCACCCCAAAACCTAGAAGCCACTGCGCGGAAACGAGCACTGCGGCCAAAAGAAAACCACTGGTCATAGGTGCTGTTAGTCGAAGGATTTCTACCATGGCGCGTAGGAATTTTTTGCCCACGGTGGGGTAGAAGGTACTGGTGTCGGAGGCGCAACTGTTCACGGTGACGCGTCGCATGCGTTCTGGTGGCGAACCCCACCAGTTAGAACCAGAACGAGCTTTTTTAGGCACCTGTGAGAGCACCGCTACCAGCGAGTTTTTGGCTAGCTTGCGGCCTTGGAGGGCAATACCAGAATTGCCCACGAAGGAGCGCTTGCCGATGATCGTGCGCCCCAAGCGCATCCAGCCACCGCCGAGCTCGTAGCCACCGATGAGGGTGTCGTCGGCCAAGAAAGCGCGGTCGCGGATCTCAGATAACGAGGGCACCATCACCGCCGTAGAAATCTCCACATCCTTGCCCACCTTCGCCCCTAGGAGGCGGAACCACCACGGGGTGATAAGCGAGGCATACAGCGGGAACAGGTAGGTGCGGGCGTCGTCAAGCAGGCGCTCAATGCACCACACCCGCCAACCGCGCGCCGAACGCACCGCCGTAATTCCAGGGGAAAGCCGCAAACCCAACAACCGAACCAGCACCACAACCAGCAGGGCATACAACCCCATGGCCGTCACCACGCCTAACGGCACCCACCACCACAACGCAGTATGGGTACGCTCTTGCCAACGCCACACCACCACCATTCCGGCAGCAACCGCCAGCAACGGTAGCAGCGCCAACACTAACGACGACACCCCGTACACCGGCACCCAGCGCAACCTACGCGGCGGATGCTCCTCGGGGAAACGATGTTTGGAACGCCCCACCTTCGCAGCCGGCGAACCCGACCACCGCGCACCAGCTTTAACTACCGCGCCCGTGACCGTTGAACCAGCCTCAATATGAGCACCAGCACCAATGACCGTGCCAGGCAACAACGTGGAACGCGCACCCACGCGGGCATCTTCAGCAATCTCAATAGCACCCACATGGACCGCATCGCCATCAACCCACACGCCACTAAGATCAACCTCGGGTTCCACCGCGCAATGATCACCCAAACGCAAAAGGCCTGTCACCGGCGGCATCGTGTGTAAATCCACCCCACGGCCAACCTGGGCACCCAACACACGGGCGCAATAATTTACCCACGTCGCGCCAGCAATATCACCCGCACCGAAGGCGTCGAAAAGCCGCTGTGCCGCCCACAAGCGCACATGGGTGACACCGCCGCGCGGATAATCCCCAGGCGAAATCCGTGCTGTGATTAGCCGCGCACTCCATGCCCCCAACGGCAACCGCCCCACAGGCGTTGCCACCAGCAACGTGAATAACACCACGAACAACCACGGCAGCGGGCGCGCCCAACTAGCACCCCAACCTGCAGCAACATTGTTGATCACCAACAACCACGCCACCCAACTAGCCGCCCGAATAGTTGCACACAACCAAATAATGACCGCCTGGACCACCCGCGTAGCCCACGGCACCGGCCTCAGCTCACGCGGCTTAGCCACCGCCGCGTCAGGCAGCTGCTCCACAACCTCAGCCAACGCCCCCAACCGCGGATGATCATACAAATCCCGCACCGACATCGTGGGAGCCTTCTGCCGAATCCGCGACACCACCCCAGCCGCCGCCAACGACGTACCACCTAAAGCAAAAAAGTCCGCATCCACATCACCAACCGGAACCCCCAACACATCCACCCACAACTGGGCTAACCACTGCTGCGTCGGAGTGAAATCTGAGCCCGTAACCTGCGCCGACTCCAACGGCCACGGCAACGCCTTCTTATCCGCCTTACCCGACGTAGTCGTCGGGATCTCCGGCAGCACCACAAGCCGTGGCACCATAGCCCGAGGCATCTCATCTAAAGCAGAAGTATCAATATCAACGTCTGGATCCTGCGGCGACACATACGCCACCAGCACCTTCTCGCCAGCGGCAGTCTCACGAACCACCACCGCATACTGCGCCACATTAGGCAACGCGGCCACATAGGCCTCCACCTCGCCCAACTCGATTCGGCGGCCACCGATCTTGACTTGGTCGTCGATACGCCCCACAAAATACAAGCCGTCCTCGCACAAGCGCACATGATCCCCCGAACGATACGCCCGCTCCCAGCCAAGCTCCGCCGAAAACTTCTCCCGATCCTTCACCGGATCCAGATACTGAGCAAGGCCCACCCCGCCAATAACCAGCTCGCCAACTTCCCCCATAGCCACCGGCTGACCATCAGCGCCTACGACCGCGGTATCCCACCCCGCCAGCGGCAACCCAATCGCCACCGGTTGGCCAGCCTCCAAACGAGCAGCGCACGTGACCACCGTAGCCTCCGTCGGACCATAGGTATTCCACACCTCGCGGCGTGGCGACGCCACCCTGGCCACCAACTCCGCCGAACAAGCCTCACCGCCCAAGATCAACAAGCGCACATTATCCAACGCCTCTGCAGGCCACATGCCCGCAAGAGTAGGAACCGTCGACACAATCGAAATATCACGACTAATCAACCACGGGCCCAAATCCAACCCAGTACGCACCAACGACCGTGGTGCAGGAACCAAACAAGCCCCATGCCCCCACGCCAGCCACATCTCCTCACATGAGGCATCAAACGCCACCGACAACCCCGCCAACACACGATCATCCGGGCCAAGCGGCTGATCGCGCACAAACAACTCACGCTCGGCATCCACAAAAGCAGCAGCACTGCGATGCGACACCGCAACACCCTTCGGCTTACCCGTCGAACCCGAAGTAAAAATAATCCACGCCGTATCCTCCAAATACGGCCCCGCGGTCAGCGGCTGCGCCTGCGCAGTGGTCACCCTTAACCCCGCAGCAGACCACACCGCATCAACGTTGGCCTCCCCGAACACCAACTCCGCACGCTCATCCGGATCATCCGCATCCACTGGCACATACGCCGCCCCCGCACACAACACCGCCAAAATCGTCACATACAAATCCGGCTGCCCCGAGGGCAACCGCACACCCACCCGACAACCAGCACCCACCCCAGCAGCATGCAACTGCGCAACACGATCATCGACCAACTCTGCAAGATCCGCATAGGTCAACACATCGCCACAATCTAATGCTGCAGCCTCCGGGAAGGCGGCCACCGATGAGCGAAAAATATCCACCAACGTGCGCGGACGAGGTGCTTTACCAGAACGAAGAAACTGCTCAGGAACCACCATCTACACCCCAAAAACCAACTGGTCAGCCAATCGACGCAGTATTGCCTGCGCTGTCGCCACGTCACCCGCAGCCGCCAATACCTTTGCCTCCGACTGCGCTACCAACACCGATAATTCCTCATACAATGCGCGCCCCGAATCCGTAATATGCACCAAATGCCTACGACGATCCCGAGGATCGAGCTCCCTGCGAACCCAACCACGGTTTTCCATCGAATCGATCAAACGCACCATGTCTGAAGGGTCCACCCCCAGTGCGGCAGCAATCGCCACCTGAGTCGGTGGCTCCACACCCGCTACAAAACCCAAAATCCAATACTCTCGCATACGCACCGAATGCTTGGACAACACCTCCTCGCTGCCATCGCGCAAGCACTTACGAATGCGCTCAGCCTGAAACGTAGGAGAATGAAGCAGGTCAGCGGGAATTTCTGGGGTCATATACCCAAGGGTAGGTGACACTGCCGATAAAAACCTAGAAAAGGGGAAAGGCGCTGTAAGGAAAATCTCTACAGCGCCACGCGGAAAAAGAACGAACTACTCAGTGGGCAAACCGGCCGCAACCCAACCGTCGGTACCCTCGGCAACATTGATCGCATCAATATCGCGAGCATTCAAGTACTCGATGACACGAGCACTGCGCCCGCCACCTTTACAAATGACATAAATATCCTTGTCGCAATCGATCTCACCCACGCGGGTGGTCACCTCGCTCATAGGAATATTCTTAGCGCCAGAGGCATGCACCTCGGCGAACTCGTCAGTCTCACGGACGTCGATAAGCTGTGCGCCCGCAGGCACCTCAGTCACTGATACTTCACGCATAACGAACATGCTAGCTGTTTTCCTAGAGTAGCGGGGAACCCCGCAATGTAGATACCCCCATAGGTATGTGGGCGAGGGGAAAGGCCAGCGCATAAGGCATCTTCGTTACAAAATGCCAAACACACTGGGTCGACAGTTACCTCAAACGGCACAGCCTAAAACTAGCCCTGGTAACGCTCGATGGACTCAGCGTGAATCTTCTCAGCCTCAGCTTTGTCACCCCAACCGGAACCGGTGACTTCCTTGTTTGGCTCAAGATCCTTGTAGTGCACAAAGAAGTGCTCGATCTCATCACGCAAGAAGGAAGAAACATCCTGGATGTCCTGCAGGTGATCCCAACGTGGATCATCGATCACACAGAGCAGCTTGTCGTCGCCGCCAGCCTCATCGGTCATCTTGAAAACACCCAGTGGACGAGCCTTAACGATCACACCTGGGAAAACTGGCTCTGGGAGGATGACCAGCGCATCCAATGGGTCGCCGTCCTCACCAAGAGTGTGGTCGATGAAGCCGTAATCCAGCGGGTATGCCATAGGGGTGAACAGGTAGCGGTCGAGGTAAACCTTGCCGGTCTCGTGGTCGACTTCGTACTTGTTGCGGGAACCCTTAGGGATCTCGATGGTGACTTCAATGCTCATTGCATTCTCCTCATTGACTATAAGAAATAAGACTGTGCTTGATATTAGCAGTAGGCTGGTTGCGATGAATGGCGCAAAGTGGTGGGCAGCGACGATCGCTGCAACAGTAGTGGTAGCAGGCACTGTGACAATGGGAGTCGTAGTGCAACACAAACATGCCTTAACGCACCAAGCCCCCTATAAACCCATCGAACCTGCTCGCGGCATCACCGCGCTGACAGACAAAGGGACAACTAACAACAAGGCACTACGCAGCACCGTCGGTGCACTCGCACAAGACCCCAGGCTTGCAGGCTTCGCCGGCAAAATTGTCGACGCAACCACCGGCGAGGTGATCCTAGAAAAAGACGCCGACAAACCACTGACCCCAGCCTCGGCAACCAAAATGCTCACCGCCACCGCGGCGCTCTACGAACTAGGCCCCGAACACCGCATCACCACCGAAGTGATCAAACAAAACGACCACACCGTGGTTATCAAAGCCGCAGGAGATGTCTGGCTTACCGACGAACGCCTCGACCAACTAGCACGCAAAATCAAAGAGCAGATGCCCAGCGTAAACGCGGTCCTCGTAGACACCTCCGCATGGAGCGGCGACAAAATACTAGGCGGCTGGGACCCCGACGATGTCAACGCCGGATACGTAGCCCCCCTAGAACCCATTATGCTCTACGGTGGGCGACTCGGCGCCAAAGAAGGCGACGTACCACGCAGCCAAAACCCAGGACTCGACGTAGCCTCCGCACTCGCACAACGCCTCGGCGCAGGAACCAAGGGCTACACCGACTCCGCCACCGGCGAAGTCATCGCCACCACAGAATCCGAAGCCCTAGAAAAACGCATCTCCCAGATGATGCAACACTCCGACAACGTGATGGCAGAAGCCATCGGCCGCGAAATCGACGCAACCCAACCTGTACAAGCAACACTGCGGATCCTCAGCGAACACGGCATCACCATCGGCGCCTCCGAAGTAGCAGACAACTCAGGGCTCTCCCTCCACAACCGCATCACCCCAGCGCTACTCACCCAAGTAGCCACCAAGGCTGTGACCGACCCAGAAGTCCACTCACTCATCCTCGCTCTGCCCGTCGCCGGAGGCAGCGGAACACTCGTCGACCGCTACGCAGAACTCGACGGACGCGGCTGGGTACGCGCCAAAACCGGAACCCTCACTGGAGTATCGGCGCTGGTCGGCGTGGTGCCGTCGACAAGCGGACACATCTACAGCTTCGGCCTCATCTCCAACGGCTCCGAAATCCTCGAAGCCCGCGCAGCCCTCGACACCATCGCCTCGGCACTTCGCGATGCATAAATTCTGGCCCCGCCACAGCCCCAACTTCATGGCCTGCCGTGTTGCCGTACGCACAGTACAACCCCGCGACATCACCGTCGGCCTCTCCGGCGGCGCAGACTCCCTCGCCCTCGTCGCAGCACTGTGCGCCGAAGCCTACAACGTTCACGCCCTCTGCGTAGACCACGGACTCCAACTCGGCTCCCACGAAGTAGCAGAACAAGCAGCCCACCACGCCCGCAGCTTCGGAGCACACGCCGAAGCCATCAGCGTCACCGTCGCGCCGGGTAACCTTGAAGCCAACGCTCGAACCGCCCGCTACCAAGCACTCCACTCGCGCAACCTCCCCGTTGTCGTTGGGCACACCGCTGACGACCAAGCAGAAACGCTCCTGCTCGGCGCGCTACGCGGGAAAGCCACAGGAATGCAGATCCATACCGACAACCTCTGGCGGCCACTGCTTGGCGTTCGCCGCGCCACCACCCTCGCTGCCTGCGCAGAACTCGGAATCGAACCCTGGCACGACCCCCACAACGCCAACACCGACTTCCTGCGCGTAGCACTACGCACCCAGGTCGTACCGCTGTTGTCCGACATCATTGGCGGGGACGCAGTGCCAGCATTGTCACAAGCCGCCACCTTGATCGCTGAAGACACTCACGCCTTGCACGTAGACACCCCCGACGACCGAATCGCCCAGCTAGCAGGCATGCCACCAGCGTTACGACGCCGCCACCTCGTAGCACTACTCCAAGCCTACGGGGCGCGCGTGAGCGCCGCTCACCTGCGCGCCGTCGACGCATTAATAACCAATTGGCACGGCCAAAAGGCCGTTCCAGTGGGAAACGGGTTGGAAGTGACCCGCAAAGATGGCAGACTTTCGGTTAGCTGATTATGAAAGGTGAAACCCCTATGCACGATTCGAAGGAACTTCCAGTGCCAGCCAACCCCTACGGTAACGATGTCAAAAAAGTACTGATCACCGAAGATCAACTTCAAAACCGCATCCAAGAACTGGCTGACCTCGTATCTGAGAAGTACCGCGATGAAAAAGAAGACCTAGTACTGATTTGTGTGCTCAAGGGTGCAGTGTTCTTCCTCACTGACTTTGCGCGCAAACTGAGCATTCCATGCCAGATCGAATTCATGTCCGTCAGCTCCTACGGTAACTCGGCGTCGTCGTCAGGCGTGGTACGTATCCTCAAAGACCTCGACCGCGATGTCGCAGGCTGCAACGTTGTGATTGTTGAAGACATCATCGACTCCGGCCTCACCCTCAAATGGCTGATCAAGAACCTCTCCGGACGCAAACCAAAGTCCCTAGAAATTGTCACTCTCTTGCGCAAGCCAGAAGCAGTAAAGACCACCATCGACTGCCTTGACATCGGTTTTGACCTGCCCAATGAGTTCGTCATTGGCTACGGTCTCGACTTCGCCGAAAAGTACCGCGACCTCCCCTTCGTCGCATCCTTGAACGAGGACGTGTACACCGAACAATAGGGTAGGGACACCTCAAAAGAAACCAGCTGGGAACGTCTGGCTGGTTTTATGCGTTACTAAAGGCAGAACCTTTTAGTAGCTTTTCCACATTCATTTAAGAAAGGGACCGGCACACAAGAGCCGGTGCGTGCATGAACAACAAAAAGACCCTGCAATATGGCGTGATAGCCGCCATCGTGCTCATGGCCATTTATGTGTTTACTTTCCTTGGCAATGACACCCGAGGCTATAAGCCCGTAGAAACTTCCGTGGCAGTTACCCAATTGGATAACAAGAACGTCAAGGAAGTAGAGATCGACGATCGCGAGCAGCGCCTGCGCATCAAACTCAAGAACCCGATCGAACACGAGGGGCAAAAAGACGTCTCGGAAATCCTGACCAAGTACCCTGCACGCGCCTCCGCCGACATCTTTAGCAAGGTAGAAAAGTCCGAGGCAGAAAAGTTCACCACCAAGGTGAACCAAGAAAACTTCTTCGTCTCCATGCTGAGCTACATCCTGCCGATGTTGCTCATGTTCGGCATCATCATGTTCATCTTCAGCCGCATGCAAGGCGGCCAAGGTGGCATCGGAGGCATGTTCGGCTTCGGCGGCTCCCGCGCCAAAGAGCTCGACAAAGACATGCCCACCAACACCTTCGCGGATGTCGCCGGTGCAGACGAAGCTATCGACGAGCTGCACGAAATCAAAGACTTCCTCGAAGACCCCACCCGCTACGAAGCACTCGGTGCAAAAATCCCACGCGGCGTTTTGCTCTACGGCCCTCCCGGCACCGGTAAAACACTGCTTGCACGCGCAGTCGCCGGTGAAGCAGGCGTACCATTCTACTCCATCTCCGGCTCCGACTTCGTTGAAATGTTCGTCGGTGTTGGCGCATCCCGCGTCCGCGACCTCTTCAAACAAGCCCGCGAAAACAGCCCCTGCATCATCTTCATCGACGAGATCGACGCAGTCGGCCGCCAACGTGGCTCCGGCATGGGCGGCGGACACGACGAACGCGAACAAACACTGAACCAAATGCTGGTAGAAATGGACGGCTTCGGTGACCGCGAAGGCGTCATCATCATGGCCGCCACCAACCGCCCCGACATCCTCGACCCAGCACTGCTGCGCCCAGGACGCTTCGACCGCCAAATCCCAGTGACCAACCCCGACCTCAAAGGCCGCGAACAGATCCTGCGCGTCCACGCCAAGGGCAAACCCTTTGCCAAAGACGCCGACATCACCGCACTGGCACGCCGCACCGCCGGTATGTCCGGTGCCGACCTGGCCAACGTGCTCAACGAAGCAGCACTGCTGACCGCCCGTATCGGCGGCAACGTTATTACCGCAGACGCCCTCGAAGAAGCTACCGACCGTGTGATCGGCGGCCCACGTCGATCCTCCAAGGTGATTTCCGAAAAGGAAAAGAAAGTCACCGCCTACCACGAAGGCGGCCACACCCTATCCGCATGGGCACTCAAGAACATCGAGCGCGTGTACAAAGTGACCATCCTCGCGCGTGGACGCACTGGCGGCCACGCCATGACCGCCCAAGAAGATGACAAAGGCATGTACAACCGCGACGAGCTCTACGCACGCCTCGTGTTTGCCATGGGTGGCCGCGCAGCCGAAGAACTCGTCTTCGGTGAACCAACCACCGGCGCCTCCGCCGACATCGAACAAGCCACCAAGATCGCCAAAGCCATGCTCACCGAGTACGGAATGAGCCCATCACTGGGCATGGTCAAATACGGCGAAGAACAAGGCGACCCCTTCTCCGGCCGTGGTGGATCCGGCACCTTGGAATACTCCCCAGATGTTGCCGCCCAAATCGACCGCGAAATGCAATACCTGCTGGATAAAGCCCACGCAGAGGCCTACAGCATCCTTGCTGAGCACCGCGACTACCTTGACAAACTCGCCGAAAAGCTCCTCGAAAAAGAAACGCTTCGACGCCCCGACCTCGAAGCACTATTCGAAGGTATCGAGCCACGCGAAGTGGGCGACGTATTCCCTAACGAAAACGATCGTTTCCCACGCCAAGCAGGCCGAGAACCAGTCAAGACCCCAACCGAACTCGCTATCGAGCGCGGCGAAGAACCACCTAAGCCGTTCTCCATCCTGGAGGCATCCAAGGCCGCACGTGCCAAGCGGGAAGCAGAACTCGCCGCACGCAACGCAGGTGCTGCACCCGTAGCACCCGCACAAGGACCACAGCAACCCGCACGCGGACTCGGACACATGGACGGCACCGCGCAGCGCGTCGAAAAGCCTGTAACCCCTGAAACCCCTGCGGTCAAGGAACAACGCTACGGCGGCACCCCGCCACCACAAGACTGGACCGCACCAGGGTGGCCACCAGCGCAACCCAAGAACGCAGACACCCCTGCCTCCGTGCACCCCGGTGTGAAAAACTACGCAGACGACAGCACAACCGCAGCCCCTGCCGAACCACAGGAAGAAGTAGGCTTCCAACTCCCAGAAAACGAGCGCACCGATAATCCGTGGGAGAAACCAAACGATGAATCCGGACGCCACCGCGCACCCGCCGACAGTGAGCGCCCCTCGTCTGACCCCACCCAAGTGATCAAACGAGTCGAAGAAACTGACGAGTAACACACCCATGACCGCACAATTTGATCAACAACGCGCCGAAGCCGCAGTCCGAGAACTCCTCGTCGCCGTCGGCGAAGACCCCGACCGCGAAGGACTGCAAGAAACCCCAGCGCGCGTAGCCAAGGCCTACGCCGAAATGTTCGCAGGCCTGCACACCGACCCCACCGAAGTCCTTACCAAAACCTTCAGCGAGGACCATCGGGAAGTCGTCCTCGTACGCGACATCCCGATCTACTCCACCTGCGAACACCACCTCGTGCCCTTCTTCGGAAAAGCACACATCGGCTACATCCCAGGCGAATCCGGAAAAGTCACCGGCCTCTCAAAACTCGCACGACTCGTTGACCTCTACGCCAAACGCCCCCAAGTCCAAGAACGCCTGACCACCCAAGTGGCAGACGCACTGGTAGACAAGCTCCAAACCCAAGCAGTCATCGTGGTCATCGAATGCGAACACCTCTGCATGGCCATGCGTGGAATCCGCAAACCAGGAGCCGTGACCACCACGTCTGCAGTTCGCGGCGGATTTAAAACCAACGCAGCCTCCCGCGCAGAAGTACTCAGCCTCATCCGCGGCTAACAATGACCTTCATCTACGACAGCGACTGCGGATTCTGCCAATGGTCCGCACAACACCTCGCCCACATTAACCCAGCCCTGACCATCACACCAGGGCACCCCACCGCCGCCGAACTCCACACCGAAAGAGGTGTTGAACGCGGCCACCGCGCCATCGGACTAGCGCTAGCGCAAGCGCCACGCCGATGGGACCGCATCGCCGGCTGGGTCCTCCTACAGCGCAGCCTGCACTGGCTGTTCGCCGGAATCTATGCGGTGATCGCCCGCTACCGGCATCGCCTCGGGCCATTGGTGGGGGCGTCGTCATGCAGGCTATAAGGATGTGACAGCAACAATCGGTTTAGTGAGTTACACCCAACTCGCCAGGCCGATTTTTATCAACGCGTAGTATGAGCACCACAACCACCCAAATACAACAGGCAAGTGATAAAAGGAGCAGGGCGTGAGCGCGAAAGACCTCATCATTCCCGAGCGAACAGCCGTCATGGGCATTGTGAACGTCACCGAAGATTCATTTTCCGACGGTGGCCGCTGGCTCGACATTGATGCCGCAATCGACCACGCCCGCGACCTCGTCGCAGCAGGCGCAGACATCATCGACGTCGGCGGCGAATCCACCCGCCCAGGTGCCACCCGCGTCGACCCCGACGTGGAACGCAGCCGCGTGATCCCCGTCATCCGGGCACTGTCCGAAGAAGGCATCGCCACCTCTATCGACACCATGCGTGCCAGCGTTGCCGCCGCAGCAGCCGAAGCCGGCGTAAAACTCATCAATGATGTTTCCGGTGGACTTGCCGACCGCGCCATGTACTCCGTCATGGCCGACACCCAACTACCGGTCTGCCTCATGCACTGGAAGACCGTCCGCTTCGGGGACGCTGCAGGAAGCGCCGACCACGGCGGCGACGTAGTAGCAGACGTGCACCGAACCCTGGATAAGCTGGTCAGCTCCGCACTCAACGCCGGTGTCAAAGAAGATAACATCACCATCGACCCTGGCCTCGGCTTTGCCAAAACACAAGAAGATAACTGGGCACTCCTACGCGCCCTACCGGAATTTATCGCAGGTCCATACCCCGTGCTCGTAGGGGCCTCACGCAAACGCTTCCTCATAGCAGTCCGCGCCGCCCGCGGATTACAAACAGGACCAGTCGACGCCGACCCCGCAACCGCAGCGGTGACAGCGATCGCCGCACAAATGGGTGCATGGTGCGTGCGCGTGCACGAAGTAGCAGTCTCCCGAGACGCAGTCGACGTTGCGGCCCTATGGAATGCGTGATTGCTATGGCTGATCGTATCGAACTTAAAGGCTTGCACTGCTTTGGCTACCACGGGGTTTTCGAACACGAAAAACGCGAAGGCCAAGACTTTATTATCGACGTCACCTGCTGGCTGGATCTGCACCCCGCAGCAGCCTCAGATGACCTGACACACACTGTTGACTACGGGGAATTAGCCCAGCTAGCTCACGATATTGTGACAGGTCCACCACACGATCTCATCGAGGCCGTAGCCGGCGAGATCGCCGAATCCGCGATGGCAGCATTCCCGCTTATCACAGCCATTGAAGTCACCGTGCATAAGCCACAGGCACCGATTCCCCTAGAATTTGCCGATGTAGCAGTAGTTGCCCGTAGGTCGAGGAGGTAACCAGCGAATATGCGCGCAGTGCTTTCTATTGGTTCGAATATGGATGACCGCTATGCCTTGCTGCGAACGGTCGTCGAAGAATTCGCGGGAGAGATCGTGGCAGCATCCTCGATCTACTCCACGCCACCGTGGGGAGTAGAAGACCAAGACGAGTTCCTCAACGCGGTCGTCATTGTGGACGTCGATAGTTCGCCCTTTGAGCTGCTACGACGTGGCCAGCGCCTAGAAGAAGCCGCGTGTCGACGTCGCCTGCGGCACTGGGGTCCGCGCACCCTCGACGTCGATGTCGTGACCATCTACAACGACGACGGCACCCCCATGGTATCCACCGATCCCGAGCTGACCCTGCCGCACCCCTACGCCCACGAGCGAGCCTTCGTGCTCGTGCCTTGGGCAGAAGCAGACCCCGAAGCTGAATTGCTAGGCCAGAAAGTAGCGCAGCGCGCCGCAGCACTAGGTGAAACTTTTTCGGTGGTGGGTAGCCTATGAAATCCACCAATTGGGTAGCACTGATCGGCCTCGGCGTGTTCGTCGCCGCAGCCTCGCTACTTCTCGTCGCACGATTCTATGGCTCAATGAGCTCAGTGCCCATCAGTGTTGCACTCATGCTGTGGGCGATGACGATACTGTGCGTGCTGCTGGCCGTGCGGGTGCGAGGCAGGATTCGCGACGAAAAAATCGGGCAAGATCGCTCCCAGCTCAACCCCGTGACCGCCGCTGAATTTCTCATCGTAGGAAAGACCTCCGCGTGGACGGGGGCACTATTCGGGGGAGCGTATACAGGCATGGCCTGTTATGTTGTGGCGAAGTATTCAGAACTAGCTGCGGCAGCGCAGGATACCCCTGTTGTTGTAGCTGCAGCACTAGGAGGAGTGGGGATGTCTGCTGCCGGATACTGGCTGGAAAAGTGCTGTACTGTGCCGCCCCCACCACAGGGCGAGGGAGTGCGGTAGTTTGGAACGCATGGAGAAGGACAACGGGCAAAAACTTTTGATCGCGCTGGTTGTGCTATCACTGATAGCCAGCGTAGTGATGCTTCTAACGGGCAACGTCGGCGCACTCAAGATTGCGCTTTTGGCATCGCTGTGGGCAGCGGTCATCGGTTTTTTCCTCGTGAGTCGCTACCGCACCCAGGCAGAACTGGCACGTGCGGAACTAGAAATTGAACGCGAGCACCACAAGTCGGAGCTCGACGCAGCACGCGAAACCGAACAACAGCTGCGCCAGCGCGATGAAGAAACTCTAGAAAAGATCAAAGAGCAGCTCAACGAGGTGCGCACCCAGCTAGAGTCCCTCACCGGCCAAGTGTTTACCGAGCCAGCCATGCTGCGCGCACAGGCACGCCGTATCCATGAGATCGAAGCCGCAACACCGAATGCTGCCCCGAGCGTTTCAGAAAACATCGCCGAGGTAGTCTCCCGCTTTACTCCAACCACTGCTGAGAAAACCCCAGAGCCTGCGCGTAGCCCACGCGTTGACGAAACCGCAGAGTTTAAGATCCCAGCTCCTGAAACATCAAACCCCGAGGCTGCCAAGAAAGACAAGCCCAAGCCGGAGCCAGAAAAGAAGCAGACCAAGAAGCAAGAACTGCATATCCCAGGTGCGAAGTTCCAAGACTACTTGGATAAGCCAGCACCCAAGCCCACGATTGCGGAGCCGCAGAGTTCTTACTTTGACCAGAAGTCCTTCCAAGAGGCGGCAGCCCCTAAACAAAAAGAGCGTACTTTTGATACTGGGCAATTTGCCAAGGTGGACTGGTTGCAGGGGCGCGGCTCGGAAAAAAAGAAGAACGAGCCGCATGGGCGTAGGCGTCGCGACGAACACAATAACTCTGTTTCCGTTGCCGACCTGCTCAAGCGGAACCAAAAATGACGCCACCGCGCATGCGGATCAGTGGCCAAAACGAATTCGTGCAAGCACTTCTCGACCACGGGCATGTGCTTGTCGAGGCCAGCGAAGCCGAGCTGATATTTGATCCCACTCAGCTTGTTCGACGCGGCCAGATCGTCGCCCACCTCGGTCACGCCACACTAGCGGATCTTGACGCATATTCCAGCGGACATGCCTTCGTGATCACCGAGCTGGTGCCACGCATCTATGCCGTGACCGCTTCCGATGATCTCGCTGCCGTCGTCGCAGAACTTTTGATAAGCGAACTCGGCGGACGCGTAGTTCATGTGCCAGAAAACCAACGCGATCGCCTCACCGCAGGGCTGGCCTACGCAGGGTTTATCGGCCAAGTGCGCAGCGAAGCCCGCAACCTGCTCACCGAAGCTCTGGGTAATGCCCATCATGCCGACGAAGTGGTGGAACAGCTCACCGACGCAGTCGCCCCGCCACTGGATGTAGCAGCTCTCGAACGCGGCTACCATGCCATAGACTCTGTGGGCACCAAGCGCCTCTACGCCCAGCTTGCCCGTCGAAGCGGGGAAGTGTTCCACAACAACGACGTGGAGTTGTGGGCAATGAATCAAGAACAAAACAACACATAAGGAATACAACGAGTGTTTGATTACCGTGCTGCCACACTTTTCAACGCAGCAAAAATCGCCATGGTGGCACGCGCCTTTAAAAAACAAGGAAAACCCGTCGTATTCGTCCCACTCGGCAGCGGAGTACATGCCGGACACCGCGCATTGCTGCGCGCCGCACGACGAATCCCCGGTGGCATTGTGATCGTAGCCAGCCAGTACAATGATCCCGCCTTTGCGGAAGAAGACGTTGATGCAGTGTTCTTGTACGAGCCGGAAGAACTGCGCACCCTTATTCAGGTGCCGAGCATCGGGATGCAGCCAGCCCAAGAACTCTCGGAGGCAGTCACCCGTCGAATCGCCTTAACTAACCTCGTTGGTCCCAGCGATGTGATCTTTGGTGAAAAAGACTACGAGCTACTGGTCCGCACCCAACAAGCGCTCAATGATCTCAACATCCACGTCACTGTGCACTCCGTACCTACTGTGCGTATGCCGGACGGAATCGCCATTTCTTTGCGCAACGCCACCGTTCCTGAACAAGATCGCGAACACGCACTAGCGCTATCGGCAGCCATGACCGCCGGAGCGCACGCGGCAGAAGATGGCAAAGAAGCCGTGCTGCGTGTTACCCATCAAGTGTTGGAATCTGCTGGTGTGACCCCTGATTATGTGGAACTTCGTGCCATGAATCTTGGTGAAGCGCCAAAAACCGGCGACGCTAGGTTATTTGTAGCCGCAACCTTTGGGGATGTGCAGCTAACAGATAACGCCGGCGTGCCGGTGGGAGTGGGATTTAAAAACCTCGACTAGGAGGCGGTGATAAGCGCTTCGGCGTCCTCGCGGGAGGCGTCGAAAAGCGTGCGATCCAAGATCTTTTCCTGACGGGCCACGAGCGCTGGAACCAATGCTTGGCCGGTGACGTTGACCGCGGTACGGCCCATGTCGATGATCGGCTCGATAGCAAGCAGCAGGCCGACGCCCTCAAGTGGCAGACCCAAAGTAGACAGCGTCAAGGTGAGCATCACGGTAGCGCCCGTGGTGCCAGCCGTTGCTGTGGAGCCCAAGACTGAGACGATAACGATGAGGATGTAATCGGTAAACGTCAGTGGCATGCCGTAGAACTGAGACACGAAGATCGCCGCCACCGCAGGGTAGACCGCTGCGCAACCGTCCATCTTGGTGGTAGCGCCCAGTGGCACCGCAAAGGATGCGTAGTGCTTGGGCACGCCGATTGCTTCAGCGGTCTGCTCCGTTACGGGCATAACACCCATCGAGGAGCGAGTGACAAAGCCCAAGGAGAATACTGGCCAAACGCGCTTGTAAAACTGTGTCACGCTCAGTCCGTGGAACTTTAGTACCAGCGGGTAAATAACAACAACCACGATGGCGAGGCCCACATAAATCGTGAGCACGAATTTGCCCAGTGCGCCCATGGCTTCGAAACCATAGGTGGCTACTGCTTTACCGATCAAGGCTGCGGTGCCAATGGGGGCGAGCCTAATGATCCACCACAACACCTTCTGGATGATCTCCAAGAAGGAGCGGTTGAAGTTGATAAAAGGCTCGGCTTTTTCACCGACTTTGACTGCCGCGATGCCGAGCGCGATGGCGATCACGAGTATTTGCAGCACGTTGAAGCTCAGCGAGGTGGTGGCTGCGCCATCGACGATTTTGGTGGTGGACTGTAAACCTAAAATGTTGGAGGGCACGATGCCTTCGATAAATGCCCACCACGAGCCGACTGACGACGGCGCCTTGGCCGTGTCTTGGAGGCCCGTTGTTTGACCTGGCTTGAAGATAAGGCCGACCGCAATGCCCGCTAGCACGGAGAAGAACGCGGTGATGGCGAACCAGATCAGGGTTTTTACTGCTAATCGGGCGGCGTTGGTGACTTGCCGCAGGTTGGCAATGGACGTAATAACAGCGGTGACCACCAGTGGGGGGATCAACACTTTAAGGAGGGTGACGTAATCACTGCCGATGGTGGTCAGCGTGGCAGTAAGCCAGTTGCCTTCTGGCATTTTGTTGGCGATGAGCCCTAAAACTACGCCTGCGATGAGGCCGTAGATGACCTGAGCTCCGAAGCTATTCCATTTCATAAATAGACACAGTAGTACAAGATGGTCTGTTTTTAAAAGACCGATTGGTCTATTTGTGCTTTTTTGCAGGTCGACCGGGTTTTGAGATCTCGCCAACATTCTTGGGTAGGCGTCCGGCGCGACGTAATTGTTCACGTAACATCATTTCGATTTGAGAATTTACGCTACGTGTTTCGTCCTGCGCCCACCGCGAAATCGCATCGGCCACAGCAGGGTCGATGCGAAGCGGAATATTTTTGCGGGGCATTAGGTATAAAGGCTGCCTGTGTTGAGAACAGGTTGGGCATTGTTGTCGGAACACAATACTACGAGTAGATTCGATACCATCGCAGCGCGGCGTTCTGGATCAAGGTCAACGATCTCACGAGACTCCAGTTGCTCCAAAGCGCTTTCCACCATAGATACGGCACCTTCAACGATCGTCTCGCGGGCATCAACAATTGCGCCGGCCTGCTGACGCTGCAGCATGGACTGCGCGATCTCTGGGGCGTAGGAGAGGTTGGAAATGCGGGCTTCGATGATTTCAAGTCCGGCGACGGCAACGCGAGCGGCTACTTCGTCGGCAAGCTCTTGGGATACCAGCTCGGTGGAGCCGGATAGAGACGGTGCTTTGGCGGTGCCACCGTCATAAGGGTGAGTGGTGGCAACGTGGCGCAGTGCCGATTCGGACTGGGAGTGGATGAACTCCTCCATGTCTTCGACCGCGAAGGTTGCCTGAGCGGTGTCTGCCACTTGCCAGACGATGATCGCGCCAATGTTGACAGGATTGCCGTTGAGATCGTTGACCTTGATCTCGTTTGTTTCGAAGTTGCGCACTCGTACCGACACCTTGGTAGTTGTGCTCAGTGGTGGCACTACAGAAAGACCGGTGATGCGAGAGGTGCCCAAGTAGCGGCCAAAAAGTTGCACAACGCGAGTGTGTCCAGGGGAGGTCACGCGCACCATGCTGAGGGCTACAACGGCAAAGGGGTTAAGGATAATGCCTACTATCAGCATCGCGATCAATGCCGGTGAGGCGGGTCCTGCTGTGGAATCCATTTTCTTGGTCGCCACGATGATCATGGTGATAGCAGCGATGAAAACGGCGCTGCCCAGCGTGAGAATGCCAAGTGCTAAGCCCGTGCCACCAGTCCATGGCTGTTTTTCGGTGATGTGGACGCGGGTGCCTTCATGTCCAACGGGTTGTGTGTTGGTGGTGGGGGACTGGGTAGGCATGGTGGGGGTGTGATCCTTTCAGGGTGGGGCCGATGGGAGGGGTGTGTTAAAACCTGATATCACTTTAATTTAAGTGATATCACTTTTTCAAGGGGTGGCGATGTGTGTGCTGGAGGAGGGGTGTTCCTATATAGGTTGTCAACTCCGTGGGTGAGGTTGTTGGGGGTGGGAAGGGTTTCTGCTTCACGCTGCGGATGTTGTTTTCGGGCATGCTGAAGGGCCGATTGGGCTTCCTGCACAATCGGCTTCGGGTTTTGGAGTGGTTAGGCTGCTGTGGCCTCCTGGGCTGTGGGGTGTCTCGGTAGAGTTCTCCGCTGCGCATCATGGCGAATAAGACGTTGAGGCGTCGGCGTGCGAGCGCGACGACTGCGGCGTTGTGTCTTTTGCCTTCGTTGCGTTTTCGTTCATAGAATTGCCGGGAACGCTCGTGGAATCTAATCGATGCACAAGACGATTGCCATAGGGCGTTCTTCAATTTTTTGTTGCCGGCTCGGTTGGGTGAATTCGACATGACGGATGTTCCCGACTGATTCGTCCGTGGCGATAGGCCTACATAGGAAGCTAGGTGCGCTGCATTAGGAAAGTCGGACATATCGCCGACAGTCATGAGGATCTGTGCGGCGCTACGCGGGCCGATACCGGGCATGGACAAGAGAATCTCGGTCTGAGGAATGTCCTGGATAAGCTCGAGTACTTGGGCTTCAATTTCTTTGCGGTGTTCCAGTTTGGCTAGTGCATCTTTGGCGGACATTGCTACGCCAAGTTCGGCGTATTCTGCACCGGCGATGGATACCGTCTGGCTGTGGATGGCAGCAAGCATGGCATCGATAACTGGCTCAGGATTACGCGCTCTGTGACCACGTGCGAAGGCTGCCAGCCGTGCTTTGCCGACGCGTCGAATCTTGGTGGGGCCACCGTATTTCGCAAGTAGGTGGAGGATCCACTTGCGGTGAATCATCTGTCCATGCAGGACATGTTCGAATGCGGGGTGGGTTCCTACGAGTGTGGATCGCATCTGGTTGGTTAGGCGTGTGTAAGGCTCGGGCGAGGTCTTCGTCGATTCCGTTGAGGACTTTCAGTTGGAGGAAGACGTCCTCAACGCGGTCAACACTACGCAGGGCATCCGGAAGGTTGAGGCCGGCATGGGCGATGACGTAGGCGTCGCGTACATCGGTTTTGGAGTTGCCGACGTGGATGCGTGAAAGCTGCCGCATGGCAAGTCCGGGGAGGTAGTGAACGTCGGCGCCGATTGTTTGGGCGACTGTGACGGTTAGCCTGCCGATGTTGTTGGGCTGATCGACGACGACAAGGACTTCTGCGTCATTGGTGAGGAATTTGCCGAAGTGCTTGCGTAGCGAGCCTTCGTGCTGGTTGATGCGTTGGGATAGGACTTGTCTGCTTTGGGGATCGAGGACGCAGGCGTGGTGGAAGTATTTGCCGACGTCCATGCCCATGACGAAGTCATAGGTCATGAGTTGGTGTCTCCTAGCGATGAGTAGGGAGTTGAATAGATGAGGTTCATCGCTGGGGTGGTCGGACATACTTGCGTTGGCATCCACATTACTGTGAGATCTCGTGCCACTTGGGCTGGGTCAGGTTCCTATTGAGCTGTTTGAGTATGTCACTGTCTTCGGCGGCATCACCCCCGGATCATTTTTTAACAGGGACAGGAATAAGCCATACCGAAGTCAGCGACTAGTTCCACTGTCTTTTCGGGCGGCGGGAACGGGCATAAACATAGTTCGCCCACTCGGGTGGACAGGCTATGAATCTTCGGTGCCTTGGGGTGGAACTGCTAACAACGTAATGGCTTGGGATAAGGGCTTCTAACCTCTCGATGGTTACTCATTATTTTAAGCGATATATACCCTTTTCATTGGCTAACTAATCGGCTAACATAAATTTATGAGTACGCCAGTAATTCAAGTCTCCGAACTTACCAAGTCGTTCTACCGGCACGGTCAACGTGGGCTTGTTGCCGTTGATCGGGTGTCGTTTAGCGTCCCACAGGGCCAGATTGTTGCTTTTTTGGGTCCAAACGGTGCTGGAAAATCCACAACGATCGACATGATTTTGGGGCTTAGCTCGCCTGATTCTGGTCAGGTGAAAGTACTTGGTGAGCCTCCGCACAAAGCCGCATGCTCTGGCAAGTGCCAGGCAGTGCTTCAGTCTGGTGGGTTGCTTCCCGACTTCACAGTGCGGGAAACTATTCAGGCAGTTGCCGCCGCACATGGAGCGCGTGGGCGGGTAAAAGAGGTGATTAAGCGTTGGGATCTGTCTAGTTTTGCTCGCAGAAAAGTAGAGAAATGCTCTGGGGGGCAGCAACAGCGATTGCGTTTTGCGTTGGCCATGCTCCCAGATCCGCAAGTGCTTATCTTGGATGAGCCCACTGCCGGATTGGACGTTGAGGCACGTCGGAAGTTTTGGCGCATCATGCGCGAAGAAGCGGATGCTGGCCGCACGATTATTTTTGCTACGCATTACATCGAAGAGGCGGATGATTTCGCGGAGCGCGTCATCTTTATCAGCGAAGGAAAAATCGTCGCTGATGGCCCCATCGAAAAAATTAGGGCGTCAGTTCGAGGTGCAACCGTTAGCGCTGTTATTCCGGGTGCTTCCACGAAAGAGCTCGCTGGCCTGCCTGGGGTTAAGACCGTAAGCATTAACGGTGATCGAATCACACTGGACACTACGCAGCCAGACGACGTTGCGCGATACCTCCTTAATCGCACATCTGCTTATGACTTGTTGGTTTCAACGACATCGCTTGAAGACGCTTTTATTGAGCTGACTCATTCACGCGATGCTAAGGCAAAGGACGCAGTATGAATATTCGGTTTGGTCTCATAGACGTCAAGCGCATCGTGCGTAATCCGGCGAACTTGGTATTCGCAATCTTGCTGCCAGCGGGAATGTACATCCTTTTTGGTGCTATCCAAAGTTATGCGGAGATCAAGCTGGGGCACGGCAATGTAAGCGCGACAGTGATGGCATCGATGGCTGCCTATGGTTCTGTCACCGTGGCGACGAGCCTTGCTGCCGCTTCGGCGCTGGAGCAGGAAAAAGGCTGGGGACGCCAGTTGGCGATGACCCCTCTCGTTGGCGGGAAATACATTGCTACCAAGGTATTTACGGTTTTGGTGGTTTCCCTTGCCCCAGTCATCGTGGTGTACACCATCGGCGCTTTGACGACGGCCCAGATAGAAGGCGATCTTCGGTGGGCTTTGGCGTTCTTAGCGTCATGGCTTACGGCGGTACCTTTTGCGCTCTTTGGGCTGGGAATCGCACTGCTTATTCGCGGTGAGGCTGCCTTGTCCATTGCCTCTTTTGGCGTACTGATCTGCGCATTTTTGTCCAACATGTTCATTCCGCTCAGCGGATTTTTGCTCTCCATGTCACGTTTCATGCCGCTCTACGGGGTAAATAAACTAGCGCGTTTTCCTATATCTGGCGCAGAAGAGGCCACTGCGAATGGGACGTTAGCCTCTGTTCCCCTGTGGTGGGCCGTAGCGAATATCACCGCGTGGGCTGTTGTGTTTGCGCTACTAGCCTTCGCGGCGTCGAAACGCCAGCAAAAACGATAAAGGTAGTGCCTCGGAGCGGTTACGCAAAGGGGTGGCACGTCGTTTCTAATGGGTTTATGATGCCACCGGTTGCTTGGCTGCAAAGCTGGGCGGGTCGCTCCATAAACTGTGCTCGTTGGCGGTCCCAACCAAAGTCGATAGGGACGAGGCCTGGGACGACCACGGTCACGGCTGTGAGGCCATATTCCTGGACCTCGGCCAGCGTGGTGTTTATGCGGATGGGGTCAAAGCCGGCGTCGATAAGCGCTGCGAGAGCAGACGGGGTAACTGAGTCTTCAGCCCTGCTGCACCGACGCGGTGGTTGATCTGTGCCGAGTAGCCTGTCGATGGGGATTGTCCACTCTGGGAGCGACACCTGATTAGCGTGGTCAAGGACAGAACGAATATGTTCCGGCACAGCTGACCCGGCACTGCGAACGCGCTTCCGCTCGGGGTAAAAAGCCCAGGCTTCGTTGAGGGCTGCGACGGCTGCAGCACTGAGCGAATCGCGGCAGGCCGATCCTAAAGACACTGCCGCGCCGTCGTCGACGCAGGCGATAACCACGGGGAATCCGAGATCGGTATAGGCCCGGGTGAGTCGGATCCGAAGCCTCAGTATCCGTGCACGGCAGAGTAGCGGGCCGAGTTCGGCAATAGAGCTGGGGAGGATGGGCTGGGTAGGAATCGATCGCGCCCACGTGGACATGATGGCATCGCGTTCGATGAGCTCAAGGCATGCCGCATGGGTGGCATCGGCCAGTGAAACTCCAATGGCTGAGCCAGAGGAATTGCCCACGGCCCAACGACGCGCTGGAACGTCTCCGTAATAAACGCATTCAACGGGCAGAAACACAGAATCGTGCGTGCGAAGATTGCGTCCCTCCACCCACATGTGTGGCTCATCAGGCGACCATGGAACCAAGCCGCTATTGAGGGCGAGCATGTCCGCCCCGAATCCTAGCTGCGTAGGGGACACAGCTTTTCCTGAAAAGCTGGTCGCTGGCCCCACAGTCACTCTTCCCCTGGAATGAGCACAGCACAATCTCTCCAGGCCTTCTAGGGCTGCAATGTTTCGACTGTGGTGTAGCGACTCTGTCTGTCCTGACCACGTGAGATCAAGATTGCAGAGGGCGGTTCTTATGCGGGTAGTCCCGGAAAAGGGAACGGACGTAGTCCAACCGCGATCTAAGTGACCAGGGCCTAGAATCCCCACGGTGGGATCGAGGACAGAAGTGACGATCCCATCAAGAGCCTCCAGTGGAAGCCTATACGGCTTTGAATTTTCAGCAGGTACGGGACGAGGAATTTTCACGACCTGACCCGTGAGTACATGGATTGCCCACGATGAATCGTCTGATAGTTCGGTTGCCACGTCACAAAGGTTTTTTAAAGCATGCGTGGTAGCAAAGCCGGCCGTCCGACGGTGGTCGACTTCGCGTGGCGGAGGCGTGTCTGCAAGGGCAGTAAACGCTAGTGAAGAAGCACTGATCATGATGCAAGCAGAACCGGAGCACAACGGGGAAGCCGCTGTGCTCCGGCAGCTTCCTTAGAGAAGAAAGCTTGGAGCTAGGAGGAAGACGTGGAAATGCAGGAGGAGGAAGAGGTAGTGGACGAACACATGGTGAAGAATGCGGTGTCATCAGCATCGACGTAGTCGTTTACCTCAAGACCCTCGACCTCCATTGCGAGCAAATCCAGGTTGAGACCGGACATAGCGTCTCTGTGCATGCTTGTCATGATGTTGTGCCCCTTTCATGGGAAGACGTACGGTTGGACTACTGATATGGACTACCAAGGAAAACTATAAAGAATAGCACTATGATTGCCCATAACATTATGGTACCCAGATAAAGTGAAATGTAAATAACAATTATGGTAACGATTTGCTGGTGAAATATCTCAGAACGTAGTTGTTTTCTCCGTGCAAAATTCCATGCAAATTTTGGTAAATTATTGGTTCTGGATATCGTCTCCAAAATCTTGGTTCCGTCTGAATGTGGAACAGGAATAAGGGAGCCAACAAAGGTGAGAAATAAGATTCTGGGGAGCCATGCGGCGCCGTCGGGAAGCACCCCCTCGTGGTAGAGGACCACAGCAAGGCCCGTAAAGATCAGCGTGGTCGCGGGCCCGACCGCAAGCACTGCGACTCTCCCGGCGCGGGAGGACACCGCCAATATTCCAGGTAGCTGCAGGCTGAGGAACCGGCGGGGAAAAGAAGCAGCGGAAAAAGCTGTCGGTTTGATTCCTGTTAGCAGGAAAAATGCGATGCCGTGAGCGCATTCGTGGGCGATGATAGTGATGATGACGCCGGCGAGAATCGTGAAAAAACCTGTGAGGTCAGGCGCGCTATGCGTTTGGGTAAAAGCGGAGCCCGCAGACAGGAGCAGGGCCGTCGATGCCGCCGCAAGTGCCATGACTAAGGTGACAAAAGAAACGAACCACACTCCACGGGGCCGTCCCAACACGCCTACGGGATGGGAAGACGCGCCGGTATCCGGGGCCGCAGTAAGCAGTCCCCGGTGTTCCATTGCACGTACGGCTTGAGCAACTTGCGGAATGGCAAGCATTCTCATGTCGACGCTATCCCCATTATCGCGTTGCCGGAAGAGATCCAGCAGCATCCAAGCCTGTGGGCCTAGCTCGCTGAGCTCACCCTGTGGATTACGCGCTACTGCGAAACTTCGATCAGGACTGTGGATAATCGGACCCAATGCCGCGCCGGGAGCAAACCGAAGATCGTGGATGCTGGTCATAATGTCTCCTGATATAACGCGTGCAGTAAATAAGCTAAATAGGCCTCATCCGAGATATTGACGGACATTCTGTTGTTGGTCATATGGACATAGGAGCGCAGAAGAAAAATGGAGTTCTCTTTCCACGTGTGGCCAGCCTCTGCCGCAGAATCACCAAAATCAAGCTCGTGAGAGGCATGTGCCGCATGGAGTTTCTCCACTGCAGACGTCATGCGTTGAGTAAAAGTGGCATAGGGTTCGGGAAGACTTGAACCGTCTGGGGCGTGGCGCAAGGCCGCACGAAATGGCGTGGCTGCACGTGAGAGCGCCTGAGCCTCGGTGGCGATTTTGTGCTGTGCCGTGGGCGAGGTGTAGCTGGTGGGCATAGAAAAAGACGAGGTCCAACCTGCGTGATAGCTTTCCCAAAAACGTCCTATGGATGCGTTGGAAGCCAAAACTGTATGCGCAGTGCAGATCATTCCTAGCGCAGCCGCGGCTAGTCGTGAGGTACGTGCTTCTAAAACGCCAGAGTGTAAAAGCTTCTCGACGAACAACGTCGAGGTTTGAAAAACATCTTGGCTAAGTGACATCCCTATCCGTCCGCCGTAGCGGTCATATTCACGCTCGTAGTAGCGTTCTCGGATGCAGTTATCTGGCTGTAGACGGGGCAGACCATCCTGATCGATATAGTCGGAGAACCTGGACATGGGGTACTCGTGTTCAAAGAGGCGCCGATAACCTTCGGGATTGCGCAGGGACAGCTGGGGCGCGCTGGAAGGATGGGAGTCAATCCACGGTTGGATAGCCTGATGCGCTGCGCATACGACGCGCTCGCGATCTGCCGGATTGCAAAGCTCTAGCCTTAAGCGGACGTGTGCGCCCTCCAACCAGTAATTCATATGGAAAAATCGTTTTACCAGTCCTTCTGCAACGCATGTATGAGCAAAAGGCAGCAGGCAGTCGCGGAGCAAGAGAGAAGGGTCTTCTCCATAAAAAATATGAAAAGCGAGCCAGGGGTCGGTTGTACGCATTAGATACCCTCCTTCAACGAGCGCGTTCCTGTTACTATGTATTCCTGTGCTACACCGGACCCGCCGGCGTGGGGAAAGAATTCCTCAATCACAAACCCGTAGTGAGCGTTGCGCAATGCGCGTATGAGGTTGGTGATCGTTCCCATGATTTGGGAGTTATAAAACTGTCCTTTACCCACAACGCCGTGGGCATCGAATGTTCGCAGAACTCCGCACTCGGGTAGGTCGTGATGTCGGGCAATGCTGCGCCACCACACCAGTGCCTCTTCTAGGAGACACGGAATATCCATAGAGGTGCTTGAGGCGGGAAAAATCCAGCTTTCTCGCGCAAGAACAACATCTCCTAGGAGTAGACGAGCCTGATGCACTATCTCTGAACTCGTGCGCGGGAAAAAGTCCAAGGAACAATGCATGGGTGGCGCTAGGAGCATGAGGGCTTGCGTAGATAATGGCAGTCCCCGGTCAGTGATGTATCCCATGTATGCGGGGAGGAGTTCGGTGCCGTGGGCGTCGAAAAGCTGCAAGCGTCCGCTGGATGCGCAGTAGGCCAACTGCGTGTCTGCGAGTCGAATATCAGACGACCGTGTGGTTTTTCGAGGATGCCCTGGGATGAGAAGAGCGGTTGGGTAGGTGGCCGGATGTGCGTTGAGGTTGGAGACCACTTTTCCGGCTGTCAACTCGACAAGCGTCACCCCAGCGTCAGACGCATAATCCGATAATTCGGACCATGCGCGTGCTGCGGAATCCGGCATCGCATGCGCGAACCGAGACCACGGGAAGCCTGGGCCGCCGAGCGTCCGGTTAATCACGACTTTGGCCTCGTCGCCTTGCTGAACGTATGCGTTTAAAGATCGAAGCGGATACCTACGAGACTCCACAAGTGGACGATAGTTGGTGAGGAGATTCCGTATATCCACGGGACCAGCGGCGTTGTTTCTTAACTCGGTTACGTGTGCCAGGAAGTGGCGCCGCGCCCGAATCCATTCCCATGCCTTACCCAGTGGCAACGATGCAGTGGACTTCAGGTCATTTTCATCAACTGCCTCAATATCAACCTGCCGCAGCGGTGTGAGGACCTCGGAGACAAAACTATTGACCACCGCCGGAACATCGTGGCAGATTTCCCCACGGGGGAATTTTGCGGACACAAACTCCTCAAACAACGCGCGTTCTGCCTGCCGCACATCAAGCAGATCGACTAGGTCTGCGAGAGCTTCCCAGTCAAGGGCTGTGCACGAATCCGCGATGGAGGAGGGAATCGTCGATTCTTTCCCGACCCCATCCTCATACACATGGGTATGGAACACCGGCATGCTGGGATCGACGAGTCGCCGGAGGCTATCCAGGTGGTGCGCGAGATCTAGGATCTGAGTGTGCCTGCGGTCAAAGTCGCTTATCGACGCCACCGCGTTGCATTCCTCCGTGATGCGGGCAATGAGACGCGCAGCAGATACGGCCTTGTCCGACCCACGTGCCAAGTGCGTAACTATCGGCTGTTCAGATACCGCTGTGGACGGGGATAAATCGAGAGTGGGAACAACTAAGGCCGAAATTCGGATGGCATCGAGAACAATGCACTTTGTTTGTGCCTTGCTTAAACCTGTACGCGCCGAGAGCTCTGCGGCCAGCTGCTCACACGTGTATTCGTGGTTTTGGGGAGCACTTGTGGCTATGGCCATGACCTTTCCAAATAGTCCATTGGAATCGACCACTCGGCGTTCCTCCCGGTAAACGGCCAAGTCCCGGTCGCCGACGTGCCCTAGATATTCGACAGAACACCGAGGCAGTACGCAGTGACCATGCTCTGATAACGCGTCAGGATTAACCAGAACCGGAAGTGTGGCAATAAAACCAAAGTCCTTCTTCATAGCAGAGAAAATCTGAGCCATGGCGTAGACGTTCCAACGCGCAATAGTGTGCACAGATGTTGGGGCAAGAGTCTCATCCGAGTGTAGGCTGGCGTGGGACAACTGAGACGGCGCGATTGCGCACAGGGCGGAAAACGGTACTGACCGGGTGGCGCTGCGGATCACGTATCCCAGCGCGGTGCGGTGGGCACGAGCTAGCTGCTTGGCAGACATCGCACAATCTGTGCTCAGTTTCCGGATGGCTTTTGCCGCTGGGACTGATGCAGCCAGTACTGCTGAATCGACTCCCCGGTCACGGGCGATCTTCCCGAGGCACTCGCGCTCTCTTTTCTTGGAACTTATGAGTACCTTGTGCAGCTGCTCTGAGGACAGCACGTTTTCGGCGGCAGTGATCACCGTATCTGCGGCAGTTGTTACGCCAGCAGGCAACCGCACACCAGTGGATGTAGCTTTAGTCAGCAGGGCACGAACTTTGCGCACGTCATGATGATGTGCAGCTCGCTTGAGATCGAGTAGAGCCCGACGCAACACTGTGTTTGTGCACCCCGCGACGTTCTGATGGGCCGCAGAACCAAGGGCATCAAGGGCCGCGTTTACGCGGAGTCGCTGGTCCAGATCGGCAGTAAGTAGTGCGTCGGTGGGGGCGTCGCAAAGCTGGCGTAACGCCTCATACGGCACACTGCAGCTGCGAACCAGGGCTTCATTAAGAAGTTTCCATGAAGTAGTTGTCATAGTAACGAGTTCCTCCATCGTGCATGAGGCCGATCCACACCCACAAGAATGTTGAGGATCGGGACGAGGTTATCTGCTAAACCGAGGTAGTCGCGCTGGTACTGAGCATCAAACCCCAACACAGCGCCCACAGAGACCCGTTCCTGTGCCGCAACAGCATAGACAGCGTGACAAAAGGCCCCGACCTCAGCACATGCCCACCGATAACCAGAGGCGCCGTAAGTAGTGGTTACCCGCTGCAAATCTGCGCACAGCACTAAGACGGCTGAGCTGCGCAGGGGGTCGTAGTTTTTCAGGAGATAGGTGTTGCGCAATAACTCGGGAAGCTGTGGACACGGGCGCGCAGGAGTCGACGCAGGATATGTCTCACTATCCGCTATAAGAGAATGTGCTAAGCCCGTGACGTTGACACACAGCGCGGCTGCTTGGATACCCAAGAAATAATCAGTTTCAGGAGGGGTTCCCAGGAGTGAAGCGGCCGTGGCACGCCCGCGTTGCACCATGCGAGTAAGCACACCCACGTCGATTGGAGCTCCGGAATAGCGCCCAAAAGAGCTGGAGCCTCGCTTGATTATTGCTGGTGGCGGGGCGGCGATTCTTTCCGTAGAAAAAGGCGCACGCATACTCTGCATTTCTCGGAGCCGCTGTTTTTGCAAAGCCACAGTGGTGGGAAAGCGTACGGGCATCGTTCCCGAGTGCGCGAGTCGAGCAGCAGTCTGGAGAACGGCTGATGGCGCGCCAGCGGTAACAGTGTCTGAAGGGGAGCCGTTAGGCAGCGTGATCGTGCAATATATGGCCTCGTCGAGGGGATCACTACCAAGGAATTCGGAGAGAGCAAGCTCGTCGGGTGACCAGTCGATCGCCACCGGCCCAACAGCTGCATCCAGTTGGGAGACTAACGCCGCGACAACGATCCCTACATCCACGGAGGTCGCTTGATACGCAAAGTCACCGTACTTAAACGCTGAACGCCAAAACTCCACGGTAACCAGCAGGGTCTCACCGGCAGAACGCGAGCGTTCGCCTCGTGGGGAATTAGCCCTCAACTGCTGCCATTGGCAGGTTATGGGGTTGAATAAGTACAGTCCAGCGGGCAGGTGGCTATTTCCGGGGCTGTATCTGTAGACGTTCACCGGATATAAGCCTCCGCCTGAGGCTGTATTCCGAGACCACTGAAAAGATTGCGCCTCAGATCGGGTCCTTGTCGGCGAGTTGCAGTCGACTTCTGCGCGCAGATGAGTTCTGATCAGAGAATCCTCCAGCGCTTGCGCAATAGCGATGTCCGTGGGGGACATGGCGTGTGTATGAAGCTGGAAACGAGGGGCGTCTGGAACAATTTTTGCGGGATAGGGTTGATGGTTCCAAAAGGGACCTTGAGCAGGGAAGACCATGCCATGTTCTTTGCGCTCCAGAATGAGCTGCGTGTATTCGGTCGCAGCGTTATCCGTTGTGGCCCAAAAATCTGCAGTATGGCGATCCATAGGACTCACCACCTTTCAGCGAAGCATGAGGAATATTAAGGCAGCGGGTGCGGAACAAGATTGAGACGGGGAGGTGAGCTGGGAGGGGCTAGGCCCAAAGCGCGAAAACATGTCATCTGTTGCCTCAACCTAGGCATATGCAATGCCCTAGTCAGCTGTCCGATATATTCCAGCGGCAAGAGACCAGGGACAATAACCTTGACAGCTGAAAGCCCCACCATTTGGTGATAACTCTGGGTGAAGTCGACAACATAGCCGTAAAAGCCATGTGCTTTGAGACGCTCGACTAGCTCAACGAGAGACAAGCGAGGGCACCCCGGGATGTCGGAGACACGGAGCAGCTCTTTACGGGGCAGGAGGAGGAAAGCGGCGGCGTCGATAAGCTCGGAAACGGCAACGCTGAGGCGATGAGCTGCCCCGGAACCGTCCGCACGCACTGCGGCAGCGTCTGACAACCGTGTACTAGCAAGCAAACGCGACTGCGGATAATCCGCCATGACCTCCCGTAGAGCTTTGCGTACTGCGACATAGGGATCGGGTGCGGCGGCTGCCCCAACACAGAGGAAAGTGCGCTCAGTATCCGTGCATACCGCAATAACAGCAGGAACTCCTACACTCAGCGGGCAGTAAAACGCGCGGATAACCAGCCCTTGCCTGCGAAGATGCCGCAGCATTGCCTGGTAAGTGCGATCATTGATCGAGTCAACATCGATCTCTGGGACGGTCATGGAACCATGCCATACGGCCAGGACAGCGTCACGTTCAATGACCTCTACTAACCCAGACATCACCGCGTCCTCCCATGTGCGCCCCACCGCGGCGCCGCTGGAGGAATCGAAGCAAAAACGAGCTTGTGCGTCAGACCAGAAAAACGCCATATCCGTGGGGACTGCCCATGCGGTTTCATCTCCCAGGCGAATAGCGCGTGTCCAATTGCGGCAGTGATCGTAAGAACGGTTCCACCGTTCGTTGTCCACCCCAAAATCAGTGGCAGGGACGTGGGGAATATGCGTATCGACGCCTCCCGCTCCCTCATTCCCACATGCGGATGCGCGCTCGACGGCCTCACAAAGAGCCAGCTTTCGGCTCTCAGCAATGGTCGGCGCCTGACCACTCCAATGGAATGCTGGTCGAGACCCCACAGTAGGCATGGTTCCACGGGAAACCACCATTCCAGGACGGCGAATCTCCGTGATCGGCCCCGTCCCACACGGTGCTAACACAGGCCCTGTGAGATCGGAAACCTCTGCGTTAGCAGCACAATCGTGGTGCTCAGGGCAGCACGGGCTTGGCGGAATAAATACCGTAGAACTGGAGAGGCACTGCGCATCAGTAGCTGCTAGTCTCCAATCTCCCAAGGGGCGCTCGACGTAGCGCACACGCTCAGACAGCCAACGTCTGATGAAGCCGGGTACTCTAGCAGCCTTAACCCAGTCCGCAGCCTCTTCCGTGCGATCCACCCATGCGCTAAGGCAGACCCTGCACACCTCGGAGGGGACTGCTATCCACTGCTCATGACGCGGAGGCAGGGCGTGCGCTGGGAAACTGCGCGCCGGGCAGTACAGGTAGGCGACGCGCGTAGTCATGAGACAAGAGGCCGATGAACGGCTGGGTCGACGGTAGGCGGGGAAGCAGGTATCCACGTGCGTGGGTGCAACGCCACGGCAGTGAGCCCGGCGGCAGAGAGACGGGGATCTGTTAAAAGCTCAGTCACCGGTTCCTCTGCAAGGCAGCGCATGCTGGATTCTCTTAAGGCTAACGCCGGAAGTGCATGCGACCAGCCGTCGTGCGGCGGACAGTGCTTGTCCGCATGCAGTTGTGCAAGCGCGAGGTGGCCGTAGGCGGCTGATACCGCGGCTTGTTCTGCCGCGTCTCCTGCCGCCACGACGCTAAGAATCGGATTGTCACATTGAACAACGACTACTGAATGGCCCCACAGAGGCGTGAGCTCTAAGAACGTAGACGTGGCTGCGCCATAGAGTTCCTGAGCATCTCGTACGCAGGATGTGGGCTCAGAGCCTGCATGAAACGGAACGACCTCCGAGATGCCCTGCGTTGCAGAGTGAAAAGACCAATAAGCGGCTGCACGCGGGAGAGCGCGTTCCATGGCTTCTTCTTGGGAACTTCCCACGGCAGCCGGTGTGGGAAGCCCAGTGGGCTGCATTAAAGGGGCGTCCAGTATAGTCCGTGCTGACTGTTGGGAGAGAAGGACGCGGGTAGTGGCTTCCTCAACTGCGCGTTCACGTGCAGCCTCCAGAGTGTCTAGCGCCCAACCGGTGACAACCCAACGCCGTTGATCGGGGCCGGCCACGGACACTTGCGATAGCCGCAAGGGCATCTGAGTTATATCGTCGTCAAGGAAGCGCGGCGTGAAGCCCAGAAGCGGATCAACCAGAGAAAACAGGGGAGAATCGCCATTATCGTGCTGCTGCTGTCCTAGCTGGTGTTGGGTCACCTCACCGGTGGAAAGGTCGATGCGAACTAGCGCTTGCGTGAGCGTTGCTGGCATGACACCAGAGACAATCTTGAAAGCCTCAAAGGACGCGACGATTCCAGCCATGCGGATAAGAGCTTCTGGAACCTCAGCGGTTTCTTTCTCATTGGATAAAGACTCCAACACATGCGTCGCAGCCACTGCCTCGGCCGCGACATCTGATGCGATGACCAATCCGTTGCCAATTCTGCGGACGGTGATGGTGGCGGCGTCGCTGAGTTCGCGCCAGCTCAGAGAGAGCAGGGGGTGGAGGTGCGACGTATCCGGAGAAAGCGCTGCACAACGCACTGTTGCACAGCCGTTTTCTTCCAAACTTGCTTTGATTAGATGAGCGCTTTCCGGGTGGTTGCAGCAGATAGTAAAAGGCGTGTGGCTAATCTTCTCCAGAACAGCAATGGGAGTGGGCGTGTAGTTTGCGAGGAGCCTCAAGATCCCGTCCCAGGGGCCGCCCCACTGGTATGCGGCAACAGAAGGGTTTTCCGGGGTCAGCCGTGTGAGCATCCCATGCCGGTATAACTCGGATTCGAATAGCTTGACGGTCTGAGCACCGGCAGCGCCCAGGTGTTGGAGAGCATCTGCGAAGAGTACGTTGCCTTCAAAAAGGGGTGTTGCGGCACGGAAAGCTTTGTATGCGCCGGGGCCGTCGATAGAAAATCGACGAAAGTCATCGTGAAACTCCACGCCCGTGGGTGTCTCCGAGAACATCACATTACTGTGCAGGAACGGTTTCCATCCCTGAGCTGCTGTGGAATTCTCAGTCTCTGGCAAGCCGGCGGGACGTGGGGAATTCTGTACGATACGGGTCATACGATCACCATTCCTTTGGGGAGCAATCTCACACAAACCTTCAACTCATCGTCGGATTTCTAGAGCACAAAGGGCTTTTCGACGGGAACTAGCGTGCCGATAAGCGGGGTGGTGGCTCGGGGATGATCCGAAGAAGAATCAAAAATTTATTGGCAAAAGTTTACCGCAAAATATGGCTTAGGATCGGAAAAGTCATTAAAAAGATAGATATTTATCAGAAACTGCTGGTGATGGGCGGAGGAGCTTGAGTGCGCTAGCGGGCGATTCGTCCCGCAGCATAAAAGGTTCACAACATCAAGAGCCCGCAGTCTATTCGGAGAGCTTCTGTGGATAGCTTGCGACTAGAAGCAGAGTTGTCCACAGAAAGACAGTCTGCACGGTGAGAGGGATATTCGTGTGGGGGAAAGGTGTGCAAGATGTGGGGGGTGGACAGGTTATGAATCTTCGGTGCCTTGGGGTGGAACTGCTAATAACGTAATGGGCTATTGGTGGGTGGGCAGGAAGTGCACTACCCTGATGTAGCGTGAGTAACGCTAAAAACACCCAAGACGTACCTGAGCAGCTCCGCATTCGTCGCGAGAAGCGCCAGAAGCTTATCGACGCCGGCGTGGAGCCGTATCCAGTCATCGTTGACCGCACCCACTCGATCACCGAGCTGCGCGAGAAGTTTGCAGCTGTGCCAGAGGGTGAAAAGGGCGACAAGCCAGGCGTTACCTACCTCGAACCTGGCGAGGATTCCGGCGTAGAGGTTGCCATCACCGGCCGCGTCCTGTTTATCCGCAACACCGGCAAGCTGTGCTTCGCTGCTCTCCAAGAGGGCAACGGCGAATATATGCAGGCTATGTTGTCCTTGGCTGAGGTTGGCGAGGAGTCACTTGCTTCGTGGAAGGCCGATGTTGACCTAGGCGACATCGTTTCCATCCGCGGCACCGTAGTCGCCTCCAAGCGCGGCGAGCTTTCTGTGATGGTCAACTCGTGGCACATGGCGTCGAAATCGCTACGCCCACTGCCTGTGGCCTTCGCTGACATGAGCGAGGACATGCGTATCCGCCACCGTTACACCGACTTGATTATGCGCGAGCAGGCTCGTACCAACGCCATGACTCGTATTAAGGTCATGCGCGCTTTGCGTCACTACTTGGAGGGTCAGAACTTCATGGAGGTTGAAACCCCCATGTTGCAGACCCTGCACGGCGGTGCGGCGGCACGCCCGTTTGTTACGCACTCCAACGCTCTTGATATCGACCTCTACCTGCGTATCGCGCCAGAGCTTTACCTCAAGCGCTGCGTGGTTGGTGGTATCGAGCGTGTATTCGAGGTCAACCGCAACTTCCGTAACGAGGGCGTGGACTCCTCGCACTCCCCAGAGTTCGCCATGCTGGAAACCTACCAAGCGTGGGGTACCTACGATGACGGCGCAAAGATGATCCAAGAGCTCATCCAGTCCGTCGCAATGGAAGTCTTTGGTTCCACCACTGTCACGCTTGTCGACGGCACCGAGTACGACCTCGGCGGCGAATGGAAGACCATCGAGATGTACCCATCGCTCAACGAGGCGTTGGTACGCAAGTTCCCAGGCCAGCCAGAGGTCACCATCGACTCCACCGTAGATGAACTCAAGGCAATCGCCGCTGTTATTGGCCTTGATGTTCCAGCCAAGGGCGGTTGGGGCCACGGCAAGTTGGTCGAAGAGATCTGGGAGCACCTGTGCGAGGACCAGCTCTACGGCCCAATCTTCGTTCGTGACTTCCCAGTAGAAACCTCGCCGCTGACCCGCCAGCACCGCTCCAAACCAGGTGTTACCGAGAAGTGGGACCTCTACGTGCGCGGTTTCGAGCTAGCAACCGGCTACTCGGAGCTTGTCGACCCCGTCATCCAGCGCGAGCGCTTCGTGGACCAAGCTCGTCTTGCCGCAGGCGGCGACGATGAGGCTATGGTCTTGGACGAGGACTTCCTCGCAGCTATGGAGCAGGGTATGCCACCAACGGCAGGCTGTGGCATGGGCATTGACCGCCTCCTGATGGCCCTGACCGGCCTCGGTATTCGCGAGACGGTACTGTTCCCAATCGTGAAGCCTGAGCGCTAAAAGGCTCTTCTGGTTTTAGAGTGCATTGATTAGTTCGCCGGGGGTTCGGGCGTGGCACTACGCGGAGTAGGACGTTTTCCACAACCATGACTTGGCTGGGCTTGGCTGGCGTTGGTGGGCGTTGGTGGGCGTTGGTGGGCGCGCCACCCCCACTCACCCCCGAAAAAGACGGCACTTCACACCAAATCCGCCCAAACGACCGGTTTTCTTGCGATTTGGTGTGAAGTGCCGAGAAAAATCCTTCGAAATACCCCCGTTTAGTAGCTCTTCCGGTTTTAGAGTGCACTGATTATGTGTCGCATGTTGACGGCGTAGATCAGGCACCACAAAATGTAGCGGTCGAAGTAGACGAGGATGTCCTTACAGCACTTGTTCATGGTCCTACCCAACTGCACGATCTCAGCGATCCTAGCGTCTTTCATACCAATCAAGCGTGTCAATGAGCATGCTCATGGCTTTGTTGGCTGCTTGCTTGTTGGTAGTAGTTCCAGGTCTGTTGTAGCGGCGCGTAGTCGTCGTCGAAGTCAAACAGTTTTTCAAGCCTCCTACGGGGCTTGTCACCGGCTAGGCGTACAACGTGGAATAGGTCTATGACTTAGGTGGTGTTGAAAATGACTTCGCCAGCGGCGGTGGCATAGCCTTGGAAGCCGTCCATACTGGTGATTTTGACCTGATTACGAAACTTCGCTTTGATTATTCAGCCATGTTCGCAAACGCGTCAGCGTTTCTTCCTGGGACAACGTCAAAAAGCCAGGCGGGGCGGATGACGTGGTCGCGCAATACTCCAGGCTGCCCGCACGTGGGGCATTCATTGATGGACTCGACGGGCTCGGCTTCAATAACGGTAACTATCACTGTGTTCTACGGTGCGGCAGATGGTATCGACGATGACATTTCCGTTGGGCTGCACGGTAGGTTCTTGGTTTTGGATGGATGGTTTAGACACCCTTATTCCTACAAAGCCAAGGGTCCTAGTATCTTGTGCCATGCCCGAACCCCCGGCGAGCTAATCAATGCATTCTAAAACCGGAAGAGCCCGCTAAAAGCACTAAAGGGCGGTTCTCCTTGAGATCAAGGAGAACCGCCCTTTTAGCTATGGTTTTTTAGAAAGCTACAACACCGACGATGGCAGCGTTGAGCATGTTGGTGCAAAAGCCTGCGAACAGTGCCTTCATGCCCAAGGATGCGACCTCAGAACGACGCTCTGGGCACAGCGCACCGAAGGAGCCGATCTGGATGGCGATGGAGGAGAGGTTAGCAAAGCCCGCAAGTGCGAAGGACGTCAGCATGATGGACTTATCGCTGAGGGTATCCACGTACTCGGAGAAGGCTGTATAGCCCACGAACTCGTTGAGGATGGTCTTTTGGCCGATGAAGTTACCCACAAGGCCTGCTTCTTCCCAAGGAACACCGATGGCCCAAGCAAGTGGGGAGAAGATGACACCGAAGAGGCCTTCCAAAGACCAGTTGTCTTGGCCGAACCAGGAGCCCACGCCACCGATGATGGCGGAAAGCATAGCGATCATAGCGATGAAAGCGATGAGCAAGCAGGCGACAGCGACGGCGATGCGTCCACCGGACATAGCACCTGCGCCGATGGCGTCGATAACGTTCTTGGAGGATTCGTCGCGAGTGTTGCGAACATTCGCATCCACCTTGGATGCCTCAGTTTCAGGCATGAGGGCCTTAGCCACCATCAACGAGGCCGGTGCGTTCATAACAGATGCGGCGATCAGGTAAGGAAGTGGTGCGCCCAGCAGGGAGTAGCCCACCAGTGTGGAACCTGCAACAGAGGCGAAGCCGCCGGTCATGCAGGCGAAAAGCTCGCTTCGGGTCAGCTGTGGGATCCACGGACGGATCACCAGTGGGGCTTCAGACTGGCCGAGGAAGATCACGGTAGATGCCCACACAGACTCAACTTTGGAGGTGCCTAGGATCTTGTTCAGTGCGGTACCGATGATCTCAACGAAGAACTGCAGAATGCGCAGGTAGTACAGGGCACCGATGATGGCACCGAGGAAGATAATCACCGGTAGCACGTTCAAAGCGAACACGAAGCCGGAATCCTCGCCAAATAGGCCGCCGAAGACGAAGGATGTGCCCTCGTTGGTGAAGTTAATCAGCTTTTCCACGACGCCTGAGACGGCTTTAAGGGCGTGGAAGCCGGTTTCCCATTTAAGAACGAGGAGTGCGAAGCTAACTTGGAGTGCGAAGCCAACGCCCAAGGTGCGCCAGTTGATCTGGCGTTTAGCGTTGGAAAGGCTAATGAGAAGACCGAAGATGGCAATGATACCAATGATACCTTGTAAGCGATCCATGATTTATGTGTCCTTGAGAGCTTCGGGGCCGAAAGAATAAGGGAGGAGTTCGGCGAAAGGAAGGGAAGTGGGGTTGCCGGATTCGTCTTCGACGATCACGGTTTCGCAGTGGAATTCCCGCAGTACCTGGCGGCAGGAGCCGCATGGCCAGCATGGGGATGCTTTAAGGCCGACGATGGCGACTGCGGCGATGTGGCGTTCGTCGGCACGCATGGTGGCGGCGATCATCGTGGTAATGGCGTTGCGCTCAGCGCAGATGGTGTCGCCATAGGCGGCGTTTTCCACGTTGCAGCCGGTGAAGATCTCGCCTGCGGTGGTCAGTACTGCTGCGCCTACGGGGAAATTGCTATAAGGGGCGTATGCGTGGTGCGCCGCCTCGCGTGCCGTCGCGATGAGTTCTGCGGGGCTAGGAGAATCTGTGTTCATTAGGATGTCCTTGGAAAGGGCTTTTGTTCTCCCAACCCAAGCGGGGGAACAAATGATATTTAAACCGTTGACAATTGTTCTTCTGGTGATGATAATCAGTCACAAAGGCAATCGCAAGAGATGTGAACAACGTACAAACCTGAATGTGCGACATGTCACTTGGGCTGTTGTTTAATGGAGCATCCCCCTAACCAAAAGGAGCATTGACATGGCCGAACAATTCGACGCCGTGGACATCATTCGGACCAAGCGCGATGGTGGCGAACTCACCACCGAACAAATCAACTGGGTGATCGACGCCTACACCCGCGGAGCCATCGGCGACGAGCAAATGGCAGCACTCAACATGGCCATCTTCATTCGCGACATGAACCGCCGCGAGATCGTCGACTGGACCAAAGCCATGATTAACTCCGGCGAAACCATGGACTTTAGCGCCCTCGGCAAAAAGACCACCGACAAGCACTCCACCGGTGGTGTGGGCGACAAGCTCTCCCTGCCACTCGGCCCACTCGTGGCAAGCTACGGCCTTGCAGTGCCTATGCTCTCCGGACGCGGACTCGGCCACACCGGCGGCACCCTCGACAAGCTCGAAGCAATCCCAGGCTTTGAAGTCGACATTGATAACGACCGCATGATGAACATCCTCAAAGATGCTGGCGTTGTTATTGCCTCTGCAGGATCCGGCCTTGCACCCGCAGATAAGAAGATCTACGCGCTGCGCGACATCACCTCCACCGTCGACTGCGTCCCACTGATCGCAAGCTCCATCATGAGCAAGAAGATCGCCGCTGGTGCAGACTCCCTCATCTTGGACGTCAAGGTCGGAAGCGGTGCCTTTATGAAGGACCTCGACCACGCCCGCGAACTCGCCCGCACCATGGTTGACCTCGGCAACGACGCAGGCGTTCACACCCGCGCACTGCTCACCGACATGTCCACACCACTAGGCAAAAAGATCGGTAACTCCCTCGAAATCGAGGAAACCGTCGAGGTTCTCGCCGGCGGCGGCCCAGAAGACGTGGTCAAGCTCACCTGCGAACTGGCCCGCAACATGCTCGAAATGGCCGGAATCCACGACGCAGACGTTGAAGAACGCCTCAAGGACGGACGCGCCATGGACGTATGGAAGCGCATGGTCCGCGCACAAGGCGGCGACCCAGAAGCCCCAATGGCACGCGCAGAGCACACCCACGAAGTTGTCGCCGACCGCGACGGCTACCTCATGGAACTCGACGCCCTTGCACTCGGCGTTGGCAGCTGGCGACTCGGCGCCGGACGCGCACGAAAGGAAGACCCAGTACAGCTCACCGCCGGCATCGAAATCCACGCCGATCTGGGCCAAAAGGTTGTCAAGGGACAAAAGCTGCTCACCCTGCACACCGAAACCCCAGACAAGTTCGACCGCGCCCTCGAATCCATCATGCCTGGCATCGTGATTGGTGACGAGCAACCAGCCGAACGCCAGATCATCCTCGACCGAATCGTCTAAAAAACGCCTCGTCGATTACGCACCACAGTTGGCGTGCAGCCACTCACACAGTTCTGCACGCAGCTGTGGTGCTTCTGGTTCATTAAAAATCTCATGAAAAGCGCCGTCTACAGGGCGCATCGTGCCGCCAGCACTCGCGGCAAAATTACGCGAACCCTCAATATCGGCCAAACGATCGGCGCTGCCATGCATAACAAGCAACGGCACCGAACGATCCCATTGAGAAGCTTGCGTCAGCGCTTTCTGGCCAGCAAGTGCCATCGACGCACCGGTGAGCAGCGGGACACGGCCCGTGTAATTGCGGGGATCATTGGCATACGCAGCCACAACCTCAGGGTCGCGCGAAATGGCATCTTGCGGCAGCGCCAACACCTTCAATCGTGGCGCTATACGTGCACTACAGCGCAGCATTCGCGTGACAACGCGGGGAGTCTTAGGAAACGGCGAAAACGCCGGCCCTGACAACGCAACGGCGGAAACATTCGAGAAATCCTCCAACACGGAAAGCGCGGTAATAAGCCCGCCCATCGAATGCCCAAAAAGACACATCGTCTCTGTTCTTAAGCGACGATCCTGCTCGGCACGGTGGCGCAATGCCACATGAAAATCCACGAGCTTATCGACGTCCACACACGCCCGTGGTCCCGGTGCATAGCCGTGCCCAGGCAAATCAAAAGTAACTACATCGAAGCTGCAATTGAGAAGGCTTCGAACAAGTGTCGAATAGCGGCCCTGATGCTCCGCATATCCGTGAGTGATCAACACCGTCGATACGGGAGTCGTGGAAGTGTGATGCCAATACATCGTCATGAACAAATAGTATGGCACACAATATGCGCAGCGTAAGAGTTGAAAATGTGCCACAGCAAGGGGCGTTTCTTGGCGGGGTGGTGACCGCGAACTTTATGCTCTATTTGCTAGCTCATCACTGCTGCGGCTGCCGCATATTTTGTGCCACGTTTGATGAGTCGGATGATGCGTTCGATAAGCGCGAGGATGCTGCAGAGGACAAAGAAGCCGATGTATACGCCTATGGCGTTGCGCAGTGCGGTGCCAAGGCCCAGGTTGGTCACGTCGATAAAGAAGTATGGATACCAGCCGGTTTGTGCGCCGCGGGTAAAGGTGAGAATCGACCATATGACGGGGATTCCCAGTGCCATGATGATGGTGCGGACGTTAAAGATGGGGCGTCGATAAGCGTTAAGAAGCCAGAAGACAAAGACGGAGATCGGCATGACGGTGTGCTGAACGGGGCTGGTGAACTGCCATAAACCATGGAGCTCTTTGCTAAGGAGGGTGTTGTACACAATGCCGGTGATGGAGAGCATCGCGACGGCGTCGACGGCAAACCAGCGGGGAACGCGGCCGCCACGAAGGAGATAAATGGTGCCGATGATATTCGACCAGATGGTAAAGAACGAGAACTCCGCTATGAGTGCTTTGCGGGGAGTGTCAAAGGCGGGGAAATCTGCGAAGGGTTCCGTTGCGGTTTGAACCGCAGCCAAAATAATCGAGATGAGGCCGAGGAAGCCCAGCAGACGTGCGACAATTTTCATTGCCAAAACTATACTCGCGGTAGTATTCTGGGCAAATGTACCTAGCAGAAGCCTTGGCCCAACGCGTGGAAGCCCAGCGCCGCTACAGTGAGCTCAACCAGCGCTTACTTGACGTAGCAAAGGTGCAAGAAGGCGACCAGCCCGCCGAAAATCCGCACGAAATCCTCACAGAATTAGAAGAACTCACAAAGCGCATTAACGACCTCGTTCGCCGAATTAACCGAACCAATTCCGTCACGGAGTTCTCCGAGGGCATGACGCTTGCCGACGCCCTCTCGGTGCGGGATACCTTATTAAAAAAGCGCACGCTGTACAGCGATTTAGCAGACTATCTGACGAGCCGACACGATCGCTATTCTCGTTCGGAAATCAAATATGTGGCCACGATGGATGCCCGTGAGATCCGCAAGAAGGCCGATCTGGTAGCAAAGGAATATCGTCAACTCGACGTAGACATTCAACGGCTTAACTGGCAAACGGAACTACAGTAGCGTTTAACGTATTAAATGTCGGTAACCGTGAATCATTCCGGCCGAACGTGAAAGGCTAGCCATGCGGCCTAGAAGGCATGGACTCTAATAACAGCTGGCAGGAGTTGGTGGGCTTCTTGGGGTTCAACTCCCCAAAAAGAACAGTGTATCCACCAGTACGGTGTACAAACTCAGTACAGCATTATAGAGAACACATTATTACCGCACGTTGGGGAATGGTTATTACGGTGAGGGTGGGTTTGGGGACATTAACAATGGCGAAGTGCAGGCGTGAAGTGACGTGTTCGCTGCTGGCGTACAGGGGAGTAATAGTGCCTGTGACCTCTGTAAATAATCCCTGATGTTCGAATTTTTGCAGGGGTGGGCCGGAAAATGGGAAATCAATGTCACGCATGGGCGTTACAGTGGGTGCAACTACTTAACAAAGCCAACTTTGAAGGGTGTGAACATGTTCGAGCGGTTTACCGATCGTGCACGTCGCGTTATCGTTCTGGCACAGGAAGAAGCGCGCGGCCTCAATCATAATTACATCGGCACCGAGCATATCCTGCTCGGACTTATTCACGAGGGTGAGGGCGTGGCCGCTAAGGCGCTCGAGTCCATGGGCATCTCCCTTGAAGCGGTACGCCAAGAGGTAGAAGAAATCATCGGCCACGGCTCCGAGCCACCAGCTGGCCACATTCCTTTTACTCCACGTGCCAAGAAGGTACTTGAGCTTTCCTTGCGTGAGGGTCTGCAGATGGGACATAAGTACATCGGTACTGAGTTCCTGCTGCTCGGCCTTATCCGTGAAGGCGACGGCGTAGCCGCACAGGTTTTGGTCAAGCTCGGCGCTGACCTGCCTCGTGTACGCCAGCAGGTTATCCAGCTTCTTTCCGGCTACGAGGGCGGCGAAAGCCCAGAAAACAATAACGACGGCGAGACTGTGGGGGCTGGCACCGGCGCTGGTCGTGGTGGCCGCGGTGGTGGCGCAGGCGAGCGCTCCAACTCCTTGGTTCTGGACCAGTTTGGTCGCAACCTCACCCAGGCTGCCAAGGAAGGCAAGCTGGATCCTGTGGTGGGTCGTGAACAGGAAATTGAGCGCATCATGCAGGTGCTCTCACGTCGTACCAAGAACAACCCAGTTCTTATCGGTGAGCCAGGTGTTGGTAAGACCGCTGTTGTAGAGGGCCTCGCTCTAGACATCGTTAATGGCAAGGTGCCAGAAACGCTGAGAGACAAGCAGGTTTACTCCCTTGACCTCGGCTCCTTGGTGGCAGGTTCGCGCTACCGTGGTGACTTCGAAGAGCGCCTGAAGAAGGTTCTCAAGGAGATCAACCAGCGTGGCGACATCATCTTGTTCATCGATGAGATCCACACCCTCGTCGGTGCCGGTGCCGCAGAAGGCGCTATCGACGCTGCCAGCTTGCTCAAACCAAAACTGGCTCGTGGTGAGCTACAGACCATCGGTGCTACCACTTTGGACGAGTACCGCAAGCACATCGAAAAGGACGCCGCACTTGAGCGTCGTTTCCAGCCAGTGCAGGTTCCAGAGCCTTCCGTCGATATGACCATCGAGATCCTCAAGGGTCTACGCGACCGCTACGAGGCACACCACCGCGTCTCCATCACCGATGGGGCTCTCGCAGCAGCAGCACAGCTGTCCGATCGCTACATCAACGATCGCTTCTTGCCAGATAAGGCCGTTGACCTTATCGACGAAGCCGGCGCACGCATGCGTATCAAGCGCATGACCGCACCGGAATCCATCCGCAAGGTTGACGATCAGATCGCGGAAGTCCGTCGCGAGAAGGAAGCCGCAATCGATGCCCAAGACTTTGAAAAGGCCGCAGGCCTGCGCGACACCGAGCGCAAGTTGGGTGAGGAGCGCGCTGAGAAAGAAAAGCAGTGGCGCTCCGGCAACCTAGAAGACATCGCAGAAGTCGGCGAAGAGCAAATCGCTGAGGTGCTGGGCAACTGGACCGGTATCCCAGTGTTCAAGCTGACCGAGGAAGAGTCCTCCCGTCTGCTCCACATGGAAGACGAGTTGCACAAGCGCATCATCGGCCAAGACGATGCCGTCAAGAGTGTTTCTCGCGCCATCCGTCGTACCCGCGCTGGACTCAAGGACCCACGCCGTCCTTCCGGCTCTTTCATCTTCGCCGGCCCATCTGGTGTGGGTAAGACCGAGCTGTCCAAATCGCTGGCCAACTTCCTGTTCGGTGACGACGACGCCTTGATCCAGATCGACATGGGCGAGTTCCACGACCGCTTCACCGCGTCCCGCCTCTTCGGTGCCCCTCCAGGATATGTGGGCTACGACGAAGGTGGTCAGCTCACCGAAAAGGTCCGCCGCAAGCCATTCTCCGTCGTGCTTTTCGACGAAATCGAAAAGGCACACAAGGAGATCTATAACACCTTGCTGCAGGTCCTCGAAGAAGGTCGCCTCACCGACGGCCAAGGCCGCGTTGTGGACTTCAAGAACACCGTACTGATCTTCACCTCCAACCTGGGCACCCAAGACATTTCCAAGGCTGTGGGAATGGGCTTTAGCTCCGTTGGTGAGCACGATGCCGATGGTCAATACGACCGCATGAAGCAGAAGGTCAACGACGAGCTGAAGAAGCACTTCCGCCCTGAGTTCCTCAACCGTATCGACGAGATCGTGGTCTTCCACCAGCTCACCCAAGAGCAGATCGTCGAAATGGTGGACCTGCTCATTGGACGCGTATCCAAGGCACTTGCCCAAAAAGACATGGGCATCGAGCTCACCGAAAAGGCCAAGAACCTGCTGGCAAAGCGTGGCTTCGACCCAGTGCTGGGTGCACGACCACTGCGTCGCACCATCCAGCACGAAATCGAAGACGCACTCTCCGAAAAGATCCTGTTCGGTGAGGTCGGCGCTGGTGAGATCGTAACCGTTGACGTCGAAGGCTGGGATGGCGAATCGAAGGAAACCGACAAGGCATCCTTCACCTTCACCTCACGCGTGAAGCCACTGCCAGACGAGTTCGAAGAGACAACCCCATCCGAGGAAGCTCAAGAAGCAGTCATCAGCGCTGCTGAGACTGAGGTTCCAGAAGAAGCCAACATCGAAAACTAACAACGGTACTAACTCATCCAAGGGAGCACCATGGGAATCCAATATCGCAAGCGCAAAAAGCTGGGCAAAAACAGTTGGCTCAACCTGTCCGGCTCCGGTGCTTCCGCATCCACCAAGGTCGGTCCGGTGACCATCAACAGTCGTGGAGGCGTATGGGTGAAACTACCCGGCGGTCTAACGTTTAGGGGTCGCTGGAAGTAATCACGGCACCGCATGCGAGACCGGTCAGGCGAGTTGGTCACAAAACACATGTTTTTGTCCAACTCGCCTGACCGATTTTCATTAAGGCGTATTAGGATCGACCTACGTGACTAATGAGGATCAATTCCGAATGGGCGTAGAAGCAGATGCCGTCGTGCGACTAGGCATGCTGCTCATGGGTGCCGGAACCAGTGGCTACCGCGTCATCCGCGGTATGAAACGCGCCGCCCGAGCGTTAGGCTTCGACCGTGTCGATGCCGTCATCGGCGTCACACAGATCACCTCGACGATCCACAAAGGATCCGAGTTCCGCACGGTCGTGGCAAAATCCCAAACCCCAGCTGTCGACGCATCCAGAATCGAAGCCCTCGAAAACCTCACCCACCACATGCACCGTCGGATAACGGCAGAACAACTCAACGCAGAACTCGACACCATCGAGTTCACAGTCGTCAAACGGTGGTCCAGCATCGTATTAGCCCTCGCCGCAGCCTTCGCCTGCGCCAGCTTCGCAGTACTGAACCACTTTGACTGGCTAGAAGCCGGCATCGTGGCCGTCAGTGCCGGATGCGGCCAATACACGCGGCACCGCCTCCACAGGATGCGCATGCACCAACTAGGATGTGTTGCGGCGGCAGGCACGGTGGCGTCGTTAAGCTACTTCGCCATTACCCGAATACTGCTGCTTCTAGGCTTCGACTCCGACTACACCATGACCGCAGGGTACGTCGCCGCAGTACTGTTCCTCATCCCAGGCTTCCCCCTGTTCTCCGCGATGATCGACCTCGGCCGCTTCGATTTTGAGGCCGGTACTGCGCGACTCATGTACGCACTGACCATCATCGCCACAGCAACATTTTCCGTAGCCATGGTCAGCTGGGGGACAGGTCTTAACCCCGAACCAGTCCACGGCGACCCTCACCCCGCATGGCTATTCATCGCAGGCATCGCAAGCTTTGTGGGCATCGCAGGGTTCGCGTTCCTGTTTAATTCTTCACGACGCATGGTGCTCGTCGCCGCAGTAGTTGGCACCGCTGCCAACCTCATCCGATTACTACTCGAAGAATGCGGAGCGACCGCCTACTTCGCCGCGTTTGTCGGCGGAGTCATCATCGGGCTCGTTGGCGCAGTCGCCTCTAAGAAAGTCCGACTGCCGCGCATTACAACCACCGTTCCAGCCGCCATAATTTTGATCCCCGGCACCGCAATGTTTCGGGCCGTGTACTACCTCAACAACGGGGACATGGACCATGCACTATCCAATGCCGCAACAGCCGCAATGGTGGTGTTTTCTATCAGCGCCGGCCTCGTACTGGCCCGCCTCCTCACCGATCGTGCATGGACCTTTGGGCATCTTATTGAATTTGATAAACCATTAGCCTAGGTGGGCAAGCTAAAAAGTCCCGCCTCGTTTTGGGTAGCTAGGCCGTCGTCAAGCAAACTGAACAGCGCCCGAGAACGCTGAGCCGCATCGGGCCAAACAACGTCTATAGCCGACTGCGGGACCGGTGCCTCGGCATTTCTTAACACCGTCATAATCAAACCGCGGACCTGACGATCAGTACCCACAAACTTTTGAACCCGCTTTTTAGCCTTGGCGGTTTCCTCCTCACTCGGCATTGGACGCCCCAATGCGATCCATCGGCACTGCTGCGTTAGCGGACAACGATCACACTGCGGGGTCGTTTGGCACACCAAAGCACCAAGCTCCATCAACGTCACCGAAAACTCCGGCGCGTTATCATGCGGCAACAAGGCCTCCACTTCACGCAACTCGCGTTTCGACGCATTCCCCGCAAGGTAAATCCCCTGATATACGCGGTGATGTACTCGGCGCACATTCGTATCAACCACAGCAACCCGCTGCCCGAAAGCAAAAGCGGCCACCGCACGGGCGGTGTAATCACCGATTCCTGGCAGCGCTAAGAGGTCCTCCACATTCTGAGGGACCTCGCCGCCATGACGCTCGACAATCTGCTGAGCGCACTTGTGAAGACGAAGCGCACGACGCGGGTAACCGAGCCGATCCCACGCACGCAACACCTCATCTTTGCCCGCTTGAGCGAAATCAGCGGGGGTAGGCCAGCGTCGCATCCATTCGATCCACATAGGCTCGACTCGTGCCACTGGAGTTTGCTGGCTCATAACCTCACTGAGCAACACACCCCACGCGGAAGTCTGTGGGGTACGCCACACTATGCTACGAGCGTTTTTGCGATACCACTCGGTCAAAATCTGCGGGATATTTTCTGAATTATTAGCGTTCATAAAAGCTCATCTATGTGGGTGCGAGGCTTCAGTGTAACTGGGCACAGCATGCAATCCGAAACCCCCCACGTTGCATGACAATTGGATAAAAAACAAGCATATTTGCCAATTCGGTGCAAAAATGTGATCTATGGCAAAGCTTGAAACTGCAGAGTTTGATCGAGATCCCCGAGGTGTGTGGGAAACCTTACTCGAAGCAAATGGTCGTTTTGTTCGCGGAGAACCATTGCGTCCCAACCAAGATGCCGCCCGACGCGAAGAACTGACCAAAGGCCAAGCTCCTCGCGCCTGCGTATTTACCTGTGGCGACTCCCGAGTACCCGCAGAGCTGCTGTTCGACTCCGGATTCGGTGACATCTTCGTGGTACGTACCGCAGGCGAAGTAATCGATTCAGGTGTTCTTGCCTCAATCGAGTTCGCGGTCCTAGGCCTAGGCGTGGAAGTCGTGGTTGTTCTCGGACACGAATCCTGTGGTGCGGTGGCAGCAACCGTTGCTGTGCTCGAAGGTGCAGAAGTACCCACCGGCCACCAGCGCACGCTTGTTGAACAGATCACCCCTTCCATTTTGGAAGCAAAGTTCGAAGGCCATGACACTCCCGATGATTTTGAGCGCCACCACGCGGCAGCGATGGTGGACCGCATCATGCAGACCTCGCCTGCGATTACCGAGGCTGTAGAAAATGGCCAGACCGCACTGATCGCAGCGCGCTACCGGTTGTCTGATGGTGCCGTAGAAACCATCAAAACCTGCGGTTTTTAATCACCTAGGAACAAGACACACCCCCTGCCTTGGCGCAATCTGCGGCCGGAAACCTTTAGGCTGAAAGACGTGGATCGACGTAATGAGAATCAGCACACTGGTAGGCTCCCCGAGGTCTACTACAAACGTCGCCGCGTCGCAGCGGTGGTGGCATTACTAGTAGTCGTGTTTCTGGTGATCTGGTTGTTGTCTGCTCTTGGCAACAAATCGGATCAGACACAGCCTGAAACCACACCGGTGGTTGACACCACAGCAGCCTCGGTGACAGGGGAAAAATCCTCCTCTGCTGCATCGTCACAATCGACGGCGAGTTCTTCTGCAAACGAGTCTGCCTCTGAAAGCGCCTCCCAAGAGCCGTCGGCAAGCACAACTGCCAAAGCCTCGGAGAAAACCTCCTGCACGCTCGACGACCTAGAAGTCACCGCGAGCACCAACAACCCCAACTACGTCAAGGGCGCAAAACCCACCTTCTATATGACGGTGAAAAACCCCACCAAGGCCGATTGTGCGATCGACCTCGACGAAAACGTGATCCGCTTTGAGGTATACGGTCTAGCCACTAACCAACGCATTTGGTCCGACATTGACTGCAACCAGCCTATGGACAAAGGCAAAGTGACCATCAAACCAGGTGAAACACTCAGCTACGAGGCTGTGTGGGCACGCACCAAGAGCGCACCTAAACAGTGCCAGAACCGACCCAATGTAGAAGCTGGCGGCTACTTCCTCCACGCAGTGGTGGGTTCTAAGCCTTCGCCCGCTTACACCTTTAATATTGCAAGTTAAACGCGGCTGATTGCAGGCCGAAAAAGGGGCTTATCCCACAGCGACATCCAGAGCTTCTCGGATGTCGCTTATTTGTATCACCTTAATTCCGGAAACCTTTGTTTCACTGGGGTCAGACACAGGGATAATAGCGCGCTTATATCCCAGCCTTTGGGCCTCCATGAGCCGGCGCTGGATATTAGGCACTCGACGGATCTCGCCAGCTAGACCAACCTCGCCAAGAACCACAGTTTTTTCTGCAATAGCCTTCTTATTAAGGGCACTGGCCGTGGCGAGTGCAATAGCCAAGTCGGTGGCAGGTTCTCCCACTTTCATTCCACCAACGGTGGCAACATAGACCTCGCTGCTGTGGGTGCGTTTTCCGGCGCGTGCGGCTAAAACCGCTAAGACCATGGGAACACGCGCGGGATCAAGCCCTGTGACAGCACGTCGTGGATTTTTTGCTTCCGTGGGGACCACAAGGGCTTGCACCTCCGCAACGATGGGACGAACACCATCCATGGCTACGGTAACTGCTGTTCCATCTGGTGTGCTGCCATGATGGGAGAGGAAAAGCCCAGAGGGGTCTGGAACCTCGCGTATACCATCAGAATGCTGCTCAAAGCAGCCGACCTCATCGGTTGCGCCAAAACGATTCTTAATGCCGCGGAGCATGCGGAGGCTGGAATGGCGGTCGCCCTCAAAGTTTAGAACAACATCGACTAGGTGCTCTAGTACGCGCGGACCTGCCACGTTGCCGTCTTTAGTCACGTGCCCTACCAAAAGGCAGGGGATCCCCGTGGTTTTGGCAAGGCTGGTGATTGCCGCTGTAACGGCACGCGATTGCGCCACGCCGCCTGCTACGCCTTCAACGCCACTTGCCTGCATGGTTTGAACGGAGTCGATGATCAGCAGGCTTGGTTTGATCTGATCTACATGGCCAAACACGATGCCCAGATTGGATTCCGCCGCTAAATATAAGGAATCCTGTAATGCTCCTGTGCGCTCAGCACGCACACGAACTTGCTCCGCAGATTCCTCGGCAGTGATATACAGAGCTGTGCGGTTGCCTGATCCTTGCTTTTGCTGAGCCCACTTGCTGGCAACCTCAAGCAGCAGGGTGGACTTGCCTACGCCTGGCTCACCAGCGAGTAAGACGACAGAGCCTGGGACGATGCCGGAGCCTAATACACGGTCAAGCTCCCCAATTCCGGTGGATTGCGTGCTGGAACGGGTGGCGTCGATACGCGTAATCGACTGAGCGGGACTAGTGGGGATAAGCCCAATAGGTTTGGCGCTGACACTCGGCGCCGCAGAGCTCGTTGCCACCTGATGTTCTTGGAATGACCCCCATGCGCCACAGTCTGGGCAGCGCCCCAGCCATTTCGGTGAGGTATATCCGCATTCGGAGCATATATGCGAGCTACGTGCTTTTTTAGCCATGGGAACACCATAAACTATGGCTATGACATTCGATCGAGTTGGTGTGTTCGAATGTGTTCTGGTGGCGTGTCAATGTGGGGTAGAGGTGCTCCGTGTGGGGGTGTTTTTATTTAAGAATTAAGGACATTTAGATTGGCAGAAATTGTCTTAGTCATTTATTATATTTGTCGCTTAGCGCATGTAAAATGCAGCAAAGGGGCTGCAAAATGAGTTGGCAAAGTTGGGAAATATTCGTTAGTGTTACAAAACTCATTAAAAATACTGAGAAAAGCCTGAAGTGCTTTTTGAGGGGTCGCAGGGGCTAAAAGTGAACGGCTCGGCCTGTTAGAGGGGAATTATGGCAAAGCAAAAGGTCACACGGGGGCTACTGCATGTGTAGTAGGCTGTCTGGCCTTAATTCCTCAACCCTTAGTTGTGGCTCAGAATGTGCCACAACCGCCAGCTGTTGTGCGAGAAGGGCATCATGATCATCGTCTGCATAATGCCATTACGGGGGTAGCATTACTCAGGCAGCAAGCGCAGGGATTCGCTCCACTTTCCCCAGACGCAGAACTGCGCAGTAATGAAGAACTAGGTGTTCGGATCAACTGGCACACCAATAGCGCGGTAAAGCCTAGGGATTATTTTGTTTACCAGCTTCCCAGCACGTTGGATCTTGGTGGTCTTACGCACTTTGACATTAACAATGGTCCCAGGCACTCCAGTGATTGCTCACGCTGCCATTGATACGAACAACAAACTGACCGTGACCTTTAATGATCACATGGCTACACACTCAGCTACTGGCCGAGGCGCTATCACGATCACGGCACCCTTGAACTATGTGGCAAAGCGAGATCATGGGTACACGACCATTGATCTTGGTGGGTTTGGTACGCACAAGCTCAAGGTAAAACCTGTTCGGCCTAGTGAGCCAGAACCACTTGCTGATTCAGCTGACAAGGCTGAAGAAAAGCTCGTTGTGGATTCGCCGGAAATCAAACATGTGATGAACTCTGTTCCGTTGACAGGGATTGCGGATTCGACCGAGTCGACTACGCCAACGTCCACCCCTGGCGCTCAGCCGCAGGGGTGGCCTGATGATGAGCCCGCCGATCCCAACACCGAAGGCTTGCTGGATTGGGCGGAAAACCCCATTGATGAGGAGCCGTGGAACGATTTCGGTGTACGACGAGGCATGGGAGTATCCAGAAGACGCGCTAGTCGACGATTCCTATCGTCCTGAAACTCCACCCCAGATGATTCCTCGGTCGAAGCAACCCACTTCGCAGCCGCAGAAACCACAGCCGGAGGCGAAACCTGTTCCTGTGCGCGAGCGAGAGCCTGCGCAGGAACCTGTGCAAGAATCGAAGCCACTGGATCCCGAGGAACCTGCCGTTCTCGTGCGGGAACAAGAGGCCGTACGGGAAGTGCCTCGCAACGCGGGTCGTGTGATTGAGCGACCACACAGCGTTATTGAAATGCTGTTTCCTTCGCGGGATAAAAACCCCAGCAGTCAGATCTCTGAGCCGTCTCAAACGTCTGAGTCTTCGGCAGCACCAACCGCTGCGGCTGCTAGCGAGTCTGCCCCACAAGGTGCCTCGGCTACAAGCATAGGAGTTGCTTCGGTTATATCTGTGGGGCATAAGCCTACGCAGGATCCGCAGTCGAGCGAACTTATCGCTGGCGCGGGCCACCTCCATTACGATACTGAGGATGAGTCGGTGGCGATGGATGATCGCCACGAAATCCGTCAAGTGCAAGGCGATGTGCTGGGAGGGCAGCCGGTGGCTGCCCTCCTGATTAACCTAGCAGCACTCGCCATTATGGTTGGCGGAGCATTCTTGCTGCTTCGGCTTCGCTAAAATGCAATCGTGGTCATAGAAGCTATAGAAAATCCGCCGTCAGACTGTAGTGCAACAGTGTGACGGCGGATCTATTGCTGCGATAAGCAGCACATTAAGGCTTAGTGGCTGTGGTTAGCGTGCTCGCCACCGATCTGGCGGTCGTGCTGGCCGGATTCCAGAACTGGGGCGGCGATGGTGGCGTCGAGAGCAATGTCGCCGGAGTCGAAGGAGAAGACAACGTTCTTATTGCCGCCAACTGCCAAGCCCTTGTTCTCAACCGAGGTGATCACGTGGGTGATGCAACCAGCCTTTGGCTCGGTCAGCTGAGATATCTCGGCTTTGATACCGCCGACGATGGAGCAGTCGCTAGCAAGCTTGGTGTCGCCGTCGATGGTGGCCTTGGTGCCGTCGACAGTAATGCTCTTCAGTACGTGCTCTTTGTTGCTGTTGTCTTGGTTGATGGCGGTGAACTTCACGCCTGCCTGGCCCTGTTCGGTGAGACTAATGGTCACGTCGCGCAGTGCGATGGTGCCGTTGGCATTATCGACCTCCGAGCCATCAACAGCCGCTACCTGATCGGAGGTCTGGGTGATCTGGCCAGCGCTGCACGAAGTGAGAGCAAGCGCAGAAGCTGCTGCAACAGAGATCATTGCGCCACGGCGAGCGGCGGACTTCAGGGACTTCACGTGTACGTCCTCCATAAGGTGAGACTGTTAGTCGATTAAGGGCTAATTTTCTTTCCTTACTTTAGTAGGCTGCGGTGGAGTTCACACAGTTGCTGGCGGATCGCCAGCCAAAAGGGGGGAAACTTTAGGAGGATCGGAACTTTCGGGATGCGGTTGATGTCTGCTGTGGTGTAACGAAACTCGCAGGCAACCCCCTGTGGCCAATGCTCAAGGCAATTGGACTCACGTGGTAGAATGCCACAGTTACACGAATGCGCAAGGAGTATAGATGGAATTCAAGGTCGGCGATACCGTCGTTTATCCACATCACGGTGCCGCAGTAATCGAGGCAATCGAGCACCGCGAGATGGGCGGTGAGACCTTGGAGTATCTGGTTCTTCAGATTAACCAGTCCGACTTGGTCGTGCGCGTGCCTTCCAAGAACGCCGAGCTGGTTGGCGTTCGCGATGTCGTTGATGATGAAGGTCTGCAAAAAGTATTCGGCTTCCTGCGGGAAACCGATGTGGAAGAGGCCGGAAACTGGTCCCGCCGCTTTAAAGCTAACCAAGAGCGTTTGGCTTCCGGCGACGTGAACAAGGTTGCCGAAGTTGTCCGTGACCTGTGGCGCCGCGATCAGGGCAAGGGCTTGTCTGCAGGTGAAAAGCGCATGTTGGCTAAGGCACGTCAGGTACTCGTCGGCGAGTTGGCCCTTGCTGAGAACAAGGACGAGAAGCAGACCGAGGAAATCCTCGCTCAGGTTGATGCCACCATCGAGCGTCACCGCGCCGAAAACAAGGGCGTTGAGGAAACCAAGGTGGAGCCACTGGGCGACATCGACCTCGACGATCTCAACTTCGACGACGAGGACTAGCCACGTACCATGTCGCGCAGAGTCGTAGCCCTCGTGGCGGCAGCGGGCAAAGGCACTCGATTGGGTGCAGATCTACCCAAGGCCTACGTCCCGTTGCGGGATATTCCACTGGTGGTGCGCTCTGTGCGTGCGATGATTACCTCTGCCGTAGTTGATGAGGTCATCGTTATTATCAGCCCCCAAATGCAGGATTATGCTGCCGCGCTGTTATCGCGTTGGGGGCTTTTCAGCGCCGACATCCCCGTGCGTCTTGCCCACGGCGGTGCTGAGCGCGCCGATTCTGTGTGGTGCGGTTTGCAAGCCATCGCAGATACCGACGCGGTAGTGCTCATCCATGACTCTGCACGCGCGCTCACCCCACCTGGCATGATCGCTAGGGTGGCACGTGCGGTACTCGATGGCCACGATGCTGTGATCCCCGTGCTGCCGGTTGTCGACACCATCAAAACAGTCCACGGCACTACCGTTGTGGCAACGCCGCCTCGGAGAGACTTACGTGCTGTCCAAACCCCGCAAGGTTTCGATATTGCTGCATTGCGGGCAGCAAACATTGCGTATCAGCAGCAACAACCCAATTTCGAAGCCACCGATGATGCCAGCCTCATGGAATGGTTTGGCACCCCAGTGCTGTGCGTTGACGGCGACCCCATGGCCTTTAAGGTAACCACTCAGCTTGATTATGAACTGGCCAAGGCCGTGACTGACCAAGCAGAACCAACTATTTTCGAGGTACCCAGTGACTAATCCTCCCATCATCCCACGCGTGGGCATTGCCACCGACGCACACCAGATCGAGGCCGGAAAACCCTGCTGGATTGCCTGCTTACTGTTTTCCGACGCAGACGGTTGCGAAGGCCACAGTGATGGCGATGTGGTAGCACACTCACTTGTCGACGCCCTCTTGTCTGCCGCCAACCTTGGCGACCTAGGCTCCTTCGTGGGCGTTGGCCGTAAAGAATACGATGGTGTTTCTGGCACCCAGCTGCTTAAAGAGTGCCGTGAACTGCTGGAATCTCATGGATTTACCATCGGCAACGGTGCCGTTCAGCTGGTTGGGCAATCTCCCAAAATGGGGCCACGTCGCGAAGAAGCCGAGCGTGTGATGAGCGAAATCCTAGGTGCGCCAGTGTCTGTTTCGGCAACGACAACCGACCACCTTGGCTTTACCGGACGCAGTGAGGGTAGAGCTGCCGTCGCCACCGCTGTGGTGTGGAAGTAGCCTGCTAGACTAACCTGCGTGACTTTACGCATCTTTGACACAGGAACACGTTCGCTTCGAGATTTTGAGCCGATTCTTCCCGGCCATGCCTCGATCTACCTGTGTGGAGCAACCCCGCAGACACAACCCCACATTGGGCATGTGCGCTCAGGGGTTGCTTTTGACATTCTGCGCCGCTGGCTTATCGCCCAAGGCCTCGATGTTGCATTCGTTCGCAATGTCACCGATATTGATGACAAAATCCTCACCAAAGCAGCAGAAAACGGCCGCCCATGGTGGGAGTGGGCGTCTACCTATGAACGCGAATTTAACTGGGCGTATAACCAGCTCGGTGTGCTGCCGCCATCAGTAGAGCCCCGCGCAACCGGGCATGTCACCCAGATGGTGGAGTACATGCAACGCTTGATCGACAACGGCTTTGCCTATGCCGCCGAAGGATCCGTGTACTTTGACGTGGCAGCATGGACTGCCGCTGAAGGCTCGGACTACGGCAGCCTATCGGGCAACCGAGTAGAAGAGATGGAACAGGGCGAAACCGAGGTCACCGGCAAACGTGGTACTCACGACTTTGCGCTGTGGAAGGCCGCAAAACCAGGTGAACCTTCGTGGCCTACCCCGTGGGGTGCTGGCCGCCCCGGCTGGCACTTGGAATGCTCCGCAATGGCAACCTGGTACCTCGGTGGGGAATTTGACATCCACTGCGGTGGCCTCGATCTGCAGTTCCCGCACCACGAGAACGAGATTGCACAGTCCCATGCAGCAGGCGATGGATTTGCCAACTACTGGATGCATAACCACTGGGTCACCATGAGTGGCGAGAAAATGAGCAAGTCCTTGGGCAATGTTTTGTCCGTTCCAAATATTTTGGACAAAGTCCGCCCAGTCGAGCTGCGCTACTACCTGGGGTCTGCACACTACCGCTCCATGCTGGAATACTCCGAGGGTGCACTGTTGGAAGCCGCCACCGGCTATCGACGCATCGAGGCATTCTTAACCAAGGTTGCAGATGTAGAAGCAGGGCAGTGGACCGCAGAATTTGAAGAGGCCATGAACGATGACCTCGCCGTCCCACGCGCACTGGCAGAGATTCACACCCAAGTCCGGCATGGAAACTCTGCACTTGCAGCAGGAGACGTCGATAAGGCCCGTGAGATCGCCGAAAGCGTTCGCGCTATGGCCGCTGTGCTTGGCGTTGATCCACTCGATGTGAAGTGGCTCGATTCCGCAGCCTCCGACTCCTCCGCAAACGCCGCCCTCGACGTATTGGTACAAGCCGAGCTACAGCGACGCATCGAAGCACGCGCTGCCAAAGACTGGGCAACCGCTGATGAAGTCCGCGACCGCCTCCACGCCGCAGGCATCACCGTCACTGATACACCTGATGGCCCAACATGGGCACTGAATAACTAAACGACTACACGAACTGAGAGAACAACCATGGCTGGTAATCACACCAACCGCCCAGGTTTGCGCAAAACCAACAAAAAGGGCGCAACAAAAGGCTCCGGCGCAGTACGCCGCCGCGGACTCAAAGGCAAAGGCCCAACCCCTAAAGCCGAAGATCGCGAGTACCACGCAGCATACAAAAAAAAGATGGAGCGCAAGCGTCGCGACCAAGGTCGCCACGTGAAGGAAGAAACCTCCGAGCTGGTTGTGGGCCGCAACCCCGTCGTCGAATGCCTGCACGCCAAGGTGCCAGCAACCTCGTTGTACATCGTAGAAGGCACCAAGAACGATAACCGCCTCAGCGAAGCAGTCCAGATCGCTCACTCCCGTGGCATTCCCATGATCGAGGTACCCCGCCACGAGATGGATCTGATGACCGGCAACGGTATGCACCAAGGAATCGGCCTGCAGATTCCGCCATACAAGTACACCACCGTGTTTGACCTCATCGGTCGTATTAACTCCACCGGTGAAGACGGCATGGTCGTAGTGCTCGATAACATCACCGACCCCCGCAACCTCGGCGCTGTTATCCGCTCTGTTGCCGCATTTGGCGGCCACGGCGTGGTTATCCCAGAGCGTCGATCCGCATCGGTCACAGCGGTGGCATGGCGTACCTCAGCGGGCACCGCAGCACGCCTGCCCGTGGCTAAGGCTACCAACATCACTCGTGCCGTCCAAGAGTTCCAACAAAACGGATACCAGGTTATCGGCCTCGACGCAGGCGGCGACGTCACCTTGGACAACTACGACGGCAGCGGCCCCGTCGTGATCGTAGTCGGCTCCGAGGGTAAGGGAATCTCTCGCCTTGTGCGCGACAACTGCGACTCTCTCATGTCGATCCCGATGGCCGGTTGGGTTGAATCCCTCAACGCCTCTGTGGCAGCAGGCGTAGTGCTCAGCGAATTCGCCCGCCAGCGTCGCCTGAAGTAACGCAACTGTATGGTGGTGCCTATGGCTTCCCGAAATACCCAGCGTCCCAGCCTTGCGGCACTCGCAGCGGAACTAGGCGTCTCCCGCACCACCGTGTCCAACGCCTACAACCATCCGCAGCAACTATCCGCAGAACTGCGCGAGCAAATCCTCGCCACCGCGGAACGCTTGGGATACCTAGGCCCCGACCCCACAGCACGCTCCTTACGCACGCGCCGGGTAGGAAGCGTCGGCGTGCTGTTTACCGACCACCTCACCTACGCCTTTGAAGACCTCGCCTCGGTGGACTTTTTAGCCGGAATGGCCGAGGCATCAGCGGGCTCGCAGACCTCCATGACACTCGTGCCCGTAGGACCGGACTCTCTCGACCCGACTGCGGCAAAGCAGCTGGTCAACTCCGCAGTGGTCGATGGATTCGTGGTCTACTCCGTGGCCAAAGGCGACCCTTTCCTCGAAGCCGTTCACGCTAGGGGGCTACCCGCCGTTGTCTGCGACCAGCCTGCCGACGATCACCGCATGTCCTTCGTCGGTATCGACGACCACGCGGCCATCGCTCCCGCAGCCCAAGCGCTTGTCGACGCCGGCCACCGCAACATCGGCATTCTGTGCATTCGCCTCGACTCCGAGCCCAACAACGGCCCAGTGTCGCTTGAACGCCTCGAACGCGCCCACCACCACGTGCAGCGTGCCCGAGTCCAAGGAGCAATCGAAGTATTCGACGCCGCCGGAATCCCCGCCGGCGCAGTACCGATCATCGAACGCCACATCAACGACCCCGCCAACAACATTGACGCCGCCCGCGAGCTATTAACCGCTCACCCTGACGTGACCGCCATCTTGTGCACCACCGACACCATGGCCTTTGGTGTGCTGGAATACGCCAAAGAACTCGGGTTGCGAGTACCAGAAGACCTCTCCGTCACCGGCTTTGACGGCATCGCTCCCGCCCTCAACCGCGAACTGACCACGGTGCTCCAGCCGAACAAAATCAAAGGCGAACTCGCTGGAACCTTGCTCTATTCGATGATCGAAGAGGCACAAAAGAACCCCAACGTGATCTCCCGTGGCCAACTCCACTGCGAGATCCTAGCAACGTCCTTCCACCCAGGAGCTACTGTTGTTCCGCCGAACGAGCATCGGCGAGGCTAGACAAGAACTGCCCCACGCGGTCAATGGACTCAAGGCGTACCGTGGCGCAGGTATTACCAACACCCACCTTGATGCCTACGTCGTTGCGGCCTAGCACCGCAAAGCCGTTTTCATCGGTGGTGTCGTCACCCAAAAACAGTGTTGCGGACGGACGATACTGCTTTTGCGCAGCCTTAATCCACGTGCCCTTTGTAAAATCCACCACCGAGGCCTCGGCAATCCACTTGCCCTCGGTAATCTTCGCGCCAGGGATAGCGAGCGCAAGCGCGCGATCAAGCGCGTCACGGGCACACTGCTGATCCGCTACCCGAATCACATGAAGAACGCGATGATAAGGCTTATGCTCCACAAAAGACCCTGGTACTGATGCCGCTATCTCTTCGAGCGCGACAGTGACCGCGCTGAGCGCTGCTTGCTGATCCGCGTTAAGTACAACTGCGCCCTCAGTCGATTCTGCACCATGCGAACCCGCCACAATCATTGGAGCCACAGCACCAGAAACCTGAATCAGCCCCTGCACATCGCGGCCCGAAAGCAATGCCACTCGCGAGTGTGGCAGACTCGCCAGCTGTTGCAGCGCCGCCATGGCTACATGATTAACTGGCACCTGCATAGCATCGCGACTAAAGCCCGCAAGAGTGCCATCGAAATCCGACACAACCAACAACGAGGGTGCGGCGGCCAAATGATCCAACGCCTGCTGCTGCTCGCTAGTCCACATGGTTAGCCACCAAGCTAATCGACGGCTTATCCACCTGATCCACTTGGCGAGTCAACACCATCTGTTGGCTGGAACCATGGTGAATATCAAGAGTCGAATCGGCGATAATCGACACCATCGAATCGTGAAGATAACGGTGATGTCCCTCGCAGGAATCGTCGATAGGCTGGAAACGCACCTTGCTCATCGTGACTCTACGTGCGGCCTCCGGAGCCGTCTCCGTGCCCTGATCATCACTAAAATGTGCCGTGCCTTGGAAGCGCGCACAACCGGTATAACCAGCTACCGAACCGCGACCAAAACTCATATACACAGTGCCCGCGATAGCATCAGGGACAAAACTTGGGTACTCCGGCGTGGTATGCACCGCAGTGACCTGCCACCGCGAATCCGTCACCTGAGTGGGCTGCGTACCACACCCCGCAAGAAGCGCACCCATGCAGGCAACAACTACCCATCGACGCAACACCATCACTCCTCGTGAGACTAGAAGGACGCTTTACGACGTATGAGCGCTACTAAGGTCACGCAAAAACGCCGAGGCCCACACATTCACATCATGGTCGATTACTTGCTGATGCATAGCCAGCATACGATCTCGTGCAGCTTCCGGATGATTCTTCAACGTAGTCACCGCACCAGCAACTTGGCGCTTGATCGACTCCAAATCGAAAGGATTACACAAAAATGCCTGCTCAAGCTCCACCGCGGCACCAGCGAACTCGCTAAGAACCATCGCGCCTGAACCATCGCTGTGGCAAGACACATACTCCTTGGCCACCAAATTCATACCGTCTTTAAACGGCGTGACCAGCATAATGTCCGCAGCACGATACAGCTTATTCAGCTCACTGCGATCCATATGGCGATGGTGATAATGCACCACAGAACGACCAATGGAACCAAAACGGCCATTGATACGCCCCACTGCCTCTTCAACCTCAGAACGAGCCTGCTTATAATGCTCGATACGCTCCCGAGAAGGCGTAGCCACCTGCACAAACACTGTGGTGTTCGGATCGATAGCACCGCTCTCGAGCAGCTCCTCAATGGCCAACAGACGCTGCAAAATACCCTTCGTGTAATCGAGGCGATCCACGCCCAAAATCAGCGTCTCTGGGTAGCCAAACTCAGCACGGATCTCATCACGATTACTATGCGACGCAATCAACGGCTCCACATCAATGGAAATTGGATACGCTGCCACGCTCACCACATGGCCGTCGCCAGCCGTCACCATCGCACCAACTTCGCGGACCTTCGCACGCCCCTGAGCTTCTAAGCCAAGAGCCGCAGCCAAATCCAAGAAATTATTCGCGCTGGATGTCAGATGGAAACCAACCAAATCCGCCCCCAACAAACCACGGACAATCTCCTCGCGCCACGGCAACTGGCGGAACAAATCCGAATGTGGGAACGGAATATGCAAGAAAAAGCCGATCGTAAGATCAGGGCGAATCTGGCGCAAAATACCAGGTACCAGCTGTAACTGATAATCCTGAACCCACACCACAGCGCCCTCAGCGGCAACCTCAGCAACCGCCGAAGCAAACTTCAAATTCACCTCACGGTAGGCCGTCCACCAATCGCGGTTATACACCGGCGACACAATCAAATCGTGGTACAACGGCCACAAGGTGGCATTAGAAAAGCCCTCGTAAAAGCCCTCAAAATCATGGTCGCTCAACGCAACCGGATGCACCCAAATGTTCGTGTCAGTGCGAAACGGGTCAGGAGCAGGGCCAGTACCACCATGCCAGCCCACCCAACAACCACGGTTGCCAGCAAGAACAGGCGTTAACGCAGTGACCAAACCGCCAGGGCTAGCCACCCAACACGGCGACCCATCAGCAGACGTGCTTAAGTCAACAGGCAACCGATTAGCAACCACGACAAAGTCGAAAAGCTGCTCGCCCTCATTCGATTCGATCGCAGACACGACGCTCACTAGGCCTTTTTAGTGGTCTTCTTGGTGCTCTTCTTAGCAGCCTTCTTCGTAGTCTTCTTTGTCGATTTCTTCGTGGTCTTCTTGGTGCTCTTCTTTGTTGACTTCTTAGACGTTTTCTTCGCACGAGTCTTCTTAGGAGCGTTAGCTTCCTCGTACTCTGCTGCAACCTTGCGGTATGACAACCCCTCCGGCTCCACACCCAGCATGCACATCAACGTCACACCATCAAAGAAATCGGTGGCATAACCTGCGACAATACGGCGTGCTGCGGCAGCGGTTTCTGCCTCAACAGCATGCAAAGATTCAGCAGAGTTAGTGTGGGTATCATTGACCTTGGGGGGCAAGGCTCCTCCTTTAGGGAGATAAAAACGTTGTAGCTACTAGTGCAAAACAAGTATTCTACGCTAAAAACCGCGCTTTCGCTTACTAGGATCCGGCATAGACAGCCGACCCTTAGCAAAACGACGCCGCCTATCCGCACGCTCCGCAGCCTCATCCTGCGCACGACGCTGCGCCGCCAACTGGGCCTGACGGAAAGAATAACGGTGGGAACGTCGAAAAGCCGTATACGGCTTGAAACTCTGTGGCCTGCGAATACGACGCGTAACCCACTCGCCCAACACCACGCCAGCAGCCAACGAACAACAAATCGACAACGCCATCGCCACGTTCGTAAAACCCAGCAACGTCTGCTCATTCAACGCCGCATACATACCCCGATAAATCGACAAACCCGGCAACATCGGCGTAATACCAGCAACCGCAGTAATCAACGGCGGAATCAAAAACCTACGCGCCAACAAACCGCCACCAAAACCAATACATGTCGCCGCAATCGCCGTAGCCACCACAGGGCCAATACCCGCAGGAATCAACAAGTAGTAATACACAAATGAACCCGCAGCAGCAGTCAAACCAGACACCACCACCGCAGACAACTCCGCATAACAACCCACCGCAAAAGCCGCCGACGCCGCAGCACCAGCAAACACCTTCACCCACGACGGGCTACCGCCCAATAACGCAGCCTGCTCCAACGGCGGCAACGTAATACCTAACGACGCCGCCAATTGGATACCCGCACCAACACCAGCCACAATCGCGCCGGTGATCAGCAACGTCTCAAAAAAGCGCGCACTCGCCGTCACCGGAGCACCCGTAATGCCATCCTGCAACGACTGCACCATCGTCAAATTCGCCATCATCACCACAATGCCAGCGGCAACAATATGACTCGGCGAAATAGACACCCCATGCGACGTCACCGCACTATAAAGCAACGCCGCTGGAAACGTCGCAATGAAACCACCAAAAATATTCTGAAAAAACAACGGCAACGAATTACGATCCAGCCACACACTGCCGCCCATAATCACCAACGCCACCACAAACGACGCCAACGCCACCAGCCACGAACCCCCCAACAACACCGACACCGCAGCGCCCAAAAAACCCCACCCAAACACTGCTGTACGGAAGCGATACTTCGCCCGAGTCTGAAACAACTCATTCAAAATCTTCTCAGCCACATCAGGGGGAGTAGCACCCGCCTGAATCGAGCGAATCAACCGGTCAACTTCGCTTAACTTAGAAAAATCCGTATTCATCGAGCGCACAACACGAAACACACTCACCGGGATCTTCTTCTCAGACCCAATAGTGGTAAACACCGTAATCGTGTTCAACGTGATATCCACATGGCAATACAACAAACCATAAGCAGCTGTCACCGCGTGAAGCTGAGCCTTCGTATCACGATTCGCCGTACCCGCCGACAACAAAATGTCACCAATACGAGCCGCCAAATCCATCACACCCGCCACCTGAGCAGGATCCGTCAAATCAATAGGAGCCAATGGCGACGGCGGCGGCGCAGCCTTCACAGCATCAATCGTTGCAATACGGCCAGAACCTGCGAACCAACCACGCAGCTTCTCAAACAGACCCACGATACGGCCCCTTTACTTCCCACACATTTCCAGCCACGACACTACAGACTCTCGCGCGGCTTTGCTTGACGGACACATGTTCCTGTAAAGTGTCACCTCAGTGCGAACTTCTATGAAGAACGCGCGTGCTGGAGTGGCGCAATTGGTAGCGCAACGCACTTGTAATGCGTAGGTTGTGGGTTCAAGTCCCATCTCCAGCTCAAAACATAAAGGTCAAGTACTGTTTTTGAAATTCAGTACTTGACCTTTTGGCTAAGTTTCTAAAAATGTCGCAAGAATGCGGGTGAGCGCTGGTCTCTATACGGGATGCGCTGGCGATTCGTCTCCTCGAACTCAAGAATACGAAAACCCAAGGGCGGCAATTTCGGGTGATTTTCGCGCCCCTTGGGTTTTCGTATTCTTGAGATCGAGCTCGTGGATTTACAGCATGCGCCACGACAATTCCACGACATGCGTACGACGCATGCGCCCCGCGGGCTGCTAGTCAAACACGTTTCGACGCCGTGCGCGCATGATCCGTACTGCCACTTTGCGGTAATGCGCCAGCGACGGTGGGCGTCGTAACCTGCGCGCGATCCATTCGCCAAAAACCACACCGGCGGATAACGCGGTAGCGGCAGCAAACGCATAGGTGAGGTTGGAAAAACCAACGAGGATCTGCTCATTGAGCAAACCGAACAGCCCGCGGTAGATCGCAGAACCCGGCAATAGCGGGGTAATGCCCGCGATGGAGATGACCAGCGGAGGAATCTGATAGCGGCGGCCGAGCAGACCGCCAACGAGTCCGATGATGACCGCAGTGGTGGCGGTTGCTGTGATGTCGTTGACCCCTGTGGGGACCAGCACGAAGTAGAACAGAGAGGAGCCCATCATTGCTGTTACTCCGGAGATGACAACGGATGGCCAGTCGGCATAGCAGGAGCGGGCGAAAGCTGCGGAGGCGAGGGTGCTGCCGATCACGCGGACGGTTTGGCTAGCCAGATTGGGCACCGGCAATGTTTCCACAGGTGGTAGGGGGTATCCGAGGGTGGCGGCAAGGGATGCGCCGATGGCGATGCCGGCGACGATGCCTGCGGTGATGATGATGGCGTCGAAAAGCCTGGCGGTGCCTGAGATGGGGGCTGCGGTGACGCCATTTTGGATGGCTTGGACGAGGGTGAGGCCTGCGACCATCACGATGATCGAGGTGGCGATGATCATGCTGGGGCGAAGCTGAAGTCCGAAAAAGAGGCCCCATTTGTAGGCGATGGCCGCAAGGATTGCGACGAAGATTCCGCCGGCGGTGTTCTGAAAGAAGATGGGCAGGCCGAGGTCGCCAAGCTTGGCGCTCATCCACATGATGGTGCCGCCGGCGAGGGTGGAGATCAGTGCGACGGGGATGTCGCCGCCGAGAAGGAGTGCCACGGCGCCAGACATGACGGCGAGGGAGGCGACGAAGCCGAACAGTCCCATGGGGTCTTTGGAGCGTTCGATGGCATCGAGGCGAGTTTCGGCGTTAATGGGGGAGGCTTTGCCGGAGTGGATGTCGCGGATGAGGCGGTCGACAAGGATGAGCTTGCGGAAGTTCTGTGTTGCTGGGGTTATGATGCGAACTACGGCGACAGGATTTCGACGGTCATCGGAAACGTTTGCAAACAGACGAATCCGGTTTGATGTCATATCCACGTGGCAATTCCAGAGCCCAAAAGATTCTGTGACCGCCGACACTTGTCGGGAAGCATCTGAGTTGGTGGTGCCCGCTACGATGAGAATCTCACCAATGCGCGCAGCGATCTCTAAAACACCTGTGACCTGCCCACGGTCGGTCAGATCGACGGGTGCGATGGGGGCGAGAGCGGGGGCTGCGGCGACGTCGATAGTCGCGGTGCCTGTCGACGCCTCTTGCCTTCGTTTGAGGGTGCGGAAGAGGGGGGCGTCGAAAAGCTTGAGCATGCTGTCGATTCTGTCACAACTCACGCGACGGTGTGGGATTGGAGTCGATAGGTGGCGGCGTCGCGGAAATCGGACGAATAATAGATGTATCACCATAAGAAAGGTTTCGAGTGTGGCAAAGAATTTTGCGGAACAAATCGTAGAAAGCTTGGAAAACCAAGGAGTAAAACGCATCTATGGTTTGGTCGGAGATAGTCTCAACCCGATCGTGGATGCAGTACGTACCTCCAACATCGAATGGATCCACGTCCGCAATGAGGAAACAGCAGCCTTCGCAGCAGAAGCAGAAAGCCTGCTCACCGGTGAGCTAGCCGTCTGTGCAGCCTCCTGCGGCCCAGGAAACACCCACCTCGTCCAAGGGCTTTACGACGCCAACCGAAACGGCGCCAAAGTACTTGCCATCGCCAGCCACATTCCCTCACGCCAAATCGGCTCACATTTCTTCCAAGAAACCCACCCAGAAGCCCTCTTTGCTGAGTGCTCCGGTTACTGCGAAATGGCCAACTCTGCACTCCAGGGCGAGGTCATCTTGCACCACGCCATCCAGTCGACCATGGCTGGCAAAGGCGTATCCGTGTTGGTCCTCCCAGGCGATGTGACCACGCAAGACGTGGAGGACGACACCTTCACCGGTTCGCGGATCTCCAACGCACGTCCCATCATGTACCCAGACCCAGCTGAGGCCGCTGACCTTGTCAAAGCCATCAACGAGGCCAAAACCGTCACCTTGTTCTGCGGTGCCGGCGTACGCTACGCCCGCAAAGAAGTCCTTGAACTCGCAGAAAAGATCAAGGCACCCATCGGCCACGCACTCGGCGGAAAAATGTACATCCAGTACGACAACCCCTTCGACGTGGGCATGTCCGGCCTGCTCGGCTACGGAGCCTGCCACGACGCTTCCAACGACGCCGACCTGCTGATCCTCCTCGGCACCGACTTCCCCTACAACGACTTCTTGCCACGCAAGAACGTTGCACAGATCGATATCGACGGCTCTCACATCGGTCGCCGCACCCGCATTACCCACCCTGTGGTTGGCGACGTTGCCGCAACAATCTCGAACATCTTGCCGCACATCGAGGAAAAGACCGACCGTTCTTTCCTCGACCGCATGCTGAAAAAGCACCACCGCAAGCTTAACGACGTGATCGAGGCCTACACCTCAGGTGTGGAGAAGCACACCCCAATCCACCCTGAATTTGTGGCCAACATTATCGACGAAATCGCCGCCGACGATGCCGTATTCACCATCGATACCGGCATGTGCAACGTTTGGGGTGCTCGCTACATCACCCCTAACGGCAAGCGTGAAATGATCGGCTCGTTCCGCCACGGCACCATGGCAAATGCGCTGCCACAGGCTATCGGCGCATCTGCTGCTAACCCAGGACGTCAGGTTGTCACCTTCTCTGGCGATGGCGGACTCGGCATGCTCATGGGCGAGTTGCTCACTGTTAAGCTGCACAACCTTCCTATTAAGACTGTTGTGTTTAACAACTCCTCGCTGGGCATGGTCAAGCTGGAAATGCTGGTTCAGGGTATGCCAGAGCATGAGACTGATCATGAGCATGTGGACTTTGATGCCATTGCTGCTGCAGTGGGTATCGAGCACATTAAGATCACGGACCCAGCTAAGGCACGTCAGCAGCTTCAGGCAACATTTGATTATGACGGCCCTGTGCTGATCGACATCATCACCGACCCTAACGCTTTGTCGATCCCCCCGAACATCACGATGGATATGTTGATGGGCTTCTCTCGTGCAGCTACGCGCACTGTTTTCGGTGGTGGCGTGGGCCACATGGTAGATATGGCGAAGTCCAATCTGCGTAACATTCCAAAACCATAGTTCTGGTTGGTGCTGTTGATACAGCAAAACCCCACCATTGCTTTCTGCTCGTGCTGGTTTCAGCCGTTGCGAAAGCAACGGTGGGGGTTGTTGTTTCTACTCGACCTCAGTAAATTTGCGATCCCATGCTGATCGCACTGGGTTGGCATCGGCGAGAAGAATATCGAAGCGGTCGTTGGCGATCTCGACGATTTCGGTGAGAGCTACTCGGTGCTCTTGCACATCGGAGTTTGCAAGACGACGTAGACCAGCGCCGACGATGGAGGCGACGGTGTCGTTGGTGTCGAGGAAGTACACGAATGGCATGCCGAAGCGTTCGCGGTAAGCCTTGGAGAGCTCCAGAACCTGCTGCGTTTCCACATCGTCGAGTTCATTGATACCCAACGATCCACGGTCAGCACTGATTGCTCGAGATTCGGCATCGGTTGCCAACAGAACTGCTGAGGTATCTGGGTAGTCGTGGATGAGTGCTTCGCGTTGTTCGCTAGGTGCGGTAAGTACTGCCACCTGGATAGCTTCGCGCAACTCATGGACGTCTGTGAATGGGCGGGATTCCCATGCTTGCTCCAGTGGCCACGTCTCTTTGTTAAACAGTGGGCGCAAAGTTGCTACGAACTCATCGCGGTCCAATGCGTTGATCTCATCGAGCGTTATACCGTCGCCAGAAACGTTGCGTGCCACCGCAGAACCCGACTGCTTTCCTACGTGGAAGAACAACAAGTTCAGCAAGATAGCGGTGATAGCACCGATGGACATGCCAGAAGAAACGAAGATACGTGCCCATTCAGGGAATGCTTCTGCAACCGATGGCTTGAAGGTAACCAGCATTGCTAATCCCAAAGCAGTGGTAACGATCGCTGCGTTACGGCTATCTGCTAGGTCAGTCTTGGCGATGGTCTGCAGACCCACCCAAGCAACATTGGCGAACAGCGCGAGGGACGCAGCTCCCAATACTGGGGAAGGAATCGACGCAACAACGGCACCAGCTTTAGGCAACAAACCGAGGATAATCATGAAGCCAGCTGCAGAAGCTGCAACCCAGCGGGACTTCACACCAGTGATGCGAACGAGGCCGACGTTTTGAGCAAAGCATGTGTACGGGAAGGAGTTCATCACACCACCTAAGAAGGTGGAAAGGCCATCGGCGCGCAGGGCTCGCTGCACATCAGACTTGCGGGTACGCTTTTTCACGATCTCGCCGGTAGCAAATACGTCACCGGTGGTTTCCACCATGGTGATGATCATGACGATGATCATGGAGAAACACGCGGTGATGTTGAACTGCGGCATGCCAAAGTAGAACGGCGTTGTAATGCCGAATGCAGCTGCATTGCCCACTTCATCCAGGTTGGCGTGGCCCAAAAGCAGCGCAACAACCGTGCCGCTGACAAGGCCGATGAGGACTGCGAGCGTGCCCAAGAATCCTCGGAAGAATCGCTGTGCCAAGATGATAACTGCGAGGGTGCCAAAAGCGTAGAAAAGATCGCGGGTTTCTGGCTGCGCTTCAGCGTAGTTAATGAAGTCATTTGCTGACACCGCTAAAAGGGACGTACCCATGACCAACAGCACTGATCCGGTAACTACTGGTGGGAAGAACCGAAGGAACTTAGCAAAGACAGGGGTGGCAAAGAAAGTAAACAAACCGGCGACGATGACGGCACCGTAGACGGTAGGAAGCGATTCGACGCCACCTTGGCCATCAGTAACACCCAAACCAATTGCGATGATTGGTGCCACTGCTGTGGTGGTCACGCCTTGAACGATCGGCAAGCGCACACCGACGTGCTTGCCAATGCCTACCGATTGGATCAATGTTGCAATGCCACATGTCAGCAAATCTGCGTTGATCAGGTGGATAGTAGTTGCAGTATCGAGATTAAGCGATGCTGCGATGAGAAGAGGGACGATGACAGCGCCAGCGTAGAACGCAAGAACATGCTGCAATCCCAAAGCTACGAGCTTGGGTGCTGCGGGAACTGCGTCCACGGGATGGATGGGAGCTGCGGACAACAGGGGACTCCTTGAATGTGTGACCAGTTGCAGACTCGATTACCTTAGCAATCTTCTACTCAATCCCTGAAGGAGAAAGAGAATCTGAAGTGCTGCGGAACGAGTATGAGGGGAAAACAATATCGACATGTGCCGGTAATCGACCGCTGTCCCATTGCACGGAATCGATAAATGCACATGCTTGTTCCACAATGAGCTGTCGTTCCGTGGCGCTCAACGGGGTGGGATTTACGTGGTCGCTCGTCCAGAGGCCGTCGGCAAGCGTGAGGATGAATAGTGCTGCGGAATTTTCTGCAATACCCGCTGACCAAGGCTGCCACGCATCTGTCCAAATGCGTCGAATCTCTGGATCAGGGAGAGACTGCAGCGTAAGAAATAAATCAGCGCGTCTGGCTGACGTCGATTGATTGATCACAATCGCTTTTAAACGCAACGGTAAATCCAGTTGTTGTGGGGGAGCGCCGGCAATGTCCTCCAACGCTTGGGTCCACAAGCTAGCCGAGTATTTGTTGAGCTCGATTTCTAGTACGCGCCGGGACGGGAAATGATAGATCAATCCGGATTTTGAGGTACCAGTAGCCGTACTCAGGGAATCATAGGTGAGTCCTTGTAACCCGTCGGATTCCACAATATCCATAGCGGTTGCCAGTAATTGTTGTTTCTTATTCGTGCGCATATTCAGTTTCCTTAGGGTTGTTGCGAAGTAGCCATGCAGTAGCTAAGGCGCAGGTGAGCCCAATCGCGGCTGCCATCCAGATCACGGTGGCATAGGACTCGTTCATTAAAAGGCGGGCATTGATATGAAGCTCCGGATGATGGAGTCCTTGATCAAAGGAAGCGGCTATTTCTTCTGGAGCGTTAACGCTGTAGAAGAAGCTGAAAAGCGAACCGAACAGAGCCACGGAAATGAGGGCACCAAATTCGTAACTTACTGCTTCCATTGCAGAGGCCATTCCAGAATCACGAGACGGTGCTGATCCGATCACAGCCGTGGATGACACTGACATCACCATGCCGGCTCCGAAACCGCACAGCAATAAACCAGTGATCAAGAGAGGAAAAGTATTGTGGGGAACCGAAAACGCTGTGAGGGCACCTCCCGTACACATGACCAAGAATCCGCCGCTAATAAGGGGACGGAATCCCACCTTATGCACGATTGCGCCACCGCCAATGGAACTGGGGAAAGCTGCAAGCGCAGTAGCTGCAGAAAGTAGACCTGCTTGAAGTGGCGTAAAACCTTCTGCCAGCTGGAAACGTTGGGTGGTAAGAAGCTCGGTGCCAGACAGAATTAACATCGCACAGGTTGCTGCCAATACTCCCGCACTGAAGAGGGAATTTCGGAAAACTCCGAACTGAAGTAGCGGCTCGTCGAGGTGTAAGTGGCGCCACCAAAAGAGAGCGGCACCTACAGCCATAAAGGCAAACCCCAATGCGAGCATGGCGAAAGATATTGGCGTGTGAGCACATTCTTTGATGAGGAGCACAAGTCCCACCATGAAAAACATTGCGAACATTGAGGAGAAGAAATCCCAGATTCGTTGTGGATTAGGCCGGTTTTTCGGTGCCATGAAGTACGTACCTACCAGTGCGATGATGACGACCGGAACGTTGATGAGAAAGATTGATCCCCAGTAGTAATGTTCTAAAAGAAATCCGCCAAGAACTGGCCCTAAAGCAGCGCCGAGTGTTGCAACTGCTCCCCAGATGCCAATGGCAGTGTTGCGTTCACGAATATCGGTAAAAGTAATTCTTAGTAGTGCTAGTGAGGCGGGCATCATCGTTGATGCGCCTATCCCTAGAAGTGCGCGAGCTGTGATCAGCGTTGCAGCGTTGGGCGATGCAGCCGCCAGGATCGAAGCAACTGCAAATACTGAAAGTCCGATTTCGAACATGCGGCGATGACCAATTTTGTCACCAAGAGTGCCAGTTCCAAGTAGGAATCCTGCGAGCACCAGCGAGTAAGCATTGATGATCCACAGGCCTTCGAGCTCCGAAGTATGAAGATGTACGTGGAGCGCGGGCAGAGCTGTATAAAGCACCGAGTTATCTGCGCCGACGACGAACAGACCAAGTGAGATGATTCCAAGAAAAATCCACCGCTGGTCGTGGGACTTAAGTCCTGCAGACTTTTCTCCTGTGAGGGTGCTGTGCGAAGCCATGTTTGAAACAATACCGAACGTTCGTTACAGTTTCAATGGTAGGGCGTTTGGCAAAGCTGCAAGGACGATGTTTTTCTTCGGTGGCGCTGGTCAGCGGGGGACACCCCCAAGGTAATGGGACGAGCTGTTTGTTGCGGATGTCGTGGCTTTGGCGGACATGGTCAAGCCCACGCGCCAACAAGAGGTCGGGCGTAGGCTTTTTAGTGGCTCTCAGCGCAAGAAGAAGCGGAAACGATAGTAACGAAAGTGGGTTTCCATATCTTTAGCTGCAACTTATCGCTTTGGGTAGATGAGCCATTGCAGTAGGTAGACGGCAACCAAGGGAACTCCGCAGAGCGTAGCGATTACGTAAATAATCCTGACGGTATTTGCAGAGGTTTCATATACTTCAGCTACCCCGGCACAGACCCCTGCTATGCATTTATTTTTTTGAGATCGGTGCCATTTATTTTGCGGGAACATTATGCGCACCTGTACTCAAATGTTGAGATACCGCCATTGTGGCTTAGTACGTTCGTGTTCACAACGATCCCAAGACACTTTCCGTTACGGTGTGCTCGAATTGCGTCGTACCCCAGCTTTCCTGCCGCTCCTAGAATCGCCAATCCCACAGGTCCTGAAGCACCGAGTGCGGCCATCCAGAGGAGGGCAGCAATTGCACCGGCGCCTCCTGCTGCTCCAGTTGCTTGCGTTTCTTTCTTGCTTAACTTGATGGTGGTTTTCTCCCATCCCCAATCGATCTGCGGATCTGCAGTGACCGGGAAAGCCGTGTCAGAGTTGTGCTCAACAATCTGCACGAGGGTTCCATTCTCAATATGAAGGGAGGTCTGGAGGGGAGTACCATTAGCGTCGATAGCCCAAGGAGTGGCGATCGTTGCGATCAAGCTTCCGTTTAGGAAAACTCCAATAGCGTCTTCGCTTCCTTCGCTAAAGGGGATGACTTCAGCTTCTTGCGGGAGGCTGAGCGGGAAGCGGTACTCGGTAGGTGCCTCTGAATTCTCGATATGGATAAGCGTCTGCATTCCGTTTTCGAGTTGGTTCGTTTCGAAGGCGTAGTCCTTCGTGGCGCGCTTAGAACGTCCTGCTGGCTCTTGGGCGGAGGGCACTTCCCAGCCAATGCTGTATTGATTGCCATCTGGCGACAGTCCAGTCGTGGTTACGTATTCTTTCGCAGACGCCTGAGGCGCACTGATGGCGAACATCATTGCAGTAGAGATCGCAGTGATGATGGCGATTATCCAGCGGCTGGAAAATCTGTTTATTTGTGGCATCGATATCTCTTTACGTGGCTTTGGGGACGGTTGTCCCGGTCGATGAAACGATCTGGCCAAAGATTCCCCTGGTCACAGTGGTTTCCGGAGGGTGCGCGCCTTAAATAAAAAGGTGCCTTGCGTCACACGCTATCGTAGTTGAACTTCTCTGTTGAGAGTTTTGCAAACTTTTCTAAATTAAGCGTTGGCTTGGCGTGTTCTACCCCGTTTGCGGTTGTCTACTTCGGGGGAGTGTTAATTAGGGGCGTTGATGGGTGCTGAGTGTTCACAGTTCGTTGACAGGTGTGCAGCAGAAACTAGCCAGTTCAATCAGTTGTACTGAGAACCAATAACGATTCACATGATAAAAAGTTCAAAATGCTGAGGTAGGCAGAGTAAAAATGGAAACCATGAATGAACATACAACTCGGGTTCTGGTGGTTGATGATGAGCCAAACATCGTCGAGCTGTTAAAAGTGAGCCTGAAATTCCAAGGCTTTGAGGTAGAAACCGCCCAATCAGGGCTCGAAGCTTTAGAAAAGGCCTGTTCTTTTCAGCCCGATGCTTTTATCTTGGACGTGATGATGCCGGGCATGGATGGTTATGAATTGCTGCCCAAGTTGCGTGCTGAAGGCTTTGAAGGGCCAGTGCTCTACCTGACGGCAAAAGATGCGGTAGAACATCGAATTCATGGTCTTACTATTGGTGCGGATGATTATGTGACTAAGCCATTCTCGCTTGAAGAGGTAATTACCCGCCTGCGTGTGATTCTGCGTCGTGGATTACGCCATGATGACGTAGACGATTCCGCGACCTTGGTTTATGCCGATTTAACCTTGAATGATGATACTCACGAGGTTACTAAAGCTGGGCAGGTTGTCGAGCTATCGCCAACGGAATTTAACCTACTGCGCTATTTAATGCTCAATGCAGAAGTGGTGCTGTCCAAGTCGAAGATTTTGGACAACGTTTGGCATTACGACTTCGGCGGCGATGGCAACGTTGTGGAATCTTATATTTCCTATTTGCGTCGCAAAGTTGATACTCAAGAACCAGCGTTGATTCAAACGATTCGTGGTGTCGGCTACGTGCTGCGTAAACCTCGGTCGTAGAAGCAAGGATTCGTCGATAGGAAAACTAGACAAGCATGAACAATCCTTACGCCAGAGCGGTTGTTTCGGAACCAGTAGATGAAACGCAATGTTCATCTGTTGGAGATCACCGGTACCCGAATTTTGCCAAGAAAAAACAGGAAGACCACAAGCCCTCCTGGATCAGCACAGTCCTGCGTTCTCCACGAATTTCGGCCCCCAATTTTTCGGTGATCTCGGATATCAAACATCTACGTTTGAGCGGGATTCCCCTGCGCTCCGGTTTGATGGCGATTGTTCTTGTTGTCTCTGCAATTGGGCTGATCGGAAGCTCTTTTGCAGTTAATCGAACGATGCAGCAGTTGTCCTATTCTCGCATTGATATGGAACTTGAAAGCGGACTCAACGGCTGGGCCGCTCAAGACTCCTTGTTTGAAACGCAGCGTAATGGTGCGCTGGTTCGCCCACCAACCGAATTCTATGTGGTGAAGATTTACCCCAATGGGACAACCAGCATCTATAACGAGGGAAAATCGAGCCCTGACCTGGGTCGCGTCGTTATCGGCAAAGGGGCGCAAACCGTTGATTCCTCGGAGAAAAGCGCTGCAAACGTGGAATGGCGGGTTATCGCGGAGCGCCGTGCTGGTGTAACCATTGTGGTGGCCAAGGATATTACCCAAGAAGCAAATGTCTTAAAACGCCTCGCATTAGGCCAGGTCATCATTGTTCTAGCGGTTCTTTTGCTCATGGCGTTATTGGCCTATGTGCTGATCCAACGTGCGCTTCGGCCATTACGTGAAGTCGAGATGACCGCCAAAGCGATTGCTGCGGGTGATCTGGACCGTCGAGTGCCCAACACTACGGCAAATACTGAAGTGGGAGCGTTGTCGAGCGCGCTGAACAGTATGATCTCTCAGCTGCAGGGATCCATTGTGGAACTGCGGGATAAAGAGGCCCAAATGCGTCGTTTCGTTGGCGATGCCTCACACGAGTTGAGAACCCCACTGACCTCGGTCAAAGGCTATGCCGAGCTGTATCGCTCGGGTGCTACAACGGACGCAGACCTCGTGATTGAAAAGATCGAAGACGAGGCTAAGCGAATGAGTTTGCTGGTAGAAGACCTCTTAGCGCTCACGCGTGCAGAGGGGGCACGCCATGATTCCAAGCCTGTTGATCTTCTTGATCTAGCACTGAACGTTTCGTCTTCACTTCGGGGAGCTTATCCCGATCGCGAAATCGATGTTCGCTCCGAATGCACGGATGTGCCCGTTGTGGAAGGAGACGCAGCCCGCCTGCACCAAGTTCTGACCAACCTAGTTGCAAACGCCTTGAAGCACGGCGGGGACTCGGCACGCGTCACCATCAAACTAGCCGACGCGGGATCCAATTTTGTCGTCAAAGTGATCGATGACGGCATAGGCCTCAGCGAAGAAGATGCCTCGCACATCTTCGAACGCTTCTACAGGGCAGACAGTTCGCGCGCCCGCAGCACAGGCGGAAGCGGTCTGGGGCTCGCCATCGTCAAATCCCTCGTGGAATCCCATGGTGGTGAAGTATCAGTGGAATCTGAACAAGGCCATGGCACCACATTCATCGTGGAACTACCCAAAGCCGCACCGAAAGAGACTAAAGAACCGAAACAATCGGTAACAAAGAACCGCCCGATAGAAGAAAAATAGAAAAGTGCTAAAGCACCCGAGGTACTAGTCAGTAGGGGAGCCGTTTTCCGCAGGGTAACCGAGAGCCTCCATAATGACATCGGCTTGCCGTGGTAAATCCTCGTGGCGAATACCAGTGATCTCAATCAGTTCACCAAGAGCACTAGAGGCAACAGGAACGATGTGGTCGGCAGTCGAATAAATCGACAGGAGTTCCACACCATCTGGCAGCTCAGCTGGGATTTCTTGCGTCAATTGAATAACTGCTTGCCCAGTAATCAACTTGACCACAGGTTTAAATCGCACAGTTCTAGGAACCCCACGAAAAGCCGCACCCAAACCGATGAGCTTACGCACAAAACCTGGGCGTGCATGGGCAATGCGCAGCCCCTGAAGCCCGCCAGCCGAATGCCCCACAATATCGACCTGCTTAATGCCCATATCGCGGAGGTGATCCACATAGCGCAATAACTCGGCAGTCGAACGATCCAAATCGGCGGTGCCATGCTCACCATAAGCAGGGGCAAAAAATGGGCGCCCAAGCTGGGCAAGCCGCTGGGCTGGGCGCTCAAAATTGCCAGGGGAACCTAGCGTTCCGTGAAAGAACAAGACTGGGACTGAATTAGGGGAGGCGTCGGCAAGCGTTGTAGCTACCCACTTCGGTGACAACGGCAACGTGCCCCGAGCTGGTATCCATTTCAACAATGCCATGCAGACAAACTCCTTATTACTTCACAGTTCCGTCCTCGCGGGTGCCTAAGGCCTCACGGAGCTTCTCAGCTGCCGCATCCATAGCTGCAGGATCGGTTTCGTCCATACTCATAGCGCGTGCGAAGTCATAATCACCCATCTTGCCCGCTGGGAAAACATGAATGTGCGTATGAGGAACGTCAAAACCGGCGATGATATAGCCGGCGCGAGGAGCGTCGAAAGCCGAAACAACAGCTTGGCCAACCTTCAGAGCAACCGCATTGAGCTCGTTCCACAACTCAGGCTCTAAATCCGTCCACTTGTCTACCTCATTAACAGGCACGACCAATACGTGACCATAGGCGAGAGGCTCGATCGTGAGGAAGGCAACGATATGTGCGTCGCGGTAAACAAATCGGCCTGGAAGATCGCCGTTGATGATTTTGGTAAATACGCTACTCATGCTGTCTACGGTACCGCGCAGTGCGCACTATTGTCAGGGGAGGAATGCTGGGCGTAGACCCTGTAGGATCTACAGACCATGCGCATTCTTGTTATCGGTTCGGGCGCCCGTGAGCACGCCCTCGTACTAGGTTTGTCCAAGGATCCCTCTGTTTCTGAGATCCATGTTGCCCCAGGCAACGCAGGCATGGAGTCGATCGCAACGGTTCATGCTGATGCCACTGCCGTGGATGACCCAGCACAGATGCTGCAGGTCGCGCAGGATGTTCAGGCTGATTTGGTTGTGGTCGGCCCTGAAATTCCGCTGGTAGCAGGTGTGGCTGATGTTCTTCGTCAGAACGGTTTTGCGGTGTTCGGCCCGAATAAGGATGCTGCTCGCATCGAAGGTTCGAAGGCCTTTGCTAAAGATGTGATGGAAAAAGCTGGTGTGCGTACGGCTCGTGCGGAGCAGATTCTTCCGGAGGCAAGCGATGAGCAACGCGATGCGGCTTTGGATCGTTTTGGCCCGCATTATGTGGTCAAGGATGATGGCCTTGCTGGCGGCAAGGGTGTTGTTGTTACTGATAATCGTGATGCTGCGCGTGCGCATGTCGACGCGGTGCTCGCTGCGGGTAATCCGGTGCTGTTGGAGAGCTTCTTGGATGGCCCTGAGGTGTCCTTGTTCTGCTTGGTTGATGGCGAGACTGTCGTTCCTTTGATCCCTGCGCAGGATCACAAGCGTGCTTACGATAATGATGAGGGCCCGAACACGGGTGGCATGGGAGCTTATACACCGTTGCCGTGGCTGCCTGAAGATGGGGTGCAGCGCATCGTCGACGAAGTCTGTGTGCCTGTGGCTCGTGAGATGGTGCGTCGTGGTTGCTCGTATTCTGGTTTGTTGTATGCGGGTTTGGCGTGGGGTGCTGAGGGCCCATCGGTGGTGGAATTTAACTGCCGTTTTGGTGATCCAGAAACTCAGGCGGTGTTGGCGTTGCTGCGCACTCCGTTGGCTCAGGTGCTGCAGTCGGTGGCTGCGGGTACGTTGGCGCAGGCCCCAGCGTTGGAGTGGCAGGATGGCTACGCTTTGACTGTCGTCTTGGCTGCGGAGGGGTACCCAGAAAGCCCACGTAAGGGTGGTGTGATTTCGGGTGCGGATGGCGTTGATGCCTCGGGTACCACGGCTGTGTTGCATGCTGGTACTGCACGTGATGAACAGGGCAATGTGGTGGCCAATGGTGGTCGTGTGCTCAACGTGGTGGGTACGGGTGCAACGCTTGCCGACGCCCGCGACAACGCCTACCGGGTGTTGGATGGGATCAAGCTGGAGGGTTCGCATTTCCGCTCTGATATTGCGCTTCCGGCAGTTGAGGGTCGTATTTCGATTTAAGCAGTTATACGACTTGCTCCATGGAGGGCCTAACAGTGCTCCTAGTGTTGTGAGTTGGGGCATATGCGGAGTATCGTCGCCTCGTGCGTAAGACTCCTGCTCGGCTCGTTGCCGGTTGTTTTGCAGCGTTGGTGCTGTTGGGCACTGTGCTGTTGTTGTTGCCTGTGTCTCGTGAAGGCCATGCCCAGGCTGACGTCGTTACGGCTCTTTTTACGGCGACGTCGGCGGTGTGCCTGACGGGACTGACGGTGGTAGATACTGCCACCTATTGGTCCCACTTTGGTCAATTGATTATTTTGGCGTTGATCCAAGTGGGTGGTTTGGGCATTATGACATTAACGACGTTCGTCGGCTGGGTACTGGTGGGGCGTATCGGGGTTAAGGGGCGGTTGAACGCGGCGGCGGAGGGGCGTGGTCGCGAGCTCGGGGAGGTGACTGGCCTGCTTATTGCCACCATCGGTTTTACTCTTGTGGTGGAATCTGCGGTGGCTGTGGCGTTGACCTTGCGTTTTCACGCTATGGGTTTTGATTGGTGGGCGAGTTTGTGGGAGGGGGTTTTCCACGCGGTTTCGGCCTTTAACAATGCCGGTTTTGGTTTGAGGTCGAATAATCTGATGCCGTATGTGGGCGATGGTTGGATTATTTTGCCTATCTCGGCAGCAGTGATCGTAGGTGGTTTGGGTTTTCCCATGCTATTGGAATTGCATCGGCGGGCAACGTTTCGCCGACAGGGGCAGGCAATTCGCCGGATGTCGTTGACGTCGCTTTTTACCATCGCGGGCACGATTGTGTTGCTCGCTACTGGCACCGTGGGCATTGCGGTGTTGGAGTGGCGTGGTGTACTTGCCCCGTTTGATGGCCCAACGAAGGTACTCGCTGCATTTTTCCATTCGGTGACCTCGCGTACTGCTGGGTTTAATTCGATTGATATGTCGCAGTTGCATCCGACGAGCTTGCTGCTCACGGATTCGTTGATGTTTATCGGTGGTGGTTCTGGTGGTACCGCAGGTGGCATCAAGATCACTACTGTGGCCGTGTTGCTGGCTGTGATGGTTGCGGAGATTCGTGGCGATGATCAGATTCTGATTCGCGGACGTCGTATTCCTAATCGAACTGTTCGGCAGGCGTTGGCGGTGACCATGTTGGCGGTGCTCACAGTGGGTGTCGCTGTTGGTTTGGTGCTGGTTTTGGCCCCTGAGTTTGGTGTTTTCGACCTTTCTTTTGAAGTGGTCAGCGCTTTTGCCACTGTGGGTTTGAGCACGGGTATTACGGGCTCGTTACCGAGTGCTGCGCAGTTGGTTTTGGTGGTGTTGATGTATGCCGGCAGGATCGGGCCAGTATCCTTGGTGGCGGCGCTGGCTGCGCGTTCAAGTAAGAGGCAGTATTCCTATCCTGTAGAAAGGCTGATCATTGGTTAACTTCCGTTCTCGTTCCAATCCGGCTGTGGTGATTTTGGGGCTGGGTCGTTTTGGCATGGCTTTGGGGGAGGAGCTGGTGCACTCTGGCGTAGAGGTGATGGGTATTGATACCAACCCTGCGGTGGTGGATAAGGCTTCGGCGATTTTGACGTATGCGGCGGTGGCTGATACGACGAGCGAGGAGGCGTTGCGTCAGCTGGCGGTGAATGAGGCGTCGCGTGTGGTGATTGGTATTGGCTCGGATATGGGTGCGTCGTTGTTGACGGCTTCGGCGGTGGTGGAGTTTAACATTCCGTCGATTTGGGCGAAGGCGTTGAATAATTCGCATGCGAAAATTTTGAAGCAGATTGGTGCGCATCACATTATTCGCCCTGAGCAGGATACGGGTCGTCGTATTGCGCATTTGATGAATGGTCGCGTGCAGGAGTATGCGGAGTTTGATCGGGATTATGCGATTGTGAAGATTGCGCCGCCGGTTTCTGCTTTGGGTAAGAAGGTGAGCGATTTTGATCGGGTTCAGATCATTGCGGTGCGTCCTGCTGGTGGCATGTTTAGACAGTCGAAGCCGGAGATGGTGTTGCGGTCGGGGGATTTGATTTTGGCTGCGGGTAACCCCGATGAGCTGGAGAGGTTTGGCACTTTGGACTAGCGTGTCTGCCATGTATCTGAGTGATCGTAGTCACGTTGACCCGTTTCGAGTGATGCCGATTTTGGGGAGGTGCAGGCGCGTGACGATGCTCTTCTTTTGTGTGGGGCAGCCGTCGACGGGCGCGCCGCGGGCGGTAATTGAGCGCGTCCATTTGCGTATCGACGCCTCTGCACTCGGCTACACCGCCACCTTGGGGACCCCTGAGATTCGTGAGGCGATTGCGCAGTGGCATGCTCAGACATATCGCAATGCGTTGACGGCTCTAGGTGCAAAGATTATCGATCTGCCCTGTGGCGCAGAAACTCGCTTCCAGCTCACGGTGGAGATGTTCGAGGCGTGCGTCGAAAAGCCGAAGGCGCTGATTGTGACCAGCCCTGATAACCCTTCGGGGACGATCATTGATGGTGCTGAGCTAGCGCGCATTGCTGATTGGTGTGAGCGCAACTCCTGCCTGCTGATCTCCGACGAGATCTACCACGGCATCACCTATGGGCGTGAGTGCCACAGCGCACGGGAGTACCCCGACAAGGCAGTGGTGGTGGGCTCGCTGTCGAAGTATTTTCTATGACCGGTTGGCGGCTAGGCTGGCTCATTGTTTCTGATGAGCCGGTAGAAGCCCTTGATAATTTGCAAGCTAATCTTGCCCTGTGCCCGCCGGCGGCGGCTTCTACCTTATCGGATCACACTGATGATTCGGAGCTTTGGGTGCGTGAACTGCTCAACGCCACCGGTGTGGCACTTGCTCCTAGTGTGGACTTCGGCCCCGTTGACGGGCATCGGTTTGTTCGGCTGAGTTTCTGCGGAGAATATGAGGAAATTCTTCAAGCATGTGAGCGTTTGCGCACCCTCATGCCATAATGAGCTACGTGGCTGAGAAGAAGAAGATCGCAAACGTCCTGTCCAACCGCTACGCCTCTGCTGAGCTCACCGAGCTGTGGAGCCCAGAGGCAAAGATCCTGCTGGAGCGCCAACTATGGATCGCAGTAATGAAGGCCCAGAAAAATCTGGGCGTTGATATTCCAGCAGAAGCAATTTCTGCTTATGAAGAAGTAATCGACCGCATCGATCTTGACAGCATTGCGCAGCGTGAGAAGGTCACCCGCCACGACGTGAAAGCTCGCATTGAAGAGTTCAACGCACTCGCCGGCTTTGAGCATATTCATAAGGGCATGACCTCCCGCGACCTCACTGAGAACGTGGAGCAGCTGCAGATCTACCGTTCGCTTGAGATGATGCGTAACAAGTCGGTATCTGTTGCCGCTGCTATTGCGCAGCACGCAGCGCAGTACCAGTCGCTGGTCATGGCCGGTCGCTCCCACAACGTGGCTGCTCAGGCTACCACTTTGGGTAAGCGTTTTGCCTCTGCTGCCGAGGAAATCTTGGTTGCTATTGACCGCGTTGAGGACCTGCTGAACCGCTACCCGTTGCGCGGCATCAAGGGCCCTATGGGTACTGCCCAGGACATGCTTGACCTTGTGGGCGGCGATGAGTCCAAGCTGGCAGCTTTGGAAACTCAGATCGCTGATCATTTGGGTATCGCCCGTGTATTTGATTCAGTGGGTCAGGTTTATCCCCGTTCTTTGGACTTCGACGCTGTGTCTGCGTTGGTTCAGCTGGGCGCTGGCCCTTCGTCTTTGGCTCACACCATCCGTTTGATGGCGGGCAATGAGACGGTGACTGAGGGCTTTAAGGAAGGTCAGGTTGGTTCTTCTGCCATGCCGCACAAGATGAATGCGCGTTCGTGTGAGCGCGTTGGCGGTCTGCAGGTGATCTTGCGTGGTTACCTCACCATGGTGGCGGATCTTTCTGGCCAGCAGTGGAATGAGGGCGACGTGTTCTGCTCAGTTATTCGTCGTGTGGCTCTTCCGGATGCGTTCTTCGCGCTGGACGGCATGTACGAGACATTCCTCACAGTGTTGGCTGAGTTTGGTGCTTTCCCAGCGATGATCGATCGTGAGCTGGAGCGCTACCTGCCATTCCTCGCTACGACTCGTATTCTGATGGCTGCTGTTCGCGCTGGTGTTGGCCGTGAAACTGCCCATGAGGTGATTAAGGAGAACGCTGTGGTGGTTGCCTTGAATATGCGTGAAAACGGTGGTGAGCAAGACCTCATTGATCGTTTGGCTGCAGATGAGCGGTTGCCGATGACTCGTGAGCAGTTGGAGGAGGCTTTGGCTGATCGGCATGCCTTTATTGGTGCTGCAGAATCGCAGGTTGCTCGCGTTGTTGACCGTGTGAATGATCTGGTTCGTCGTTACCCAGCGGCTGCCCAGTACACCCCAGGTGACATTCTCTAACAACAGCTTTTAAGTACAAGTCATATCGCATCTGTGGGTGTTGCGATATGACTTGTTCTTGTTTCAAGGTCTAGACTGCTTGATTATGCGTCCTGAACTCTCCCAGTACACTCATGTCTCCGCTGGCAAGGTGCGTGAGATTTACGAGATCGACGATGAACGCCTCCTGATGGTTGTTTCTGATCGTATCTCTGCTTACGACCATATTTTGGAACCAGAGATTCCAGACAAGGGTCGCGTGCTCACCGCTATGAGCATGTACTTCTTCCACAACATCAATTTCCCGAACCACCTCGCAGGGCCTATCGACGACCCCGCAATCCCAGAAGAGGTGCTCGGCCGTGCCATGGTGTGCAAGAAGCTCAAGATGCTGCCATTCGAGTGCGTTGCTCGTGGTTACCTCACTGGTTCCGGTTTGAAGGAATACCAGGAAACCGGCACTGTTTGTGGTGTGGAGCTTCCAGAGGGCTTGGGGGAGGCTTCTAAGCTCCCAGAGCCGATCTTCACTCCTGCTACGAAGGCAGATCTTGGCGACCATGACGAGAACGTCTCTTTCGACGTTGTCGTGGAAAAGCTCGGTGAGACGCGTGCGAACGAGCTTCGCGACGCCACCCTGCGTATCTACTCGGAGGCCGCAGCATTGGCAGAAGAGCGCGGCATCATCTTGGCGGACACCAAGTTCGAGTTCGGATTGGACGAGGATGGCACTTTGGTGCTTGCCGACGAAGTCCTCACCCCTGACTCTTCTCGTTACTGGCTAGCTGATGGCTACGAAGAGGGCAAGGTGCAGCCAAGCTTTGATAAGCAGTACGTTCGTAACTGGTTGACCGGACCAAAATCTGGTTGGTCTACTGACGACGTCACCCCACCGCCATCACTGCCCGGTTCTGTTGTAGAAGCTACTCGTGAACGCTACGTGGAAGCTTTCGAGCGTATTACTGGCAAGAAATTCTCCGAGTGGATCGGGTGCTGCGTTTAAAGCGTTGAACTCTCAGGCTCTGTAGGTATAAAAATGCTCCCCACGACTGTAGTTGAACTGAGCCCCGTTTTCCGGACTGAGAAATCAGAAACCAGATTGTGGGGAGTTTCTCTATGCATCCACGCAGTAAACTCAGTCAGGCTCAGCGTGAGCTGGCAGTCGACCTATTCGAGGAAGGCTACGGCTCGCGGGCAGTGGCTAACCGCCTCGGGGTCAGGCGTGAGCAAGTACGTCATCTCGAAGACCGGTTCCGGTTACATGGCAGACTATGTCTGGTGAGCAAACGAACGAAGAGGCAGTACTCCTTCGATGCGAAAATGGAGATCCTTCGCCGCCATAAAGCTGGCGAATTCAAATCCGATCTTGCCAAGGAATATGGCTTGTCGTCGCCTGCCCTGATTAACCATTGGGTATGGCAGGTCAATAAAGGTGGCCCTGATGCTTTACGGCCGAAACCCAAAGGCAGGCCTAAAGGCTCAGCTCGGCCTGCACCGGTGACGGAAGAAGATAAGTTGCGGCGTGAAAATGAGCTTCTTAAGGCGGAAGTGGCGTACCTAAAAAAATGAGGGACTTGAGGGATCAACGACGAGGCTGAAAGTTGCGGCCATCATCACCTTCAAGTCCGATCACCGCCTGGATGACTTGCTTGCCGTCTCTGGCCTGGCTAGGTCAACGTTTTTTGATCATCAGCGTCGTCTTGACCTGCCAGACAAGTACGCCGACCTCAAGGAACAGATTACGACGATCTTTCACGACTCCAACGCCACGTTTGGCTATCGCCGTATCTGGCGTGCGCTGCGCAACAACAACACGATCGTCAACAAGAAGGTGGTTCGCAGGCTTATGCGCGAGCAAGGATTGGTATCGAAGATCAGGCGTAAGAAGTACAACTCCTACCGTGGCACTGTCAGCCACATTGCTGACAACGTGCTTGGCCGACGCTTCATCCAAGACGCACCGAACAAAGTGTGGGTTAGTGACGTCACCGAGTTCCGGGTAGCCGGCACCAAGGTATACCTGTCGCCAGTCATGGATCTGTTTGACCGAACCATCTTGGCGCATACTCTGTCTACGTCACCGAATACTCAGCTCACATCACGCTCGTTGGCCGATGCCATTGCCATGTTTAGTCCGGGTAAAGGACTGATTGTGCACACTGACCAAGGCTTTCAGTACCAACACGCAAGCTGGCGCACCCTGATTAAAAGCGTTGGCGGTGTGCAGTCAATGTCACGCAAAGGCAATTGCTACGACAACGCGGTGATGGAAAATTTCTTCGGACACTTGAAATCAGAGATGTACTACGGCGCGTCCTTCACCAGTGTCGATGAGCTCTGCCAAGCTATCGATGATTACATACTGTGGTACAACACGTACCGACTCCAAGAACGATTCAAGGGTCTGGCTCCGATGCAATATCGGAACCAGACCCTTGCAAAGACCCTAACCGTTTAGAATTAACCCAGTCCGGAAAACGGGGCTCAGTTCAAGTCGTGGGGAGCATTTTGTATTAGTTGAACTTCTCAACCAAGGTCAGGAGCTTGGAGATCAAGTCGATGACCTTGGAGATGATGTTCAGATCAGAAACGGAGGACAGATCAGCGAGCTTCACAATGGACCTTTCATTCGGAGTGCAACTTCCCTTGTAACGTAGGCGAACTCTCAGGCAATAGCAAGGTTTCGGGGGTGTTCCTATATAGTTTGTCAACCTTGCGGGTGGAATAGCCAAGGTTGATTTTTCAACCGGGGTTGTTTGGCCGTGTTGTTTTCTGGCATGGCTGTTAGCCGACTGGGATTTTACCCAGTCGGCTATTTGGTTCTTGGTGTTTAGGCTGCTTCGACTTTCTGTGATTGGTCGGGATCGCGGTAGTACTCGTGGTTGCTCATCATGGCGTATAGGACGTTGAGCCGTCTGCGGGCTAGCGCTACTACTGCGGCGTTGTGTCTCTTGCCTTCACGGAGCTTTCGTTCATAGAATTGCCGTGAACGCTCGTGGAATCTGATGGATGCAAAAGATGATGGCCATAGGACGTTCTTTAATTTTTTATTGCCAGCTCTGTTCAGCGAGTTCGACAGGATTGAGGTTCCGGACTGATTCGTTCGGGGTGATAAGCCAGCGTAAGAGGCTAGGTGCCCAGCTGTCGGGAAATCGGACATATCGCCTGTGGTCATGAGAATTTGCGCAGCCGTCTTCGGCCCGATTCCCGGCATGGATAGCAGGATTTGAGTGTGGGGGATGTCGTTGATGAGCTCGATGACTTCCTGCTCGATTTGTTTGCGGTGCTCGAGCTTTACCAAGTGCGTCCTTCGCTGACATTGCTACGCCCATTTCTGCATAGTGTGCGCCGGCAATGGCGACTGTTTGCTCAGAGATGGCAGCGAATATGGCATCGATGATGGGCTCGGGATTGCGTGCCTTATAGCGTCGAGCAAAGGCAGTTGCTTTGGCTTTTCCGAGGCTCTTTATTTTGGTGGGCCCGCCGTAGTGTGCAAGGAGGTGCAGAACCCATGTGCGGTGGATTATCTGGCCGCGAAGGGCTTGTTCGAATTGCGGGTAGCAGCCAACTAGTGCACTTCGAATCTGATTGATGAGCCTAGTGTAGGAGCGTGCTAAGTCTTCGTCGATGCCATCCTAGGACTTTCAACTGGAGGAAGGCTTCTTCGACGTGGTCGACACTGCGGAGGGATTCCGGAAGGTTTTGCAGCGTGGGCGATGATATATGCATCCCGGATATCAGTTTTGGCATTACCAGCGTGGATGCGGGAAAGTTGGCGCATAGCCAAACCTGGAAGGTAGCGCACGTCGATTCCGATATCTTGGGCAACCGCGACAGTTAGTCGCCCAATGTTATTGGGCTGGTCCACGACGACAAGGACTTTGTGGTTGTTTGCGCTGAATGTTGAAAAGAGTGTGCGCAGGGATTTTTCGTTTTGGTTGATGCGCTTTGATAGTACTTGGGCGCCGTCGATATCTAAGACGCAAGCGTGGTGAAAGTATTTGCCAACGTCCATGCCGATGACATAGTCGTAGGTCATGCCAGAACTCCTAGCGAATTGAACGAGTATGAGACTTATTTCATCGCTGGTGGTCGGACATACTTCACGCTGGCATCCACATTACTGTGAGACCTCGCGCATACTGTGCGGGTCAGGTTCCTATTATCAGTCTGGGGTATGTCACTGCCTTCGGTGGTATCACCCCGGGATCATTTTCAGACAGGGACGAAAACAAGCCATACCGAAGCCAGCGACTAGTTCCACTGCCACAAGGCAGAAGGAACGCAGACAAAACATAGCCTGCCCCAGCATGGGGGCTAGGGGTACGAATCCTGGGTTCCTTCAAGCGGAACTGCTAACAACGTAATGGGCTACATTTTTCGCTATCGGCTACGATCGTCACCATGCGTGAATCTCACAATGTCCTACCTCCGGTAGCTCCAGTCCGTCCTATTACTCGTACCCACCACGGGATTGATTTCGTGGATAACTACGAGTGGTTGCGGAATAAGGAGAATCCGGAAACGATCCAGTATCTCGAGGCAGAGAATGCTTTTGTTGAGCAGCAGACTGCGCACCTTTCGCAGTTAAAGGACAACATTTATCACGAGATTAAGTCGCGGGTGAAGGAAACAGATATGTCTGTTCCGCAGCGCGCTGGTGATTTTTGGTACTACGGTCGATCCGAAGAGGGGAAGAGCTACGGCTATTCTTGCCGTATTCCTGTGAGCGAAGGCGCGGATGCGTGGGTGCCTCCGACGATTCCTGAAGGGGAGCCGGTTGTTGGGGAGCAGATTATTCTTGACGTCAATGAGCTGGCCGAGGGCCATGAGTTTTTTGCTTTAGGTGCTTCGACGGTGACCACATCGGGCCGTTACCTTGCGTATTCGGTTGATACGGAAGGCGATGAGCGCTTTACGCTGCGGGTCAAGGATTTGGCAACGGGTGAGCATCTTGCTGATGAGATTCCCGATGTGTTCTATGGCGCTACCTGGGCTGGCGAGGAGTACCTGTTCTATCAGCGTGTTGATGCTGCGTGGCGTCCAGATTCGGTGTGGCGGCATAAGATTGGTACCGATCCGGCAACGGATGTGCAGGTGTTCCATGAAGCCGATGAGCGTTTTAATACTGGCGTGGGTGCTACGCGCTCCGAGCGATTTTTGATGATTGAGTCGGCGTCGAAGATTACGTCGGAAATTTGGGTGCTTGATCTAGATAATCCGACCGGCGATTTCCGTTGTGTGCTGCCACGGCATGCGGGGGTGGAATACGACATTGACCATGCTGTTGTTGCCGGTCGCGATACATGGATTGTGACTCACAATGCCGCTGGTCCGAATTTTGAGGTGGGCTGGACTCCGGTCACCGAGGAGAAGATTTCTCTCGATTCTCTTGAGGTTTTGGTGCCGCACCGTGATGAGGTTCGTATCGAGGGCGTGGACACGTACCGCGATCACATTGTGTTGGCGTATCGCTCGGGTGCGATCGGTCGCGCAGCTGTGATGCAGCTTAATGCCGATGGTTTTGGCACGTTTGAAGAGATTACTTTCGACGAAGAGCTCTACACGGTTGGTGTGGGTGGTCACCCTGAGTGGGATACCCCTGTGGTACGCATGGTGTATGTGTCGTTTACGCAGCCTAGCCAAGTGTTTGATTATTGGGTTGCTGATGGGCGTCGTACTTTGCTCAAGCAGCAGGAGGTCGTCGGCGGCTATAACGCGGATGATTACACTGCGTCGCGGCTGTGGGTTGAGGCTCACGACGGCGTGCGTATCCCCGTATCGTTGATCCATCGCTCTGATCTTGACCTCAGCAAGCCGAACCCTACGTTGTTGTACGGCTATGGCTCTTATGAGTCCTCGATTGACCCTGGTTTTTCCATTGCGCGGTTGTCTTTGATGGATCGTGGCATGGTGTTCGCTATCGCCCATGTGCGCGGTGGTGGTGAGATGGGTCGTGGCTGGTATGACACGGGCAAGACTGTGACTAAGAAGAACACGTTTACTGACTTCATTGCGGTCGCCGATCACCTGATTGAGCATGGGGTGACCACCTCTGAAATGTTGGTGGCGGAAGGCGGATCTGCCGGCGGCATGCTCATGGGTGCGGTGGCGAATATGGCAGGGGATCGTTTCAAAGCGATTGAGGCTGTGGTGCCTTTCGTAGATCCATTGACATCAATGCTGATGCCGGAGTTGCCGTTGACGGTAACGGAATGGGACGAGTGGGGTGACCCGCTGCATGACGTCGATGTGTATAACTACATGGCCTCTTATGCGCCTTATGAAAATATTGAGGCCAAGGCGTATCCCAATATCTTGGCGGTGACCTCGCTTAACGATACCCGTGTGCTTTATGTCGAGCCGGCTAAGTGGATTGCACAGTTGCGTGCGACGGCAACGGGTGGACAGTTCTTGCTAAAGACGGAGATGTCTGCTGGTCACGGCGGTGTTTCGGGCCGTTATGAAAAGTGGAAGCAAACCGCGTTTGAATACGCTTGGCTGTGCCATCAAGCAACCGGAAAGGAATCCTAAGATGAGTATTTTTGATACCGAGGTCACGCTGATCAACGGCGAGAAAGCCTCAATGGATCAGTGGGCTGGCCATTGCCTGTTGATAGTGAATACGGCATCAGAGTGCGGCTATACCTCGCAGCTGGAGACGCTGGAAGAGCTTTATGAGGATTACGCGATGCGTGGTTTCTTCGTGATCGGTGTTCCGTGTAACCAGTTCGGGGAGGAAGAACCTGGCAAGGATGCTCAGGTGGCACGTCGATACGAAGAAAAGTTTGAGGTGCACTTCCCGCTGTTGGCTAAGTCGGACGTCAATGGCCCCAACACTATCGAGCTGTATAAGAAGCTCAAGGGTGATGGCCCAGATATTGAGTGGAACTTTGAAAAGTTTGTGGTGGCGCCCAGCGGTGAGGTGGTAGGCCGCTTTGCGCCCTCACTCCATCCCGACGATATGAAGATCATTAACGTCTTAGAAGAGTATCTTCCTATCTAATCGCGCGTTGGAGAAAGTAAAGGTGGGGTTGATAACAATTGTTATCAACCCCACCTTTTGTCCCTCAATCTCAAAGGAAAGATGCCTCAGAAAGGTTACGCCAGTGGATATTGATTCAGCCTGTGAAGATCTGCGCCCCTCAACGCCTATCCTCGGTGGCCGGTATCGAATCACTATGGTTTCCAATGGGGTTTATGGTGTTCATACTCGGAGTCCCTCAACAACAAGCATGATCCTTATAAGCCCGCTGGCGTATATGGATTGCGGTTTTAGCTACAAACCTCAACCCGAGATTTAGCTGTCAATGAACCTCTCCTTCCCGAATGCTTCTTCTATATTCCCTCAACAACTTGCGCTGTTGATGTCTCCTAGTGTGCACACGATCCGCTAGTGATGCAAGGGCACCTCCACTATCCCTAAAAACGCTTCTACCTGCACAAATGCTACTCTCTGGCAAAAGTCTGTGATGGCTGCTGAGTTGCTGGATCGCGGTACTGACCTGCACCTTCGTGCGTCATATGACAGTGAATGGTGGGGTTGGTGTGACAGTATTGGAGTTTGCTGGCAATATGCTTGAGGGTACGTATATGTGCGCTGACCTGCTAAAAGTCCCAGTCCTCTTCGGTGGTTTCTTCCGCGGTTCCGATGATGTAGGCAGAACCTGATCCAGAAAAGAAGTCATGGGTTTCGTTGGATTCGGGGGTTAAGGCCGCAATGATCTCGGGGCTGACGTGTGCTGCTTGCTCCTCGTAGACGGGTTCGTAGCCTAGGTTCATAAGAGCCTTATCCGCGTTGTAGTACACAAAAGACATCACGCCGTCGAGGGTGAGGCCTTCTAGTGCATTGGCTTGGTCTGCTGGGGCGTAGAGGTCGGCGGTGTAGGCCTTTTCCATGTCGAGGAGTTCGTCGCAAAGCGAATAGGTGAACTCTGCCATTTCGTTGGCGCGTTCGGGTTTGAGCTCAAGTCCGCGTTGGTATTTGTATCCGGAGTAGTATCCGTGGACTGCTTTGTCGCGCAGGATGAGGCGGATCATGTCGGCGGTGTTCATGAGTTTTCCGCGGGTTGATAGCCATAGCGGCAGGTAAAAACCGGCGTAGAGGAGAAGGGAGGATAAAAGTGTGGAGGCTACTTTGCGTTTGAGGGGGTCGTTTCCGTAGTAGTGCTCGATGACACGGGTGGCGCGGCGCTGGAGGAGGGGGTTAGATATGGCCCAGGTGTAGGCATCGTCGATCTCAGTGCTGGAGCACATGGTACTAAACACTGAGGAGTAGCTGCGGGCGTGAACTGCCTGCATGAAGGCGATGTTGGCGTAGACGGCTTGTTCGTGTTCGGTGTGTGCGTCGGGAATTTGGCTGATTTCGCCGACGCTTGCCTGAAGCGTGTCAAGCAATGTGAGTCCGGTAAAGGTGCGGGTGACGAGTTCGCGGTAGACGGGTGTCATGGTGCGCCAGGTGGGAAGGTCGTTGGATAGTGGGACTTTTTCGGGGAGCCAGAAGTTGGCGGTGAGGCGTTGCCAGACTTCGTTGTCTTTTGCGTCTTGGGTGTGGTTCCAGTTGATGGGGCGCAGTGGGATGGTGGGGTGGTGTGGCCATTGTGGTGGGGTGATGGAGTTGTCGACGTAGCTCATTTAGTAGTCCTTTCGTGAAGAATCTCGATGACGGTGTCGTGGACGCGGTGGGCGTCGGCGTTGGTGCCGAGCAGCTCAAAGCGGTGGAGTTCGGGCACGTGGCACTTGTGTGCGATGGTGGTGCCTGCGAAGCAAAATGCGGATCCGAAGTTTCGATTTCCGCTGGTGATAACGCCTTTAAGGAAGCGTCGGTTTTGTTCTACGTTGAGGAATTTGATCACTTGTTTAGGTACGGCTTTGGCAAGGTCACCTCCTCCATAGGTGGGTGTGATCAACACGTAGGGCGCTGTGGCGACGATGGGGTCGTCGCGGGTGCGAAGCCCGATACGTTGGTGGGTGAGTTTGGTTTTTTGGATGAAGCGGTGGGTGTTTTCCGACACTGAGGAGAAGTAGATCACCTGAGGGCTTGTCGACGCTTCCACTGCGGCCTCCTTGGGGTGTAGTTGCGGGGGCGGGGCGTGGTGGGACTATCACCACACAACTAAAAGTTCAATGCATTGAACTTTTAGTGATGATCGCAATGTACGCCACGGCGACTGTAAAAGGAAACCGCATGAATTAATGCTTGGGCATGGCGCGGAAACCTACGCAGTGGTAGGTTTTGGGTTCAAATACATTCACCATCTCAACGCCACGAGAGGAATGCCCATGACCACAGCGCCACCATCCCCCATGGTCGAATACCGCCGATGGATCTACGACCGCGGCCCCCGCCCCATCACCCGCGGCTGGTTCCACCTCGTGGCCTCGTGGTGCGCACTCGTCTCCGGCTCGGTGCTCTCCACCTTCGCCTTCATCTACCGCCCCTGGCCGCAAGCACTCGGAGTTCTCATCTACGCCATCGGTGTAGTCGCCCTCTTTGGAGTCTCCGCAGCCTATCACCGCGGCCGTTGGAAAACCCCCGAAGCAGTCGGATGGTGGCGCCGCGCCGACCACGCCACCATCGCAGTATTTATCGCCTCGACCTACACCCCCTTATGTCTGATTGCCCTGCCCCAGTCACTCTGGGTGCTCTACCTCGCATGGGCAGGAGCCGCAGGCGCACTCATCCTCAGCATGGTGTGGATCACTCACCCGCGCTGGCTAGCCGCAAGCATATACATTGCGCTGGGATGGCTCATCACCCCACTGATCCCCGCACTATGGCAGGCTGAAGGGGCAGCCGTTGTGTGGCTGCTTTTTATAGGCGGAATCGTCTACTCCGCAGGCGCTATCGTGTACGCCATGCGCTGGCCAGGCAGAAACGCCACCATCATGGGCTACCACGAGATTTTCCACGCCGCCACAATCGTGGCAGCAATTATTCACCTCGTAGCCGTATGGATGGTGGTCGTCCCCAATGCTTCATAGTCTTAGTCAATGCGCTGCGTGGTCTTTTGCGCAATCAATGGCATAGGGGAGTACTGTGCTCGCAGCTCACGCAGCACATTGGCATGCTCTGCCAGCTGTACATCCTCCTGCGTACGTGGCACGAACTGACGCGCTGGCAGCGGATTGCCATCAATATCAACCGCAACATAACTGACCGTCGCATGAATGGCAGTATGAAGATCATCGCGGCCGCCACGAGGATTACCTGAACGCACAAAAATCGACATCTGCATACCGCGATTATCAGTACGCATCATGCGCGCATCCACCTCAATCAAATCGCCAATCTGAATCGGGCGATAAAAACGAATACCACCGGCATACACCGCAACGGTATGCTCCCCAGACCACTCCATAGTGCACGCAGCACCAGCCTCATCGATCCACTCCATGGCCGTACCACCATGAACCTTGCCACCCCAGTTCACATCCGTAGGCTTAGCCAAAAAACGCGTGACCAACCGTGGCGCATCGGAAGGTCCAACATAAGTCTGCTTCTCCATCTCCTCCTCGATAGCCTTGCGCAGATCAATACGCGACAACGCAGCCTCTAACACCCGCTGCTCCTCAGAACCATCAGGCGTAAACGACGGCACCGGCATCGCCCCGCCCATTTCTGGATCCTTAGCCACAAAGATCACCAAACAATCGCACGCGCGAGTAAACACACCCTCGCGTGGATCCGCCGACAACACCTCATTGACAATGTGCATCGACGACCGCCCCGTCATCGCAATCCGCGAACGTACCTCCACCATATGCCCCGAAGGGATCGGACGCGTGAAGTGAATATGGCCCACATACGCCGTCACACAGTAAGTACCCGACCACTGCACCGCACACGCATAGGCAGCCTTATCAATCCACTCCAACACACGACCACCACCCACGCCGTGGCTACCAGCCATCAACACATCGGTGGGAGCCGCAAGAAAACGAAGGGTAACGTGAGGGGAGCGTGTAGTCATGCAATCGAAAATACCGGAGGTACAAGCACATGGCACGACGAGCCCCAGATCCTGCAGAAACACGAGCTGCAGTACTCGCCATCGCCGATTGGATCGCACATCCGGAAAGCGTCGAAAAGCCCTCACGCACGGCCATCGCCGCAGCTGTACGTCTGACCCTAAGAACCGTCGAAAAGCTCGCGCCGGGCAACTCCGTCGAACTCAGAGTGCCACCATTTGTTGCCGTGCAATGCATCGAAGGTCCAAGGCACACCCGCGGCACACCACCCAACGTTGTAGAAACCACACCGTTGGCATGGTTGCGGCTTGCTACTGGGCTCGATCCCTACGCAGACAATCCGCATGTGTCGGCTTCGGGCACCCGTGCGGGGGAGGTCGCACACTGGCTACCCGTGGTTACGCTTGATCACCATGGCCCTGTATAACGCGAGGGTAAGCGTGCAAAACCTAGAGCATTAGTGCAACGTGGCAATGCACGTTACTATGGGCAACGTGGCACAAACTGACCGGCCCCAAAAAGACAATCTTCCGTTTGATTCCACTACCGTACCCTCAACGTTGACAGAACTTGATGACCGCGGCGAACAGGCTCCGCGCGAGGAATGTGGCGTTTTTGGCGTGTGGGCTCCAGGCGAAGAAGTATCCAAGCTCACCTATTTTGGACTTTTCGCCCTGCAGCACCGTGGACAAGAAGCTGCGGGAATCGCCGTCGGTGACGGCGATCAAGTCGTAGTATTCAAAGACTTGGGGCTTGTGTCCCAGGTGTTTGATGAACCTACCTTGGAATCCCTCAGCGGAGACGTGGCCATCGGCCACACCCGCTATTCCACCGCAGGTGGAGTGATGTGGGAAAACTCCCAACCAATGTTCCGTGTAACCCCAGAAGGAACCGATGTGGCGCTGTGTCACAACGGCAATCTGGTGAACTACCTCGAGCTCATGGCAGAAGCCGCAGAGCACAATTTGGTAAAACCTGACACTGAGCCCTCCGATTCCGATGTGATGACAGCCCTGCTGGCACACGGAGTATCGGAGGGTACATCTTTGCTCGATTCCGCCCGAGCACTCCTGCCGCATATGCGTGGTGCGTTCTGCTTGACCTTCACCGATGGTCGCACCATGTACGCCGCTCGTGATCCATGGGGCGTTCGCCCTCTCGTACTGGGTCGTCTTGAGCGCGGCTGGGTAGTTGCCTCGGAAACGTGTGCACTCGACATCGTGGGTGCGTCGTTTGTTCGCGAGATCGAGCCAGGTGAGCTCGTTGCTATCGACGGCGCCGGCATCCGCAGCGAACGTTTCGCACAACCACAACGCAAAACCTGCGTTTTTGAGTATGTGTACCTTGCGCGCCCAGACTCCACAATCCACGGCCGCAACGTCAACGCAACCCGTATGGAAATCGGACGAAGGCTAGCACGGGAATCGCCTATCGACGGCGACCTTGTCATCCCAGTCCCAGAATCCGGCAACCCCGCTGCGGTGGGTTACGCCCAAGAATCGAAGATTCCTTTCGGTCAAGGCTTGGTGAAAAACGCCTACGTTGGCCGCACCTTTATTCAGCCGTCGCAAACCCTACGCCAGCTGGGTATTCGCCTCAAGCTCAACCCGCTGCGTGAGGTTATCCAAGGAAAGCGCCTGATCGTTGTAGACGATTCCATCGTGCGTGGCAACACCCAGCGAGCCCTGATCCGCATGCTGCGCGAAGCCGGTGCCGCCGAGGTTCACGTGCGTATCGCCTCGCCACCTGTGAAGTGGCCATGCTTCTACGGCATCGACTTTGCAAGCCCTGGTGAACTGATCGCCAACGCTGTCACCGGCGATAACGAAGCCGAGGTTGTGCAGTCAGTCTGTACCGCCCTTGGTGCAGATTCTTTGGGATACGTCTCCACCGACGCCATGATCGAAGCCGCTCAGCAGCCCCGCGCCGAACTATGTTGTGCTTGTTTCGACGGCGAATACCCCATCGGTATGCCCGCCGGAAACAAGAACGCAGAGCTTGTTTCTGCGATGAAACGCAGCTCGTGCGCAAGCGTCGACTAGCGGCGAATAACCACCTATACCTACACCCCAAACTAACATAAGGATTAAAGGTCCCCACATGACGGAAAAGAACGACAACGTTTCCTACGCTGCCGCAGGCGTGGATATTGAGGCCGGCGACAAAGCAGTCGAGCTTTTCACCCCACTAGCCAAGAAAGCAACCCGCCCAGAGGTTCGTGGCGGCCTCGGCGGATTCGCCGGACTGTTCGCACTCGGCAAGTACCGTGAGCCGCTGCTCGCAGCAGGCTCCGACGGCGTAGGCACCAAGTTGGCTATCGCCCAGGCTATGGACAAGCACGACACCATCGGCATCGACTTGGTGGCGATGTGCGTGGATGACCTCGTTGTCTGTGGTGCGGAACCGCTGTTCCTCCAGGACTACATCGCCATCGGCAAGGTTGTGCCAGAGCACGTGGCACAAATCGTGTCCGGCATCGCCGAGGGCTGCATCCAGGCTGGTTGCGCATTGCTCGGTGGAGAAACCGCAGAGCACCCAGGTGTGATGGAGCCTGAGCATTACGACGTCTCCGCAACCGCCGTGGGCGTTGTTGAAGCCGATGAGGTTCTCGGTCCAGACCGCGTGCGAAACGGCGACGTTGTTATTGCTATGGCATCGTCTGGTCTGCACTCCAACGGCTACTCCTTGGCTCGCCACGTATTGCTGGAGAAAGCTGGTCTGCCTCTCGACGGCCACATGGAAGAATTCGACCGCACCTTGGGTGAAGAACTGCTCGAGCCAACCAAGATCTACACCAAAGACTGCTTGGCGCTTGCCGACGAATGCGAGGTGCACACCTTCTGCCACGTCACCGGTGGCGGCCTAGCCGGCAACTTGGCCCGTGTGATCCCAGAAGGCCTTACTGCAGAGCTTTCTCGTGCCACCTGGACCCCTGGCCAGATCTTCCGCACGATCGAAACCATTGGACAGGTCCCTCAGGTTGAGATGGAAAAGACCTTCAACATGGGTGTCGGCATGGTCGCTGTTGTTGCTCCAAAGGATCGCGACCGCGCGTTGGCCATCCTGACCGCCCGTCACATCGACGCATGGGAGCTAGGCACCGTGCGCGCAACCGAGGATGACGAACCTTTTGTCATCCTGACCGGCAACCACCCAGGCTACTAAGCCGAAAATCGCTGTGAAAGCAGGGAGGCTGGCGCGGCTGCTTCGGTAGCTGGGTCAGCCTCTTTTCTGAAGCAACAAGTATCCCCCCTGAGTAGTGCTCAGGGGGGATACTTAGCTCGGCTAAAGAAGAATTATTTTTCTTCCCAGTCGCCGTAATCGGCATACTTGTCGGCTACGTCCTCATAGTCATCCACATAAGAGTCAGAATGGCTCTTGTTCGAACTTGGGGACTTCTGGGCCAGCTCCCTTTGCAGAGAGTCCAAATCCATATCTGGCGTGTTGTACTTAAGCTGGCGTGCAACCTTGGTCTGTTTAGCCTTCGCGCGACCGCGACCCATGGCATGACCCCCTTGGAGTGAACAGGAGAAGGGATGGGTATGTGTTCTTCTCCATTTAGCTATTTATTCGACGTGTTTTTTCCTATAAGACACAATAGCCCGAAACGGAGCAATTTGTCGCACTGAGAGTGTACCGCACGGGAATTGTTCCCCCAACAAAGGCGTAGTTAAAACTTTACGCATGGGTATTTTCGCAGCTCACAACAAGGGGTGATGAATTTCTTACAGTCCACGCAATTTGTTGATTGCCGCGCGTCCAGCTTTCTCTCCATCGTCGTGTGGCAGGGAGTCGGGGTCAATACTGATCGCCACATCGTCACCCGCCTGCAAGGTGGCAGACTTCAGCGCTGAACGCTTCACTACCGCTAGACCAATGGGGCCGAGCTCGAAATCATCAACCACAGTGCCAAGGAATCCCACCGTCCGACCACCGGCCGTAAGCGGCGCAGCAGGATGAGGCTGCTCGGGCGCGGAACCGTCGATAAGCACCATGACAAGCACTCGTGGCGAACGACCCAAGTTTTCCACCCGCCCTACAGTTTCCTGCCCGCGATAACACCCCTTGTTAAGGTGCACCGCACCAATGTGGTCACCCCGTCCGATCAACGATGCCGCCTCATGCGGGATCGTTGTTGCATCCATGTCCAAACTCATCACGGGTTGCACAGAACGCACCCGCGCTGCGGTATAAGCCATCATGCCAGCCGGCTGAAAACCGCGCTCTTGCAAACTAGCCGCTACTGCCATGAGGCTGGTACGTGGAACTAGGATGTCGCGACGCGGCAACGAAAAATCAATAACAGGGCTAACCGCTAATGCCTCGGGGAGGGGAGCGTCGACGAGTGCATCAAGATGCTGCGCACTGATAACACTGATCACTGCCGCGTCGATCACCTCGACAGTAACCTTCGACCAAAAGATCATCCGCGTGAAAAAGGTGTGCAAGGATTCCAACTGAGCTGCAGGAACATGCACATAGAACACCTCATCGGTGGCGATGATTTCCATGTGGTGCACAACATGGCCTTGGATATCTAAATCCAACGCCTCACCAGCCCAAGGGTTGGGAAGCTCGATAAGTTTTTGGGACACTAGGTTGTTCAAAAACACCGCAGCATCCTCGCCGCTTATGCACAGCACGCCGCGATGTGAACGATCGACAAATCCGCCGCTGCGTTCAAAGTAGCGCTGCTCTACTAGAGGTTGACCGTAGTGCCAAGCGACACCGGTGTATTCGGGAATCTCGTTGCCACCTTGAGGCTCTGCCGCACCAGGCAGGTTCAAAAGGGGGCTGGAATATGTGGCGAGTGATTCAGGATTTGTCACAAAATAGATCGTACATCCCAAATGCGCGTGCTTCAGCGGGCATAATGAAGTACATGGCGACAGACACGTCTTCACCTAAGCATGAGCCCATCATCATTGCCGTTGAGCCCTATGGGGGATCGGTGCGCGATCACAGCCCCTTTCTCCCTTTGGTGTACTGGGATGATGCGGCCGTAACGCGTGGAGACGGCGTATTTGAAACGATCCTGTTTCGGCACGGTCGAGCATGCAACCTAGAACGCCATGCGCAGCGCTTCCGTGATTCCGCAGCTCTGCTGGATCTACCGGAGCCGCGACTAGACCACTGGGTGCATGCGACGTCGATGGCAGTGGAGAAGTGGTTTCAGCAGTGCGAGAGCGACGCAAAATGCGTGTGGACGTACACCCGTGGGCGTGCCAGCACCGGGCACCCCTCGGCATGGCTGACCATTACAGCAGTGCCTGATTCCGTTATTGAACAGCGGGAACAAGGCGTGCGGGTGATGACAACCCCACGTGGTTACCATATTGACACCAGCAACTGCGTGCCTTGGGTGGTCATCGGGGCTAAGACGCTCAACTATGCGTCCAACATGGCCGCCTTACGCTGGGCGAAAAAAGAAGGCTTTGACGACGTCATCTTCACCGAACAAGATCGTATTCTCGAAGGTGCTACCTCAACTGTGGTGACCTTTCGCGGAAATAAAATCCGCAGTCCTTTCCCCAGTGGGGACGTGTTGCTAGGTACCACCCAAGCGGCGCTTTTTGATTACGCAACGAACCTAGGTTGGAACTGCAAACTCAAAGACATGGACGAGGTGTACCTCACGGAAAAGGCGGACAGCGTGTGGCTGATCAGCTCCGTTCGAGGCGCCACTCGAGTGCGGCGGATTAATGACACAAAACTGCCCCGACCAGACAACGAATCCGAGATTCGGGAGCTGATCGAGACAGCACTGACAGCACCGTAGCTGTAATTAACCGATCACGCGGGAAAGTTCTGCGGACATCCGTGGACGCATCTCGCCATCGACCATGCGCTCATCTACCCATCCCAAGTTGTTGTTAGGCATCAGGCCGTAGAGGCGCTTGCCTGGGCCAAGGGTTGCTGGGCCCTGCGCCGTAACCATGGTGGAAGCAGATTCGATTTGCCATGCACGCTCGTTCATAGGCTCGCCGTAAAAGATCTCTGCCACACCAGTGGAGTGCGTAAGTACTACCTCGATTTCGTCTTTGAGGCTAATGCGCCAGAAGCCGGACTCGCGGTAATCCAAGTCGGTGGAGTTGCCTTCGTCGTCAAGCTTCCAGATACGCGACTCATAGGTGAGGTAGTTTTCGCCGTCGTGTGCGAAGGTAATCTGCTGGCCAAAGGCGTACTGGCCCTCTTCGGCGGTGTCCGCGTGTCCGGTGCCACGCCACACACCAACGAGGGGGAGAAGTGCGAGAAGGCCATCGTGCAGGTTAGGGCCCTCGCGAAGGTTGGCGGTGTCATTAGGAATAGGTAGGTCGCCTAGGCCTGGGATGTTCCGGTGTGCGGATTCTTTCCACTGCTCGGCAGCACGGTTGGCTGCGTCGTTACCGCTGAGCGCGGTGGGCTGTACTCCATCGTTGATGTGTTCACTCATAGTCCACCAGCCTACTTGTTTGGTTGGCATACACCACAAATGTTCGCGTTTGGCGATAAGGTGGGTGGCGTGCGCGCCCTTATTATTAGTAACCCGAACTCGACGACGCAGTCCGCTGAGATGTTTCGGCATGTCATTCCAACATTGCGCGCAATCCCTGGTCTGGAGCTTCGCGCCCAGATGACCCACTATGCGGGACATGCTCGTCACATGTGCGAAAACCTCACCGTAGAGGATTATGACGTCGTCATCGCCGTGGGCGGTGATGGCACGGTCAACGAGGTTATTAATGGACTGCTAGGCGATCTACCTGCGGCCCCACCGGCGTTGGCGGTGATCCCTACTGGTTCTGCCAATGTGTTTGCTCGTGCGCTGGGGCTTCCTGCGGATCCGGCGCATGCTGCTGAGGTGTTAGCGGACGCGCTGCACAAGGGCAGTACGCGCCGGATTAATTTGGGCAAGTGGGGCTCGCAGTGGTTTGCGGTCAATGCGGGCTTTGGCATTGATGCTGATGTGATCGCTGCGGTGGAAAGAGTGCGGCGTCGCGGATTTGCTGCGACTCCGCTGCGTTATGCTCATGCTGCGATACGCTCGTGGCTGAAGCTGCACCGGCATGCGCCGCGGATGAGCGTGCGGGCGATAAACCGTAATGGTGAGGAATTTGTGCATGACGGTCTCCCCATTGTGATTGCTTCCAACACTAATCCGTGGACATTTTTAGGCCCGTTGCCTGTGGTGACCAATCCGCGTAATTCTTTTGATTTGGGTTTGAGCTTGTGGGCGATTACTGATCTTCGTGGCATTGGTGGTGTGGCTTCGATGGCACACCTTGTGGGTATTGGCCACAATAAGGTCATTGCCGATGTGTTGCAGCGTCGTACTTTGATGTTTGATGATGCCACCGAGGTCAGCATCGTGTGCCACGAGAACCAACGCTTCCAAGCTGATGGCGAATATGTGGGCCAGTTTGATGAGGTGACGTTAAAAGCGGTGGCTGACGCTATTGAGGTTTATGCGCCGACGGAGCCGGTGAAACCAACTCCGTTATCTATGCTCAAAGTGGGTTTGAGCTTTTTCGATCCACGCTTGTGACGCACAGAGTTATTCCACGTTATTCCACAACTACTTTGTTGTTGGTAGAGCGCAGCGGCGAGAGGTCTTCGAGGCGCAGCGTGACGTTGCGTTCTTGGGCTTCGAACCTGATGGTGCCGCCTGAGAAGTACACGTAGCTTGCTTGGGCATTGATCGGCAGGGTGCGGGTGTTCAAGGTCCAGTCAAAGGCTGCGAGTATGTCTGCGTCGCTGGCGGTGTTATCGCCTCGGTCCATAACGGTGGTGGGGGTGAGGTAGAAGTCTTCGCCTTTTAGTCGAAGATCTGCTTGCACGGTGACTGGGCTGTGGAAGCCGTGGGGGGTGCCGCGCAGTTGAACTTCGCTGGCGTTGGTACCGGCTGGTGAGATGTCGTAGGGATTAGATAGGTCGAGGTCGTCGATTCCTAGTTGTTTTCCTACGGCCACGGCATCGAATCCCACGTCGCGGGACACCAGCTGTGCTTTGGCTCCGTCTACGCTGCCGCTGAGTACCTCACTGCGGCTGAGTTTGAGGTCGGTGACTGAGGTGCCAGCAACCAGCAGGCCGAAGTCTGCTACTTCCACGTCAGAGACGTTGACGGATAGCTCTGGGATCTTTCCGGTAATCAGCGTCGCGGTATAAGGTACTCCGCCTACATACACACTTGGGTTTTGATCGAGCTGTGCGTTGTTGCGAACGGCTTGGGAGATGCGGTGCTCGGCTCGGGCGGCGATGGCGGCGTCGATAGCCCACAGGATCAGGCCAACTGCGATGAAAAAGAGGATGGTGATGAGCAGGGCGTGGGCGCCACGACGGCGCACTCGGGGGTCGGAGTCGTTGTGCACTCCTTTATTTTTACCACTAGGTGCGTAGGGTGGGGCATATGAAGATGATTGAAACCTTCTTAGCTTCAGCCTCGGCGGTTCTGCGTGATCGTGTCGATGAGATTCTTGCGGCGGCAACCCGCGCAGATGGTTGCGCACCGTTTTCAGAAAGTTTTCTTAATGGCCTTCAGCGGGCTGACGATGGCCATGTGCATTCTTGTGTGATGGATAGCCACGACCAGGTAGTCGGGGTTGCAGCACGCGATGGTGATAGTGCTGAGGTGGTAGTCGATCCAGCATTCCGGCGGCAGGGCTATGGCAGTTTCCTTATCCGGCATGTGGTGTCCCAGGGGGTTAAGAATGTGTGGGCGCATGGTGATGGTGCGGGTGCAAAGGCGGTGGCAAAAGCACTGCAGTTGGAACAAACACGTCAGCTGCTTGTGATGGCAGTCGAGGGGAATCGGCTGGTGGAGTCTGCCCAGTTGCAGGTTCCTAATGGTTTTAGGGTGTTGGCGTTAAACGAGGCTTATGAGAGCATCCCTGATATTGAGCAGCAGTGGTTGCGTGTGAATAACGAGGCCTTTGAGTGGCATCCTGAGCAGGGTGGTTGGGATAGCGCTCGGTTGGCTCAGGCGCGTGATACACAGTGGTTCCGAGAATCCGATGTGTTGTTTCTTATCGATACCGCCAAGCGCACTGTTGCCGGTTTCCACTGGACGAAGCGCCACGGTGATCTGTCAGAAGGCGGCGATGGCGAGGTGTACGTTGTGGGCCTAGGAAGTGCTTATCGACGCCGTGGTTTGGGGGATTTGTTAATCCGCATGGGACTGCACCATTTGGAGTATGAACATGCGCGTCGGGTGATCCTTTATGTAGAAGGCGATAATGAGTCGGCGCGTAGGGCTTATGATGCCCTAGGTTTCCACGTGGTTGAATCCCATGTGACGTATTCTCCGCAGCCTTCTTCATAGCGAGCCGCTAGGTAACGCACAGGTGAACAGAAAGGGATTTCTGTTCACCTTTCTTATTGTGGGGGTGCTAGGGGGTGGGTGTTGCGAGAAGGGGAATGGAGGTAAAACTAGCGAATTTTATATGGATAACCTGCGGGCATGATCTATCTATGTCCTGTTTTCCTGTTGTTCACATAGGTAGCGCAAGTGCGTTACCTAACTCTTTTAGAGTTCACCAGTGGCACCACCGCGGTGCTGGCATTTCCCTCGTTTTTTCGTCGAAAGGCTTTTTGTGAACTTCTCTGTCACCATCAAGCGCCTTAGCGCCTCCATTGCCTTTGTCAGCGCAGCAGGTATTGCACTGACAGGATGCTCGGAAACTGAATCGTCCTCTTCCGCTGCGTCTACTGGTGCGTCGGGCGAACTCGTCGCAGAAGGTGCATCTTCGCAACAAAACGCGATGGATTATTTCAATGTGCGCTACCAAGAAGCTTTCTCGGGTTCCTCTTTGGCCTATAACGCCTCAGGTTCTGGATCTGGGCGCAAGAACTTTATCGCAGGCCAAGTAGCTTTCGGTGGTTCGGATTCACCACTGGCACAAGAGCAGATTCAGCCAGCGAAAGATCGTTGTAATGGCAACGACGCGTGGCATTTGCCTATGGTGGTGGGGCCTGTGGCTGTGGCTTATAACTTGTCGGGTGTAGATCACCTGAACTTGCCTACGGCGGTGATTGCCAAGATCTTTGCTGGCAAGATCACCCAGTGGAATGACCCTGCGATTGCAGAGGCTAACAAGGGTGTCTCGCTTCCCGATACCAAGATTTCTGTTATTTACCGCTCGGATGAGTCTGGTACCTCGGATAATTTCCAAAAGTTCTTAACTGCTGCGGCCCCGCAGGAGTGGACCACGTCTGGTTCGGCATTCCCTGCGTCCGTTGGCTCGGGTGCGAATGGTTCTAATGGTGTGGCCTCGGAAACCAAGACTATCGACGGCGCCATCACCTACGTGGAATCCGGTTTTGCCCGCCAGCAAGGCCTCAACGTTGCCTCCATCGACTTCGGTGCCGGTTCCGTAGAGCTTAATTCTGCCTCGGTGGGCAAGGCCCTTGATGCTTTGACCTTCAAGACTGAGGGTCACGACATGGTGGTGGACACCACGGCACTGTTTGCACAAAAAGCAGAAGGCACATATCCGCTGGTTCTGACCACCTACGAGATTGTTTGCTCGGCAGGATACGACGAAGCTACCCGCACCCATGTGAAAAACTTCTTGTCCCAAGTGCTGAAATCCCAAGATTCCAAGCTGGAAGAACTCGGCTATATCCCTGTTCAAGGTAAACACCTCGAGCGCCTCACCGCTGCTGTGGACGCGCTATAAAAGGAGCACAACCCATGACCTCTACTCTGCCCACGCTGAGGCAAACAGACGGCACGTTACGCCCGCAGTCCTCTGCGCAACCAACCAAGCACCACGCCCCTAAGCGACGTCGATACGCCGACCGTGTCCTCGAAGGGCTCACGCGCGGCTCCGCCATCACCATCATCTCCGTGGTGATCGCCATCGGCACCTTCCTACTGTGGCGCGCGATCCCCGCCATCAGTAATCACCCAGGCGGCCTGCTCGGTTTCCTCACCTATGCCGGCAACTGGAACGTGGCAACGACCTCCGCCATGCTGTTCGGAATCCCGAACCTGCTGGCCACCACGGTGTTGATCTCCGCGCTGGCGCTTATGGTGGCAATGCCAGTGGCGTTGGGCGTGAGTATCTTCCTCAACTTTTATTCCCCACGCATGCTCCGCACACCACTGGGTTTTCTCGTGGACATGGTGGCAGCCGTTCCGTCGATCGTTTTCGGCCTGTGGGGTTGGCAGGTCCTTGGGCCCACGCTCTCCGGCGTCTATGAATGGCTAGCCCGCGTGACTAATGGATTCTTCCTCTTCCACGTTTATCCCAACTCGCCGGCCTTTGCTACCGGCCGCAACATCCTGACCGGTGCTGTTGTCCTCTCCGTCATGATCTTGCCCGTTATAGCCGCAACCACCCGCGAAGTTCTTGCCGCTGTGCCGCGCTCCCACGTCGAGGCAGCGCTCGCACTCGGGGCAACAAAAGCAGAGATGATCCGCATGGTAGTGCTGCCCTTTGGCCGCAACGGTTTCATCGCCGCCTCCATGTTGGGACTTGGCCGCGCACTAGGTGAAACGATGGCTATCTACCTGATTGTTTCCCCCTCATCGCAGTTCCGTTTCTCGCTGTTCGATGGCGGCACCACCTTCGCAACCGCAATCGCGAATGCCGCGCCGGAGTTCAACGACGATCTTCGCGCCGGGGCATACATCGCTGCAGGCCTCATGCTGTTCATTGTCACCTTTGTGGTCAATTCGCTGGCGCGCTTGATCGCCCAGAAGTCGTCTCGTTAGAAAGAGCCCTTCTATGACTGTTTTGTTCTCCAGACGCCTGCGCAACAGCGTTGTCACTGTCGCGGTGACTCTCGCCATTGTTGTAGCTATCGTGCCGTTGCTTTCGGTGCTGTATACCTTGATCAGTCACGGTGTTGGCACGATCATCACCTCATCGTGGTGGACTTCCTCCCAAAAGGGCGTGATGTATTCGGTTGCTGGTGGTGGCGCGCTACACGCGATGATCGGCACCTTGGTGCAAACCCTTCTGTGCAGCGCTGTTGCTATCCCGCTAGGTGTTTTAGCTGCGATCTTCCTTGTGGAATACGCCGGTGATTTCCGCCTAGGCAAAATGTGCACCTTCATGGTGGACATCATGACGGGTATCCCGTCAATCGTGGCCGCGTTGTTTGTCTATTCCTTATGGATCGTGCTTCTTGGCTTCGAACGCTCTGGTATTGCGGTATCGATTGCGCTGCTGATTTTGATGGTGCCCGTGGTGGTTCGTACGACTGAAGAGATGCTGCGCATCGTTCCGCAGAACCTGCGGGAGGCGTCGTTAGCCCTTGGAGTGCCTCGATGGCGCACGATCGTAAGCGTAGTGGTACCTACAGCCCTACCTGGAATTATTACCGGTGTGATGCTTGCGATTGCACGCGTGATGGGGGAGTCTGCGCCCGTGCTCATCTTGGTGGGTAGCACTCAGGTAATCAATTGGGATGCGGTGTCTGGCCCGCAGTCTTCCTTGCCGCTGATGATGTTGGACATGTTCAAGGCGGGTACTGCCGATGCCGTATTGGACAAGATGTGGGGCGCTGGATTGACCTTGGTGCTTCTTATTTCTCTTCTGACCATTGGAGCTCGTGTGATCTCCGCGAAAACGAAAGTTGCCGTATAAATGCCAATTCCTAAGATTCAGTTGGACCATCTCAATATTTATTACGGCGATTTCCATGCGGTGCGTGATGTCAACTTAGAGATTCTGTCTCATCGCGTCACCGCCTTTATCGGGCCGTCGGGCTGCGGAAAGTCCACCGTGTTGCGTTCGATGAATCGCATGCATGAAGTCACCCCCGGCGCGCGTATCGACGGCCGCGTGCTTCTCGATGGCCGTGACATCTATGCATCCGACACAGATCCAGTGATGGTGCGTTCCTCCGTGGGAATGGTGTTCCAAAAAGCTAACCCATTTCCTACGATGTCCATCGCCGACAATGTGGTCGCTGGTCTGCGCCTCACAGGTGTTAAAGACAAGAAGCGGCTGGCTGAGGTCACCGAGCGAGCTCTGCGTGGGGCAAACCTGTGGGAAGAAGTAAAAGATCGCCTTGATAAGCCAGGTGGTGGACTTTCGGGTGGCCAGCAGCAGCGACTATGCATCGCGCGCGCGATCGCTACTGAGCCGGATGTGCTCCTTATGGACGAGCCATGCTCAGCGTTGGATCCCATCTCTACCTTGGCTATCGAGGAACTCATCCAGCAGCTGAAGAAGGACTTCACCATTGTGATCGTGACGCACAATATGCAGCAGGCGGCACGTATTTCGGATTACACCGCATTCTTTTCTCTGGAGGCAACGGGCAAACCAGGCCATCTGGTGGAGTATTCGCCTACTGCCACAATGTTTTCTACGCCACATTCTCAAGAAACTGAGGACTATATTTCCGGTCGCTTCGGATAAAAACCGCAGGTCACAGGACTGCATGAGAAAAGTTAACCGAGCGGCCGAGAAAGTTAACCTAGTGTTTACCTAAACGGCCCTTGGTGTCTACCTCGAGGTCCTAATCTAAGTCTCGTTGCCCGCCACCGTGGGCAGTAGAACACTCCTAGTAAAGCGAAGGATCTGTTATGTCGAGCACCGTCACCGCAACCAAGCTTGATCTTCCTACCGCAGATCAGCTGATGAACGCGGCCGATGTGGCATTCAACAATATGTATGCACAGCGTGAGCGTCGAGCATTCAACCTCGTAGATTTTCTCACCTCGCCTTTTAAGCGCATGGGTGCTCGCATGGACGTAACGCTGAAAGCCCCATCTGCATTGGGCGTATCCCACGCATAACCTGTAGCGAAGAAGCAAGCCTCTTGGACATCGGCATCCAAGAGGCTTTAGTCATTTTTGGGGGTGGCTCGGCATTTAATTCACACCAAATCGAGTGAAACTCGCTAGTTTTGCTGGATTTGGTGTGAAGTGTTGTGCAGCCCACCCCCTTAATCGGCTGGTTTGGGCCAGTCGTAGTTGGCGAATTGCTCTTCTAGTTGGGCAAAGCGGGCTTCCATCTCGTCGGGCTCGAAGCCGTCGTCACGTTTCTTTTTGTATTCCTCCGGCATAAGACCAGTGGTGAGGTACACGATTTGTGCTGCCACGTTAACGGTATGGTCGGCAAAGCGTTCGTAATAGCGGGCGAGCAAAGTGACTTCCACGGCGGCGCGGGTAGAAAACGGCCATTCCTTCTTGGTTAGAAGTGTCATGATGTGTTCGTGGATGTCGTCGATGGCGTCATCGTCGGCGGCGAGCACGATGGCAACGTCTGCGTCGGGATCGACGAGCACGCTACGGGTTTTGTCAGACATTTCGGTGCACAGTCGTGCCATTTCGTGGAAGTATCCGCGGATGGGTTCTGGGATGACGAGGTCGGGGTGGCGTCGTCGTGCCATGCTGGCGATGTGCATGGCAAGTGAGGCCATGCGGTCGAAGTCCTCGATGATGTAGATGGAGGAGACGATTTGACGGAGGTCGCGGGCGACGGGGGCTTCTAGGCTGAGAAGTTGGACGGCGCGTTTGGTAGCGCGGCTTTTTACTTCGTCGAGTTCGTCGGAGAGTGACAGTGCATGTTGGGCGGATTGGAGTGATCCTTCCAGCAGGCCTGTCGACGCCCCCTCTACCACTGCGGCAACTGTGTCGCACATGGTAATCAGATCTTGTGCAAATGCGTCTAGATGCTCTCGATACGTTGTGCGCATACAGCAACTATATAGGTGTTATCCGCCTGAGTGCATGATCTCAGCGCCTTCTGGGACGGTGGCGTCGTCGGGGTCGTCGAGCCAGCCATCGGGGAGGGCAACTTTAGCGGGTGAACCTTGGCGTCCGCGTGCGCTATCGGAGTCGGCTGCTAGGGCATCGGAGTCTGCGAAGGGGGCGAGCACCTCGCGGAGTTCGGTAAGCGAGTTGATCCTTGCGAGGGCACCGCGGAATTCACCGCCTACGGGGAAGCCTCGCATGTACCAGCCCATGTGCTTGCGCATATCGCGGCAGGCTTTCTTTTCGCCGTCGTGCTCAGCGAGCAACTCTGCGTGGCGGTAGATAATGCGGGTGACTTCGCCCAGTGTTGGCTCTGGTGGGAGTTCTTCGCCACGCAGGGCTACGGAGATCCCCGCGAATAGCCAGGGGCGGCCGAGGCAGCCACGACCGACGACAACGCCGTCGCAGCCGGAGGCGTCGAGCATGGCTTTGGCGTCTTCGGGTTTGAAGATGTCGCCATTGCCAAGCACGGGAATCCCGGAGTCACGCATGTGATCTTTTAGGGTGCCGATAGCGTCCCAGTGGGCGTCGCCGGAGTAGCGCTCGGCTGCGGTGCGGGCGTGCAGGGTTACGGCTGCGGCACCTTCTTCGGCAGCGATGCGGCCGGCGTCGAGGTAGGTGAGGTGGTCGTCGTCGATGCCCATGCGGAATTTTACGGTGACGGGGATATCGGTTCCTTCGACGCCTTTGACGGCGGCTGCGACGATGTTGCTAAATAGTCGACGTTTATATGGGAGTGCGGATCCGCCACCACGTTTGGTTACTTTGGGTACGGGGCAGCCGAAGTTCATGTCGATGTGATCGGCCATGCTGTTTTCTGCGATCATCTTGGCTGCTTTGTAGGTGTACTCGGGGTCGACGGTGTACAGCTGCAGGGAGCGAATATCTTCTTGCGGACCAAAGGCGGTCATGTGGAGTGTTTTCTCGTTGCGCTCCACGAGGGCGCGTGCGGTAATCATCTCGCAGATGTAGAGCCCCGATACGGTTCCGGTGCGTTCGAGTTCTTGTTCTCTACAGAGGGTACGAAACGCAATGTTGGTTACGCCTGCCATGGGGGCGAGCGCTACTACGGAGTCGAGTGCTAGGGAGCCGATCGTCAAAGTCACCTGCACTATTGTTCCCTCTTGGCTATGGGTGACACAAACGTGGCATGAGGCTGCACACGTGCGATGTGGGGGTGATGGGGCGAAATTATCTGTTTGAACTGTGTAGTCGCTAAAAAATCCCCGAAATATCCCCATGTGTGGGGGTGAAAAATGTGCTTTAGTGAACTAAGCAACACGAAGAGAGGATCTTCGGTATTGTGGTGTCCGTAACTATATGCTGGTATCTCGGACGTTTTCACATTGATGCGTTTAAAGTGCTGGTTATTAACCAAAAATCTGCCACATACTGCCTGCCTCTCTTTTGGCATGCACTGCGGCAGACGTTGTTGAGGAGGATTTAATGTCTGATCGTATTGCGAACGCTCAGCTTCGTGGCAAGGTTATGTCGGCTGAAGAGGCTGCGCAGTTTGTCAATCACGGTGACAAAGTGGGCGTGTCCGGCTTCACCGGCGCTGGTTACCCGAAGGCTTTGCCTACTGCTATCGCAGAGCGTGCAAAAGAAGCGCACGCACGTGGCGACGAATACATGATCGATCTGTTCACCGGTGCATCCACTGCACCTGACTGTGACGGTGTGCTCGCAGAGGCTGATGCCCTGCGCTTCCGTACCCCATACCAGTCCGATCCAATCTTGCGCTCCAAGATTAACGACGGCACCACTTTGTACGCCGATTATCACTTGTCCGAGCTCGGTATCTACGTTGAGCAGGGCTTCTTTGGGCAGATGAATGTGGCTATCGTTGAGGCAGTTCGCATCACCGAAGAAGGCCACATCGTGCCATCCTCCTCTGTGGGCAACAATGTGGAATACCTCGACAACGCCGAGAAGATCATCATCGAGGTTAACTCTTGGCAGTCCGAGGAACTCGAAGGCATGGCGGATATTTACCGCATGAACAAGCTGCCTAACCGACAGCCAATTCCGATTACCGAGGCCGGCCAGCGTATCGGTACCACCTACATCGACATCGACCTGTCCAAGGTTGTTGCCGTCGTAGAAACCGATGCCCCTGACCGCAACGCACCGTTCAAGCCACTGGATGAAACCTCCAAGCAGATCGCTGGACACTTCCTTGACTTCCTCGAAGGCGAGGTCGCAGCTGGCCGCCTGTCCTACGACGGCTACGTCATGCAGTCCGGTGTGGGCAACGTGCCGAACGCTGTGATGGCAGGCCTTCTGGACTCCAAGTTCGAAAACATCAAGGCCTACACCGAGGTGATCCAGGACGGCATGGTCGACCTGATGGACGCCGGCAAGATGACCGTCGCCTCCGCAACCTCCTTCTCGCTGTCTCCTGAGTACGCAGAGCGCATGAACGCAGAGGCAAAGAACTACGCCCAGAAGATTATCATGCGCCCACAGCAGATCTCCAACCACCCAGAGGTTGTCCGCCGCCTCGGCCTGATCTGCACCAACGGCCTTATCGAAGCCGACATCTACGGCAACGTTAACTCCACCAACGTCACCGGCTCCCGCATGATGAACGGTGTCGGTGGTTCCGCAGACTTCACCCGCAACGGCTTCATCAGCTCCTTTATCACCCCATCGGTTGCCAAGGGTGGCGACATCTCCGCATTCGTGCCATTCGTCTCCCACGTAGACCACACTGAGCAAGATGTGAAGGTCCTCATCTCCGAGTATGGCTACGCCGACCTCCGTGGTCTAGCCCCACGTCAGCGTGTAGAAAAGATCATCGCTATCGCGCACCCTGACTACCGACCACTTCTACAGGACTACTACGATCGCGCCCTGGCCTTCGCCAAGGAAAAGAAGATCATGCAGACCCCACACCTGTTGGGTGAAGCACTGAGCTTCCACCAGCGTTTCCAAGAGACTGGTTCCATGAAGAAGTAACCACCTCAACAACACAGGGTCGGCACTGACACAGATAATCTGAAAGGTGCCGACCCTTCGTTGTTATTTCATGCCTTTACTGCATATGCGTGACTACGATGACGCTGCGCTGGGGGAGCGCGCCGGGTAGGGGCTCATGCAATAGCATGTGGAGTAGGCGCCGGCCGTCGGTGTCGTCGATGTGGGCGGTAGGTTCGTCGAGAAGCACAATAGGTGCAGTCGAACACAGTGCGCGGGTGAGGAGCAAACGTCGTCGCTGACCGCTAGAAATTGACTCCGCACCATCACTAAGAATGGTGTCGAGGCCGTCGTGGGCATCGAGCCACGGCCCTAGACCTACAGCGCGCGCAGTGGAATACATGAGCTCGTCTGAGGCGTCGGGGCACGCCACGAGGATGTTCTCACGAATGCTTGTGGCAAAGATGTAACCGTCTTCAGAAAACAGCCGCGTCCATGTTCGCAGACTATGTGTGTCTGTGTGTCCTGCGATTGTGACCGATCCGGATACTACGGGGCTAAGCCCTGCGATGGTACGCAATAGGGTGGTTTTACCGCAGCCGCTGGGGCCTCGAATCACATGGCGTTGCCCAAACTCCACATTAAAGTTCCATGTGTTGTCGCCCCAAGCGCAGGTTAAATCTTCTACGCGTAGCGCGGGGGCCTCGGTAGCGTTGGCGATGCCAGGGGCTGGGAACTCGATTGCCTGCCCCATAAAAGCTGTCATGCGCTGTGCCGCTTTGATGCCGATCACATGATGCGTTGCGGCTTCGACTAGCGGCGCGTGGGATTCGAATGCAGACATTGCGAGGAGAACGAGCATGCCTAGCCACATGGGCGATCCTTGGTAAAAGTGCAGTCCTAGCCCTGTGACCAGCAAGAGTGTGCAACCAGAAACCGCGACCACGGTGGCGTCGATAGCCGCGAGGCGCTTGAGCCTATGGGTACTGGCTGTCGCCATCTTCTGCGAATCTGCCACCACACGGGCGTTTTTGCGATTTCCCAGCCCTGCTGCCTGAAACTCCACGCGGTGATTAAGCACTGCGTCCAAAGACTCATCTAGTTGATCTCGTGCTGCAACCTCCGCAGTATGAATAGCCTGCCAACGATCTGAACCCACCCAGCGTGGGATCACCACGCCGGTGAGCAACAATCCGAACGCCAACACTAACCCCGCGAAGGGCAACAAACACGCAGCTCCCGCAACGGCGAGCACACTGAGTACCACAGCCACCCCACGAGGTACGATGCTGCGCACGATAAGGTCAGTGACTCGTTGCGCGTCGGCACCCAGTGCGCGTTGCGCTTGCGTATCGGAAACGTGACCTTGAGAAACCGCCGCTTGGAATACCTGGACGCGCAAGCTGCTCAGTGCAGACAGCGCATAGCGGTGGGTCACAATGCGATCAACATAGCGCATGACGGAACGCGATAATCCTAAAGCTCGCACAGCAGTAATCGCAACGGCCAAATCAAGGATTGGTGGCGCCTGCCATGCGCGGGTAATGAGCCACCCAGAAAGTACCATCAACCCAAGCGAACTCAGCAACGTCAGTGAGGCGATAGCAATCGCGCCGGCAAGGGCACGGCGGGAAACATGCTGAAATAACAAGTCGATGGGTTTCATAGGACAATCACCTGGTCGGCGTAGGCGCGATTAGCAAGGTCGTGGGTCGCTACGATCACAGTGGCACCGTTGCGGGCAAGGCCGCGGATGTGCTCCCACATTTTCCTCGCAGTTTCAGGGTCCACGTGGGCGGTGGGTTCGTCGAAAAGATACACGGCGCATTCCTGCGAACAGGTGCGTGCGAAAGCCAACCGTTCTATTTGCCCACTCGATAGGCCCTCGCCTTGGTAAGTCACGGTGCGCGAAAGCGGAATATCGAATCCGATTGTGCGCAACAACGCTCCAGCGGTGTCGCGGTCACGCGGCCCCAACAACGAGAGGTTGTCAGCCAGCGTTCCCGTGCACAGGGCAGGGCGCGCCGGGAGGTATCCGATGCTGTGCGGCGCAGCGATCGTGCCTTCGTAATTGATCATGCCCATGATGGCGAGCAGCGTTGTGGATTTTCCACAACCATTGCTGCCGATGAGGGCCGTCACCTCGCCTGGGCGGGCTTGAAAACTTAGATTGTGTGGGCGGATACCGTCGCGGCCATGCACACTGAGCTTATCGACGCTCACCTCACCGTCCGAAACAACCGTGGCGGTTTTCGGTGGTGCAACGTTGGCAGTTTGCGGTTTGGACTCGATAAGGTCCAGGGCGGTTTCTACTGCTGTCATGCCATCGGCTGATGAATGATAAGCGGTGCCTACTGCCCGTAGTGGGTTATACACCTCGGGGGCCAAGATTAATGCGATAAGTCCTGCGTGCAGCGTCATTGAGGAATCAACCAGGCGCACGCCGATGCTTACGGCAACAAGCGCTACCGAAAGAGTGGCCACAAATTCCAGAGCAAAAGATGACAGGAAAGCCAAGCGCAGAACCGACATCGTTGCAGCGGCGTGCCGACGCCCACTGCTGCGTACTTGTGATTGTGCTGCAGACGTATCGCCGATTTCTTGGAGCGTGCGAGCACCGCGCAACAAATCAATGATGTGGCGGTCCAACACTTGGGCTCGATGGAGGCGTTGTTGTGTTTGATCCCGTGTGAGCGTGCCGATCAAAATCATAAAAATAGGGATCAACACCAGCGTTGCTGCTGCGATCAGAGCAGAGCGGACGTCGATAAGCGCGATGACGACCAGCACAATCGGCGTAGAAATCCCCGAGGACAAAACCGCCGGAATGTATGCCGACAGATACGGACGTAGGCCTTCCACGCTTTCCGGCCCCGCCCCCAACACCACCTTCCATCGACTGCTGTTTTCCTGCACCACCCTAGGATCCGTAGCATTCAGCGCCGTTAACGTGCGGGAACGTACATCTGTAATAACAGGGCCAGCACCTGTTGCAGACCACCAGCGCTGCATCCATGCCATCGCACTCACACCGACAACACTGATCACCAACACCGCAGCCCATGCTCCAACATGAGGCATAGGATCCGGCCAGTGCTCAATAGTGCCCGCGACCAAAAACCCCACAGAAAGGCCGCGCCCCACGACGAACGCCACGGACGCTACTTGAATAACAGCAGCAATCACAATGAACGTTCGCGCGGGGCGAATCAACGTTAAAAACCGGATGTTCACACGCGCACTCGTTGCCTAAAAACCCAGTACGTCCAGCCCTGGTACAGAAGTACCAGTGGTGTGACCAGCACAGCAGCCCACGTCATCATGGTGAGCGTGTACTGCGAAGAAGACGCATTGTAAATGGTCAAGCTGGTGCCGTCGGCAAGCGTGGTGGGCATCAAGTTCGGGAACAACGATCCAAACAACACCGCTGCGACGCAAAGAATAACAACCGAGGTTGCCGCAAATGCCCAACCATCACGATTGCCACGAATACCTACCGCCGCAACGACCAAGCCAACCACTGCGATAACCAACGGTGCCCACGTCCAGCCACGACCATGTGCGAGCTGAGTCCACACCAAAAACACTGCGCCCACAACTGCCGCCGGAATATACAACCGGCCAGCCAAGGAACCCATGACCGTAATCTCAGTCTTAAGCTTGAGGAACAACGCGCCATGTAGCAAGAACACCAGCACAAACGCCACGCCGCCGAGCAAACCAAACGGGTTTAGCAAAGCGATAAGCCCAGTCAGGCTGGAATCAATGTGGAACGAAGAATCAATAGCCACACCATGAACAACATTGGCAAACGCCACACCCCACAACAAAGCGGGAACCCAGCTACCGATACCAATGCCGATGTCGCAACGATCACGCCACACATTAGTGTCAACCTTGCCGCGCCACTCCAAAGCAACGCCGCGCAGAATCAATCCGATCAAAATGAGGAACAATGGCAGGTAGAAACCCGAAAACATGGTGGCATACCACTCAGGGAAAGCTGCAAAAAGTGCGCCACCTGCAGTAATGAGCCACACTTCATTGCCATCCCACACAGGTCCAATGGCTTTAATCGCAGCGGTACGCTCCTGCTTGCTCAAAAACGGCAGCAACATACCCACACCGAAATCAAAGCCTTCGAGGACAAAATAACCAGCGAATAGAACCGCAACTAACACAAACCACACTGTTTGAAGATCCATGATCGTGTTACTCCTTACCTTCCGTAGCATGAGCGCCGAGGTGCAACAGATCATCGGCAGGGGATTCGGCGTGATCGCCGCTGTGAGGACCATAGCCAAGCATGCTCGAAGAATCCTCGCTGGCTCCGGCCACAACTTTCTTCTTCATCAGCCAGAACCACACGCAGGCAAGCGATCCATACACCAAGGTAAAACCAATCAGAGAGGTCCAGACCACCCAGGTCGGGTGCGAGGAAACACCAAAGTCAACGATCAAATGAATGAGATCTTCGCCGTCAGGGCTGCCGGGGATAGCCTCCGGATTAGGAGCCACGATCCACGGCTGGCGACCCATTTCGGTAAAGACCCAACCAGCGGAGTTAGCTAAGAACGGGAACGGCACAGCGATAAGAGCTGCGGTACCCAACCAGCGCAGTTGCGGAATGCGACCCTTGCGAGTCATCCATAAACCAACGATCGCCAACACTACCGACGCCGCCATCAGGCCGATCATTGCGCGGAACGACCAGTAGGTGACAAACAAGTTTGGAACGTAGTTGCCAGGACCGTACAAAGCCTCGTACTTTTCCTGCAGCTGATTAACACCCTCTAGGGTGACGCCACTGAGCTTGTTCTGCGACAAAATACTGAGCACGCCCGGCACGTCGATCAAGTGCTTTACGGACTCGCAGTTATTGTGCGTACCTACCGAGAGCACCGAGAACGAAGGATCGAGCTCTGTCTCGCACAGCGATTCCGCAGCGGCCATCTTCATGGGCTGCTGAACAAACATCAGCTTGCCTTGGATATCACCGGTGAGTGACAATCCCGCCACACTAGCCAACGTGGTCCATGCACCCAACCGGAAGTTCTTACGCCAAAACGCAGCATCCTCTGTCCGCTGTGCTCGACGCTCACGAATCATCCACCAACCAGCGATACCAGCAACAAAGGTGCCACCGGTCAGCAGGGAACCGGTTACCGCATGCGGCCATGCAGCCAATGCAGTGGGGTTGGCTAAAAGCTTGCCTAACGACACGAGCTCGGCTCGACCCGTTTCGGGGTTAAACCGCGCACCGACGGGGTGCTGCATAAACGAGTTGGCCACGATGATGAAGTAAGCCGACACGTTGACGGCGATCGCGACTAACCAAATCGACGCCAAGTGGACTGACTTGGGCAGGCGACCCCAACCAAAAATCCATAGTCCTAGGAATGTGGACTCGATGAAGAAGGCGATCAAACCTTCGAGCGCAAGAGGTACGCCGAATACGTCTCCCACAAAGTGGGAGTATTCGCTCCAGTTCATGCCGAATTGGAACTCTTGAACAATGCCAGTGACTACGCCCATGGCGAAGTTCACGAGAAAAAGTGTGCCAAAGAACTTTGTGGAACGAAGCCACATGTCTTTTTTGGTAATAAACCAAGCAGTTTGCATCGCTGCGACGATCGGAGCCAAGCCGATTGTCAGCGGTACGAAAAGAAAGTGGTACACAGTCGTAATACCGAACTGCCACCGTGAAACATCCACTAAGTCCATCAGAGGAGAACTTTCTGCGATCATTCGAGGTCACCATGATGGCATGCACACGACACGAGGGGATGCCGGCTTGGCGGCCATTCGTACCTACTGCACGCCCATGGGGACCCACACCCAAACCAACGTGAGGTGCGTAAATATATAGTCGGTTGTTTTCTTAGAAAGTTCCTAAAAAGAGGGATAGATAACATTTCTACTACACGTCAAAAAGTGCGCAAAAGAAGGGGATCGTCCTAAAAAGGCACTGTAAAGTGGGGTTATATTAAATTTTTTCATTTTTGCCCATTGTGGACGGCTACCCCTTTTAGGAGTCCATCTTTTCTTAAGGTTGCGGGGTGTTGTGTCACTTTAGGCTCGTGATCTGAGCGGGTAAATCTGGACTTTGGAGGGGGTGGGGTGGAGCTGTATTGTCGTTAAGATTGGTGAGTGTGACGTGCGGATTAGGTGCCTTTGGAAAAACGCGGTACAATGCTCCTCGTGCTATTCAGTAAGCGTAACGCTTAAGGAATATGCTTTGGGCCTTTAGCTCAGTTGGTAGAGCTACGGACTTTTAATCCGCAGGTCCCGGGTTCGAGCCCCGGAGGGCCCACGTTTCATGCAGGTCAGAAAGTATTTCCGCTTTCTGGCCTGTTTTGTTTCCTCTGGTTTTCCCAGTTCGCCGTTAGAAACATTTTATCACGACGTTCTGTGCCCCTTGAATCTACGATGAGGGCACGAACGGGAATACAGGCAAAAATTGGGCACATACAAAGCTTCAGGAAAGAAATTTGGCAGCGTTAGACGATTGAAGTCTGGCAGGTACCAAGCGCGGTACACGGCACCGGATGGAGTGAGATACAGCGCTGATACGACGTTCAACGACGAGATGGATGCTTACGCTTGGCTGTCGATCGTACGGAAGCGTATTGAGCTTGGTTCATGGCGATCTGTAATCGCTGGAGATGTTAGCACCAATCTCTATAGCTCGGTCAGTGTGCCAGTCACGCCAGAGCCTGAAGAAGCGAAAACTACTCCTACCGTTGGCGAGATGGTGGAGCATTGGTTGGATATTCACGCTAATCTTGTGCAGGATTCGACACTGACCACGTACAGGGCGATTCTTCAGAAGCGAGTGATAGAAAACAAGTGGTTTTGAAATGGTCTAGGTTTTCTTCCGTTTGAGAGTATGGGGGGGGAATTTGGGTTATGTCAAAGATTTTTGATCAGGAAGCCAAGGATCGAGCGGTTCGTTTGGTTGAGGATCGTATTCGTGTTCAGGAGTGTTCAATTGTGAGTGCGTGCGAGCAGGTTGCACCCAAGCTTGGTGTTAGTGCTAGCGCGTTGCGCCAGTGGTTGCAAAAGTCTAGGCGCGAGAATCGCGATCGTGTCTGCGAAATCGATCTCGTGGCTGAGAACGCCCGCCTGAGACAAGAGGTTCGGGAGCTGCGTGATACGAACGAATTATTGAAAGCTGCTTCGGCTTTTTCGCGTCCGAACTCGACTCCCAACGTCGGAAATGATCGCGTTTATTGATGAGTATCGTGATCGTTTCAGTGTCGAGTTTATCTGTAGGACGTTAAACAAGGAGCGTGAGGGCGGCTTCCTTACCTCGCGTGGTTATCGTGATGCGAAAGCAAGACCACGTTCTCGTAGAGCATTGCGTGATTGTAAGCTTGCTGAGAAAGTCAAGGAGATTCACGCCGAGAATTATGGGGTGTATGGGGTAGGCAAGATGTGGCACGCCCTGACACGCGAAGGGATCGAGATTGGTCGTGAGCAAACCCGGCGGATCATGAGCCTTGCTGGAGTAACCGGTAAGCGTAAGGGGAGGAACCCTGTCACCACAGTCAAGGGTAAGGATGTTGATACTCGCCCAGACTTGGTTCAGCGCGATTTCAAGGCTACAGGCCCGAATCGGCTGTGGGTTGCTGATATTACCTACGTGAGAACATCGAAGGGTTTCGTCTACGCTGCCTTTGTTACCGACGTGTTCTCCCGCAAGATTGTGGGCTGGGCACTGTCAGATTCAATGAAAACTGAAGCCTTACCGCTCCAGGCGGTCAAGCAAGCGATCTGGAACGCCCACTCAACCAAGGATTTGATTCATCATAGCTATCACGGCTCTCAATACGTCTCTTTGACCTATCATCAGCATCTCGTGGATGCTGGCATCGTTGAATCAACCGGCAGCGTGGGTGATAGCTACGACAACGCGTTGGCCGAGAACGTCAACGGCTCATACAAGAACGAGATCATCCATACCCGTACGTGGGCTGATGTTCTCGAGGTAGAGATCGCTACATTCGAGTGGGTGCACTGGTGGAACCAGATCCGTCTCCACCAAGCCCTTGACTACCGCACGCCGGTCGAGGTCGAGAACGAGTACTGGCAGCAACAAAAAGAATCAGCAATAATAAAAACAAGGTAAACACCTAGGAAGAAAACCCGGGGTATTTCAGTTGACGGTGCCCTGCCTAACTCTCCGGCAATCGCGCGAATACTTTTACCTGCATGAAGCCTATCAGCGATAATGATTCGTTCTTGCAGGGCTAGATAGTACGGTCCAGCATTTTCAGGGATCTCCATTTTGCACAGTACCAGGCAACGCTAGCCTTTTCGTTACGCCCGCTCGAGCGAGTACGTCCATTACGCCATACTTTCCCGGTACGTTTGGAAACGCCCACTACTTTGGCTGCTTGCGTAAAATTCAGTCCCTGACGCAAAAGCTCTACATAATGCTCACGCCGAGCAGCACACATTTTTGAACGGGACGGGTAAACAACACCCGCATACTCATACAACACCGTTGAAACATCCTTTCAATCTCGGTGTTGCAACCACCACTAGAACCCAAGAAGAGGGATTACCCAACAAGGGGGGATAAGTGGCTCCACACGGGAGAGGCACAATAATCTGACATATGCCACGGATAAATTTATCCAACTCGTCGCTTTGTCAATTGTTATCGAGGCTCGCAAGTCATTCGTTCTTTTTATTCATTGACTGCGATTAATTCCCCTCCTTGAGGCAGGCGCTTCTTTAAAGAAGCGTGACACCGTTTCGCAATTCAATGGGAAGAATCGCAAAACCAATAGATTAGAGAAGGGGCTAGAAATGTCGCTATGGATACCGATTGTCACCGGGGTTTTCACCTTGTTGTGTGCACTCCTGTTTGGTGTTATTGCAGTGCGAAGCAAGAGCGGCACCCTGCCGCGGAACTCTATCGTAGGAATTCGCTTAATAAGCACCATGCAGTCCGATGCGGCGTGGAAAAAGGCCCATCAGAAGACATGGATGGGAACTGCTTTGATTTCCATCATCTTCTTCATTGGCGGCATCACGCTTTTGATATCAGGAGAAATAACGGAAACTTACTATGCAACCATCGTTGCAGTGACTTTTGGTTCCCTCGTTCCCATTCTGATCATCCAAGGAATTCTTGCACATAAAGCAGCAAGCTAACAAATGTTTCCAAGACACAGAAAGTTTGTAAAATGACCATCAAACCGTTCCTCCGTACGAAGACCTCTGCAAGATTAGCCACGATTGCGGCCTCCACGATTGCAATAGTTGGAGCTTCAACGTCAATCGCAGTCGCAGAAACCCAAACTAGTAACGATGGAATTCCTCATGTTGCAGATAGTGCAGAGACGTTCGCCAAGCATTCGGACAAAGATTTGCTCTATTTCCTTTTGGCAGGACAAGGCCCGATCGCTGATGATATCCAGAGCTTCTAAAATCGATGAATTTCGATCCGAACAAGCCGCATACAGACGAAGAGGCTTTCGACCTGCTAATCAATGAGTATCTCACGTATAGCGATAGCTTCCCGGAGATTAAGCAGTCGCTAACATCAGGCGATCCGGCCAAAGTGGAGCAAGGGCTAAAGCAGTTCTCGGATGACTTCGTTCAATGCCTTGAACAAAGCGGACGTTTAGTAGCAATGGAAACGCAACCAGACATGACCACCTCTGATTTCTGCGGGAAAACTGCTTGCGGTGCTGCTGTGGTCGTAGTGCTCGCCAACGGTCTCGTCTATGCGAATGTTGCAGTAGCGACCCTTGTCGTTGCCGCCAGAGCCGTAGTTACACTTGCGGTCTATCTCGAGGATGATGAAGCAATCCCAAATGGAATGTCTGAGTTCGAGCGTCAAGAAATTACAGCGCGCTTCGCTCGCGCCCTTGCCTAATGGATTCGCCAACGAAAACCAATCGCAGCGAGGAAATTCGAATAACTTACCGTTTCTACGCATCTTTCTGGTCAACGCTCTTTGTTCTAATTAGGCTGATGCTTGTCGGTATTTTTCACGCTGCCCAGTAATGTTTTAAGCATTCGAGATGGAGGAGAAGCCAGGAAGTTTTTTGCCTCTTACCTCCCCCAGTCATGGGGTTTTTGTCAAGCCCCAACAGGACGGAGAGTACAGGGTATATAGTATCGATGGTTCTGAAAGCGCATCGAGGATAGATTCCTTCCCGAATTCTTCACCATCAAATTTCTTCGGACTTTCACGGAGCCAACGTAGTCAAGGGCCTGAAATAGCTGAAATCGTCCAACAGAATGATTGGGAAAACTGTAACAGCGTATCAATTCATGAGTGTCTAGTCGAAGCTAGCAAAGATCCCCCAAACGTATCAGCTCAAAACAGCGCAAAAGACAAGACGATGTGTGGAGAGCTTATTTTCCTCCACACTAAGCCAACAATTTGGTCATATCAAGATTTTTCAAACGAAAGGCGAACCGCCGAGGCATACCAGCATGTTACCGTCAAGTGCGAGCAATAAAGAGAGTTCTACTCTCCGTAACAAATTATTCGATTCATTCTGGTACTGGAGCCCCCTTCAAGGGGCCGGCCGAAGCCTTATCGCGGCTGCTCAGATCACAGTCTTGATATTCACTCCTGCCAGTAGACTCTCCTCCAAAAGTGTCCTTGCCGATGAAAGTCGGTGCCAGGAATAAGAGCCATCAACGCCTATTGCATATGGAATGGGAGCGAACAGACGGTCAGTTATGTGTTCGCATTCATCCTATTCATCGTAATAGTCGGGTATTTCCCCATTTATAATTTCTTTAGTTCATTTCTACATCACAATATGCTTATCAGGTTTCATCACAGTGCCGGACGGTGGCGATTTTGTTGCAATCCCTGCAACGATGGCACTCGTCCTTCTCGGACTATCAGATAGAAGGTTGAACCATTGGCATGCTGTGAAAGCGCAAGATTCATTTTTGGGATTCAGATCCGGAATTGGTGTAGCTGCAGCATGGTGCCTCCGCTTCCAAGTATCATATATATACCTAAATGCAGCAGTGGCCAAGTTGTTTCCCGAAGAATGGCAAACTGGAACTGCTTTCTGTTATGTGACCAAAAGTGAAATGTTCGGAGTTTCCAGCTGGCTAGAGAAGCCCGTTGATTTCATGGTTCAGTTTTTACTAGTCACTATCATATTCACTTGGGGGACAATCCTTTTTGAAGCTTCCGTGTCCCTGATCTTCATTTTTTGGCAGCAAAAGGTTGAGACGCATTGCTGTGATAGCGTGCATTGTCTTTCACATTGGAATTGCTCTGCTCATCGGGATCGTCTCATTTGGAACGATAATGGTAGGGATAGTCTTAGTAGCAAATTCTGACGTAGGTGGAATCCAATCTAGGCTCTGGTGCAAGGGAAATCCAAAGAGCCCGTTACCTTGTGAGTATCCCCGATAATGGGGATAGTCGCTGGTCCCGGTATGGCTTACTTGCCCTGTAGTTTCCATGATCCGGGGGGGGTGTTGCCACCGGGTGCCAGGACGTTCGATGACAGCTGATAGGGACACGGCCGGAATCTATATCCAGGTCTCTTTGTAACGTGGGTGCTCGCAACGAATGTCATGACGCCAGCGACTGGAACAACGACATATTCATCTCGTTTTCTAGGAGTTCACCATGTCGCAGGATTACTCCATCGACATATTCCTCGGCCTAGACGTCAGCTAGTCTTCAGCACCACGCCTGCGCTCTCGACCACGGTCGGCAACAAAGTATTCGACAAACCATTGCCTCAACTCGAGTCCGATCTAGCAAGCGTTTTCCACCAGCTTCAAGAGCATGGCACGGTGCTCGTGGTCGTCGATCAACCCAATACCATCGGCGCACTACCGATTGCTGTAGCCCGTGCCTGCGGATGCGAAGTCGGATACCTACCGGGTCTAGCTATGCGTAAAGCTGCAGATCTCTATCCAGGCCGTGCGAAAACTTCACAAACGCGACGCATTCATCATCGCCGACACCGCCCGCACAATGCCTCACACGCTGCGTGCCGTCGACCGAAATAACGAAGTTCTATCAGCATTGAAAATGCTCTCCGGCTTCGATGACGACATCGCCCGCGATTGCACCCGCACCGTCAACCGACTACGCAGCATCCTTACCCAGATCTACACCAGCCTGGAACGAGTTCTTGCTGGCAGCACCCTAACGCGCACCCCAATCCTGGACATGCTGATCCACTACAAAGGGCCACAAGGGCTGAAACGAGCCGGATACCATCGGGTGCTGAACTGGATGATCAAGCACACACGAAAAGACCCTACCCCGCTGGTAGACGAGATTTTTGCAGCACTAAAAGCGCAAACAGTCACCGTACCAGGAAGCGATGCCGCCGAGCTCGTCATTCCCCAACTAGCTGCAAACATCAAAGCATTCAAAGCGCAACGTGGGCACCATTGCTGAACAGGTTGAGGGGATGCTTGACGATTTCCCTCTTTGTGAGGTCGTGGATAGAGCATACCCGGAGTCGGCATCAAGACCGCAGCGCAGATCCTTACTTGCGATCGGTAACGGCTTACGACTTCGACAGCGCCGGCCACCTGGCTGCATACGCGGGCATCGCACCAGTGACACGACGATCAGGGTCATCAATCAGAGGGGAATTCCCAGCACGATCGGGTAATAAGCGACTGAAAAACGCTTTGTTCTATTCCGCATTCGCGGCTATCCGCAGCCACGAACCCTCACGGCGGTACTACGAACGTAAACGCGCCGAAGGTAAACGCCATAACGCGGCAGTTATCTGCCTGGCACGACGCCGATGCAACGTCATCTACGCAATGCTGAAAAACAAAGAGTTCTTCCGAGAAATCCCACCACGCCCAGTCGCTGCATAACAACAAAAGACAAAGCCGACCAGTACACGCTGGCCGGCTACTAGGCGCGCCTAAACGACTGCCCCCCATACCTGTACTCGCCTGTGGCAACTTAACACTTGACAAAAACATAGGGACACCCCCAATCGGATTCCGAAATTCGTTCCGCAGTAAATATTCCGAACTAACAGTCTGAACAGGGCCAGCATCGCCTGACCTTGGAAGGCCCAGGCTTGGTGGTGGCTAATGTGGTCTCTTCTTTCTCCGTTAATAACGCCCCTTGGTCTACCTGTAACATAGTTCACGATATTCCCCTCGCTGGCAGCGCCTAGAACCCTGCGAAAGTAGCTTTCTAGTCCTTGGTTTTCGCCTGAGCATCCCACTAGCGGACGTAACCATCCTCGACTTCCCTGCAACGCTTAAGTTATTCTGTCGAGAAATAGTCCTACTTATAGGAGATCCACCGATACTACGTTGCAAAGCTGACTACTCGTAGCACTGTTGTGAGCAACATGTCGCCCGGACTTATCCCGCTCCTAGGCGATGGGGGCGGGCAGAAAATATTGTGTGCAAAAAGATCTGCATCTCGGCCATGCCCCTGCGATATCACTACCCAGTGGCGCTTATCTGCTCCGAGCAAGGAGAATGTCATGGTACATTTGCAGTAATCTGTTCAGACCCTGCCGGGTGCGGGGCTGGAACGGTGGAAGGTGGACTGCGGGGCGTGCTGACGATTGCGAAGCTGCACGGCGATTCCGTGGCCTATTACGAGAGCACTGTCGATCAGAATTCGGTTGAGAATTCCGCCGCGCTTGGCTCGGATGGGTACTACTCCGAGGATGGAACGAAGTCCGCGCAGGCGTGGGTTGTGGCGCGTGAGTGAGTAAAAAGCGAGCGGGTTTGTGCACAACTTGGTGTCGAAGTTGGTGCGGAAGTTCGCGGCGATGTGGTGCGAAATTGGTTCAATAAGGCGCTCGCGCCGAGCGGGTTGAAACTCGGTCGCGCACCGAAAGAGAGCGGAGTGCTGGGGTTCGATCTGGCCTTTTGACCCTTAACCCACTATTGAGCCGACTGCCCGCCGAGTGACCTCAGCTGGTGATGTGTTGCTTCGCAAAGAGATTATTGCGATTTTAGGAGAGAAACTGCGTGCCGAGGTTGATTCCGTCCATGTCGATGATGATGCAAAGAATGCACTAGTTAAACTGGTGCTGAATATGTCGTTGGTGCCTAAAACGGAGCAGACGGCTCGTTATGTAGCGACATTCCTCGTACCGAAGTTTATGCAATCGGTGATGTTTAGTGGTTGGACGGTGACGTCTTTGAATTCGGCGCGTACTGAGCTCCTCAAACTCATCCAAGATTATACCGTTGAGACGTTGCGTTCCACCCGCGAGGTGCCGAGCATTCACCCGAAGCCGATGCTTGGTAGCGGTTATACGTTGCCGTTGGGACAGAAGGTGCATGATCAGATTGAGACACGTGAGCAGTTCGTACGTGGCCAGGTGTATGGGGGATGGTTCAAGTCACTGTTTGCTGAGGAATCTTTGGACTCCTTCACCGGCGAGTACCAGCTGGCGCGCTTACTGAACACTTCGCTGGGGATTGTGTGGTGGCATCGGCTGCATCCGTAAGGCCAAGCGTTCGTGTTTTACAATGCTAAGGATCGCTACTTTCCAGACTTTGTCGCCATGGATGTTAACGGAGTGCACTGGATCATCGAAGGGAAGTCAGAGTGCGGTCGCGACGATGCTCAGGTACAGACCAAACGCAAAGCAGCCGAAGCGCTGGTGCGCCGCCTAGTAGCTGAGGATGCCTACGCCGATCAGCATTGGGGCTGTTTGATCGCCTACGAGCAAGACACAGCCCGTGCTGACTCTTGGGAAGACTTGAAAGCCTTCGCTAGCCCGGTCAACAACGCCCTGTAGCAGTATAACCGCCACATCGAAGCGCCTCTCGATGGTCTTTTGTGCGGTCAAGTTTTCGAGAAGAAAGTTGGTCAGACGGTACTCCATTCGGGGCTGTGCGGTTGGTGGGTCGTCGGATTTCTCCCCGTCTTTAAATCCTGTGAACACACTCTCTGATCGGGGGGACACCCACAAGGTAACGGGCTAATACCAGGTTGACTCATATCTTTGGTGCTTCGTTGTTGTTCTCGGTCTTAGTGGTTTACGTCCTTTCATAACGTCTCCATGACATGTCAGCGAACAGAGCCGGGTCTTCCGCGTAATTCGCTTGGCGGCTGACGCTACCCCACGTTTCCCTACTTACGTGTTGGTTCCGCTTGGCGGGATTTTGGTAGATATTTCTGAATCGATTCGCTGTAACTGCGGTGAGGCGCTATTCCCAGGACAATGCATTGGTGGGGTATGACTGCGATTCCACAATGCTGCGTATCGCTGTGATGAATATGTATGTGCATAAATTTAAGAAGCCAAAGATTGTGTATCGTAATTTTTGGGCCTGCCCCTTGGATGATTCTGTTGAACCAGCGGCATTAATGCCGGAGCAGTTGGCAAATAATAACTTGCCGGATGTTATATGCAGTTTTTCGATCAGCACTGCTGACGAGGGTGAGCAAGCCTGCACTGTGATAGTTCGCGACGATGAACAATTATCTGCTGTGCTACCGTGAACTCTGTGACTCGAACTCGCTCAATAATCGGGATCCTGTGTATTCTCCTTGTTCTAACCCCCGCGGCAACCGTTTCGCTTGGTCCAGCCGCAGTGCCGTTTTTTCAAGTCTATGCAGTAATTGCCAGTCACACTCCAAGTGTCCCAGTTACCATAACGTGGGATCATGCTACTGATGCCATTGTTTGGCAGACTCGGTTGCCGCGTATCGTTTTAGGGTTAGCAGTAGGTGCCACTCTTGGTGTTTCGGGTGTTGCTTTCCAAGCCTTGATCCGTAATTCGTTGGCTGAACCTTATGTGCTAGGTGTGAGTTCAGGCGCTGGCGCTGGCGCAGCATTAGCACTCATTTCTTTTGGCGTAAGCAGTGCTTTCGGGGTAGGAGCGTTTGCTTTTGGTGGTGCTGCACTGGCCACCACTGCAGTCGTTATTATCGCTGGCGGGGGAGCCCATCCCCTTAAGCTTATTTTGTCTGGTTTGGCTGTAGGGTTTGGTGCTCAATCGTTGACAAATCTAGTGATCTTTTCTTCGGGCTCACCTGAAACGAATCAGGCTGTCATGTTTTGGATGCTGGGCTCTTTGAGCAGAGCACGCTGGTCTACAATCGGCATCGTATGCGTGGCTGCCGTCATAGTCATGCTTGTGTTAAGCCTTTATGGGCCAATTCTTGACGCCCTTGCTAGCGGTGATTCCACTGCGCGATCGGTAGGTGTACATTCAGTGCGTACCCGTGCGCTTTTACTGCTTGGCGTTAGTGCTGCTGTCGCTATTACGGTGAGCGCTGCGGGCGGAATTGGCTTCGTAGGTCTTATTATTCCGCATGTGATGCGACAGTTGGTCGGGTATTCCCACCGTGTGCTTGTGGTTGCATCAGGGCTTGCATCGGCTGTTTTTCTCGTGTGGGCAGATGCCTTTGCACGGATTGTTTTTAGTCCTCAAGAGCTACCTATCGGCGTGATCACGGGGCTTATTGGCGCTCCGTGTCTGGCCTTGATAGTGAAAAACCAAAAGAATCAAATGTAAAAATAAAGAGGAGTAATAAGATGACGTTGTCATGGAAGCCGCTGGCAGCAGTAACGTGTGTTGCTGTTTTATCGTGTGGTTTGACTGCGTGTGGTGAAAGTGCTGTTGATAAGGCTAACAAGTCTGAGCACAACATGGGGAAATCTAAGCAGAATCAGCAGATCAGCATTAAAAGTTGCGGTGAAACTCTGACCTTCGACAAAGCCCCAGAAAACGTGCTCATGCTCAGCGAGATGAACGTTTCGATTCTGCATGAGTTAGGCGTTCTGGACCGAGTAAAGCACCGTGCTGGAGAGGAGCGTGTGAATCAGCTGGATGCAGATTTGGAAGCCGCCATCGCCAATATTCCTTCTGTTAAGGCAGACGATACAGGTACTGGTGGCGCAAAGATGTCCACTGAGTCCATTGTTGATCTACGTCCTGATTTGGTTATCGGCTATGACACCGGTGCGGATCGCCAGGCGCTCAAAGATGCAGGTATCCCTCTGTACTCTCCAGACGCATTGTGTCCAGATATTGAGTTAACTCCTGCAAGCTGGGACAAGGTGACTGATGAGATCGATAAGATGGGAGCACTTTTCCAGGTGGAGGGCAAAGCCAAAGAACTAAAGGAAAAGATCGCCAAGAAGACACCGCAGGTTTCTGCTTCCACAGCTAATGGTGTGGTGCTATATATCACTCCTGGCTCAAATGAGTTCTATACCTATGGCAATACCTCTATGGTTCAACCAATTCTTGAGGCCAATGGTTTGAAGAACCCCTATTCTGATAACAAAGAACGGGTTTTCGATGCCTCCATGGAGGATTTGCTTGACAAGAATCCTGAGTGGATTGTGCTGCTAAGTGAGACTGGTGATGACAAAGCTGCCATGGAGACTTTCCTCGGTTTTAATGGGGCTCGTAGCTTGAAAGCTGTGCAGGAGCATAAAGTGGTTCATATGCCTTTTATTCTCACTGATCCGCCGAGCACGCTCTCGGTTGAAGGAGCTGTATATCTGCAAAAGCAGATGAAAAACGCGGGAATGTAACGTGCAGTGATAAGTGCGAGTGATGTTGTAGTAGATCGTTGTGGTCGTTTGGTTGTCCATGGTGTGACTTTGCGTGTGGGCGCTGGCGAGATTGTCGGTATCGTTGGCCCAAATGGTTGTGGAAAATCCACTTTGTTGCAAGCGATTCATGGAGCCCTAAAACTAGCTGGGGGCAAAGTTATCGTCGATGGTAATGATGTACATCAACTGCGGGTTAAGGATATTGCTAAGCAGATAGCTGTGGTTGCGCAGGAGCGCGATCAAGCATTACCTCTAACGGTACGCGACGCTGTTGGGTTAGGTGCTCTTGCGTATCGACGACTACTCGATTTTAATACAGATGCAAACGAAGCAATTGTGAGTAAAGCTCTTGAGCAGGTCTCGTTGACATCACTACAGCATCGTCTTATCACGGAACTTTCAGGTGGTGAGCGTCAACGTGCGCTTATAGCTCGCGCCATAGTTCAGCAAGCGGATCATTTATTACTAGACGAGCCCACTAATCACTTGGACTTAGCGCATCAGTTTGAGTTGATGGAATTAGTGCGGGATTTACGTTGTGCAACGATTGTCGTGCTTCACGACCTGAATCTTGCAGCACGTTACTGTGATCGTGTGGTGGTGCTGGGTTCCGATGGGCATGTGGTGGCTGCCGGAGAGCCTGCCGATGCATTTACGGCAGAAATGATTACGGATGTATTTGGGGTGGCTGTGGAGCGCGTGGTTGTAGGAGGACGGATGCATCTAGTTTTCGATTCTTTGACTATCTTATAAAAAGCTTGTTTACCTCGCGTTTTGCGTATTTTAGGAATTCAAGTATAGTTCTTCTCAGTCCGCACGACAGCCTAGCTGTCTTGTAACAGGCTTGCTCCCATCGTCTAGGGGCCTAGGACACCGCCCTTTCACGGCGGCGACACGGGTTCGAATCCCGTTGGGAGTACCACCACGTTTTCGTGGCCATATAAATATGGCCCTGTGGCGCAGTTGGTTAGCGCGCCGCCCTGTCACGGCGGAGGTCGCGGGTTCAAGTCCCGTCAGGGTCGCATTTATTTTTAAAATACCGAGGCATGGAAATGTCTCGGTATTTTTTATTTCTGGGGGCTGTCATCTTGGTGATGGCGGAAGCGTGAATGTCTATTAACTGAGGCTCTGTGTTGGGCAGTGTTGGATGTCGCGTGTATGATGATCGATTAATTCCATGTCCACTAGATGGGATTTATTGTTTCATTTACGGCTTACTTGAGGTGGTTTTATGCCTTACTCTTTGCAATTACCGGGATATAGCATCGGCGATAACGCTTACGAAAAGATTGACGCGATCGTGTCGACCTATGGCTCTTCGGTGGCGGTGATTGGTGGCAAGACTGCTTTAGAAAAGTCGCGCCCGCGTCTCGAGGCCGCATTGGCTGATAGCGGAATTGAAGTCGTGGACTGGATTGTTTATGGCCATAACTGCACCTACGAGCGTGTCGACGCTCTCTGTGATATGTCTTCGGTGCAGCAGGCCGACATGATTTTTGGTGTTGGCGGCGGTCGTGCCGTCGATACGGTAAAGGTGGTTGCGAACCGCTTGGGCAAGCCATTATTTGCGTTTCCTACATTGGGTTCGAACTGTGCTGCAGCAACGAATTTGTCTGTGGTGTATAAGAATGATGATTCGCTGGCTGGTTATGACTTCCAGCGCGGCCCGTGCCACCACGTGTTTATTGATACGGCGGTGATTGCGCAGTCGCCTGCGGAGTTGTTGTGGGCTGGAATTGCAGATGGCATGTCTAAAGAGTGCGAGGTAAAGCTGCAGTCGCGTGATCGTGATTTGTCGCATGCACCTTTGATGGGGCGAAACGTGTGTTCGGCGGTGACACCTGCACTAATGAATTTTGGTTTGCAGGCTTTGGAGGATTGTCGTGCGGGTAGATCGTCGCAGGCAATCGAGGAGGTTGCGTTGGCGATCATCATGACCTGTGGGTATGTGTCTAACATGACGGTGGATCCAGGGCAGGCGTATTACTACAATTCTTCGCTTGCGCATGCGTTTTATAACTCTTCGACGGCATTTCCGGAGTGCGTCGGCAAGCATCTGCATGGCGAGATTGTCTCTTATGGTGTGCTGGTGTTGTTGCAGTATGACGGCGACATGGAGACTAAGCGTCGTTATGTTCAGTTTTATAAGCAGATGGGATTCCCATTAACGTTGGCGGATCTTGATCTTCGTGAGTCTGACATCGCGGAGCTGGTGTCGCATGCACCGGCGACAACGGAGTGGAAGACGGGCGATTTTGATCTTGAGCGTTTTGCTCAAGCGATTATCGATGCTCAGGTCTTTGCTTAATAGTTTTTCTCCTAAGAAATCCGCGTTGACCTTTGGATTTGTGGGTGTGAACATTATCTGTGTAGAGTAATGACTCGTGCAAGGGAAGGAATTGCTTCTCTCCCAAGTACAGCCTTTGAGGCCCTGTGGCGCAGTTGGTTAGCGCGCCGCCCTGTCACGGCGGAGGTCGCGGGTTCAAGTCCCGTCAGGGTCGCAAGACTGTTATTACAGTCTTTGGCCAGATAGCTCAGTCGGTAGAGCACACGCCTGAAAAGTGTGGGGTCGCCAGTTCGATCCTGGCTCTGGCCACAAATTAAGGTCCCAGTCATTTTGACTGGGACCTTTTTGTTTTCTTCTGGTAGAACTGGTGGGAATTGCTACTGGAACTAGAGGAGGCAGATATGTCTGATATTCAAGTTCGGCACGAGGAAACCGACAAGCAATTTGTAATAGCCGTCGATGGTGAGAATGCGGGCTTTGCTGGCTACTCGGAGCGCGACGGCCGCCGGAATTTTAACCATACGGTCATCGATCCACGTTTTCGCGGTCAGGGGCTTTCTCAGCCACTAATTCAGCAGGCTTTGGAAGCAACCCATGCGGATGGTTTGGGTGTGATTGCTACGTGCTCTGCTGTGGTGGGGTTTGTTCAGAAAAATCCTGAGTTTCGTGAGTACCTTGCATAGGGCATAAAAATGCCACCTCGGGGTGTGAGGCGGCATGGGGGTTAGATGTAGTAGTCGGGGTCGACGAGTTTGATTTTTTCGTCGACGCCGCGGGGGCGGTTGGTGGCGGGGATTCCCACAGCGATGTGGTTGGCGGGGACGTCTTTGGTTACTACGGCGTTGGCGCCGATGGCGCTGCCCTTGCCGATGGTGATGGGGCCTAGGACTTTGGCGCCTGCGCCGATAACCACATCGTCTTCAACAGTGGGGTGGCGTTTTGTTTGGGTTAGCACCTGACCGCCAAGGGTTACGCCGTGGTAGAGCATGACTCCGTCGCCAATTTCGGCGGTTTCGCCGATGACGATGCCCATGCCGTGGTCGATGAAGAATCGGTGTCCGATGGTGGCTCCGGGGTGGATCTCTACACCGGTGAGGAATCGGGTGAATTGTGCGAGGATGCGTGCGGGGCCTTTAAGGTTTTTCTGCCATAGTGCGTGGGCGATACGGTGGCTCCAGATGGCGTGGAGTCCTGAGTAAACGATGGCATTTTCTGCGTCGCTGCGAGCCGCGGGGTCGTGTTCGCGGGCGTTCGCTAGGTCTTCGCGGATCGTCTTGACAAGCCTGTACATGGAACCCGACTCTATCAGTTTGTGCTTATCGACGCCCCGACGCGTGAAAAACGCCCTGACCACGTATGTTTCGGTGGTCAGGGCGTTGCGTCAACGGTGAGTTGATTAGTCGCGGATGTCGTCGAACAAGACGGTTGATACGTAGCGCTCGCCGTAGTCAGGTACGACGGTGACGATGGTCTTGCCCTCGTTTTCTGGCAATGCTGCAAGCTCAAGTGCTGCCTTGAGGTTGGCGCCGGCAGAGATGCCGCCCAAGATACCTTCTTGTGCGGCGAGCTGGCGTGAGGTGGAGATTGCGTCCTCGTTGGTCACGGTGATGACTTCTTCGTAGACCTTCTGGTTAAGAACGCTTGGGATGAAGTTTGCGCCGAGGCCTTGGATCTTGTGAGGACCTGCCTTGCCGGTGGTCAGGAGAGCGGAGGCTGCTGGCTCGACGGCGTAGACCTTGATCTCTGGGTTGTGCTTCTTCAGGGTTTCGCCAGCGCCGGTGACAGTTCCGCCGGTGCCTACGCCTGCGACGAAGATGTCGACCTGTCCGTCGGTGTCGTTCCAGATCTCTTCGCCGGTGGTACGACGGTGAATTTCTGGGTTGGCGGCGTTCTTGAACTGGCTGGCGAGGATGGCGTTGTCGCGCTCAGCGACGATTTCGTTTGCCTTGTCTACGGCACCTTGCATTCCGGCTGCACCAGAGGTGAGAACGATCTCTGCACCATAGGCGCGTAGCATGACGCGGCGCTCGAGGGACATTGTTTCTGGCATGGTGAGCACAACGTTGTAGCCGCGGGCAGCACCGACGAGTGCAAGAGCGATACCGGTGTTGCCGGATGTTGCTTCAACGATGGTGCCACCTGGCTTGAGCTCACCGGAGGCTTCTGCTGCGTCGACGATTGCTTTACCAATACGGTCTTTCACAGAATTTGCAGGGTTAAAAAACTCAACTTTGACCACAACGTTGCCGGGGAGGTCTTTGTCGAGGCGATTGAGCTTAATGAGTGGTGTATTGCCCACAGTGTCGAGGATGCTGTCGTAAATTTTAGCCATGATATGACGTCCTTTATTTCATTGCGTTTATCGGTTGACCTGCACAAAAGGGTGTATTTTTCTTCCTTTTTCGTAGGTTCGACTGTCTACTCTACGCTCAACAAAACTAAAATGCTAGACAGAATTGTCTTATTATGCGTACCGATCGGTCTATTTAAAATAATTTAGCTAAGTTTGGCTAATATTTAGTGATGCTCGTCACTGACAATCTGTAAAATCTAACAGTAAACAGATATATGCGGACATTTGAATTGTCCGAATTGTGGTTTGGGGGTGTGGGGCTAGGCGTGTATTCGAGTTTATAATTTCCACCTGTGGAGTAGCTGAAAACCGCCCGAAAATGAGCTCCGACACATTCCATCATTTGGGATGGAAGTGAGCTTCTTCATGTATTAATGCACTTTGTCGAAGCTTTCGAGAGTCCATTATGTGAGATTTGGGGCTAATGTGATGGGTGGGTGTAAGGGTGTAATTTGTGGGGCAAGGGGGGAGTTTGTTACCCCTTGTCCGATGTGTAATCGGGCAAAATTATGCAGCATTGCTCCGCGAAGGGGCTTTTGAATACCCCCGTGAGCCAGTTATACTTTTGCCAGTTGCATGATCTACCCCAAGGTTTTGCGCACCAGAATGACGCAAATGGGTGTGACGCAATCGGAGTAGTTTCTGATCAGACAGGAGTCTCATGGTGGAAGCACAACGAGTCAAAGAAGACGAAGACGCGATCCGTCAAGCGCTTGCATCGCTAAAAAATGCCACGGGCATCCCCGTGACGATGTATGCCTCAGTTCAGTCCGACAGTCGTCTACTAATTAATCAGTGGGTTGGACTGCGCACACCTGCTCTTCAGAACTTGATTATTGATAATGGCGTTGGCGTCGGCGGTCGCGTTTTAAAGACCCGTCGTCCAGTCGGTGTGAGTGATTACACTCGTGCCAACGTGATTTCCCATGATCTTGACCCTGTCATCCAAGACGAAGGCCTGCATTCCATAGTTGCTATTCCTGTGATTGTGCAGCGCGAAGTGCGTGGTGTTCTCTATGTTGGCGTTCATTCCCCAGTGCGTTTGGGGGACAAGGTGATCGAAGAGGTCACTATGACCGCACGAGTCTTGGAGCAAGAACTCGCTATCAATTCTGCTTCTCGTCGCAGCGACAACCCTCGCGGTGGCGTAGCAAAGCAAGGCCGCATGATGAATGGTGCTGAATGGGAACAGATTCGTTCCACTCATTCCAAGCTGCGCATGCTGGCTAACCGCATCGAGCAAGAAGAACTGCGTCAGGAACTTGAAGAGCTGTGCGATCAGATGGTGGCACCGGTTCATGTCAAGCAAACCACCAAGCTCTCTGCTCGCGAACTCGACGTCCTTTCCTGTGTTGCGTTGGGGCACACCAACGTCGAAGCAGCAGAGGAAATGGGAATTGGTGCAGAAACAGTAAAGAGCTACCTGCGTTCGGTGATGCGTAAGCTCGGTGCACACACCCGTTACGAGGCTGTCAACGCGGCTCGTCGTATCGGCGCACTGCCTTAAAGCGAAAACAAATTACCTCGGATACTTCTCGTGGAAATATCCGAGGTCTTTTTTATGTGCGGCTTCCGCCTGGAACCCATTTCACGTCGTTGCTGTTATTCGCGAGTCGCGACATGATGAACAGCAAATCGCTTAGACGGTTGAGATAACGTGCAGGAAGTACCGAAGTAGTCTCGGGAACCGCCTCGACTGCGGCCCATGCGGCGCGCTCTGCGCGGCGTGCGATGGTGCGGGCAACGTGCAGCATCGCTGCTCCTGGGGTTCCGCCTGGCAAAATAAAGGAATTGAGTGCTTCGAGCTGCTCGTTAAATCGATCACAGTCGGCTTCGAGGGCGTCGATGTAGCTTTGCTCAATACGCAGCGGTGGGTATTGAGGATTTTCCTGGATCGGAGTGGATAGGTCCGCGCCGGCGTCGAAAAGCTCGTTTTGGACGCGCTTTAGTACGGTGACCACGTCCTCGGGAAGCGTTGTTAATGCAAGAGCTTGGCCTATCGACGCATTCAATTCATCGCAATCCGCATAGGCCGCAAGGCGTGGATCGTTTTTAGAAACTCGAGAAAAATCGGACAACGCAGTCGTGCCGTCGTCGCCAGTTCGTGTGTAGATCTTTGTCAAATGAACAGCCATACTCCAAACCTACGCGATAACTCAGTAGGGTTGGAGGGGTGAAGGAAAGATTTCTAGTTACCGGCGGTGCTCGACTCGAAGGAACCGTCCATGTTGGCGGCGCGAAAAACAGCGTGCTCAAGCTGATGGCGGCTGCTCTTCTTGCCGAAGGCACCACGACGTTGACCAATTGCCCGAAGATCTTGGACGTTCCTTATATGGTTCGCGTCCTCGAAGGCCTGGGTTGTTCTGTTGTCCACTCCGGTTCAACGGTGGAAATTACAACGCCAGCCGAAATTTCCAGTAACGCCGACTTCGATGCCGTGCGGCAATTCCGCGCCTCCGTATGCGTACTCGGCCCATTGACCGCGCGCTGCGGCAAGGCAGTCGTTGCATTGCCCGGTGGAGACGCCATCGGATCGCGCCCCTTAGATATGCACCAAAGCGGCTTAGAAAAACTGGGTGCTAAAACCCACATCGAACATGGTGCGGTTGTGGCCCAAGCAGATCAGCTGCGTGGCGCCAATATTCACCTTGACTTCCCATCGGTCGGAGCGACCGAAAATATTTTGACCGCAGCCGTTCTCGCAGAAGGCACGACCGTTCTTGATAACGCTGCGCGCGAGCCAGAAATTCTTGACCTATGCGTCATGCTCAAAGAAATGGGCGCGGATATTGAAGGCGAGGGCACCTCGACCATCACCATCCGTGGCGTTGAAAAACTGCACCCCACCCAGCACGAAGTTATTGGCGACCGCATCGTTGCCGGTACATGGGCATATGCCGCAGCGATGACCCAAGGCGACATCACTGTCGGTGGCATTGCACCACGCAACCTGCACTTGGCATTGGAAAAACTCAAGGTCGCAGGCGCCGAGGTGACCACGTACGATCACGGATTCCGCGTGCGCATGGACCGTCGCCCCATGGCGGTGGACTATCAAACGCTCCCATTCCCAGGGTTCCCAACCGATCTTCAGCCAATGGCCATTGGCATTTCGACGGTTGCAGATGGCGTTTCGGTAATCACGGAAAATATCTTCGAGGCACGCTTCCGCTTCGTCGACGAACTCGTCCGCCTAGGTGCCGACGCCACTGTCGACGGTCACCATGTGGTTATGAGGGGAGTGGAGAAACTTTCTTCGACACCAGTGTGGAGCTCAGACATTCGAGCCGGAGCCGGACTCGTGTTGGCGGCTTTGTGCGCTGATGGGGTGACAGAAGTAAACGATGTGTTCCACATCGACCGCGGATACCCCAACTTTGTCGAAGATCTTCAGCGCTTGGGTGCCCAGATCGAACGAGTGCAAGTTTAAAAACCTGTTGTGACCTGTGGAGTTGTGTCAACAGGTCGTGGTGTGTACATTTAATCAAGTCGCCGCGACCGACACCGCCCCTTACATGAGTGAGAGTAGGCGGGAGGAAAACAAGCTGGTCGGCAAGAATACAAGTAATTTTCCGCTAGGCATCATTAGTTAATGATGGTGTGTGGTGGTGTGATTGTGTTGTTTGAGAACTCAATAGTGTGCCAATGTACTTTTGGTTCCCATCTTTTTATGGGGTGGGGATCGGATAAGAAAAAGATATATGCAATGATGATGAACGTGATGTTGTCATACGGCCGGCAAGTGTGCCATGGCTTGTAAATAACATGATGGTTATTGTGAATTGTTGTGTTGGTGGTCATGATTATTTTTCCTCGTCAAAGGGATGATGGCCACGTTTTTGATAGAGCAAATCATTATTTTTTATTTTTTTGCCAGTCGCAGGCAATGTTGTGTTGTTTGTGGTGGTTTTTAGCCAGTTGGTTGGGCTTGTTCCAGCTTAAAAGGGTTGGTCTTTTGACTGATTTTTTATGGAGAGTTTGATCCTGGCTCAGGACGAACGCTGGCGGCGTGCTTAACACATGCAAGTCGAACGGAAAGGCCTAGCTTGCTAGGTACTCGAGTGGCGAACGGGTGAGTAACACGTGGGTGATCTGCCTCGTACTTCGGGATAAGCCTGGGAAACTGGGTCTAATACTGGATAGGACCATGCTTTAGTGTGTGTGGTGGAAAGTTTTTTCGGTACGAGATGAGCCCGCGGCCTATCAGCTTGTTGGTGGGGTAATGGCCTACCAAGGCGTCGACGGGTAGCCGGCCTGAGAGGGTGGACGGCCACATTGGGACTGAGATACGGCCCAGACTCCTACGGGAGGCAGCAGTGGGGAATATTGCACAATGGGCGCAAGCCTGATGCAGCGACGCCGCGTGGGGGATGACGGCCTTCGGGTTGTAAACCTCTTTCGCTAGGGACGAAGCTTTTGTGACGGTACCTAGATAAGAAGCACCGGCTAACTACGTGCCAGCAGCCGCGGTAATACGTAGGGTGCGAGCGTTGTCCGGAATTACTGGGCGTAAAGAGCTCGTAGGTGGTTTGTCGCGTCGTCTGTGAAATTCCGGGGCTTAACTCCGGGCGTGCAGGCGATACGGGCATAACTTGAGTGCTGTAGGGGAGACTGGAATTCCTGGTGTAGCGGTGGAATGCGCAGATATCAGGAGGAACACCGATGGCGAAGGCAGGTCTCTGGGCAGTAACTGACGCTGAGGAGCGAAAGCATGGGGAGCGAACAGGATTAGATACCCTGGTAGTCCATGCCGTAAACGGTGGGCGCTAGGTGTGAGGGTCTTCCACGACTTTCGTGCCGTAGCTAACGCATTAAGCGCCCCGCCTGGGGAGTACGGCCGCAAGGCTAAAACTCAAAGGAATTGACGGGGGCCCGCACAAGCGGCGGAGCATGTGGATTAATTCGATGCAACGCGAAGAACCTTACCTGGGCTTGACATATGCAGGATCGGCGTAGAGATACGTTTTCCCTTGTGGTCTGTATACAGGTGGTGCATGGTTGTCGTCAGCTCGTGTCGTGAGATGTTGGGTTAAGTCCCGCAACGAGCGCAACCCTTGTCTTATGTTGCCAGCATGTTATGGTGGGGACTCATGAGAGACTGCCGGGGTTAACTCGGAGGAAGGTGGGGATGACGTCAAATCATCATGCCCCTTATGTCCAGGGCTTCACACATGCTACAATGGTCGGTACAACGCGCTGCGAGCCTGTGAGGGTGAGCGAATCGCTGAAAGCCGGCCTCAGTTCGGATTGGGGTCTGCAACTCGACCCCATGAAGTCGGAGTCGCTAGTAATCGCAGATCAGCAACGCTGCGGTGAATACGTTCCCGGGCCTTGTACACACCGCCCGTCACGTCATGAAAGTTGGTAACACCCGAAGCCAGTGGCCTAACCTTTGTGGGAGGAGCTGTCGAAGGTGGGATCGGCGATTGGGACGAAGTCGTAACAAGGTAGCCGTACCGGAAGGTGCGGCTGGATCACCTCCTTTCTAAGGAGTTTTTATTGTTGGGTGACAGTTGTTGCCTGTTGTTTTTTTGTATCCGGGTGGATGCGTGTGACCCATGATGGTTTTTTCTCGCGCTGTGTGGTGTGAGGGTGTTGTGGTTGTTGTGTTTGTGGTTGTTGTGTGTTTTTTCTTGTTTGTGTGTGTTGGTGCGCTGTTGGGTGTCTGGGGCAACGTGGTTGTTCTGGTTGATCACTCACGTGGTTTTGTGTGGTGTGGCTGGTTGTGTGCTGGTTGTGCTGTCATGGGACCTTGTGGTTGGTGTGTTGTGTGAGAACTGTATAGTGGACGCGAGTAATCTTTATTCTTTAATTGTTCTTGGTGTTTTTGTTTGTTACATGTGTGTTGTTTGTGAAGGGCACACGGTGGATGCCTGGGCATTATGAGCCGATGAAGGACGTGTAAGGCCGCGATAGGCCTCGGGGAGTTGCCAATAGAGCGTTGATCCGAGGGTGTCCGAATGGGGAAACCTGGCCATGGTTATGTGTGGTTACCCATCAGTGAATGTATAGCTGGTGTGGGGGTGACGCGGGGAAGTGAAACATCTTAGTACCCGTAGGAGAAGAAAATAATTAATGATTCTGCTAGTAGTGGCGAACGAACGTGGATGAGGCTAAACCGTATGCGTGTGATACCTGGCAGGGGTTGCGTGTGTGGTGTTGTGGGGCGTTGTTGGAGGAGGCTGCCGGCTCCTCGCTTGTGTATGTGTGTGTTAGCGGAAGTGGTTTGGAATGGCCTGCCGTAGTGGGTGAGAGTCCCGTACGTGAAAGTGCATGCATGTGAGTGGATGATGTTCCCGAGTAGCAGCGGGCTCGTGGAATCTGCTGTGAATCTGCCGGGACCACCCGGTAAGCCTAAATACTTATGATGACCGATAGCGGATTAGTACCGTGAGGGAATGGTGAAAAGTACCCCGGGAGGGGAGTGAAATAGTACCTGAAACCGTGTGCTTACAATCCGTCAGAGCCTTTTTTGTGGGGTGATGGCGTGCCTTTTGAAGAATGAGCCTGCGAGTCAGCGGCATGTCGCGAGGTTAACCCGTGTGGGGTAGTCGTAGCGAAAGCGAATCCTAATGAGGGTGTTTGTTAGTGGCATGTTCTGGACCCGAAGCGGGGTGATCTACCCATGGCCAGTGTGAAGCAGCTGTAAGAGGTTGTGGAGGCGCGAACCCACTTAGGTTGAAAACTGAGGGGATGAGCTGTGGGTAGGGGTGAAAGGCCAATCAAACTCCGTGATAGCTGGTTCTCCCCGAAATGCATTTAGGTGCAGCGTTGTGTGTTTCTTGCTGGAGGTAGAGCTACTGGTTGGTTGAGCGGGACTACAATCTTAGCAATGTCAGCCAAACTCCGAATGCCGGTAATGTTAAGCATGGCAGTGAGACTGCGGGGGATAAGCTCCGTTGGTCGAGAGGGAAACAGCCCAGATCGCCGGTTAAGGCCCCTAAGGGTGTACTAAGTGGAAAAGGATGTGGGATCGCGAAGACAGCCAGGAGGTTGGCTTAGAAGCAGCCATCCTTGAAAGAGTGCGTAATAGCTCACTGGTCGAGTGGTTCTGCGCCGACAATGTAGTGGGGCTCAAGTACACCGCCGAAGCCGCGGCAGTCAGCATTTTTTGTTGGTTGGGTAGGGGAGCGTCGTGCACTGCTGTGAAGCACCTGGGTGACTTGATGGTGTGGAGTGTGTGCGAGTGAGAATGCAGGCATGAGTAACGAATGAAAAGTGGAAAACTTTTCCGCCGGATGACTAAGGGTTCCTGGGTTAAGCTAATCTTCCCAGGGTGAGTCGGGACCTAAGGCGAGGCCGACAGGCGTAGTCGATGGATAACCAGTTGATATTCTGGTACCCGTGTATGTGCGCCCAGTGGTGAATCAGTGGTACTAACCATCCATGGATCTTCTGGTCATGCTTTTTGTGTGGTTGGTGGTGATGTGCGTGGGATCTTCGTTGGTAGTAGCCAAGTGATGGGGTGACGCAGTGAGGTAGCTGAGCCATGTAGTGGATTGTGGTGTAAGCGTGTGGCCCGTGGCATAGGTAAATCCGTGTCGCATAGTGGGTGAGGCGTGATGCGTAGACCTTTGTGGTTGATGTTGGTGATCCTGTACTGTCGAGAAAAGCCTCTAGCGAGTGCATATATGGCCCGTACCCATAACCGACACAGGTGGTCAGGTAGAGAATACTAAGGCGATCGGGTGAACTGTGGTTAAGGAACTCGGCAAATTGCCCCCGTAACTTCGGGAGAAGGGGGACCATTGCTGGTGACCGACGTGGTTGAGCTGGTGGTGGTCGCAGAGAATAGAGGGAAGCGACTGTTTATTAAAAACACAGGTCCGTGCGAAAACGTGGAAGTTGATGTATACGGACTGACGCCTGCCCGGTGCTGGAAGGTTAAGAGGACCTGTTAGGGCATTGTTGTCCGAAGCGGAGAATTTAAGCCCCAGTAAACGGCGGTGGTAACTATAACCATCCTAAGGTAGCGAAATTCCTTGTCGGGTAAGTTCCGACCTGCACGAATGGCGTAACGACTTCCCTGCTGTCTCAACCACAGGCCCGGTGAAATTGCAGTACGAGTAAAGATGCTCGTTACGCGCGGCAGGACGAAAAGACCCCGGGACCTTCACTATAGCTTGGTATTGGTGTTTGGTTCGGTTTGTGTAGGATAGGTGGGAGACTGTGAAGTGGTCACGCTAGTGGTTGTGGAGTCGAAAGTTGAAATACCACTCTGATCGGATTGAGCACCTTAACCTTGGCCCATGATCTGGGTTGGGGACAGTGCCTGGTGGGTAGTTTAACTGGGGCGGTTGCCTCCTAAAATGTAACGGAGGCGCCCAAAGGTTCCCTCAGCCTGGTTGGCAATCAGGTGGTGAGTGTAAGTGCACAAGGGAGCTTGACTGTGAGACTGACAGGTCGAGCAGGGACGAAAGTCGGGACTAGTGATCCGGCATCTACTTGTGGAAGTGGTGTCGCTCAACGGATAAAAGGTACCCCGGGGATAACAGGCTGATCTTCCCCAAGAGTCCATATCGACGGGATGGTTTGGCACCTCGATGTCGGCTCGTCGCATCCTGGGGCTGGAGTAGGTCCCAAGGGTTGGGCTGTTCGCCCATTAAAGCGGCACGCGAGCTGGGTTTAGAACGTCGTGAGACAGTTCGGTCTCTATCCGCCGCGCGCGTTGAAACTTGAAGAAGGCTGTCCCTAGTACGAGAGGACCGGGACGGACGTACCTCTAGTGTGCCAGTTGTCACGCCAGTGGCAGGGCTGGTTGGCTACGTACGGGAGGGATAACCGCTGAAAGCATCTAAGCGGGAAGCCTGTTTTGAGATGAGGTTTCTTTTGAGGTTCCCTCTAGACTAGGGGGTTGATAGGCCAGATCTGGAAGCGTAGTAATGCGTTAAGGTGACTGGTACTAATATGACCGAGTAATAACATTGTGTAACGAGCAAAAAGAATAATAAAGCATTATGGACATCTCACCCCTTTTTTTTGTGTGGGTGATGGTTTGAATGAATAAAAGTGTTGCTTGCGTCTGCTGTGCAGTGTCTGGCATGGCATGCCTGTCGCCGTGGGTGGTTGGTTGTGTGTGTTGGTGGTTATTGTGTCGGGGGTACGCCCGGTCCCTTTCCGAACCCGGAAGCTAAGCCCGATTGCGCTGATGGTACTGCACCTGGGAGGGTGTGGGAGAGTAGGTCGCTGCCAACCTAAAACTTAAAAAATAATATGGGGTTGTGGTGGCGTGAAACATTATGTGTGTTTCACACCACCACAACCCCCCTTTTTTTGCCCACGCTAAGGGGGGGGCGGGTTGGTGTTTGTCGTGTTCTCGTGTTCGTGACTACGTAAATCCATGCTCGGGGGCTTGGGTGTGGGTTTGGGGTGTTGGGGTTTTCGTGATCACGGATTCGTGGACGTGGATTCGACAACACGAGAACACGAACAGGGCCATGATCCCGCGATCCTGCACCCCTGCTAGCGGATTACTGTACCGGTGAACAAGCGGGGCCGGCCGGTGAGCGGATCAATAAACCCCAGCATCGACAACTCAAGCTCAGTACTTGGCGTCGATAAGCGTTATTGGTTTTGGAATGGGTTGATTGTTGAGTGCTGTGTTTATGCAAAGATCCTGTTTTTCGTGTTGAATGGTACAAGTAACGCGCCGCTCACCACTATCTTTGGTGCGGCTTTCCTAGTTTTCTGATTGGAAATGTATGACTGAGAACGGCCATTCGCTACCAGCTGCTCGAGCTAAGGGCCTTGTGAAAACCTACGGCCAAGGTGAGGCTCGCGTCGTGGCCTTGGATTCTATTGATGTGGAGTTTGCAGCTCATCAATTTACTGCCATTATGGGCCCTTCTGGTTCTGGTAAATCGACTCTAATGCACTGTATGGCGGGTTTGGATTCGATCTCCAGCGGTAGCACCTTTATTGGCGATACTGATCTTTCGTTGCTTAAGGATAAGGAGATGACGGCTCTTCGCCGTGATCGTCTTGGCTTTATTTTCCAGTCATTTAACTTGGTGCCTACTCTTACTGCGGCGGAAAATATTACGTTGCCGCGTGATATTGCGGGTAAGTCGGTCAATAAGGAGTGGTTTGATGAGGTCACGTCGCGCCTCGGTTTGACGGAACGTCTGAGCCACCGTCCTTCTGAGTTATCTGGTGGTCAGCAGCAGCGTGTGGCGTGTGCTCGTGCGTTGGTTGCGCAGCCGGAGATCATTTTTGGTGATGAGCCTACGGGTAATTTGGATTCGAATTCTTCGGCTGAGGTTTTGTCGATTCTTCGTACTGCGGTTGATCAGGATGATCAGACTGTGGTGATTGTGACCCATGATCCTCGTGCGGCATCGTATGCGGATCGTGTGGTGTTCTTGGCCGATGGTCGTATTGTCAAGGAGCTTATGCACCCGTCGGCTGAGGAAATTTTGTCCACGATGGCAACCATTGAGGAGCTTGCATAGATGGGTTCGCATAGTACATCTACTGGCTCTAAGAACGCGATGTTGCGTTTGAGTCTGCGTTCGGTTGCGGCGCATAAGGTTCGTCTTGCGCTGACCATTTTGGCGGTTGTGTTGGGCACGGCGTTTGTGTCGGGTTCGTTTATGTTCACGCAGTCGTTGAGCAATACGTTTGATTCGGCGATTGATGATCAGTTGGCGAATGTCGACGTTGTGATGAGTGGTGAGAAGGCACCTATGCCTCGCGGGCTTATCGACGAACTCCGCAAGGATAAAGATCATGTTGCGGCTGTCGCGGTTCAGGGTGCTACATCTGCGATCCTAGCTACTGAGGATCGCAAGGCTATTCAGACTGGTGCGACTTCTCCTACGATCGGTATTTTTTACGGTGAGGGCAGTGCAGCGACCACGCAGGAAAAGATCACCTCGGGTAAGGAACCTCATGAGGATAATGAGGTGCTGGCACCGGAGAGCGCTGGTGAACTTGGTATTAAAGAAGGCTCCACAGTGGTGGTCGTCGATGAGGCCGGCCAGCGTGAAGTAAAGGTTGTGGGTACGTATTCCACGGAGGCTACTACTCATCCTGGTGTGAACCTGTTGATGGGGGAGAAGGCCTTTTTGGATCGTTACCAGCCGGAGTTTATTGGCAGCATTTTTGTGAAGAAGGCTGATGGGTCTTCTGAGGATGTTGTTCAGTATCTGAAGGGCAAGTACCCAGATTTCAAGGTGGATACGGGTGCGTCGTTGGCTGAGGAGCTGACCAAGACGATTAAGAAGGCGTTGAGCTTTGTTAATTACTTCTTGGTTGCTTTTGGTTTGATTGCACTGCTGGTGGGCACCTTCATCATTGCTAATACTTTCTCGATGATTGTGGCGCAGCGTCTCAAGGAATTTGCGCTTATGCGTGCGCTGGGTGTTTCGCGTAAGCAGTTGACGCGGTCTGTGGTTCTCGAGGCCGTGATTGTGGGCATTATCGGTTCGGCAGTCGGTGTTGTTGCTGGCGCTGGTCTGGTTAAAGTCATTCAGTTTGCAATGAAGCAATTCGGGATGGAGATTCCGAATGCGGGACTGGGGCTTTCTGCGCAGTCGATTTTGGTGCCGCTGGCGCTTGGTACCGTCGTCACGATTATTAGTGCGTGGACTCCTGCTCGTCGTGCGGGTGCGGTTCGTCCTGTGGAAGCCATGCGTTCGACGGAAAGCTCGGCGGAAACTTCGCTTAAGGCGCGTACCATCGCTGGCGCTGTGGTGTTCTTGATTGGTTGTGCTGCAGCTGCGCTGGGTGCCTTTAGTGATGGTCCTGAGACGAAGACTCGTGCCATTTTGGTTGGAATAGGTGCGCTGTTTGTGATCGTGGGTGTGTTCTTGGCATCTCCTGCGATCTCTATTCCGGTCGTTGGTGGCCTGGGACGTATCGTTGGTGCACCGTTTAAGGCGGTGGGCAAGCTTGCGGCGACGAACTCGCGTCGTAACCCACGTCGTACGGCCACTACGGCATTTGCATTGACTCTGGGCATTGCGCTGGTCACTAGCATTGGTATGTTGTCGGCGACGATGAAGTCCAGCATTAGCGGATTGATCGATAGTGAGGTCAAGGCTGAGTTCATTTTGTCGGGCCCGACCAATGGTCGATTCCCTGTTCCTGCCGAGGCAGAAAAGAAGCTGAAGGACACCAAGGGTGTTGGGACAGTTACTGCGTTGGAGGCTGCACCTGTTGCTATTGGTGAGGTGCCTCCGAATGCGCCGGAGCAGATGTTTAGTAGCCGCTTGATGTCGGGCAACATTAATACGGTTGTTAGTGCGGAGGAGCCGCAGGGTGATTTCAATTTGGATCAGCCGAACGTGATCGTCGCAAAACAGAGCTACTTGGATGAAAAGAAACTCAAGATCGGCGATACGGTTCCGGTGATTGATTCCAACCACAATGAAATTGCTAAGGCGAAAGTTGTGGGAAGCTTCAAAGAGAGCAAGGTTTTGGGCAATGTGATTTTGTCGGCCAAGACTTTGGAGAACACCGGGGTGCAAAAGACCACGAACTCACTGTTTGTTAACGGTGACGGTTCTTTGAAGCCTGATGAGTTGAAGCAGGAGATCGAGAAGGCCGTTGAGGATTTCTTGGTTGTTCGGGTTCAGACCGCCAAGGAGTTTGCTGGTGAGCAGGCATCTACGATTTCGCAGATGATGAATATCTTGTATGCGTTGCTCGGATTAGCAGTCATTGTTGCCGTGATTGGCATTATTAATACTTTGGCGCTCAATGTGATTGAGCGTCGCCAAGAGATTGGTATGTTGCGTGCTGTGGGTACGCAGCGTGGTCAAATTCGAACGATGATCTCTATCGAGTCGGTTCAGATTGCCCTCTATGGTGCCGTAATGGGCATTGTTGTTGGCTTGGGTCTGGGCTGGTCGTTCCTCAAGGTCTTGTCTAGCCAAGGCCTAGAAAACGTCAGTGTTCCGTGGTCGCAGATGGTGTGGCTCCTCGTGGGCTCTGCCGTTGTTGGTGTGATCGCCGCAGTGTGGCCGGCACGCCGTGCTGCCAAGACACCACCGCTGGACGCGATCGCTGATTAGATCTGAAGTCCACACCATACGGCCACCATTCCTCCGAGGATGGTGGCCGTTGTGTATCCCAACAGCATCGTCCAAAGTCGTTGCCGTATGAGCGTGCCGAGTTCCTTGGCAAGCGTGGACCAGGTGGACAATGCTCCAGCGAAACCGGTGCCCACGGCTGCCATAACGAGGGGGGAAGCATCTCTTACCGCTGCTAGGACTACACATGCGGCCATGTTTGCGATGAAAGTTCCCACGTAGGGGCCGTTCTTGGATAATAGGAAACGCAGCATGCTGCCGAGTGCTGCCGCTAAGAATAGGGCAGGAATCATGCGGCAAACCGATCTCCGAGTAGCCATGCCGCAACGCAGCCGATGACTGTAACCGCAGCGTACAGGTAGGCTCCGTCGAACATGAGCAGCGCGAAGGCGGAGAAGCTGGTAAACCCGCCGAGGAATCCCGTTCTCCAGAACACGTTGGGGCGAAGCCAGCCCATGAGGAAGGATCCGAGAAGGTTGATGCCTAGCAGCGCGAGGGGTGCATCGATAAGCAGGCTGAGCTGATAGCGAGAGATTGCTCCTAAACCGGCACCGAGTCCTACTAAAACGCACTGCATGGGCTGTGATTTTACTACGATGGTAGGCGTTAAGACTTTCGACTATGCGTTGCAGGAGCACTTCATGGCACACGAACGAGCAGGTCAACTTGCGCAGCCCCAGGATCTCATTGACATCGCTGAGGTGGTTACCGCCTATTACACGCGGACCCCAGACGCGGATAACCCAGATCAGCAGGTAGCTTTTGGTACGTCGGGTCACCGCGGTTCTTCGCTGGACACAGCCTTCAATGAGAATCACATTCTTGCTATCACTCAAGCGATCGTGGAGTACCGCGCGCAGCATCACATTGGTGGTCCGATCTTTATTGGCCGCGATACCCATGCACTGAGCGAGCCCGCGATGATTTCTGCCCTCGAGGTGCTGTTGGCCCATGGTATCGAGGTGCTTGTCGACGACCGCGGCCGCTACACCCCAACACCAGCTGTCTCTCACGCAATCTTGACGTACAACGCACAGCGCAGTGATGTTTCACAGTATGCCGATGGCATTGTGATTACGCCTTCGCACAATCCGCCTCGTGATGGTGGCTTTAAGTACAACCCACCCAACGGCGGACCTGCAGATACCGACGCCACCGATTGGATTGCAGATCGTGCCAACACTTTGCTGCGTGAGGGGCTTGTTTCTGTGAAGCGCACCTCGGTTGCAGGTGTGCTCGACCCACGTGCGCATCTTCACAACTACATGGAGAATTACATTGCTGACCTGCCCAACGTGGTGGACATCGATGCGATTCGGAATTCGGGATTGGCTATTGGTGCCGATCCTATGGGTGGCGCTTCGGTGGACTATTGGGGTGCGATTGCAGAGAAGCATTCGCTTAACCTCACCGTGGTCAATCCGCTTGTCGACGCCACCTGGCGTTTCATGACCCTCGATACCGATGGCAAGATCCGCATGGACTGCTCGTCGCCAGACTCGATGGCCTCGCTGGTGCATAACCGCACGAAATATGACATCGCTACGGGTAACGACGCCGATGCTGATCGCCACGGCATTGTCACACCTGATGCGGGACTGATGAACCCTAACCATTACCTCGCCGTGGCCATCGATTACTTGTTCTCGCACCGTCCGCAGTGGAATTCTTCCACAGCAGTGGGCAAGACCTTGGTCAGTTCCTCGATGATTGACCGCGTGGTGGCCGATCTTGGTCGCAAGCTGGTGGAGGTGCCTGTGGGCTTTAAGTGGTTCGTTCCAGGGCTTGTCGACGGCTCCGTGGGGTTCGGTGGCGAGGAATCCGCTGGTGCATCCTTCCTTCGACACAATGGCACCGTGTGGTCGACTGACAAAGACGGCATTATTTTGGATCTGCTTGCCTCGGAAATCACGGCAGTGACTGGGAAGACTCCGTCGCAACGCTATGGAGAGCTTGCTGCCCGCTTTGGTTCCCCTGCCTATGCGCGCACTGATGCCCCTGCTACCCGTGAGCAAAAAGCGGTGCTCAAGAAGCTCTCGCCTGAGCAGGTTACGGCCACCGAACTTGCTGGTGAGGCGATTACTGCTAAGCTCACTACTGCTCCTGGCAACGGCGCTGCTATCGGCGGACTGAAGGTGACCACTGAAAATGCGTGGTTTGCTGCGCGCCCATCCGGAACTGAGGATAAGTACAAGATTTACGCGGAGTCCTTCCTTGGAGCGGACCACCTCGCGATGGTACAGCGTGAAGCACAGAATCTCGTTTCTGATGTTTTGTGATTAGACTGGCCAAGGTGACTGAAACTTCAAAGAAGCGAGTGTCTTTACACCTTGTGCTTGACTGCATAAGCGCCTTCGCGCGGTTCTTCATGGCATATATTTGGCTCGCCGCCGGTATATCTAAGCTCAACAATCGCATGGAAACAGCCCAATCGATTAAGGCCTATGAAATCTTCACAGATACTTGGTCGAATGGGCTGGCCAGCGTGATTGGCCCCCTAGAAATCGCTGGTGGCGTGCTGCTCCTGTTCGGTATTTTCCTGCGCAAGGCAAATTGGTTCTCGGTCACGGTCCTTGTCTTGTTCATCGCTGGTATCGCACAGGCCTGGGCACGCAACCTTGGTATCGACTGCGGCTGCTTCGGTCCGCAGGGGCTAGGGGAAAACACCGCGCGTGACTACGCATTGATTATTCTTCGTGACATTTTCTTTATTGCGCTGTCGTTGTGGACTGTCTATCGTCCATATAAGAAATTTGCGCTCTACGCATAATTGTTCTGTAGCATGAGCTGCGATAAATAAACCAACCCAAGGTGAAAACGTGAGTAAAAACGCTGGTTCTAGGAAAATTCAGAACCCAACCGAAAAATCCAATGGATTTCTATGGGCTCTTCTGGCACTACTCGTCGTGGTTGTTGCCGTTGTGGCCTATGTTGTTGTGCAGGGCAAAGCACACCAAGCTAACAAATACGCTGACTATGACAAAGAATCTGTCAGCTTTACTGGTAGTGTGACCGACTCTGCCATTGTTCTCAAAGCGGATAACGCTAAGAAGGACGCGAAGAAGATCGACTTCTACGAGGACTTCTCGTGCCCACATTGCGCCGAGCTTGGCGAGGTCACCGATGGGCCAATGAAAAAAGCCATCGAGAATGGTGACATCGTAGTCAACCTCCGCATTTTGAACTTCCTTGATCGCGATGGCGATGACGGCAACTCCACCAAGGCTGGTGCCGCCGCCCTCGCCGTGGCACAAAGCGGTGACTGGGAAACCTACTGGAACTACCGTGCTTTGCTCATGAAGGAGCAAAAGACCATCTACGGCCAGTGGGGTGATAACGACTTCGCTGACGTTGCCAAGAGCCTTGGTGCATCTGATGAGGTAACTCAGAAGATCCGCGAGGGCGGTGCCAAGGAGGACTTCCGTAAGTTCGCCGAGGCTAACTCCAAGAAGCTGGAGAAGGACGGCGGCAGCGTTTCCTCGCCACGCGTCTTTATCGACGGCAAGGAAGTAGAAAAGGGAATCGAAACCTGGGTTGAGCAAGCAACCTCTTAAAAACCGCCCGTGATGTGCTGATTTTGTCCATCATGCTGTGCTGCAGTAATATCAAACGCGAACAAAGATCTTTGATCTTAGTTTGTCGGGGCTATGGCGCAGCTGGTAGCGCATCACACTGGCAGTGTGGGGGTCACGGGTTCGAATCCCGTTAGCTCCACCGGCTACCCCCAGCTAGAAATGACTCTAGCTGGGGGGTTCTTTCTGTTTTGTGCCCCACGGCGGATTCTAGGGGTTGTGGAAACACCTGACCTTGATTGGTGGTGTTTGTGGTGTCGAGTCGTTGGGATCCTTCACCGGATGTGGTAGAGCAGCTGTGTTACTTGGTTTCAGGCGGTCGTAGTGTTCCTAGTGCGGCGTTGGAACTGGGACTTAGCTTGAGTATTGCGTATCGGCTGGCTTGTGAGTGTCAACTTCCTGTGGCGTGTTCAGACGTCGACTTCTGCTTCGGTGACAAAAAGCATTGAAACGCTATGAAAGCAGGGTGTAAAGCCGTCAGATATTTCAACGCGGCTTAATGTAGGAACCAGCGTTGTGTACCGCATTGGTATTGAGCTTGGCTTGTGGCAGCGCAATCCGCATGGCCGTCGAGCTAGTGCCACGTCGCGTCGGTGCGAGTATTTGATGCTGCGTTTTGGTGCGATGAGCCGAAAAGACGTTGCAAAAGCCGTCGGTATTAATCCGCGCGAGGCTTTGGACATCGATAAAGGAGTAACCAAGCTCAATGGTGTCGGGCGTGTGCCGTGTGTTTCCGATGGGCCAGACACTGAGCTTTATAAAAGACTGATGCAGGTTGTGTCTTATGTTGACGGCCGTCAAGCAGTGCTTGTCGAAGTTATCCCACAGCACGCGATAGCCAAACGCATTAGTCCTCGATAATTTATCCGTCGAGGAACGTGAACTTATCGCCGATTTGAACCGTCAAGGCCTAGGTGTGCGTGCTATTGCCCGGCATGTGGGTCGTTCACCGGGAACAATAAGCAAGGAAATGACACGCAACCGTGATGAATTTGGGTTGTATCTGCCGCATGCAGCTCATCGGAGGTCCGTGCTGCGTAGATTCCGGTCTAAGCCACGCAAACTGGACACATATGCAGCATTGCGTGATGCGGTGTGGGCGATGTTGAAGAAGTGGTATTCACCGGTGCAGTTTTCCTAAAGGTTGCGTCTAAACGTCCCTGACGATGACACTGTGAGGGTGTGTCCTGAAACTATCTATATGTCGTTGTTCTTCCAAGCTAAAGGCGAGTTGAAGAAAGAAATCGCTGCATGTCTGCGCCAAGGTCGTGCTGTGGAAAAGCCACGCAACCAGCGTATTGCCCGCCAGCGTTTTAGCGATCCCATGGTGATGGTTTCCGAACGGCCAGCAACGGTTAACGACCGCGCTGTTCTAGGTCATTGGGAAGGCGACCTCATTTTGGGCAAGGGAAACAAATCAGCTATCGGCACGCTTGTGGAACGCAGCACCAGATACGTCATGCTGCTGCAGCTGTCCAACGGGCATGGTGTTGTAGAAGTGCGCGACGCGCTCGTCGAGACTATCCAATAGTTACCAGCACACCTGTGTGGTTCGCTGACGTGGGATCAAGGAAGTGACATGGCCGGTCATAAATCATTTACCATTGCCATCGAGTGTCTGGTGTACTTCTGTGATCCAGGGTCACCTTGGCAGCGAGGAAGTAACGAAAACATCAACGGACTTCTGCGTCAGTATTTCTCCAAAGGTACTGATCTATTCGTCCATACCAAAGAAGACCTCGAGTTCGTTGCTATGCAACTTAACGACAGACCGCGCGCAACCCTTGGCTTTGTCAAACCAGCCGAAAAAATGGCTGAACTGCTAGACTATGCCACCGAAATCTAGAATCGTGTTTCCACAACCACTAGAATCCGCCCCATATGGGGTAAATGTCACACAGTGACGTAGATCCTTGCCATGATGGGGATTATGAGCGATCCAATTACCATTCTTGATTCATCTGATTCGTTGTCTCGACTGTCGTCGGAGTCAGTGGGCCGTCTTGTTGTGCACCGCAAGGATGATCTCGATATTTTCCCCGTAAATTTTGTGCTTGATAATTCTGCTGAGCAGCCTCGGGTGTATTTCCGCACGGCTGAAGGTACCAAGCTTTTTAGTGTGAACCTCAATTCTGATGTGTTGTTTGAGGTGGATCGCTTTGATGATGCAGAGGGCTGGTCGGTGGTCCTTAAGGGTAATGCGCATGTGGTTCGCGATACTGAAGAGGCTCGGCATGCGGATACGCTCGGCCTGAAACCATGGCTGCCGACGTTAAAGTACAATTTTGTGCGTATCGACGTCCGTGAGGTGTCTGGCCGAGCGTTCGTATTTGGGGAGGAACCAGAGCGCTACTAGTTCCACCAGGTGTCATCGGGTTCGACGGGGAGGTGGCGTTTGTGTTCGCCGATTTTCCAGAGGTACTCGATGCGCTGTTGTGCCTCGCGTGAGACTTCTCCATGTCCCTCGATGTAGGTGTCGATTTCTCGGTAGGTTACGCCGAGTGCTTCTTCGTCGGGAAGCGCTGGGCGATCCTCTTCGAGGTCGGCGGTGGGGACTTTTTTCCATGTGGATGGTGGTGCGCCGAGGTGTTCTAGGAGGGCGGCGCCTTGGCGTTTAGATAGCCCTGCAAGCGGGAGGATGTCGGCGCCGCCGTCGCCGAACTTTGTAAAGAATCCGGTGACGTTTTCTGCTGCGTGGTCGGTGCCGATCACGAGTAGTTTCTTTTCGCCGGCGAGTGCGTATTGGACGATCATGCGTTGGCGGGCTTTGATGTTGCCTTTATTGAAGTCTCCTACGTATTGAAGCCCCAATGCTTGGGCGGTGGCGCGGGCGGCTGCGTCGGTTGCCTCTTTAATGTTGATGACCACGCTGTGGTCGGGCTGGATAAATTCTAGGGCGATGCGGGCGTCGTCCTCATCGGCTTGTACGCCGTAGGGGAGGCGGATTGCCCAGAATTCGGCGAGGTAGCCGGCTTCTCGTAGCTGTTCTACTGCGAGTTGTGCGAGGCGGCCTGCGAGGGTGGAATCTTGTCCGCCGGAGATCCCTAGCGCGAAACCTTTGGTGCCAGAGTGCTTGATGTAACGGGTGAGAAAGTCGACGCGGTTGCGGATTTCCGTTGCGGGGTCGATCGTGGGTTTTGTGCCTAGTCGGCGGATGATGTCGTTGCGTGTTGGGGAAGTAGTCATGGTGTAATTTTATGCACCAAGCGGCACGGTTTGGCATTTGTTCGTGCTATGGGATAATATTGTCCCTCGTGTCATGGCAGACTTTGTCGGAGTCTCGCCGTCGTAAACTGTAAAGCCCGTTCAAGGCTTTCGTGGAGAAGAAAGGAGCGCCCGATGAAGGTCCGTAAGTCCCTTCGGTCGCTGAAGAACAAGCCGGGCGCTCAGGTTGTGCGTCGTCGTGGCAAGGTCTATGTGATCAACAAGAAAGACCCGCGTTTCAAGGCTCGTCAAGGCTAATTCGTGTTATAACTTCAAAGACCGTCACCTTTCAGTGGCGGTCTTTTTTGGTTATTTCTGCAGTTATTTTTGCAATAGGATCCTATTCCTCTTTGATTCGCGTGATCACGTTTTCTGCGGAGATTAGGCACATGGGCACTCCAACACCAGGCACGGTGGTACCTCCGGCGTAGTAGAGGCCTTTGACTTTCGACGACATGTTTTTCCCGCGGAAGAAGGCGGATTGCATCAAGGTATGTGCTGGTCCGATGGCTCCGCTGGACCATGCGTGGTAGCGCTCGGAAAAGTCGGCAGGGCCTAGTGTTTTGGTGACCACGATGCGCTCGGCGAGGTCGCTGATACCGGTCCATGTGGCGATCTGTGCGATTGTTGCGCGGGTGATTTCTTCGACTCGCGGAGAGGCGGTGCGGTGGTAAGTGTTGCCGTGGCCGAGGGCGTCGTTGGCGGGGACGGGCACGAGGATGAAGAGGTTTTCGTGTCCTTCGGGGGCTGCGTCGCTGTCGGTTGCTGAGGTTCTAGAGATGTAGATGGATTGTGATGCGTCGAGTGGGCGGGAGGGGTGTGGCCCGGAATAGACGGCAGCGAAATCGGGGTCCCAGTCTTTGCTGAAGAGCAGATTGTGGTGGGCGAGTTCGGGTAGTGGGCCGCGCACTCCTAGCATGATGAGTACGGTTCCAAGGCCTGGGTTGCGTTTGCTCCAGTAGTTTTCGGGGTAGCTGCGCAGGTGGGGTGGCAGCAGCCGAGTTTCGGTGTGGTGGAGGTCTGCGGCGGAGACGACCACATCGGCATCGAAGGAGGAGGTTCCGTGGGGGCCGGCTGCGGTGATGCCGCAGGCGCGACCGGATTCGATGGTGATGTCGGTGACTTCGTGTTCGTAGTAGAACTCCACGCCGGCTTCGCGGTCGATTTTTTCGATGGCGGACATGATAGCGGCGAATCCGCCGCGGGGGTAGCGTACGCCTTCGACAAGGTCGGTGTGGCTCATGAGTGAGTAGAGCGCGGGCGCTTGGCTGGGCTGAGTGGATAGAAAGACTGCGGGGTAGCTCAGTATTTGTCGCAGAATAGGGTGTGGGAATCGGTTGCGTACCCACGTATCAAGTGAGCTGCTTAAGAGCCGCGCAAGGTAGGGGAGGCGGCGAAGGATGTCGGCGTGCAGGAAGTCGCGGGGGCTGCTAAAGGTGGTGTAGAGGAAGTGCCGCAGAGAGAGGTAGTACACGTCGGTGGCGTTGCGGAGGTAGCGTCGTACTTTTTTGCCGGCGCCGGGGTCGAGGGCGTCGAAAAGCGTTGCGACGTTTCCCACGCCGCTGTCCACGTCGAGTGCTGGTGAACCTTCGGGGAAGAGCCGGTAGGCAGGGTGGAGCTCGACAAGCTCGTAGGCCTGTTCGGAGGTGGTGCCCATGAGCTCAAAGAAGCGGTCGTAAGCTTCGGGCATGAGATACCACGAGGGGCCGGTGTCCCAGCGAAAGCCGCTGTCGGTGAGTTGGCCGGCGCGGCCGCCAGGGGCGTCGAGTTTTTCAAAGACGCGCACGTGGTAGTCCTCGCGTGCCAGGAGTCCGGCGGTGGCAAGACCTGCAACACCGGCGCCAATAACAATCGCGTGTTTAGCCATGTAATGCCCTCCAAGGGGCTCGGGTGATGATGGCAATTTTTTGGGCTTTGGGGATACGGATCCGAGTGTGTGTGACTTCGACTGCGGAGGACTCGTGGATGCGGTCGGTCAGCGCTGTGAAGAGGTCTGCGGCTGCTTGGACGCCGACGCGGGCGTCGAAAGGCAGGAGTGGGATGCAGCAGTAGGCGGCGGCAAGGTCGGTGCGGATGTCGGCGACGAGGAGGGCCTTAGTGGCGTCGGTAAGCTCGCCGGTTAGTTGTGGGAAGTAGTTGCGTCCGAGGACGTGGGTGTCTTCTTCAATGTCGCGCAGGAAGTTGATTTTTTGAAAGGCGGAGCCGAGGCTACGCGCGCCGTGTTCCATCATGGTGCGCTCATGCGGGCGGGGATATTGTTCTGCGAGGAAAGCGTCCAAGCACATAAGGCCTATGACCTCGGCGGAACCGTAGACGTATTCGTTAAATTCGGCGGCCTCGTAGTTATATTTGTGCAGGTCGTTGCGCATGGAGGTGAAAAATGCCTGCACGTGTTCAGTTTTAAATTTGCAGCGCCGAGCGCTTAGCGCCCAGGCGTGGAGGATGGGGTCAGCGTGGAATCGCTGCGTGGGGGCGGCGAGTACGGCTGCCTCGTAATCGTCGAGGAGCTGGGAGACGGCGTTGGGCTCAAGGCCTGCCATCTGTGCTGTGCCGTCGACGATTTCGTCTGCGATGCGCACCATGGCGTAGAGGTTGCTGATGTCCGTGCGGATGCGACCACGCAGGAGTTTTGTGGCTAGGCCGAAGCTGGTGGAGTAGCAGGAGATGATTTCGTGTGCTGCTTTGCATGCTGCCGTGTCGTAGTGCGAGAGGAATGTTAGCCGGTGATCCACGTGTCCTGATCCTATCAGCAACGCCAATATAACAATCTGATAACGCACGTGCTGGGCGGATGCTGATGGTTTTCTAGCGAGCTGGGGTTATGCGAAACGGGCAATTTTGGTTGCCGCTGGGCCCTACCGCAACATGTAGGGGTCCGGTGGGCATGGTTGCTGGAGGTTTACCGAACGGGGATACTAGATGTTGTGCCGGTTGCGGAAAAGTACCACAAAGTATAGTGTCTTTTCATGTCGCCGAGAACAGTATCGGTTCCTCGGTAATCTCATAATTTGTTAAGAAATAGGAAGTTTGCGCTATGTCTATCACCGTGTATACCAAGCCAGCTTGCGTCCAGTGCAACGCAACTAAAAAGGCTCTCGACCGAGCCGGATTGGACTACACCCTCGTAGACATCAGCGTGGATGATCAGGCACGTGACCACGTCATGGGACTGGGATACCTGCAGGCGCCTGTCGTTGAAGCAAACGGCGAACACTGGTCAGGCTTCCGTCCTGAGCGCATCAGCTCCTTGGCAGCACAGGTAGCGTAGCGCCACACACCACTTTGTGCCGCCACGGCAGCAACTGGGCTGTTCCGTCGGCGGCTTTCCTTATGTCTATATAAAGAAAGGGGTATCGGCGAAATGCTGGTTGTCTATTTCTCTTCGGCCACCGAAAACACCAAACGGTTTGTAGAGAAACTGGGATTTCCGTCCCAGCGCATCCCACTGACCAAGTCCGACGCCCCGTTGCGTATCGACGAGCCCTACGTGCTCGTGTGCCCAACGTACGGCGGGGGAGCGTCGATAAGCGGAAACAACACAAAGCCGGTACCTGTTCAGGTGATTAAATTTCTGAACAACGAACACAATCGCAGCTTTATCCGCGCGGTCATTTCAGGAGGAAACTCCAACTTTGGCCTCGACTTTGGCAAAGCTGGGGATGTGATTTCGCAGAAATGTTCGGTACCCTATGTGTATCGATTTGAGCTCATGGGCAACGACGAAGATGTCAGGCTAGTGCGCGACGGTCTGCGAGAAAACGCAGCAGCACTAGGCCTTGAAAAATAACTGAATAATTTTCCCCTATCCATCAAGCAATCTTGTAAGGATTTGTCTCGTGAATCAATCCATGGGAAGGCACGTTGCTGAGCCAGTTTCCCGCGCTGAGCAACTCGACTACCACGCACTGAATGCACTGTTGAACCTTTATGACGCAAACGGGCGAATCCAATTTGATAAAGACCGAGAAGCGGCCAACCAGTTCTTCCTGCAGCATGTCAATCAGAACACAGTGTTCTTCCACGACCTAGAAGAAAAGATCGAGTATCTCGTAGAAAACAACTACTACGAGCCAGAAGTGCTGGACAAGTACTCTTTTGCAGACATCAAAGACCTGTTCAAGCAGGCCTACGCACATAAGTTCCGCTTTAAGTCATTCTTGGGTGCCTACAAGTACTACACCTCCTATACGCTCAAAACCTTCGACGGTCGACGCTACCTCGAGCGCTTCGAAGATCGCGTGTGCATGGTGGCACTGACGCTTGCCGACGGTTCCATCGAACTGGCCCGTAACCTCGTTGACGAGATCATGACGGGACGTTTCCAGCCTGCAACACCGACCTTCCTTAACTCCGGTAAGGCACAGCGCGGCGAACCAGTATCGTGCTTCCTGTTGCGTATCGAAGACAACATGGAGTCGATCGGACGTTCCATTAACTCCGCATTGCAGCTGTCCAAGCGCGGCGGTGGCGTGGCGTTGCTGCTGAGCAACCTGCGTGAATCCGGTGCACCGATCAAGAAGATTGAGAACCAGTCTTCCGGTGTTATCCCTGTGATGAAGCTGCTCGAGGATTCCTTCTCCTACGCCAACCAGCTGGGCGCACGTCAAGGTGCAGGTGCGGTGTACCTGAATGCTCACCACCCAGACATCTTGAACTTCTTGGATACGAAGCGTGAAAATGCCGATGAGAAGATCCGCATTAAGACGCTGTCGCTGGGCATCGTGATCCCAGACATTACTTTTGAGCTGGCTAAGCGTAACGAAGACATGTATCTGTTTAGCCCCTATGACGTCGAGCGCGTCTACGGTAAGCCATTTGCAGATATCTCTGTCACCGAACTCTATGCCGACATGGTCGAAGATCCCCGTATCCGCAAGACCAAGATCAACGCCCGCGCGTTCTTCCAAACCATCGCCGAGATCCAGTTCGAGTCTGGCTACCCGTATATCATGTTCGAAGACACTGTTAACCGCGCCAACCCCATCGAAGGCCGGATTAACATGTCTAACCTGTGCTCGGAGATCTTGCAGGTCAACTCGCCATCAGTTCTTAACGCCGACCTAACCTATGAGCATGTTGGTGAAGACATCTCGTGCAACCTTGGCTCCATGAACATCGCTATGGCCATGGATTCCAACGACTTTGCTAAGACCGTGGAAACCGCGATTCGTGGGTTGACCGCGGTGTCCGAGCAGACCTCCATCGATTCCGTGCCATCCATTAAGAAGGGCAACGATGCAGCTCATGCCATCGGCCTTGGGCAGATGAACCTGCACGGCTACTTGGGTCGTGAGCATATCTTCTACGGATCAGAAGAAGGCTTGGACTTTACCAACGCCTACTTCGCCGCCGTGTTGTATCAGTGCCTGCGCGCTTCTCGCAAGATTGCTGCGGAACGCGGCCAGCGTTTTGAAGGCTTTGAAACTTCCGACTATGCCGATGGCAGCTACTTTGATCGTTTCGATCCAGCTGACTTTGCTCCGAAGACCGCAAAGGTTCAAGAGCTATTTGAGAACTCCACCATTGTTGTGCCTACCGCAGAAGACTGGGAAGAACTCAAGCAGTTGGTCATGAAGGACGGCTTGTTCAACCGCTACCTCCAGGCTGTGCCTCCGACGGGTTCGATCTCGTACATCAACAACTCCACCTCGTCGATTCACCCGATCGCCTCTCGTATCGAGATCCGTAAGGAAGGCAAGATCGGTCGCGTGTACTACCCAGCACCGCACATGGATAACGACAACTTAGAGTACTACCAAGATGCCTATGAGATCGGCTTTGAAAAGGTCATTGATACCTATGCAGTAGCCACCAAGTATGTTGACCAAGGTTTGTCATTGACGCTGTTCTTCAAGGACAACGTGACAACCCGTGACATCAACCGCGCGCAGATCTACGCATGGCGTAAAGGAATTAAGTCCCTGTACTACATTCGACTCCGCCAAGTTGCCCTTGAGGGTACCGAGGTCGAGGGTTGTGTATCCTGCATGCTATAAAAAATCCCCCGCGAGGGGGATTTTTTATAGAAGTTAGCTGGGGGAGGGGATTAACGATCTCCCAACTCGGCATCCATGCGAAGCAGTCCGGTGCCGGTATCTGCCATGCGCAGACGATCGAGGATTTCCTTCACTGTTGCTTCCTCTTCAATCTGCTCTTGCAAGAAGCTATCGATCAATGGGCGAGAATCGTGATCCTTCACGGACATGGAAAGATCTGCGAGTTCGCGGATCATGCCAGTAATCTTTTGCTCGTGAGCGAGGGATGCCTCGAAAGCTTCGATAGCGGTAGCAGCATCGAGCTTTGGAGGTGCGATGTCGCCAATCTGTGGGCGGTAGTCGCGATCCAAGAGGTGCTTGGAAAATGCTGCTGCGTGATCGAGCTCTTCCTTGTGCTGCTTCTTCATCCAGCTGCTCATTCCGGTAAGGGAAAGGTCATCCAAGATGTAGGAGAGCTGGAGGTAAACCATGGAGGCTTCCAACTCGGCGGTAATTTGGTCGTTTAGTGCTGCTGCCAGCTTATCGTTGATGCTCATGCCACTAATGTTAAAAGTCCGCTAAGGAACTGTCAGCTTAAGATAGCCCAGCATAACTAGGGTTTTTGTATTTGGGTTCCCTTGCTTAACTAAAAATTTTTCAGCTCGAATAATTGCTTTGCGTTTGTCTAAGTGAGCTGGTTGAGTGGCTAGATGTGGTGAGATATGCCACGTTAGCCCGCAAATGAAAACCAGTCACCAATAAATATAGCCAAACCAAACCATCGACCATGAAGTGTGTTGAAAGTCACATTTTGGGTTGGTGGTGTAAGCTCAAAAAGACTTGCCAAAAAGGAGTGTGTAACAACCTGTGACTACGTACGACGCATACTTTGAATCTCATCCCAAGCCGGTGTCGGCTATCAACTGGAACTCGATTCCTGATGAAAAGGACCTCGAGGTGTGGGATCGGTTGACCGGTAACTTCTGGCTGCCGGAAAAAATCCCAGTGTCTAACGATATTAAGAGCTGGAAGACGCTCAATGATCTGGAAAAGCAGACCACCATGCGTGTGTTCACCGGTCTTACCCTTCTGGATACGATCCAGGGCACCGTCGGTGCAGTGTCGATGCTTCCCGACGCAGTCTCCCTACATGAGGAGGCCGTGTACACGAACATTGCGTTCATGGAAAGCGTTCACGCAAAGAGCTATTCCAATATCTTTATGACTCTTGCGTCCACACCAGAAATTAACGACGCCTTCCGCTGGTCTGAGGAAAACGAAAACCTGCAGAAGAAAGCGAAGATCATTCTCTCTTACTATGAGGGCAATGATTCGCTGAAGCGCAAGGTTGCATCCACCTTGTTGGAGTCTTTCCTGTTCTACTCCGGCTTCTACCTTCCTATGTATTGGTCGAGCCATGCCAAGCTCACCAATACCGCGGACATTATTCGCTTGATTATTCGCGATGAAGCGGTCCATGGCTATTACATTGGCTATAAGTTCCAGCAGGCGCTGCGTAAGGAAACTCCGGAGCGCCAGGCGGAACTGAAGGGGTACACTTTCGACTTGCTTTACGATCTCTATGACAACGAGATTCAGTACACCGAAGACTTGTATGACGATCTTGGCTGGACCGAAGACGTCAAGCGCTTCCTGCGGTATAACGCAAACAAGGCGTTGAACAACTTGGGTTATGAGGCGCTGTTCCCGGCGGACGAGTGCCGTGTTTCGCCGGCAATTCTTTCTGCGCTGTCGCCGAACGCTGATGAGAATCACGACTTCTTCTCGGGGTCCGGTTCTTCCTATGTGATCGGCAAGGCTGAGAACACCACGGACGACGACTGGGATTTCTAATTTCATACAAACCGCTGTGCAACTAATTTAGTTGTGCAGCGGTTTTCTTTGTTCAACCTTTAGGTTGATCGCGGGTGGGGGTGAAATCAGGGTCACATTGTCAGCCCTAAAAAATTGACTTTTCGCCCAAAAAATGTGGCGATAGTCACCCAATAATCAACATCGAGGGGGAAACTCCAGCACAAAGGCGTTACGACGCCTCCCTGACTGCTGGATCACAGTTTGCAATGTTAATGGTGTGAAACATCGTTCTAGGGTAGTGGCTGGATTAGTGTCATAGCCTGCCATAAGATGCCACAGTGTAAATCTGGTCACCTCATACCCGCCGTGGTATGGGGTACCCACAAGTCAGGAGGATCGTATGACCGCTGTGGCGCCGAGGCTCGAAAATTATGCCGAGCCAACAAGGCCCGCACCAACCGGTGGTGCCCGCAAGGGAACGCTGGCGTGGAAGATGCTGACCACAACTGACCACAAACTACTGGGCATGATGTACATCGTCATGTCCTTCGTGTGGTTCTTCGTTGGTGGTTTGATGGCTCTGCTTATTCGTGCCGAGCTCTTCAGCCCAGGACTTCAGTTCCTGTCTAACGAGCAGTTCAACCAGCTGTTCACCCTTCACGGAACCATCATGCTGCTGGCCTTTGGTACGCCAGTCGTGTGGGGTTTTTCTAACTATGTTCTGCCATTGCAGATCGGCGCACCTGACGTGGCATTCCCACGTTTGAACGCTTTTGGTTTCTGGATTACCCAGATCGGCGTCGTTGCAATGCTAGCAGGCTTCCTCACTCCAGGTGGTGCAGCAGACTTCGGCTGGACGATGTACCTGCCTTTGGCTGATTCCATCCACTCCCCAGGTGTGGGCGGAGACTTCTGGATCATCGGCGTGGGTGCAACTGGTGTAGGTACCATTGCTTCCGCCGTGAACATGATCACCACCATCCTGTGCATGCGTGCACCAGGTATGACTATGTTCCGTATGCCGATCTTCTGCTGGAACATCTTCGTTGCTTCCGTCATCGTTCTTCTGATCTTCCCACTGCTCACCGCAGCAGCTTTAGGCGTTATGTACGACCGCAAGCTCGGTGGACACATCTACGATCCAGGTAACGGCGGTGCCATCCTGTGGCAGCACCTCTTCTGGTTCTTCGGCCACCCAGAGGTGTACGTCCTCGCACTGCCATTCTTCGGTATCGTTTCCGAAGTCATCCCAGTGTTCGCACGTAAGCCAATGTTCGGCTACATCGGCCTGGTTTTTGCAACCTTGTCCATTGGTATGCTTTCGATGGCTGTGTGGGCACACCACATGTTCGTTACCGGCGCAATCTTGTTGCCATTCTTCTCCTTCATGACGTTCCTCATCTCGGTTCCAACCGGTGTGAAGTTCTTCAACTGGTTGGGCACCATGTGGCGCGGTCACATCTCTTGGGAAACCCCAATGACCTGGACCATGGGCTTCTTGGTGACGTTCCTCTTCGGTGGTCTGACCGGTATTATGCTGGCATCCCCACCACTGGACTTCCACATCTCTGACACCTACTTCGTGGTTGCACACTTCCACTACACCCTCTTCGGTACTGTGGTATTCGCTTCCTACGCTGGTGTGTACTTCTGGTTCCCCAAGATGACCGGCCGTATGTTGGATGAGCGTCTGGGCAAGATCCACTTCTGGATCACCTTCGTTGGCTTCCACGGCACCTTCTTGGTTCAGCACTGGGTTGGCAACGAGGGCATGCCACGTCGTTACGCTGACTACCTCGAGTCTGATGGATTCACCACCTTGAACCAGATTTCTACCGTGTTCTCCTTCTTGCTTGGTGTCTCGGTTATCCCATTCATCTGGAACGTGTTCAAGTCCTACCGCTACGGTGAGATCGTTACTGTCGACGACCCATGGGGTTACGGCAACTCCTTGGAGTGGGCTACCTCTTGCCCTCCTCCACGCCACAACTTCACATCGCTGCCACGTATCCGTTCCGAGCGTCCTGCCTTCGAGCTGCACTACCCACACATGGTGGAGCGCATGCGCCGCGAGGCTCACATTGGACACCACTGAGCCAGTGAACAAGCGATAATCTGATCGCTTTCTGACTTTGAACGAGGATCTAGGTTTTCCTAGGTCCTCGTTTTGTGTTACCTAGTACAGGGGTGTTAATGGGATATGAGTCACAAATCATGCAACAATAGCGAGGTGACTCTTCCAATAACTTCAGTGCCATTGCGTCAAGACCTCACCCCAGTTGTTATTACCGTGACTGGAGCTGACCGCCACGGTGTTACCGCTGCAACTTTCCGTGTTCTTTCCGCGAACAATGTGCAGATTTTGGACGTGGAACAATCAAAATTCCGTGGATTTTTGAGTATTGCCGTTTATGCCGGAATCAAAGCCTCGATGATTGATTCTGTTGAACAGGGGCTTCGCGACACGTTGAGTGTGCACGGTCAGTCTGTTTCTCTTTCGGTGGAGTCTCGTACTGAGGTTTCGCGCCCTCGTTCGACCCACGTTGTGGTGATCTTGGGTAATCCTGTGGGTGCTGAGGACATTTGGAAGATCGGTCAGACTATGGCTGATTTTGGTGCCAACATTGATGCCATTCGAGGGATTTCGGATTACCCTGTTACCGGTCTTGAGTTGCGCGTGACTGTGGCGGATTCTGCCCCTGGTGCGGCAGAGCCGTTGCGGAAGGCGCTGGCTGCGTTGACAACCGAGTTGGGCGTTGACATCGTGATCGAACGCGCTGGTTTGCAGCGCCGCTCGAAGCGGTTGGTGTGTTTTGATTGCGATTCCACGTTGATCACTGGCGAGGTCATTGAGATGTTGGCCGCGCATGCTGGTAGGGAGGAAGAAGTCGCGGCGGTCACCGAGCGTGCGATGCGCGGCGAGCTTGATTTCGAGGAATCTCTGCGTGAGCGTGTGAAAGCGTTGGCCGGGTTGGACGCTTCTGTTATCGACGAGGTTGCTCGCGATATTGTGCTTACTCCTGGTGCGCGTACCACGATTCGCATCTTGAAGCGCTTGGGCTATAAGACGGCTGTGGTTTCGGGTGGATTTATCCAAGTTTTGGAAGATCTTGCTCAGGACTTGGATCTTGATTATGTTCGGGCAAATACCTTGGAAATCGAGGACGGCAAGCTGACGGGCCGCGTGATCGGTAAGGTGGTGGATCGTGCGGCTAAGGCAGAGTTCCTGCGTGAATTTGCTGGGGATTCTGGGCTTCGGATGTATCAGACTGTTGCTGTTGGCGATGGTGCGAATGATATTGACATGATTTCGGCTGCGGGCATGGGCATTGCGTTTAATGCGAAACCAGCATTGCGAGAAATCGCCGACACCTCGGTTAATACTCCTTTCCTTGATGAGGTCCTGTATATGTTGGGCATCACGCGCGAAGAAATCGATGCTGATGGGGACTCTCGTCGCGTTCCTTTGGAAGCACATGAGTAATTTACGTATTGCTTATGAGCGTTTACGGTCGATGTCACGGAGGGAAGGAAACCCTACTGTGCAAGCGATGCAGATTGCTCTGCATCTTCCGAAGAATGATCCTCCTGCGCGTTCCGAGATTTTGCAGGCTGCAGCTCAAGCGGTTGTTGCTTGCTGTTTGAGTGAGGAATCGGTGACGGATGAGTGGTATGGCAACCGATTGCAGCAGTGGTATGACCATCGGATTCGTAAGGTGGCGCGCCGTGGTAGGAACGCTGCTTGGGAACGCGTGACGGCGCTCCCCGGTGTTTCTTCGGTTTCTGGTTCCGCGGAGGCTCGTGCTTTTGTGCCGGGGCCTGTGGATTCGGTGGATCCGTTGTTGAAGAAACTGCAGATTTCTCATACCGATGTTCCTTTTGATTCGCCTGCCGATCCCACTGAGGGCCCGGTGCTGTATGTGGATCGTGGTTTGGGCATGTCTGTAGGCAAAACGGCAGCCCAAGTTGGGCATGGGTCGATGCTTCTTGCCGCAGCGCAACCTTTTGAGTGGGTTGAGCGTTGGGCAGACCAGAGCTACCGCCTGAGCGTGCGGGAAGTTGAGTCTGATGTGTTCCGTAAAGCAGCAGAGCGGCCGGGTGCTGTTCATGTGATTGATGCGGGTTTTACAGAAGTTGCTCCTAGCTCATTGACGGTTGTTGCGTTACCTATGCCGCTTTTTTGATTTTCTTTTCTCTGGAGGGTGTCAGGTGTTTTGTGTGTGAGGCTCTGATCCAGAAGGAGTTTCACTGATAATGACTACCGTGTCACCGAGGAAAGGTCATGACCCGAACAGGGTCAACGAGATCAGCGCTAAGCTGATGGAAAATCCGGAAATCGCCGAACTGATCGGCGAGTTGTCGACTTCCACCGATGATGCCAGCGACCTGGTCAAAGGTCTTTTGCAGGCATCGATCAACGCTGGTCTGCAGGCTGAAATGGACGCGCATCTAGGATACGCGCACTCTGATCGTACGGCGAAAGCCCAGCTGGGCACCCCGGATGGTGGCAATCACCGCAACGGGTCGTACACCAAAACCGTCAACTCTGGCTACGGCACCTTTGATGTGACTATGCCCCGGGATCGAGCTGGCACGTTTACGCCGCGGATGCTGCCTAAAGGCACCCGCCGTCTGACGGAGCTTGATGACATGATCATCTCCCTGTACGCCGGTGGGATGACCGTGCGCGATATTTGCCACCACCTCGCCACCACCCTCGGGGTGGATATGAGCCCAGATACGATCAGCACCATTACCGACGCGGTGTTAGAAGAGGTCATGATCTGGCAAAACCGCCAGCTCGACGAGTTCTACCCAGTGATCTTCCTCGACGCGCTGCGAGTGAAGATCCGCGATGGCCACCGCGTGGTCAACAAGTCTTGCTACATGGCGGTAGGCGTCGACATGGACGGCATCAAGCACATCCTGGGATTGTGGATCGCAGACAATGAAGGCGCCAGTTTTTGGGCATCCGTGTGCGCTGACCTTGCCAACCGTGGGGTCCAAGACGTGTTCATCGTCTGCTGCGACGGGCTCAAAGGCCTGCCGGAAGCCGTGGAGGCAACCTGGCCGAATTCCATGGTGCAGACCTGTATCGTGCACCTGATCCGGGCGGCCAACAGGTGGGTGTCCTACCAAGACCGCAAACCCGTATCAAGTGCGCTACGGGAGGTCTACACCGCACCGACCGAGGACACCGCCCGCGCCGCCCTGGACGCATTCGAGGCCAGTGAACTGGGCCGTAAATACCCGCAATCGGTCAAAGTCTGGCGCGACGCCTGGGACCGGTTTGTGCCATTTTTGCAGTTCCCGCCTGCGGCACGGCGGGTACTCTACACCACGAATTCGATCGAATCGCTGAATGCTGAGCTGCGGAAAGCCACCCGCAACCGCGGCCAGTTCCCGAACGATACCGCGGCGCTGAAAACGCTGTGGCTGATGATCTGCAACATCGAGGACAAGCGCGCTGCCCAGCGAGCGAAGAAAGCGAAGCGCGCCATCGAATGCAACGGCTATATTGAAGGAGCGAAAGCCACCGGGTGGAAACAAGCCATCAACCAACTAGCCGTGGCTTACCCCGACCGATTCGCGGACTACTTGTAAACCAAGCCCCCCGCACACAAACAATCGGACACTCTCTTTCTCTGCGTTGCCTAAACGTTTGCCCCGCTAGCACCCCTTCCGGTGTGGTGACCACCGTACGATCACCGATCTGCCACGACACCACACCACCGGCACCAATCTCACAATCGACCCGACGAGACGTTTTCACATTGTGATGATGCCGACATAAACACTGAGCATTGACAGCACCGGTAACTCCACCGAGATCATATTCTTCAACATGGTCAATATCGCACCACTGCGCCGGCACCCCACAACCAGGGAAACGACACACCCCATCACGGCCTTGAATAAACCTGCGCATTGCTTCTGTAAACCGGTAACCGGTCGACACAGCCACATCAGCGTCACCGAGCACACGAACAACAGGATGCTCAGGCACCTGAGGCAGGGCCGTTCCCTGTGGGGTGCAGGTAATCCCCGTGCCGGTGTCGTAGAGGTTGATCACCACACTGGTTTTGTCTTCTAGGAGAAGTTGTAGGGCTGTAGAGTCGTCGCAACTATGGGTCTTTTTGATGCTGCGTAGGGTGGTGTCGAGTAGTTCTGCGACACCGGCGTGGATAAGGGCGTCGATGCCTGCGAGCCCGTGTCCGGCGTCATAGATGTAGACGTATTGTTCTGGTTTTCGAGTGTTGTCGAGGTGGTAGCCGAGGTGGGTGATGGTTTTGCGTAGGAATCGGGTAATAGCTCTGGCGGTGGGGATGGTTTGTGCTGGTTGGGTGGGTGTGAGCCAGCGTGTCAGGTGGGTGTCGATGGTGTCAAAGTAGGTGGTAGGTAGTGCGGAGATGATTCTGGTGATGCTGATTAGTCGGGTGTCGTCGAGGTGCCAGAGTTGTTGGTAGAGGGTGTGGAGTTGTGGGAGTTGGGTGAGGTAGTAGATGGCGTCGAGGTGGTCGCAGACGTAGCGTTGGGTTTTGCCGATACGGGTGGCGATGTCTGCGGTGTAGGTGTCAACGTCGTCGTTGTCATTGGGTTGTAGGCTGTGCCAGCGGTAGTAGTCGAATTGGATGCGTAGTCGTTCAGCACGGCAGAGTGGGTCGTTCATGTCGCAGTGACTGTAGAACGGTTGTGTGGTCTCCCCTGTGATGTTCATGATGTTTAGCCCCCTGGTTGTTCATGTTGGTTGCGAGTGTATCGCAAGGCCTTGACATCCGAAAGAACATTCGAACGGATGGGGGTAGCTTAAGAAGTGATGGAGTATATTGCTAAATCATAGATGGAACCGCGATGAAGTTCGGCTTTATGTGCGATACCTTCGAAAGTTGCTCCAGCGCGCTCAGTGGCACGTCTTGAGGCAACATTTGAAGTACGTATTTTAATTTCGACGCGGTGAAATCCGACTGACAACGCGTAGTTGCTAACAAGCTGTACGGCTTTGGGCATGATGCCTAAGCCACGAGCATGGGGGTGAAGTGAATAACCAATATCGACACAAATGGGGGACTGCACGCGCAGCTCAATAGTGCCTAGATAGGTGCTGGGCTTATCCGCAGCCGCGATTGCCCATCGAATAACGGAATCGGTGGGAACTGAACTAGCAGAAATGAACTCTAGGGCGTTTTCCGCAGTAAAAGGGGAGGGGATTGTTGTGAAATCACGCATAGCTGGATCTTGGGCCAGCTCAACTAAACGAGGCGCGTCTTCGATCTGGAGTTTTCGCAAGATAAGCGACTTATTACTCAGAATGGGAAGATCGTGTGTCGGCCACATTTTAGTTTTTCACCAATCGTTTCAAAGCACCTTGGACTACAGAAGAATCTGTTGTGCGCCAAAAAGCAGGCAGAGAGGACAAGAAGAAAGAACCGTAACGCTTCTTTACAATGCGGGTGTCCAAAATTGCGACGACTCCGCGGTCAGTGACGTGGCGCAGCAAACGGCCAGCACCTTGTGCCATGAGCAATGCCGCATGCGTGGCAGCAACTTCCATGAAACCGTTACGGCCATCGGCATCAGCTGCTTCCTTTCGGGCTTGCAACAGCGGATCATCAGGGCGTGGAAATGGAATTCTGTCGATAATCACCAAGGAACACGATTTACCAGGAACATCTACTCCCTGCCAGAGGCTCAATGTACCGAACAAACAGGTGTTTTCCTGTTTGGAAAACTGCGATACCAAGGCCCCCGTGGAGTCATCGCCTTGGCACAGGACGTCGAAAGGCAAGCGCTTGCGCATCTCTTCGGTAGCTTGAACAGCTGCGCGTTTAGAAGAAAACAATCCCAAAGTGCGCCCGCCCGCGGCCATAATCAGATTGTAGATTTCGTCGAGTGTTTCCGGAGACAGCCCATCACGCCCTGGATCGGGGAGATGGCGCGCTGTGTACAGAATGCCCGACTTTGCTGGATCAAAAGGCGTACCGGCATCGAGGGAATCCCATGTTCCTTTAGACAAACCCCAGCTAGCAGCCATGGCATTGAAATTACCGCCGATGGTCAACGTAGCCGAGGCCAAGACCACAGTGTTTTCGCCGAAAAGGCGCGTATGCAGCAAACCGGCGACCGACAGTGGAGCGACTTTGAGCATGACGCCTCGACGCTCATCGTGGATGACCCACACTACGTCATCGTGCGTGCTGGGATCTTCGGCTTCGAATACCTCCAAGATACGGACGACGGAATCATGCTGGTCGTTCAGGTGATTAGACAGGGACATGCGTTCGGCATGCCGTTCTGGATCGTTTGCGGCCTCGCCGTCGGGAGCGTGGCTAACTTGATCGCGCAGGGACCACAAAGCGTCGCGAAGGGATACCAGCTGGGACCGCAACGAATCAGGAAGATCAGTAATGCGACCAGACTCAATGGTCAACATCTCGTCTTCCCACTCTTTAGCGATGTCAACAACTTTTTCGTCTTTACCATTAGCACCGAGTTTGCCGGCGCGTCGTGCAGACATCGACAACGCCGTCACACCGATTTCGTTGGTTGCCACTGCTGTGATTCGGCCGTCGAGCTCATGAGCCTCATCCACGATCACAACATCATGCTCAGGCAATACGTTGACCTCGGACAAAGCATCAATCGCCAGCAATGCGTGGTTGGTGACAATAACATCGACCTCATGCGCCTTTTTGCGGGCTCGTTCCGCAAAACAATCTTCACCATGAGGGCAACGCGAAGCACCAATACATTCTTGAGCAGAAACACTGACTTGGCGCCACGCCAAATCAGGAACACCCGGTTCGAGGCTATCGCGATCACCGGTTTCGGTGTCATTGGCCCATTCGTGGATACGAGCAACGTGCTTTCCCAACCACGAGATGTCTTCTTCACTAATCAGAGCATCTTCTGGGCCTTCAGCTGCTGCAATTTTGTTCATGCAAAGATAGTTCGCACGGCCCTTCATAATGGCAAAGGTCGGGCGACGCTCCAACAAAGGCTCCAAAGCGTCCGCCAGACGTGGCAGATCGCGGTCAACGAGCTGGCGTTGCAAGGCAATCGTTGCTGTAGAAACAACGACTGTGGTGTTGGTGGCTTGCGCATGCCGAATTGCCGGAACCAGATAGGCAAGCGACTTGCCCGTGCCGGTCCCAGCTTGAACAGCCAAGTGGCGTTCCGTTTCCAAAGCGTTGGTCACCGCGTTGGCCATCGAAACTTGGCCTTTACGCGTAGAACCTCCCAATGCAGCAACAGCTGCACTGAGAAGTTCGTCAGTGGAAACTACCAATGGGGAAACGGAACTCATGCCGAATATGGTACGGCGTGGTAGCTAAAAGTTACTGATCGAATCCCACATGGCGAGTTGCCAAGACTGGTTCGTCGCGGCTTAAAGCCAATCCTTCCCAAGGGATGGTGACGAGTTGTTGCGCTAAGTAAGCACGGGATTCTTCCAAAGTAGGAAGTCCTTCAACAACCACACCATCGCGCATGAGTGGGATGGTGAGCTCTACCGATGTGAGAGTGCCAACCTGGGGGACTGGATGTTCGTAAGGGAACACGAGTTCTTCCACAGCGGTTCCGGACGCACGGTGAGTACGGGCTGCACGCTTGGCGCCACCGAGCATTCCTTTGCCACGGGAGCGTTTAGAAACAGGGTTGCCATCGACTTCCACCAGTTTGTACACCATGCCAGCAGTAGGAGCGCCGGAACCAGTAACAACAGATGTGCCAACACCAAAAACATCGACCGGATTGCCGCGAAGACCAGCGATTGAATATTCATCAAGATCGGAGGACACCACAATTTGAGTGTTATGAGCACCAAGATTATCCAACTCTTGACGGACCTTTCGGGTCATTACGCCAAGATCGCCGGAGTCGATTCGTACTGCGCCGAGCTCGGGGCCAGCCACCTCGATTGCATTGTGCACACCTTGAGCAATGTCATAGGTGTCGATGAGCAACGTAGTTCCAGTGCCCTGGGCTTTTATCTGAGACTCGAAAGCACTCTTCTCATTAGGTGTGCCATCCTCGTTAACATGCAAAAGCGTCCACGCGTGGGCTGCCGTTCCAGAACCCGGAATGCCATACCGGTGCACGGCTTCCAAATTGGAAGTAGCGCTAAAACCTGCCAGATAGGCTGCACGGGTTGCAGTAACAGCTGCGTATTCGTGGGTTCGACGAGAGCCCATCTCGATGATGGTACGGCCATCGGCGGCGGTGACCATGCGAGCTGCCGCAGTTGCCACGGCAGAGTCTGCATTCATGATGGACAAGATGACAGTTTCGAGGATCACGCATTCGGCGAAGGTGCCACGAACAGTCAAAATGGGGGAATGCGGGAAGTACAGTTCGCCCTCGCGGTAGCCGTCGATATGCCCTGCGAAGCGATAGTTACGCAGGTATTCGAGGGTGGCGTCGTTGAGGAATGTCAGGCTGGCAAGCTGAGCTTCGGTGAAACAAAAGTTTTGAATAGCTTCGAGTACACGGGGCGTACCTGCGACAACGCCATAGCGTCGCTCGTTAGGAAGACGTCGACCGAAGACCTCGAAGGTGCATTGGCGCTCTGCGGTGCCGTCGGCAAGCGCTGACTGCAACATGGTCAGCTCATACATGTCGGTGAGAAGCGCAGTCGATTGATTATGAGTCACGACTCACAGCTTAGCCCCCGAAACAACGTGACGGTGGCAATACCTACTAGGCTGGTGAACTATGTATGGTGCGACGAATGACGTGAATGCCCCTGACGTGGTGCTTTCTTCACCCATGGCCACTCCCTCTCTTGATGAGGAAATGGCCGTCGAAGTGGCATCCAGTGAGAATCTGCCGTGGATGTGCATCGTGTGGGACGACCCAGTCAACCTGATGAGCTACGTCACCTATGTGTTCCAAACAATTCTCGGATACAGCAAGAAGAGAGCCACAGAGCTGATGATGCAAGTGCATACCGAAGGCAAAGCTGTAGTTTCTTCTGGTGAGCGAGACAAAGTAGAAGCCGACGTGAAAAAGCTGCACACAGCAGGTCTTTGGGCCACAATGCAGCAAGGCGGCTAGGAAAGGACAAACCGGCGTGGAAGCCTGGAAAAAGAAAAAAGGCCTGTTCAAGGGGGCTCGGTATCAATGTACGCTCGAGCCAATTGAGAGGGAAGTGCTGGGAAACCTAGCGGCCAACGTATCGGAAGTTCTTATTTCGCGAGCACAGTCGGCACCCAAAGACGAACTGGCAGAGTTAACCGGCATGGGTGGTGGGCATACTGAGGCACCGGAAGACCCAGGTCTTGCGCGGCTGCTACCAGATTTTGAGATGCAAGGCGATGAAGAATTCGACGGTGATAATTCGTTGCTGCGAAGTCTTCACGAAAACGACATCACGCGCGCCAAACTAAGTAATCTGCAAGCAATTGGCCAAGCGTTGGGGCCGGACGGCAGTGTGTTCGTCACCGTCAGCGAGGAAGAAGCCCAAGCGTGGGTGGGTGGCCTCAACGACATTCGCCTTTACCTAGCTTCGAGCGAGGTTCAGGATACGGAAGATCGTGACGCACTCGTCGAGTGGCTCGCTTTTGCTCAAGAATCCCTGCTCACAGCAATGATGGGTTCGCTAGATTAATGGGCGGGCTTATCGACGTCCCCGGCGTGCTCGTCGGTCATCGTAGCCTAGGGGATACAGGCTGCACTGTGGTCGTAACACCTGAGTCTGCAATCGGTGCAGTAGATGTTCGTGGTGGCGGACCAGGTACGAGAGAAACAGATCTCCTAGAGCCCCACAACACAGTGCAGCGAGTCCATGCCGTGGTGTTATCAGGTGGATCAGCGTTTGGTCTTGCAACCGTGGATGGTGTGATGCGCACACTCGACTCCCGTGGCATTGGGTTCCCAGTGCCAGGCGGGGTAAGCGTGCCCATCGTGCCAGGGGCTGTGATCTTCGATTTACTAGTAGGGGATCCGTACCACCGGCCAACGGCTGCCGATGGTGAAGAAGCAGTCCGCGATGCTTTCGATGGCGGATCAGCTGCTGCAGTGGGGTCGGTAGGGGCCGGCTGTGCTGCCACCGCGGGCGTGCTCAGGGGCGGATTCGGGCAGGCGTCGCAACGCGTGGGTGACTATGTGGTCGCAGCGGGCGTGGTGGCAAACCCTGTGGGATCCGTGGTGGATCCGCGCAGCGGTCGCCTGTGGGCTGATCCGGACGTGCGCGTGGACTGTGAAAAATTTTCGCAGCTCAAAGGGCTAGAAACTAAGCTCAATACGACCATTGGTGTGATCGCTACCGACGCGCCGGTAACAAAAGCGCAAGCACAGCGGCTGGCGATGGTCGGCCACGACGGAATCGCGGTTGCCATCCGGCCAGCGCACTCTCCACTCGATGGGGATACGCTGTTTGCTATTTCGATGGGTGACGGCGCAGGTGTGGACGTCGATACGCTGGCGCAACTATCGCGCGCAGCGGCGGAAGTGGTAGCTCAAGCAATCGTGTCCGCTGTAGTCAACGCAACATCGGCATACGGGCTGACAGCATTATCGGAAATCGCGGTGGCTGAATGAAAACAGGCGTGCTTGCAGCCCTTGGCTACGTAATAGCAATCTGGGCCGTTCACATCATCAATATCGTGTTCTTTGGCGGCTACCTAGCACAAATACTTGGAATCCATCCGCTAGATATTCCCAGCGTATGGCACATTTTCACCTCGCCTTTTATTCATGGCAGCCAAGCCCACCTCATGGCAAACACAGTCCCCGGCGCGATTTTCGCGTTCCTCGTCGGTCTATCCGGTAAGCGGGCGTTTTGGGAGGTTGCGTTCATCGTCGCTGTGGTCGGCGGCTTAGGCACGTGGATTTTCGGCGGGATCGGTACAAGCCATATTGGTGCATCGGGAATGATTTATGGCTGGCTGGCGTATCTTGTGGTGCGAGGGATTTTTAATCGCAGTCTTGCACAGGCGGCGCTTGGCGTGATCCTAGCGTTTATGTACGGCGGCTTGGTATGGGGCGTGCTGCCGCTGGAGCCTGGGGTGTCGTGGCAGGCGCACCTGTTTGGGGCTGTTGGTGGAGTAGTGGCGGGTGCTGCTATTTCGTCGGATGATCCGAAACCGCGTAGGAAGGAATTGCAGTGAATAACGCACCGATTGGGATTTTCGATTCAGGTGTCGGGGGGCTGACCGTAGCGCGGGTGATTATGAAGCAGCTGCCCAACGAGTCGGTGATTTATATCGGAGATACCGCCAACAGTCCGTATGGGCCAAAGCCTATCGCCCAAGTTCGGGAGTTGTCGCTGGCTATCGGTGAGGAATTAGTGCGTCGTGGCTGCAAGATGATCGTGATTGCGTGCAACACGGCGACGTCGGCGGCATTGCGGGATCTTCGGGAGCGTTTCGACGTCCCCGTCTTAGGTGTGATCCTTCCCGCAGTGCGCAGGGCCGTCTCAACAACTCGCAACGGAAAAATCGGTGTGATTGGTACGGAAGGCACCATTAAGTCGGGGGCGTATCAAGAACTATTTGCGGCGAGCCCCTCGGTTGAGGTGCATGCACAGGCGTGCCCAAGTTTTGTCAGCTTTGTGGAACGTGGCATAACGTCAGGCCGGCAGATCTTGGGGGTTGCGCAAGGATATGTGGAACCTCTGCAAGCCGCAGGCGTGGATACTTTGGTGCTCGGGTGCACCCATTACCCGTTGCTTACGGGTGTGATTCAGCTGGCGATGGGCGATCACGTCATGTTGGTATCGTCGGCAGAAGAAACCGCGAAGGACGTTCTTAAAACGTTGAGTATGACAGACATGCTGGCCAGCGAGGATTCCACACCAGTTCGCACATTTGAATCGACTGGGGATCCGGTGCTGTTCGCACAGTTGGCGGAGCGGTTCTTGGGGCCGCATGTGACGCACGTGGAAAAATTCGCGGGTCTGTAATGTGCGTTCCTTGTGTTCACTTTTTACACCAAAGCGTGGCAATGTTAGCAGCATGAAGCTGATCATTCTCGGAAGCTCTGGAAGCGTAGGTGCGCCAGACAATCCTTCCTCCGGCTACCTTATCCAGTTCGAGAATTCCCCGAGCATTGCGATGGACTTTGGCCACGGTGTGATGGGTGAACTCCAACGGATTCAAGATCCTAACGACGCCCACGTGGTGTTCTCACACATGCACGCCGATCACTGCATGGATTTCCCTGCACTGATGGTGTGGCGACGATTCCACCCCACCCAACCCGCGCCGGGTCGAAACCTCTGCGGTGGCCCGAAGGATGCACCAGTGGTGTTGGGTCGTCTGAGCAGTAATTCCATTGACAAAGTGGATGACATGTCGGATACGTTCGCGTTTGTTCCATGGGAGCCCGGCAAAGAGGAGATCTTTGGTGCAGTGACCATCACCCCATGGCCGACGATCCACCCGATTGATTCCTATGCGCTGCGCCTAAAAGAAACCCGCACGGGGAAAGTCATCGCATATTCCGGTGACGCCGCCTATGCGGAGAATCTGATTGATTGTGCACGCGACGCCGACCTGTTCTTGTGCGAGGCCACATGGGGTGCCACCAGCGAAGGTAAGGCCCCGAACATGCATATGAGTGGTGCAGAAGCTGGCCGTCTCGCGCGGTTGGCGGGTGCGAAGAAACTCATGCTGGTGCACATCCCACCATGGAGTGATACCAATGAGGCACTTGCTGCGGCGCGGGCAGAATTTGACGGCGAGGTTCTCGTCGGCGAGCGCGGTCTGGAGCTGACAGTGTAGCGTAAACCGCATGACTGATTTTTCTCGTGCAGACGGCCGCGCCGTCGACCAGATGCGTACTGTTAAAATCACCCGCGGTTTTACTTCAAACCCAGCCGGCAGTGTTCTCGTTGAATTCGGCAACACTCGCGTGATGTGTACCGCCTCCGTTGAATTCGGTGTTCCTCGCTTCAAGCGTGACTCCGGCGAAGGCTGGCTCACCGCCGAATACGCCATGCTGCCTGCTGCCACCGCTGAACGCAATGCTCGCGAGTCCATGCGCGGCAAGGTGAAGGGCCGCACCCATGAGATTTCTCGTCTGATTGGGCGCTCGCTGCGTGCCGCTGTTGACCTTGGCGAGCTTGGTGAAAACACAATCAACATCGACTGCGACGTTCTGCAGGCCGACGGTGGCACCCGCACCGCTTCGATCACCGGCGCATACGTGGCCCTTGCCGACGCCATCGCAGTGCTCAAAGAACAAGGCGTAGTCCCTGGTAATCCTCTTAAGGCACCAGTAGCTGCGGTGTCTGTCGGTGTGATCGATGGCCAAGTGTGTCTCGACTTGCCCTATGAGGAAGATTCCCGCGCGGATGTGGACATGAACGTGATTATGCAGGGCGATCGCTTTGTGGAAATCCAGGGCACCGGCGAGCACAACACCTTTGATCGTGATGAGCTTGCCGTCATCTTGGACTTCGCACAGAAGGGCTGCCAAGAACTGTTCGCCGCACAGAAGGCAGCCCTAGAACAGTGAAAGTACTCGTAGCCTCGAACAACGCCAAGAAGCTCGGTGAGCTGCGCACCATCTTGGAAAACGCAGGTCTGAGCAGCGTCGAGGTAGTGCCGCTTTCGGCAATCGACGCCTACGACGAGCCCGTGGAAGACGGTCGCACCTTCGCCGACAACGCCCTAATCAAAGCACGTGCGGGTGCACACCACAGTGGGCTTATCACGATTGCCGACGACTCTGGGTTCGCCGTCGAAGAGCTCAACGGAATGCCGGGGGTACTCTCCGCCCGCTGGTCCGGACAACACGGCAACGACGCAGCCAACAACGAGCTGGTGCTGGCACAGATGAAACATGTATCAGAGGAGCGTCGACACGCGGCGTTTGTGTCCGTCTGCGCGCTCGTGACTCCCGACGGCGACGAACACATCGTAGAAGGCCGCTGGGAAGGCCGCATGCTCACCGCACCCCGCGGCGCTAACGGTTTCGGCTACGACCCACTGTTCGTGCCCGCTGAAGAAGACGCAGCCGGCACAGGACGCACCTCTGCGGAAATGAGTCCGGCGGAAAAGAACGCCATCTCACACCGCGGCAAAGCTCTCCAACAACTCGTACCCATCATCGCGGGATACAACGCATAAAAAATGTGCTGAGGAGTTGAATTCCTCAGCACATTTTTTAATTGCGATCCAACTGGAACGTCCCAGTCACATCCTTACGAAGCCAGTGCTCAACAAAGAAGGACAAGAACGGCACCACACCACCAAGAGCTGTGACTAGCCACTTCACCGGCGACCAGCGTGCCTTGGTGCCCAAGTTCAACGACGTGATCAGGTAAACGATGTAGAACAAACCGTGAACCTGGGCAATGTACTTCGCCCACTCAGGGATCTCCATCTGCAAACCGTACTGGCAGACCATGCGGACAACCAGCACGAGGAGCATCACACCGGTTGCCCATGCGGCGATCGAAAAGTACCGCAAAGCTTGGGCTACACGACGCTTACGCTCAGGGTGAATGGTTGGGGTAGACATGAGAAAAGAAAACTCCTTTATTGTTTCCTATTGTTTCCGGCGTTCAGGCTGATTCAAACGATTGAATTCCTCCACAGTGAGTTCCCTACGCTGAGGGAGGAAAGACTCATCGATTTCCGTAGGCGATTCGCTATCTTTCGGCCCGAAAAGCTCATCGTCACCCAACAAACGCTGGTTCTCATACTCCACAAACTTGCGGTACGCGTAGACGAAAAAGCCACCGAAAAACGGCCACTGGATGGCATAGCCCAAATTCTGGAACGTGCCTGTGCCAGACTGGAACCGGGTCCACTGCCACCACGCCAAGCCGAACGTGCAGGCCACCAAGACCGCTAAGAACAAAACATGCCAGAAGCGGATCTTAAAACGGCGAGGTTGTTGGTCAGGGCTAGTACTCACAACCACTAACCCTACCGCGAACCGCCGGAAAAGCCACGAGGGGGAGGATTTGCGCTAAGCATTCCAGAACGTATATTGTTTGTCCCAGCAACGCGCCCGTGGCGGAATTGGCAGACGCGCTGGATTTAGGTTCCAGTGTCTTAGGACGTGAGAGTTCAAGTCTCTCCGGGCGCACTAACAAAGAAACCACCGATGAGTGAACTGCTCCCCATTAGTTGGACTGAGAAATCAGTTACCTACTAGTGGGGAGCAGTTGTATGGCTTAAGGGGCAAAAGTGTGTCTGGTTCGGCGTGTCGCTTGGGTTAGATTTGGCCTTTTTGGATGCCGATTGAGTGGGTGTAGTTGGTGTCGATAGCGTTGTCGTAGAGGGCTGGTCGTCCTGTTTCGTGGTCGGCTTGGTTCTCGTTGTGGGTCAGAGGTTGTACTTTGGCGAGTTGGTCCTGGCCCCAGTTGGATTGCTTGGCGATTTCTACGGGATCGTCAGGCAGTTCTGTTTTTAGGTAAAGCCACCACTCCAGCATTCGGCGTTGGTGCTCTCCGCGTCTGCCGCGGTGAGCGCGTGCTAGTAGTTTCAGTTGGGAGTTGATTCCGCCTTCCAGGCTGTTGGTGGTGGCTTTGATTCGGTCAGTATCAACGATTTCTGCGGGCGGGTTGAGGTAGACAAAACGGGCGTGACCCCTGAAAAGTAGACAGGGTGAGTGGCAGTTATGCTGCCTTGGTCAGTGTAATAGATTGGGCTTCAAAGACATCGGGCGATATCTGTCCGCACCAAAAGTGCCGGCGCTGTGTGTTGTATCTGATGCACCACCGAAATACCTCCTGCCGGCATTGCAGCGGATTGGCGAAGACTTTCCTATTACGCAGGACTTCTGTTTTCATCGTGGAATTAAATGACTCTGCTAACGCATTATCTGCACTGGTACCGATAGCACCCATGGACTGGATTACGCCAAGTTCCTGGCATCGTGTGCTAAACGCTGCTGATGTGTACACGCTGCCATGATCTGAATGAAAGATGGCACCATCAAGCCCACCACGGGCTGTATTGGTATGGTCTAGAGCCTCAATTACGAGGCTGCTTCGCATATGGTCTGCGATCGCAAAACCGGTAAGTTTGCGCGAGTACAGGTCAATAACCGTGGCCAGATACATAGTAGAGCTGTTCCTACAGGGCAAATAGGTAAATATCACCGACATACACTTGGTTTGGTGCTTGCGCATGAAACCGTCGTTTCACTAGGTCCTCAAACACCGGAGTTGATGTGCTGCGCTAGGTAGTCACGCACCGGCGGCGTTTGCTAAATCCACGTAGTTTCATGTTTTTCATGATCCGGGCAACCTTTTTATGATTGACCCGCGCAAAGCGCTCATCGTCGTTGCGTCAAGCAGTGATGCGTTGTGCGCCATACAGTTCGTCTTCTTCAGCAAAGACTGCGGCAATACGGGCTCTAAGTACACCGTCTGCGCAGATACGTGATGTGTGGCGGGCTTGTGTGGCTTTCCATGTATAAAACGATGAACGTGTGAGCTTTAAAACGGTGCGCATCCGCTTGACCGAGTACTCGGTCTTGTGGTCCTCGACAAACTGGAAGCCGATCATCAGTGTGTCTCTTCGGCAAAATATTTCGTAGCCTTACGCACAATTATCTCGTTGTTCGCGCAGCTTTGCGTTTTCTTTTTCCAATGCACGTATACGTTTTGCGTCGGAGGTTGCTTCTGCTTGGGCTTTAGTCTCGATCATGCGGGTCCTCTTACCAGTGCCGAGTTCTTATCTTCCACTGATGTCATGAAGCACGGTTGACCCCCAGTTCGGCGGCGGCAGCAGCCAGAGACAAGTTCTCATTGTTTTCATAGAGAGCAACGGCGTTACGCTTGAATTGCTCAGATTAGAACTTAGACATAGTAGGTAGAATATCTTTTCTCCTAGCCTGAACGGCCGAGAATGTAGATGTCTACCAAACAGAGGCCAGGTCCGATTCCTCCCGCCTAGGTTGATAATGGGGGTGTCGTAGTATGGAAACATGCTTAGAGTAGATGCTTCAGTAGGTTATTCGACAACACTTTGTTCTTTAAAGCAAGAGTTTTCTGGTGGCTGTATATATGGCGTTGTAGGAAGAAATGGTTCTGGAAAGTCGACCGTCCTTCGTACGTTAGCCGGGGAGCTTTACCCTTTGGACGGACAGGTTCTACTTGATGGTGTAAAGACATACTCCATTAAGTCGATCGGCAAGATTATTTACGTAGATTCGCCAGTTTTTTACCCCGATATGTCGATTGGGGAACATATTAAACTGCTCGAGAAGACACGGAAGATTTCTTTCTCCGAGACGATAAAAACATGGGACTTGTCAGAGTTACTTGATCTGTCGCCCTCAAGACTCTCAAGCGGACAGCAACAACGCTTCTCCCTTGCGACACAGCTATCGGGGGGGGAGAGCCACAGGTATTGCTTTTGGATGAGCCTGAGCGTCATCTTGATGATTTCTGGATTGAGAGGCTTTGTACAATTTTGGAATCTAAAGCCTCCGAAGGCTTGATTGTTATTCTCGCAAGTCATTCAAAAAGAGTGCTTGATCTATGCAGCAAGAAAATTCACTTATCATCAATGTTGCGCAAGATTTAGGATACAAAGTGAAGTGGGCAGGCTGGCTTGTAGTTACAGCTTTTACTGCATTTTTTATTTTGGATTGGATCGCTACTGAGGCGTATAGTCACAACGTTACCGGTGAGTACTCTTGGCGAATAATCGTTCACATTTTCTCTTTATTTGTCACGGCCGTGCTTCTTGAACAATTTTTTCCAATTAAGTCCATTTCCCCTACAGACTGGGTTTATAAGGTTCAACCATCGCAGGAGATGCGGCTTAATATTTTTAGTGTTGTATCGCAGATCCTTAGCTGCACCTCCGTGGGGCTGGTCGTCGGAACGGCCAATGGTCACATTGGACTGTATTCGGCGATAGCCGCAATTTTAAGGATTGCACCGTTAATTCTACGCAAAGACACGATCCCAAAACTCTTAAGTGCTGGGCGGACCAAAATTGTTACCCAGGCAAGCGGGGTAGTTCTAGATTCAGAAATTATTCATGCTGCTGTGGCGACTACTCATTTGAGATGGATTAAAATTCCGCCAACGACGAATTATGCTTTTTTAACATTTGCGAGAATCATCAGGAAGCCATACTTGATTTTATTTGGGCTTGCTATTGTCCTTTTGACTTGGAGTCTAGTGCAGACTCTTCCTGTGCAATCTTGCATCTTTTTCTTGCTGTGTTGGGCGGTGCTTGGCGGAGCGGTAGCTCGGTGTGCAGATTTTTCCCGACTAGAAGGCAGCGTATATCCGAAAAGCATATTGTTATTCGTTTATTCACTGCTAGCGGCCGTCGTTTTTTGGCTTATTTATCAACCTTCGCACCCTCTCATCGCAGCTATGTTTATCGTCCCTACGGTTGTGTGGTGTGGTTGGACCCGAAGCAAGAAGAGATTCGTCGAGCAACTTAGTTTCATAGAGACTGGGGTATTCGGGGCCTTTTCACCCGAGCAAATGAGTTTTTATCTCACAGGATTGTTCCCTATTTTTCTCGCATCAGTAATCATCTCCTCCCATGCCATTTAGTTTTTAGGAGAGACTTAGGATAAGAATCAAGATATACTGGAATTCACACTGATGTTTTAGCGTGCACTTTCACTGTCCCCCTCTAGAAAGTGGCTCTTCGTAATTGAGGGTGTAGAACCGGTCTGAAGCCGCCGGACTCGAGCAGACATCTCGCAATGTAGTGCGTGAGGTTGCGGTATCCCAGTGCTAAGCCCCGTAGGTGTTCGAGCCTGCCATTGATCGCTTCGGTAGGCCCGTTCGATGTTCCCAGTCGGGTGAAAAACGCCAGGACATCAGCAGCTCGACGCTTCAGAGTCCGTCCTAACCGCTTGAGTTCGACCAGTCCTGTTGGCAGATTCGTTGTCAGATCGTCGATGACTAATTGTAAGGGCTTCTTGCCCTCGTTGCCGTCGTTGGTTCGGTAGGCGCTCACAATGTCTTGATAGACGGCCCAGGTGACTTCGACGGCGGTGAAATTGGCGTTGGCGAACAGGCCTACGATCCCCTCTCCTGCTGCTTGGCCGTGAGCAGATCAGCACCGGTGTGCAAAGTCCTACGCGCCCGATACAACGGGTCTGTCGCTCGTCCGCGATGCCCGGTGGTCTCCTGCTGAATGCGGCGGCGTACCTCGTCGAGGGGTATCACCGGCGAGTTTGACGACGTGGAACGGGTCCATGACTTCGACAGCCTCGGGCAGTTCCTCAACGGAGGCTGTTTTGAAGCCGGAGAATCCGTCCATCGCGACGACGTCGATGCCATCACGCTAGTCTTTCGTTCGGGTGTTCAACCATTGTTTGAACACCTGTTTCGACCGTCCGGGCACCATGTCGAGCAGGCGTGCCGGCCTGTTTCCTGGCTGATGGGAATCAGGTCGATGATGACGGTGACGTACTTGTCACCGCCCCTGGTGTGCCGCCAGACGTGTTCGTCGACACCAATGACGCTGACCGACTCGAACCGGGCCGGGTCGACGCGGTCAGCAGTCGATGTCCCTGCGCGAGGATCGCGGAGTTCGCGGTGTGCCAGGACACGGCGAGTTTGTATGCGATCACGGACACGGTGTCGTGGTCGATGACAAGGGCACACAGCGCCCAGTCGAGGCCGGTTCGCGAGATCTTCGCTCGTGGTGGCGCCACAGCAGTGGTGTTTTGACGCCATACGCGGCCGCATTCGACGCATTTGTACCGGCGGAGGCGAATGTGAAGCGTGGTGGGCCGGTGGCCGAAGGGTTCGTAGGCGAGGCAGCGGACGACGGTATCGCGGACGATCCCGTGTCCGCCACACCGTCACCACCAGTCATCGGCAGTGTTGGGCTGGCATTCCAAAATGGCTTTGTGCCCGGTGATGTGCTGGCCAATGCAAGTAAGGTCGAGGGAGTCGAGTCGGCAGAATGTTGTGAGGTCAGGAGATGAGAAAGTAGGCTTGGACACGTCGAGGTCTTTCGGATGGAGTGTGCTAGAACTTCCATCATCGGAAGACCTCGGCATCTATCCGGACAGCGCCACGCCGTGTCCTGGAATCACTGATCCACACCCTCAATTACGAAGAGCTACATAACCCCAGGCCACAGCGTTAGGACTCAGAAAACACCGGATTTGTTGTGAAAGTCGGGTGCTCACGCCGAGCCCAGCCGTCCTGGCTGCGACTCGGTCTTTTTATGTCTCGAGTTGCTTGAAACCCCTGGCATAAAGTCACCTACGGGCGAAAAGTCATGGCCCGTGAGCGAGATGTTTGCTCCCGGGGTACCAGGGATAAAAATTACGTTATCTTTCACCGTTTCGCGTTTTGACAGCGGGCGGCAACTATCGATAAAGTAAGGAAATTACTTTTGTCTCACAGCAGTCTCATCCTTTTACTCTTCCAAGGAGATTCCTATGTTCAAGCGTTCGCTCGCGTCCCTCGCTGTCGTCGCCGTGGCCTCTGGTGCGGTTGTTGCGCCGGCGAATGCCCTGACTGTCACGGTCAATGAAGATATGACCTGCACCATTAAGCAAACTGATGAAGAAGCTAGCTATACAAACTTGGCTCCGACGGTAAATGTCAACAAGGAAAAGCTAATCATCTCAAAGCGAACTACGGAGAAAGTCATCTGTCTACCCTTCACGCGAAGATAGCGGAGCTTAAACAAAAACTGGCTAGCCCCGATCTTAGCGACGCAATGAAGAAGGACTTGACGAGACAGCTGGAGGAGAAAAGGAAGAGGCTCACCGCCAACGAAAACCTCAGGAAAGCGCTGGATGAGTGCATCGCCGGTCGGAACTACAACTCGAATAAGCCCGATGGCCCGAATAAGCCCGATGACAAACGCGCTCTGCCTTCGACCAACGGAGCAGTAATCGGCGCCATCGTCGCGGTTCTCGGCATCCTGGCCGCCGCTCTGCCGTTCATTAAGTCGATACTTCCGGCTCAGCTGCGGGCTCTCCTGCCGTAAGCAGGTACCCACTCCAGGCTCAGTGGTCTCATCCCCGCCGCGGTCTCAAAAGAGATTGTGCGCGGGGATTCGTGCTTTCCTGGTAAGCATAGGGCATGCTCGTGGCGATAAGGCGTGTTTTCCCAGTACATGGAACATAAATGCATGTCGCAATTAGGTAGAGGCCTAACAAAGTGAGACAATTTGGCGATATTTCTTGTTATAAGGGCGCGCCGTACGGCGCTGCGCCGGCAAGTAACACCCGCCATAGAAAGACTGATGACTTTTACCTGACTTTCACAATTTGGTTTAGTCCGCGAGTTTCGGCTTAGGCCTCAAGGATCGTGGTGATGAGGTTCGTGGTTTCTTCGTCGATGTTGGGCGGGATGTCGTAGCGGTGTGTGCCGGTATCAATGGTGGCGTGGCGCAGCCTTTTAAGACGCTCCACTAGTTTCGGCGCGGTCACACCACTTATGAGGAATACGTGCTTTGACATGGCTAACGCCGCCATCGCAACCGTCAAGTGAGCACGGATAGCGTCGTGCGTACGGTGGAAGATTGGTCGCGCCTGCACATCGGTTTTCGCCATCCGGAAGGCGTTTTCGATGTGGTAGAGCTCGTGGTAAAAACTCATGACATCTCGACTAGACAACTGCTCCTGGGAAATACTGGTGACGTAGCCTTTCCAACTGGCTAGCGACAAGGCCTTGTCGTAGGCTTCCTCGTTGACACTAAGCTTCGTCCCGGCCTTGGACACGAACCGTGGAAGACGAGTTGGTGTGGTTTCGTTGACGGCGGCTTCGGCTTTTTCTTTTTGCTTACCGAGTAAATACACGTCGTACTTGTAGCGCTTGGGGCTGAACCCCACCACCAAAGGAGCGTGTCAAGTTGTTTGTGTGGGGGGATGATTTCTAGAGGTATTGGTCGAAGCGGTCCGGGTAGGCGACGGCCATTTGGTTGATGGCTTGTTTCCACCCGGAGACTTTCCTGCCTTCGACAAGGCGGCCGGCTGAGGCAGCAACTCGCCAGCCTTACTTGGCTCGCTTAGCTAAGCGTTTATCTTCGATATTGCAGATCATCAACCACAACGTCTTCAACGCCGACTCATCGCTAGTAAATTGGACGCGGTTGCAGGTAGCTTTACACAGCTCATTGTTAAACAACTCAATCGAATTCGTGGTGTAGATAACCTTGCGAGCTGCCGGCGGGAACTGCAAAAAACGGCACGAACCGTTCCCACGCGTCGCGCCAGATTTTGACGGACCTGGGGTATTTCTCTCCCAGCTCAGAATCTGCGAATTCTGACCGTGCCGCCGCCGCACCGGCCTCATCAAAGGCGGTATAAACCTTCTTCAACGCTGCCGACACGGGCTTGCGGTCTTTGTAGGCTACCCACCGGTTAGCAGCACGAATAAGATGCACCACACAGGTTTGCACCATCGAACCTAGCCAGGTTGCCTCCACTGCCTCAGGCAGGCCCTTGAAGCTCGTCACAGCAGACAATGAAGACGTCTTTGACCCCACGGTTTGACAGGTTGGAGCATACTTACGCACAAAAGGACGCGTCTTCTTCCTTGGCAATCCACCAGCCCACAATGTTTTTGATTCCGTCGACATCAACACCGATAACCATATAGGCACTCTTGTTAACTACACGGCCACCATCACGGACTTTGATGGCTCTTCGTAATTGAGGGTGTGGATCAGTGATTCCAGGACACGGCGTGGCGCTGTCCGGATAGATGCCGAGGTCTTCCGATGATGGAAGTTCTAGCACACTCCATCCGAAAGACCTCGACGTGTCCAAGCCTACTTTCTCATCTCCTGACCTCACAACATTCTGCCGACTCGACTCCCTCGACCTTACTTGCATTGGCCAGCACATCACCGGGCACAAAGCCATTTTGGAATGCCAGCCCAACACTGCCGATGACTGGTGGTGACGGTGTGGCGGACACGGGATCGTCCGCGATACCGTCGTCCGCTGCCTCGCCTACGAACCCTTCGGCCACCGGCCCACCACGCTTCACATTCGCCTCCGCCGGTACAAATGCGTCGAATGCGGCCGCGTATGGCGTCAAAACACCACTGCTGTGGCGCCACCACGAGCGAAGATCTCGCGAACCGGCCTCGACTGGGCGCTGTGTGCCCTTGTCATCGACCACGACACCGTGTCCGTGATCGCATACAAACTCGCCGTGTCCTGGCACACCGCGAACTCCGCGATCCTCGCGCAGGGACATCGACTGCTGACCGCGTCGACCCGGCCCGGTTCGAGTCGGTCAGCGTCATTGGTGTCGACGAACACGTCTGGCGGCACACCAGGGGCGGTGACAAGTACGTCACCGTCATCATCGACCTGATTCCCATCAGCCAGGAAACAGGCCGGCACGCCTGCTCGACATGGTGCCCGGACGGTCGAAACAGGTGTTCAAACAATGGTTGAACACCCGAACGAAAGACTAGCGTGATGGCATCGACGTCGTCGCGATGGACGGATTCTCCGGCTTCAAAACAGCCTCCGTTGAGGAACTGCCCGAGGCTGTCGAAGTCATGGACCTGTTCCACGTCGTCAAACTCGCCGGTGATACCCCTCGACGAGGTACGCCGCCGCATTCAGCAGGAGACCACCGGGCATCGCGGACGAGCGACAGACCCGTTGTATCGGGCGCGTAGGACTTTGCACACCGGTGCTGATCTGCTCACGGCCAAGCAGCAGGAGAGGGGATCGTAGGCCTGTTCGCCAACGCCAATTTCACCGCCGTCGAAGTCACCTGGGCCGTCTATCAAGACATTGTGAGCGCCTACCGAACCAACGACGGCAACGAGGGCAAGAAGCCCTTACAATTAGTCATCGACGATCTGACAACGAATCTGCCAACAGGACTGGTCGAACTCAAGCGGTTAGGACGGACTCTGAAGCGTCGAGCTGCTGATGTCCTGGCGTTTTTCACCCGACTGGGAACATCGAACGGGCCTACCGAAGCGATCAATGGCAGGCTCGAACACCTACGGGGCTTAGCACTGGGATACCGCAACCTCACGCACTACATTGCGAGATGTCTGCTCGAGTCCGGCGGCTTCAGACCGGTTCTACACCCTCAATTACGAAGAGCCCATAAAGGCGGCCCCAAAGCTGCATAGCTCCCCCACCGGCGCATAGTCAGCCTCCGGCTTGGAATGGGTGACAGGGAAACGCTGTGCACCCTCGCTCACGAACTGGGGCACGCCCACTACGGTGATCCGCCCGAGCATGATGGGTGGCGAGAGAAAAGAGCTGACCGTTTCGCCGCCCGTATTCTCATCACCCCCGGCGAGTATGCGGTGGCCGAGCGCTTGCATGGCCCCTGCCCCGGGGCCATCGCCTACGAGCTAGGGGTGACCGCGCACCTGATCCAAGCGTGGAGAAGCGTGTACGAAAAGGTGATCGTCATATAAAACAGGGAGATAACACTCCCCAACCTCGCCCTATAAGCAAAGATAGGGGAAGTCCGGTGTATTCTATGCTTTTGTCAGCACTTTCTTAAACCTCTAGGCCTGCACCTGTGTGCCCGAATTGGGTGACACAGGTGCAGCCGCCCAAGTCTAGTAGGAAGCCATATAGACCTTCTAGGGCTGGCGATCGCGCAAACCTGGAATACGTCCTAAAACCGCAGCAGCAAGAAGCCCAATCGTCGCGATACCGACATACAACCACACGTGATCACCACTGGTCTGAGGAACTTTCGGCGGCTCAGGTGAGTTTTTCGCGGTAAGGATAGACTCTGTATCACGTCCGCTCACTATTCCGTCGATCCACTCTTTAGCACCGGACAGCGTGGTAATCGCAGCACTAGGTGACGGCAAATCCGGATCTCCGTTTGAGGTACCCGCGGTCATAAGTCCAGCAAGTTTGCCATCCACAAAGAAGGGACCACCGGAGTCACCACCCTGCACACCAGCACGGCCTGTCGAATGTACATCGAGGAGGGCGCTTCCGATTAGCGGCGTCGGACCATCCGGCAAACTAGCGCCCTCTGGCGGCGTCGACGTCTCACCGAGACTGCCAGGACCGGGCATAGGAATACCGGGCATTGCCTCGGCAGCCGGAACACTTTCCCCCCCTTCTGGGGCATCTGGTTGTTTCCCCTCTTCGGCGACATCTGGTTGTTTCCCCTCTTCGGCGACATGGCCGGACGGAATGCCACCAAGGATCTCAGAAACTTCCATTTCTGCCTTGGGTAGGAGACCTCTTCGAGCCATCGGGGAGCTGCTACTCCATCCGTAGATGGTACCTCGCTGGCCGGGCTGCGGTATATCGGTGGCAATAGTTGCAGGCTTAACACCGGCAACAGGGGTAGTGAGGTGGAGAAGGGCAGCATCAGATACCGGGGAAAGTGCCCACGAATCCGCTTCATAAATAGTTTTGTTAATACGGGCTTGCGTGCCCTCATTGTTGACGGAAGAGAGGCAATGACGTGCAGTAATAACCCACTGCTCAGCAACGAGGGTACCGGTGCAATCGCCAAAATTTCCTACGCGACCTATCTTCAACTCAGCAACTGCGCGAGCCTCGGCAGAATCCCCGGCCGGCTCGCCGTATTCAAGGGCGCTGGCTGGGGACGCAATGAACGCGATAACACCGATGGTAAGCAGGGTAGGAATAAGTTTATGCTGCATGGTGATCCTTCTTTCCGGCAGGAACGGCGATGTTGATGGCTTTGGAAACAACCCACTCGGCTGGCCCCTTCCCTATTATGCGGTGCCACAGGGTAGCAAACACGAGGAAGAATACTATGAAAGCACAGGCCCAGCCGGTGTTATGCAAAGCGATGTGACTCTGCCAGTAGTAGGCAGTGAGCACATGCAGAATGTAGATAGTCAAAGACATTGCACCGAGGGCAGCGAAGGGATAGGTCAGCTTGGGCACGGTGCGGCCAACAATAAGGCACAGATGCAGTACGATCGCAGCGACCATAACCGACAATACAATCTCCCCCAGCACGCCCGTATGGCCGGTGAAACGCAGCCAGCTAGGTACATCCGGAGTAAAGCGGAAGTAGAAACCCACGGCGGCGAGGGCGACACCAGCTGCAGTAACTCCCCACTGAACAGCAGCACGATGACCTCGTACATACACCTCAAAGAGCAGCATTCCTGCGACGAGATAGGCGACATAAGCTAACAAGGGGTAAATCTGAGGCAAGGTCATAGGGGCATACTTCACAGTCGCAGCCACAGTTGCCACAATAAAGAGGAGGAGTTTCCACCACCAACGCAATGGTGGAACCCAAGAAACGAGGATCATAGTAATTCCGATAACCACGAGAACGACTTGGATTTCTCCGCCGACGGGCAACAGCGCTATTCCGATCAAGGTAATTATGCAACCACGCGTAAGAATCCGCAGGAACGAAACTACAGTGAAATCGCGGCCTATGATCATCAACGTAATACCTGCAAATATAGCAAATAGTGCTGCGGAAAGACCATTGAGAATGACCTTATTATACCATACGAGCGAGGCCATATGTATGACAATCATGCTTATAATGGCAAATGAACGGGCTATATCTAACCCTAAGATGCGCGAAAGTGCAGGCATCTGTGTTCTCCTTCATGATGTGATGGGAACATAATTCTGTGAACCCATGTGTATAACGATTTTTACCAAGCCACACTGGATAATTACTGTGAGAACTTTATGAATGGCCTACCAGCCATAAGGAAAGTGCAACAGCTGGAGTTGAATCTTTTTCTTAGAGATAGAAGTGGAGAGAAAAGAGCTTACTTGGGTTTTCCATGCTGCATTGGATTTTAGCGCCTAAAGAACAAAACGATCGACCTGAAAAATCAACCAACCAAGGAACCACCGCAGCCAAAGAAGACCAGCCGTAAATAACTCCCAGAGACACAGTACAATCAGGTACCGCGCTCCCTGAATTGCTTATGGGATAGTTTGAGCCCTCTGGCAAGTTCCGCTTCGACAAATCATCTTCAGTAACGATGTGCTTATATACAACCGTTACTGAATCCCCGTGGTCAAGGATGAATTTTTTACTTTCATCAGAATTAGACCATTCCCAAAACAGGCTTTGGTATAGCGGTAAAACCCTGGCCGTTTTTGAACTGCTCCCCATTAGTTGGACTGAGAAATCAGTTACCTACTAGTGGGGAGCAGTTGTATGTGTGCACGTAGTTCGTTGTCGGCGGGACAGCGGGAAGAATTGGTGGCTCTTTTCGAGCAGGGTTATAGTTATTGGGCTGCAGCTCATCATGTTGGTGTTGGTGTTTACCCAGTCCGTGCTTTGTTTCGTCGGTTCTTGCTCCATGGCAAGCTATGTCTTGTGGAAAAGCCTTCAAAGCAGCAGTACTCTTTCGAAATCAAAAAGGAAGTTGTCCAACGCCATCTAGCTGGCGAGTCGAAGATGGATCTGGCCCGTGAGTTTGGTCTGTCGTCGGATCAAGTGGTCGGATATTGGTCGCGAAAATGGCGCAAAGGTGGTGATGACGCGTTAAAGCTGAAACCGAAGGGCAGGCCTAAAGGTTCAGCTAAGCCGAAGGTGCTTACTGAAGAAGATAAGCTGCGTCGCGAAAACGAACGGTTGCGGGCTGAAAATGCTTATTTAAAAAAATTGCGGGACTTGAGGAACCAGGGACACGCCTGAAAGCCCAGGCGATCGTCATCCTCAAGTCACAACACCGCTTGGCAGATCTCCTCGCGGCGGCAGATATGCCGCGGGCGAGATTCTTCTACCATCAAAAGCGACTCGATAAGCCGGATAAACATGCTGCGGTAAAGCACGCAATCCTAGAAAGTTTCGAAGCCAACAAGCATCGCTACGGCTACCGGCGAGTGTTGCTGGACTTGCGCAACAAGGGCTGGGTGGTCAACCACAAACTCGTCTACAAGCTCATGCACCAGATGGGTCTTCGGGCTAAAATCCGTCAGCGCAGGCCCTATAATTCCTACACAGGAACTATCAGTCGCATTGCTGACAATAAGCTTGCCCGTAAATTCACTCCAGACAAGCCCAACATCGTCTTTGTCAGCGTCGTTACCGAATTTAGGGTTGCAGGCCGCAAAGTGTATTTATCACCGGTAATGGATCTCTTCGACCGCTGTATTGTCGCTCACACCGTGGCTACATCACCGTCGATAGCATTCACCGCCGATTCCCTAACAAAGGCGATTGCAGCCTGTGCGCCGAAGCCTCCTGACTTGGCTCATTTTGGTGTGTTGTAGTTCATATTGACGTTTCTGCCTGTGGGGTTGGGTATCAGAGTGCGGGTTTTGTCTGACTAAGCGGGTAGCGGTGGGGGTGCCGGTAGGCTGTTGAATATGTCACCGAGTATCCGCCGGGTCCCGACGGCGTCGGGTGCGACCGCTGTTCAAATCATCTGGCGGTACCGCAACCGCAAACCTGAAATCGAACACGTCGGCTCCGCCCATACCGACCACGATCTCGCAGCGCTGATGGTCAAGGCTCAGCGGCTTGTCGATGGCGAGCAAATTTCACTTGACCTCAAAGTGTTGCCTTCTGCGGTTGCTGTGTCTGGAACAGGCACGGTTGATAATCCCGTCACGGTATCCGGTGAACGCGCAGGTCTTCTCCTAGACGCGATTCGCGGGGCCTTCCAACTCCTTGGCCTGGATACGGCAAGCGGCAAGGACGAGGTGTTTTTCAACCTGGTCCAAGCCCGTATTATCTCGCCGGGTTCCAAGTTTGATTCCATTGAAACTCTGGCAGAAGTCGGCGTGGCCTCGGCTTCATACGCGACTATAAAGCGCTACCTTCCGCGGTATGCCGACAAAGACTTCCGCGACCAGATAACCCACGCGCTAGCCACACACGCGGCCATTGGTCCTGGTGTGATGGTTCTCTACGATGTGACAACCTTGTATTTTGAAACTGACGTGCCCGACGAGCTACGCAAACCCGGGTTTAGTAAAGAACGCCGACTCGAACCCCAGATCACTGTCGGGATGCTCACCGACTCCACCGGCTTGCCCTTGGCGATCGGCGCGTTTGAAGGCAATCGTGCGGAAACGCACACCATGTTGCCAATGATCCTGCGTCTTAAAGACGCCTACCACCTTGACGACATCACGATTGTTGCTGATGCTGGCATGTTTTCAGCCGCCAACAAGACCGCGATTATCGATGCCGGGTTGGACTACATTCTGGGCACGAAAGAACGCGAAATCCCAGAACCAATTAAAGCCTGGCTAGATGCAGCGGAAGGGCGCAGCTACACCGACTACGACGACGGACACATCTGGACCCACCGTCACCACAGCGACAAACGCCGCACCAGCGGCAAACCGCAGGCAGTGACCTATTACCAGTATTCCTACGATAGGGCTCGGCGCACAAGGCGCGGCATCGGCGAACAACTAGATAAAGCCCAGCGTGCTGTTGACGGAAAGATACCCGTCAAGCGGAATCGATACGTCAACCTCAAGGCCCCGAATAAGCAGGTCAACCACACCCTAGCCAACAAGCACCTAACCCTGGCCGGGATTAAAGGATACGAGACCTCACGCACAGACTTAAAACCCCAGGAAGTCATCGGTGCCTACCGGCGCCTGTTCACGATCGAGAAATCGTTCCGAATGGCGAAATCAGACCTGAAAGCCCGACCGATTTATCACCGTAAAGAAGACTCCATCCACGCACACCTAACCATTGTGATGGCCGCGATGGCCACAGGCCACGTGTTGGAACAAGCCACGGGCCTGTCGTTGAAGCGATTAGTGCGAACCCTGAAGAAATACCGGACGTTTACCGTCGAAATCGCAGGCCAGACCCTCCATGCACAAACCGACCTGCCCGCTGACATCCGCGAACTCACCGAAAAGCTGCCCCAACCGTCTGACTAAATTGAGCCAAGTCAGGTCACACCGTGGCTACATCACCGTCGATAGCATTCACCGCCGATTCCCTAACAAAGGCGATTGCAGCCTGTGCGCCGAAGCCTGGATGGATGATGCACACCGATCAAGGCTTCCAGTACCAGCATTCAACCTGGCGTAATCTAATCCACGACAACGGCGGTGTTCAGTCAATGTCGCGTAAAGCTAATTGTTACGACAACGCAGTAATGGAGAACTTCTTCGGACACTTAAAAACCGAGATGTACCACGGAGAAGTTTTTGGAACCGTCGAGGAATTCACCCAAGCTGTCGAAGACTACATCCAGTGGTATAACACCGAACGCATCCAACAACGACTCAAGGGCCTGACCCCGATGCACTATCGGAATCAGGCCCTTGAACCCCTAACCACCTAGAATTAAACCAGTCCAACTTTTGGGGGCTAGTTCATTTTCATCACTAGCGGGTCTTCAGCAAGGTAAATTAATTGCTTTTAGATGTAGGATCGTTGGGATCATTCTTATAACTATTGTTAGTGAATTTGACGCAAGTCTCAATCGCATCTCCCAAACCAGGTTTCAAACGTAAAAAGTTAGGAATACCACGTTGTTCTTGATTTTTAGCCTGAAAGGACTGAACTTCCGCAGAAAAACCTCACATTTTTACCCAGCCAAGCGCCCGTGAACGCCTTCCAAGAGTGTCGCCTCTACTTGGCATCGGAGTTGCTACCAGCGACGGCGCTGAGGTGGCGACCAGATACACGGCTAACGTTTCACTAAGCGCCTTATCTAGCTTTCATACATACCCACTTAACTGATAGTGAACTATTTCCAAACTAGTATAAAGCTTAATTTTAACTTGTTGAAAATTGAATCGTGAAGTGCCCCGGGTTTTGTTCCTAGGCATTTGCCTTGATTTCTATTATTCCCTGTTGCGGGTTCTGCTTCCAAAAATCGGTTTCCACTTCAACTGGGGGTCGGTATCCCAAGCTTTGGTGGAGTCTATCTTCGTTCCACCATGACACCCACTCGAACGTCGCGATTTCCACCTCGACAACATCATCCCACCTGTGAGTATGGATTAGCTCGTTGTTGTGAGGGGCCGTTAACGTTTTCTGCCAGAGCATTGTCATAAGAATCCCCGACAGTTCCGGTGGAAGCTGTAATGCCGTGCTGGGCAAGTCGCTCGTTGTAGACCACGCTGACGTACTGTGAGCCGTGATCTAAATGGTGAATGAGCCCTGTTGTTTGTTCAGCACACTTGGGTCGCCTGGTTAAGAGCTTGCAGCGGCAACACCTGAAGTCCGCATGGAGTCTGATAACGCCCACCCAACGATCCTCCGGGAGTAAACGTCGGTGACAAACGCGGCGTACACAAAGCCATTGTTCGTGCGCACATACGTAATATCGGCCACCCACAGTTTATTCGGGCCCGAAGCTTTGAACTCACGCTCGACTAAGTCTGGGCGCAGATCAGGCACATTAGGCTTACGGGTTGTGAGAGGTGATCTGCCTTTGCCAGAAACACCGGCTAGGCACATCAACCGAGCAGTTTGTTCACGACCGATATCAATTCCGTCACGGTAAAGAGCATGCCACATTTTCCGTACACCTAAGACGCTGTAATTATCCCGATGAACAGCACTAATGCGTTCAATCAGCACAACTGTCACGAAGGCGACGAGCACTTAAGTCCTCGGGCCTTGGACTGGCGATACCCACGCGAGGTGATAAACCCACCAGCCCGGTTATTTTTCAACGCCAGTGCAGATGAACTCGACGGAAAAACTACTCCGGTATTCATCGATGAATCGGATCATTTCTTAACGTTTGGGGTCTGGTTCCGACGCGAAAAAAGCTGAGGCAGCCTTCAGCAGCTCGTTAGTGTCGCGTAGCTCTTGATTTTCACGACGTAGCCTCGCGTTCTCGGCGGCCAAATCTTCAGGCACAGGTTCTGGGATGTTTCCCGCACGGCGGGCAGGCTTAAGTCCATTGACGGGCCGTGTGCCATGAAACCCCCAGCTTTGGAGCTACTGCCTGGCACGCGGGGTGCATCGAC